>CAJTGJ010000040.1 GCA_910575695.1 Oscillospiraceae bacterium | reverse complement strand
TCAGCAGCCAGACGGAAACATTCTGTAACAGCAGCGATATTTGATTGTTGCACACTGATTTGTCGAATTGGAGAGAAATTAGCAGTTTACCCCTCCCAAATGCCTCGTGTTCTTTAGGATGTTTTTGAAGGGGGTAATGTCCATCTCCTGCCGGTTCAGACTGTCAACACCATCGGTAACAGCGATATAGCGGACATTATGGCGCGGGAAGAAGATTTCGATGTAGCTGCCAGTTTCAATGTAGTTCCGGCCCAGACGGGAGAGGTCTTTCGTGATAACGCACTTGACCTTGCCAGCCTCAATGTCGGCAATCATCCGCTGGAACGAAGGACGGTTGAAATTGCGGCCTGTGTAACCGTCATCAACGTAATACTCATAATCCAGCAGGCCATTTCTCTCAGCAAAGTCACGCAACAGAACCTTTTGATTGCTGATGCTCATGCTCTCGTTTTCCCGCCCGTCCTCGATGGAGAGGCGGCAGTACAGGGCGGTGACAGAGGGGGTAAGTTTATTCTTCCTGTTCATTGGTGATCTCCTTAATGAACAGGGACACGATATGGTCATGATACCACGATATGACAAGTTTTTCAACAGGCATTTTTACCGCGCTCCTTCTTTTCAAGCCAGGATTCAAATTGACCGCAAGCCTGGGACTCAATGGCCTGCTCAAAAGCGACCCTCATGCTTTGACTGCCGCTATATTCGCGGGTCACAATGAACCGGGGCTTGTCCCTGGTCTTGGGTGTGGCGGGTTTATCCTGTTGGGCTTTTTTCATAGGCAACTCCTTTCAGTCCATCAAATTTTTCAGCCGCGCCAGCTTGTCCTGCGCCGTAGCTTTTCGGAAATTCTCGCCAGAAAAGCGGATAGGGGCGCACATTTCCAGCAGGCGGTCATAGATACGGGCATGGGCGGTATCCTGGGGGTGCTGCAAATCTTGGAGGGGAATGTTGGTGGTGACGATCAGCGGCTTCTTACTGCGGTAGCGGCTGTCAATCACGTTATAGACCTGCTCCAATCCGTATTCCGTCCCGCGCTCCATGCCAAAATCGTCAATGATAAGCAGCAGGGCGCGGCAAAGCCGGGATATGTACTCATTACGGCCCTCGAAGCTGGCTGTCAAATCGTTCAGAATCACCGCAAAATTCGTCATGCGGACGGTAATCTCACGCTCCATCAGCGCATTTGCAATACATCCCGCAAAGTAGCTTTTGCCTGTGCCAACACCGCCCCACAGCAGATAGCCGATATTCTCCACCAGCATAGTGTCCCAATGCTCGACATAGAAATGGGCGTGTTTCATCTGCGGGCATTTACCGTTGTCATTGGCAAATGTCCAATCGCGCATAGCCGGATCGGTGAAGCCCCGGCGCTTCAAATCTGCCACAATCTGACGGTGATGGCGGGCCTCCTGCTCCGCTGTTTCTCGGTCGATGCGTTCCTGCTCACACTGGCAGGGACAGGGGAGCAGCCGCCCCTCCAACGGCGGCTTGTCCATGCGAAACTGCTTGGGAGTGCGGCACTTCCCGCAGTATAAAAGTCCATCCGCCCCAGTGTAGTCTCCTTGCTCCAACTTGGTCACGGTCATTCGCTTCACAATGCTGTCAAAATCATTCATAGGCTATCGCCCTCCTCGTAAGTGTAATCTGGTATGCTTTTGCCCTTGCGCCTATCCTCCGCTGCCCAGCGGCGAATGGTGGCGGCATGGTTCTGGTAGGTCTTGCCTGTGGAGGCCATGTACTCGGACAGCTTTTCCACATACTGCTGCCAGAGGTCGGGCAACTCCGCTTGCAACTCGGCTATCTCCGTATCCGAGAGAAAAACATTCTGATAGCGGCCCCTCGCGCGGGCGCTATCACTCACTCTACTCAAGTTATTCTTCAAGTTACTACTACCTATTTTATTAGGGGCCAGTTTTCTGGCTATCTGACGGCCAACTTTTTGGCTATCAGCAGGCCAATTTTCTGGCCGTTTGACAGCCAGTTTTTTGTCCATCAGACGGTCAATATCCTGGCTGTCTGGCTGTTTCACATAGATGCGATTCGGCATCCCATTCCCACAGCGACAACGCTCAATCAGCCCCGCCGTTTCCAATTCGGTCAATGCGTTCTTGACGGTTGAGGGGCCTTTGTCCACCAGATCAGCAATCTTGTTGAGCGGAAAGACAATGTAGATATTTCCATCCTCGTCCACCCAGCCATTGGCGCGGGAGAGGTTGGCTCTGTCCAAAAGAACGGCATATAGAACTTTGGCGGTCTGCGTTAAATCCACGTCCAGGAGGAACCGGGGATAGGGCAGATATGGGAGTAGTTTGCTATCTTTTTTCATGTAGTCTGCGATAGGGCTTCACCTCCTGGATTTGAAAGGCCGTTGCGGGCCGTCTGAGGGCCTTCCGGGGCGCTGGATAGGAAAAGTATCAGCCCCCCTATTGACCAGCACCCGGAAAGCCTTGAATTGCAAGGCTTTGAAAATGCCTAAAGCGTTACATATCAGCCCTATGTCGGCGCACTCGGTCACGGGTCTTACGCCGCCGTTCCTGTTCAGCACATTCCGAACAGTATTTTGCCCGGTTGGATTTTGGCACAAAGTAGCTGCCGCAGATGGCACAGGACTTCATGCGGTCGCGGTAGAGCAGGGCGGCGCACAGGCCAGCGTCCAACGGCAGGACGGCGGCACGAAACCATTTGCAGATCAGCGAGTAGGTGATGCTCTGCGGACAAACACATTCTTCGCCATTGTCCAAAAGCAAACAGCACCCGCCGTCATAATTGCAGCAGCTATGTACCAGCCTTCGGGCGGTGCGGTACTGCTGATAGTTCATGTGGACAATCACGGCTCGTCCTCTCCTGCGGGTAACTTGAGGTAGATGTGATAGGGGGTGTGGAGGGCTATCAGCTTCTTTTCCACCAGCCCCGCATCCTCCAACTCCCGCAGAGCCTGGGCCACGGCGCTGGGGGTACGGTCGATGATCTCCGCAATGGTCTTGTTGTAGAACGCCAGATACCGCCGTCCGCGCTTGTCAGTCTGAACCATATCCGAATGGAGCGTCATATCCAGCATGATTGCATAGACTTCTTTTGCGGTCAGCCGAATATTCATGCCCAGCAGAAACCGGGGATAGGCCAGATAGGACGGCAGGGTGGAGCTGGCGGTGATGTAGTCAGTTTTCATGTTCATTCTCCATTTCGTGTCGGATTTCATGTACCTTCTCGAAAAATTCTTTGATTGCGGTCGTGACAGAATACGCACTATTGCCCAATGCGTCAAATTGGGAAATTGACATTCCGGCGAAAATGCCTGCCCGGTGATGAAGGGATTTAATACTGGAAACATAGCGGGAGCAGAGAGACGTAAACTCTCTCAAAGCTGCTTCGCCGTCCATCATCCCCTGCTTCTTCGGCGAAGGTGCTGCTATGGTCAGAACGGCAGCGGCCTCCGCCTGCTGGTCAGGTGGGAGCCGGGAGATTTTCAGCGCGTCCCCTTTGGTGATTTTATCGCCAGCATCCCGGATGGTTTTCTTGGCCTCCGGGGTCAGATTGGCGGCGGTCTGGACAAGCCGCTCAACGGTGCGTTTGCTGATTCCCAGCTTATCGGCAGTATCCTCCGAAAAGGGCTTTGCCGCTAAAACCGTCAATTTGTCGTTTTTAGCTGTCTGACCGTTTCGCTGGCCTTGGCGCGTCTCCGGGTGGATGGCTTCATAGAGTTCTTTCCGGCGCAGAAGCAGATCGCCCAATTCCCGATGGGACAAACCAGCCCGAACAAAGTTCTCGTCAATCTCGGCCAGTTCCGCTTGCAGGCCGTCCGCATCGCTGACAGTACACTCGATCTCCGTCCAGCCCAGCAGCTTCACCGCCTCCAACCGATGCAGGCCAGCAATAAGCGTGTTGTCCTGGGTGACAGTGATGGGATTCATCAAGCCCACGGCGGCGATGCTCCGAGCCAGTTCTTCCACATTCCTCTGCTGAGTATCCCGCCGTCCTGGATTGATTTTGATTTCACTGATTTTGATTTGCATGATGATTGCCCTCAATGCGAAAACGCCGCAATAATGCGGTTGAGCATTTCGCGGTCATGGCCGTCCAGAGATTCCCCCAGCCTGCGGAGTAAGGCAATTTCCTCCGCATTGAGCATCCGGCGGTCCAGGTGGAACCACTCCGCCACTCGAACACCGCCGTGACCGCCCTGGACGGTTTCAATCGGATAGGAGCAGATCAGCACCACAATGTCACGGCGAATTGTCCCGGTGCTGACGTTAAACTCATGTGCCAAATTGCCATAAGTATCATGCCGCCGGAGACACAAAGCCTCCAAAATCTTCTGGCGGCGTTTCCACGGGTTCAGGTCCATTTTTCAAAAACTCCCTTCGGTAAAATTGATGATTTATCGTTCTTGCTCCTTCTGCTGGTGCTGTCCCTCACGAGCCAGACGGTCAGCGGTTTTGCGTAGAGCCTCCACCGCCTTAATTTCATCCCTCATGGCATACATTTTCTGATAATCTGCGTCCTTTTGTACCGTCAATTTTGCAGCTTCGGCCCGCCATGCTTTGGGCGTGATCGCCTCACCGGATTCTTTCAGCGATTTCAAAAAATGGGCGGCAGCGTCAAAGTTTGCTAACTCTGCCCTATGCTTCTGCTGGTATTTCTCCCGCTTACCCGGTTTCAACTTGTCCAACTTCTGGCGGATGGGCTTGTACTTCTCGTACTGCGCCCACATTTCCAGCCGTTCATCCAGGACAGCGAGGCGACGCTCTGCCTTAACAATCTGCCCACGGAGATCGTAATAATCCTTGTTCATGGCAGAGACTTTTTCATAAAGTTCCTGCATGGAATTAATGCCGTTAGACTACAAGAAAGCGAGTAGCTTTGTATTGTCTTGGAGAGCCTTAATCTTGCCGGAACGAGAATGGGTTTTGCTACTGTTGACCTTGGCCTGGGCTTCATAAAGACGAGCCACAAGGCTACCGCCATCTTGGGGCTGTTCGGTCCCAGCCTGCTCTTTCGTCCAGTTATAAATTCGGGTGATGCGGGCTTTGATCTCCTTCTGCAGTTTGTTGTCTGCGGCAATCTGGCGGTTGATGTCTCCCTTCTCCGTAGCGATGCCCCGCCGCTCCATCTGACTGGCGGCAACGCCCATGTGGATAGAAGGGATTTTTTCAATGCCCTGCCGCTTGTAACTGCGGTGGTCGATGCGCTCCGGCCTGCCAGCAGCTTCTAAAGCCCGGTTCGCATAAGCGGCCCACGCCGCCCGCCACTTTTCGGCGTTCTCCCGGTTGTTCCAATCGGTGGTGTCCTCCCGGTGATTCTTCCAGCCGCCTTTGCCATCCGAGATGCGTTGCCCCTGGCTGTCCAGATCGTAAACTTTCCGGCACTTCGGCCCCCAGCGTCCATCCGGTTTCAGCGGGCGAATGGTCAGCATGATATGAGCGTGAGGATTGCCGTCACCCTTGTCATGGAGCGCAAAGTCGGCGCACATTCCCTCTGCTACAAAATTGTCTTTGACGAAAGCCCGAACAAGTGCCAACTGCTCCGCTCTGGATAGTTCCACGGGAAGGGCAACTTCGATTTCACGGGCAAGCTGAGCATCGCTGGCTTTCTCGATTTGCTCCACGGAGTTCCAGAGAGTGGAGCGGTCTTGAAACTCCGGCGGGGCGTGGGCGGGGAGCATGATTTCCGTATGGATAACGCCGGGCTTATGCGTGTAGTCGTGGGTCTTGCCGTCCCACTCATTTGTCAACCGTTCGCCGCTCCGGTAGGCGGCAGCAGCGACAGCCGAACGGCCTACGCTCCGCTTGATGATTTGAATGGGACAGTGAAAAATCGCTATGTGATTATCCTCCTTCCTCCGCAGTCATTGGCGAGGGAATATAGACCAGCGGAAACGGAACAGACGCAAAGCGGATGTTTCGTTTCTGCTGGCACACATGGGGTTTGGGGAAGGTACTTCCCCATCGCGTCCGCAGGACGCAACAGCCCCCGGCAGGGCGCACGGCACCGGCAACGGTGTATAAGTGCGCCGTCAAAAATGACGGACTATTCCCCGTCCCCGGCGTTCTGCGCCTTTTCCGCCGCCTCCGCTGCTCCCGGCAGACGGGAAAGGTCAATCAGGAACGCCTTGAGCGATTCGCCGTCCATGCTGGCGGTGAAGGGGAACACGCCCTCCATGATTGCGCCATGCACGATCAGGCGGTGGTTCCGGGCGTGGCGCTCTGCGTCCCTCTGCTTGTTCAGCAGAATTTTTACCTGGCTCTCATACTGTTGGGCTTCCTTTTTGGCTTCATCACGCTGTTTCACCAGGGATTCTTTTTTGTCCATTGGCATCTCTCCTTACATGAGCGAGGGGGACAAGCAGCCGCTTGTCCCCCTCTGCGAAATTTGAGGGGACTGCCCTCACCTGGTAAGCCACTTATGGGCTGTTGGTGGGGTCAATCCAGAAGGAATTTTTGAAATTTTTTTCGGACAGCTTCGATTGAATCACGAATGGCATACTTGGAGCAGCCGTATAGCAATCCAATCTCATCATAGGTATAGTCGTACAGCGCATAGAGTAGAAACCGCTCCCGCTGAATTGCCGTGCAGGTGTCCAGAATGGACAGCAGCAAAGCCAGGGTTTCCCTCTGGCATACGATGTCCTCCGGGGTGGGCTGGTAAGGCAACAGACCCTCGGTGGCAGCTATGTACTCGTCAAACTCCCGATCATCCCAATGCCGCCGCTTTTCGTGATAGAGGTTCTCGGCTTTCCGTCTACCCTGGCCGTAACACTCTGCCACTTCATCACTGACTTCAACAGACACCATGCGCCCGTTGATTTTGATGGTGATCTCCATCATGCTTTCCTCCTGTTCAGATTGGATTTTGCGAAATCTGAACAGGAGGGCGGGGAGCGACACCGGGGTAATCCGTTCGGCCTATTTGTCAGTATGAACCACAGTACACCGTTTGGAGTATGATCGCCCTTTACAGAGCATTGAAATTCACATATTCCTTGCTAAACGGCGCATTATGGCCCACTAAGAAACTCCCTCCATTCTTGTCATGAATTGAAATACATATAAAAGCCGAATCGTGGTGGATTCAATCGAAAGGGCGCATATTGTAGAATGTCCTTGAGGTGAATTGCAATGGATTTTATTCATACCTTGGGTGACACTGTGAAGAAGGCCCGCAAGCGGCTGGGCCTTACCCAACTCAAAGCTGCTGAAATCTGCTCTATTGATTCGCGCACAATCTTGAACATTGAGAACTACCGCGGTAATCCGAAAATGACGGTTTTGTTCCCTCTGGTTCGCGGGCTTCAGATAGATTCCCAGGAGATTTTCTATCCTGGCATGGAAATCAAAAATCCATCTGTCAGCCAACTCCGGTTCTTGCTCGAAGATTGTTCTGAACAGGAGGCCGCTGCCCTGATTCCTGTTGTCCAATCCTTCCTGGGAGCGGTCAGATCGAACGTTGCTACCGAGATCAAATAGGCCGCAGAACAAAAAAAGAGCCTGCATCCTCACGTCAGTAGGAAGCAGGCTCTGCGCTTTAAGCGTCTGGCTCGTCGCTCAGTACCATTTTCAGTTGTGCCACGGTTACCCGGATTTCCTTTTTGCACTTGGGACAGTACAGCGGAAACTTCACCAGAACGGTATCGAAGTACACTTTAGTCCGTGTTCTACTGCCACAGATCGGGCAGCACACCCAATGGGAGGATTTATCCTTTTCGTTCACACTCAATTACCCTTTCCAGCGGCAATCACGCTCTGCGTTCAACGTCCGGCTTTTGTGACCGCCGCCTTCACCATAGAAGGACTTATCGTTGATTCTTCTTAGCGGCCCGCCTTTTCTGGCTGGCGGTTTCCTCCAAGTCACTGACTGACAGAGTTTGCAACTCGCCTCTACGCAGTTGAAAAATTACATCAGCCTCTTTCGCCAACTCATTGGAGTGCGTCACGATCACCACGCATTTGCCGGATTTGTGGGTGCTGTCTTTCAGAATGGCCGTGATCTCTGCGGCGGTGTCCTCGTCCAGATTCCCGGTCGGTTCATCGGCCAGGATAACCTGCGCGTCACTGGCCAAAGCGCGGGCAATGGCTACACGCTGCTGCTGGCCCCCGGACAGCTTCAGCACATTCCGCTTTGCCTCTTCTGCGGTCAATCCCAACTGCTCCAGAATGGGGAGCGGCGGCAGTTTGGAGGTCAAAGCTACATTCTCCATCGGAGTCAGATAGTCAATCAGGTTGTAGCTCTGGAAGATAAACGCCACATGACTGCGCCGGTGATCGGCAAGGCCGGTCTTTGCAATGTCCTCCCCCTGGTACAAAATCCGACCGCTGGTGGGACTGTCCAGACCGCCCAGCAGGGACAGCAGCGTGGTCTTGCCGCACCCGGAGGGGCCGAGGATTGCGTACATCTTGCCCAGCTCCATTTGAGCGTTGATGCCCTTCAGGACTTTCTTTTTGCCGTCATAGGTATATTGCACATTTTGGATTTCCATGATATTCATAAGGCTACCCCATTTCTTCGTAAAATCATTCCATTTGTGACAGGATTGTTTTCGGCTTCAACCGCATGGCGGGGATGCAGGATGCTAACACTGCTGTCACCAATAGGACGCTGCCCACGACAACAACCAGCATAAAGTGCTCCGATGTAACGATGATGTGTTCAGCCGTTTTGCCAAACAGTGTTCCCAAGGTTCCAACTGCCTGTTTGCTGGACAGATAGGCCAGAGGAAACGCTGCCGCTGCAATCAGCAGGACTTCCAGCAGATATTGGAGAACAACCACAGGTTTGGCGATACCAACCGCCAGCAAGATTCCGGTTTCTCTTTTCCGGCTGCGAACGGACATGGATAGAATAAGAATCATCAGCACCATGCTCACGGCGGTAATGACAATAATTAAGGTAGTAATCAAAGTACCTGTGTCAGAAAGGGCGCTGGAGATATTTTGGTACACTTCATCGTTGGCTGTAATAAAAAAGTTGTTCCAGTTGATTGTATTGATTTTTTGCACCTCATGGATGATACTTTCAAGCCGTTCCGGGTCGAAAACAAAGAAATCTGCGGAGGCATAGCCCACATCTGCGTAATTTTCCAACAGCTTCTTCATGGCGGCTTCACTGACAAAGGCATTGTTCGTATACTCGTAGTAAGAAGATTCATTGTAATGGTTGCGCTCGTCTGTTTTATCAGCCACAACTTCAAATAAACCAACAATTTCTAAATCCATTGTTTTGTCATCGGATAGAGGGTTATTGACTGCCTGGATGGTATCGCCTACTTTAAGATCATGTTTATCCGCAATATCTTTACTGATAACGATCCCATTCTTAACAGAGGAATCAATCGTCCTCCCCTCGCACATAACCAAAACCCCGGACAGGAAAAGAGAATGGTATTTTGAATTGATGCAGCTATAAGAGTAAAACTGACAGTCAACAATCGCATGACCTGTAGGTTCCATTTGTTCCAGCCATTGCCCCCGACGATCAGACAGGCATAGAATGGTGCGGATCGAAGCGTTGTAACCCTCTATTCCATTGATAGCAGCGATGCTTTCCATTTTGTCAGCCGTAAGGTATTCCTGCGTGCTGTATGAACCGCCTCTATCACTGCTCCAGCCACCTGTCGCAGTATTACGGCTGACGGTAAAATTTGCTCCTGTCGTTCCCCTGACCCCCTCGGCCTGTTCCTCCTGTACATCTGCTATGGCAAGCCCGGACAGAACCAGAGTGGTGATTGCCAGCAACAGGCAGAACAGCAGCAGGGTCCTTTTCCATTTTCTTGCGGTATACAAGACCGCTCGTGTGATGAAATTCATTGTGCGCCTCCTTAACTCATCTGTGACAAAATGCCCTTAGGCTTCATCTTCATGACCGGGTAAGCGGCCAAGGCGGTGGATGCCGTGCAAAGTACCATGCCGAAGGCCCACACGGTCAGGTAGTCCTTTGCCGAAACCGCCACTATGATTTCCGACAGTCCCAAATCCTCGGCAAGTTCTCCGCCGCTTTCAGAGTTCCCCGTCAAATCTACTGCTTCATAGGTTTCCGTAGTCACTTGGGACAGCAGACGGCTCCCGATCTGATTGGATATAGCCGAACTGACACCATAGGAAAGAAGCAAGGCGATAGCCGCCGCCAAAATGACCTCCAGCAGATATTGCAGCAACACGGAACCTTTTGAAATGCCCATTGCCAGATAGACGCCGGTTTCGTGGACGCGCCCGCGAAGCCGCAGGGTCAGAAACAGCGCCAGCACCAAAAGGCAGATTACCGATACCACGGCGATTGCAATAAAGACGATGTCCCGCAGGCCCTCCAGGGATTCCTTTGCGTTCTGATAATCGTTGTCGTAACGGGTTATCGTACAGCTTTCCCAATCCATTCCTGGAAGTTCCTGCACCTCAGTCATGATGCGGTCAAGATCGTCCGGGTCGTTCACAAAGAAGTCTCCGTATTGGCTGCTGGCCGCGCCATCACCATAGAGCAGGAAAGAAGCGGTGGAGAGGTCGGTAAACACGATGTTGTCATAGAGATCGTAGGATGGAGCGATTCCAACGGAATCCTGTTCCTTTGTGTTGGTAAAGATTCCAGCCACCGTCACCGGGATTGTATGAGCGTTCTCAGATATATCCCCCAGCAGCATGGTATCGCCCACAGCCAGCCCATTGCGTTGGGCAAATTTCTCGTGAATCAGCACTTCGTTTCTGCTTCCGGCGGTGACGGCGCTGCCGCTGGTCAGCACGAAGCCCCCGTCTGTGAAATAGCTGTCCTCCTGCGAATTGGAGTTCGCCACGATCTTACCGGCATTTTCGTACCCCTCCGGCACCTGGGCCGCGCCCTCGGTGCTGATCTCCAGCAGCTTTCCACCCGCGTCATAATAATTTGCATGGGAATAGGAGCGCAGGGTGTACCTGCCGCTCAAGCCGTCTATGGCGAGAATGCTGCTCACCGTATCCTCCGGGATACCGTTTTCCAGATGCTTTGCATTGATGGTAAAATACCCCAGCAGGGCCTTTTTGATGTTGGCGTTTGCGGTCTCTGTGGCGGACTGAATGGAGAGGCACGTCAGCATCATGGTTGCCATGACCAGCAGAAACGCCAGAAGCGTGATTGCCTTGCCCTTTTTCCGTATGGAATACAGGCAGGCCCGTTTCCATAGGCTCATTTCGCCGTCACCTCATTTCTCCCAATACCAAGATTTTTTCGCATGATTTGCCTGTATACCTCCTTTGGTTTTGTGCGCTCCCTGACTGGGAACATCAAAAGAATACAACCGAAAAATGGAGTTCAGGTGGAGCTGGGGTGGAGTTTCGATAAAGTTCAGGCCGGGCTGTCCCTGCGGACTGCCCGGCCTGATTGGTTCATCTGTTCAGAATGTGACGGTAAAGCATACCTCGTCAGCGGTACTATTCATGCGAAAAGAAAATCCATGCCGCTCCAAAATCGTTTTGACGATGTAGAGGCCCAAGCCGCTGCCGCCTGTGTTCCGGTTGTGGGAGCGGTCTACCCGGTAAAACGGCTCGAATATCTTCTCCAGATCGGCACTGTCAATGGATACACCGTTGTTCCTTACTTGCAGGGTATTTCCCGCCAGCGTGACGATGATTTCCGTCTGTGACGGCGAATGAACGACCGCATTGCCAATGATATTGGATACCGCCTTTTGCAGCAGCGCCATATCCCCCTGGCAGGTACGGCCATCCTCGATCTCGGCTTGGAAACGCTGCTCCCTGTCCTCTGCGGCTCCCTGCCACTTCCGGCAGCACTCCCGCATAAGCTGGCTCAAATCCACATCAGAGAGCGTCAGGCTGAAGTCACTCCCGGCCATACGGGAGGCCGAAAGGATCTCCTTCACCAGCAGTTCCATATCATTGACTGTCCGCAGAGATTGCCGGAGGTGCGCGTCACGATCTTTGTACTCGCCTACCTGATAGATCATTCCCTCCAACTCGCCCTTCAAAACGGTGATCGGCGTTTTCAACTCATGAGAAACCGCCCGGAAGAAGTCTACCCGCAATTTTTCCTGTCGCCGTTCCTGCTCAATATCGGCTTGCAGTTTTTCATTTGCCGCAGACAGTTCTTTTAGGGTGCTGTCCAGCCGCGCCGCCATGGTATTGAGATTCAAAGCCAGTGTTCCAACCTCATCGGTACGGGAGGTATCACAGCGCCAGGTCATATCCAGCGAGGTCAGACGCTTGGAAATATCGCTGATTTCAAGAATAGGCTTTGTCAGAAGTCGTGTCACAAAATAGGATGCAATCAACGAAATTGCCAGCACCGCGATTCCAACGATTGGCAGCAGCCGCCAAAAGGTTTCGGTCAGTTGGTTCACCGCTCTGGCAGACATTGTGATCTGCAAAGTATAAGTGCCATTCTCAAGGGCCAGCGAAGCAGAAGCCGTCTGAAAAACGTTCTGTTCTCGCTTCTGTTCATCCAAAATTCCTTCGCCAAAGGAAAGACTGGTTTGATTGCCGCTTAATAAGGCCCCAGCATTATTGTTGATGCAAAACTCATAGATTTTTTGCGTTGCGTCATCAAGGTCATGATGCTCTAAATCTGCGATTAGCCGACTGACCTGTTCCGTATAATTAGATGTCAGTGCGTATTTGTAACTGGCTGGCATGACTGCCATAATGGTTCCATAGAGAAGAATGCTGACGGCGAACAGAAGCGTTGTCAGCAGTAAAAAGATTTTCAGCCATAGGCTGCTTTTAATTTTCTTTCTCAATTCGATACCCCACCCCTCTTATGGTTTCGATACAGTCAACTCCCAGCTTCTTTCGGATGTTCTTGATGTGGGTATTGATGATCTTATCATCCCCGACAAAGTCGTAGTTCCAGATAATGTCCAAAAGCTGTTCTCTGGTGAATACCCGGCCTGGATTCTCCATGAACAAATGGAGGATTTCAAACTCACGGGCTGTCAACGCCACTTCCTGTCCGGATACAAATACCTGATACCTTTTCGTGTCCAACTGAATTTGATGATAAGACAGAACATCGCAATTGATCTCGGTATTCTGTGTGCGCCGCAAGACCGCTTCAATCCGGCGCAGAAGCAGGGGCATGGAAAAAGGCTTGGTGATATAATCGTCAGCCAGGAGGTCAAAACCCTTCATCTGGCTGTCCTCATCGTCCAAAGCCGTCAGCAGGATAACCGGCGTTGTGCTTTCGTTGCGTATCATTTCACAGACGGTATAGCCGTCCATTTTGGGCATCATAATGTCCAGCAGCACTAAATCATAAGTTGCCTTATGGAAGGCGGCTATTCCAGCCATACCGTCATCAGCCAGTGTGACGTTGTACCCGGCATCCTCCAAAAAGGCTTTTAAAATGTTCTGTATGGATTGTTCATCTTCGATAATCAAGATATGTTTTTGCATTGGTGTCACCTCCTGCGCCCAGTGTAACATAGAATTGTGGAGTTTAGGTGGAGCTGCAACAGTTTTTGCTCGGTTTTGCATAATTCCCTGCGTCCATAGCAGCACAGAGGCCCGAAAGCGTCAACCTGCTTCCGGGCCTCTGCTGGTTTTTATTGCAGCTTCTCCAAAAGTACCTGCCGCTGTGCGGTAATCCCCACCTGTTCGGCCTCGGAAATTTCCCCGTTCGTGGTGATTGCTTTGTATTCCAGATACCCGGTGAAGCAATCCAGCAGCACATCCCGCATGATCTCCGGCGTGGCGCACAGTTCCTCGCCCGCCCAGGTGTTGGAGCTGGAATCCCATTCCAGCACTGTGTAGCCGTGGGAGGTCATGACGATCTCATATCGGGTATCCTCGGTGAGATAGTCCTTGAAAACCTCCATCACTTTCTCAAAGGTCAGCACCAGCCTCGCCCCCTCAAACATAAACCAGATCGGCCAGGATGATCTCATCGGCCCGCGCCCGACAGTTATTGACCAGCCCTACCCACGCCATCTGGTCACGGGCCTTCAATTCCTCGGTCACACCAGCAGCTTTCATCAACTGCGGCAGGAGCGTGTCCATGCGCTGCTCCGCCATCCGCTCGACACCCTTCAGGTGGTCAGCCAGTTTGCCGCTGTTCACCAGCACCATCCACAGCTTTGGCTTATGCTCCCGGAGGTAGTCGCGCCGCAAACTGCCATACTTGCCATAGAATACATCCTGCTCCGGTTCCTCGTCAAGTATCAGATTGGGGATGTAGTAGTCGCCTACTCTCGTATACGTTAATTCTGCCATAATGAACCTCCTTGTGTTCAAGTCCTATTGTCCTATTCTTTCCACGAAAAGTCCAGTTGATCGTGTCCCTGTTCGTGAATTTGATTGGGCAACTGAACTCGTCACAAGGTATTATGGCACATCTTTCCCCAATTTCTGATAATTGAGAGAGTGGGAGGTTTCCCGCCCCCGGCTCTCCCCGGTGTTGTAGGTGTCAATGGTTTCTTTTCCCAGGGCGGCGGCTAACTCCTTTAAGGTGGTGGGTTCTTTGCCGCCCAGAAAGATGGAAGTGTCCATATTTCCGATGATGGTGTCTGCGTTGTCCTTGTAGATGGCCTTTAACTGGGACTGCGCCTGCAATACCAGACAGGCGGAAATCTCCCGGCTTCGGATGGTGGCGACCAGCTTTTCCAGCTTTGGAATCTGCCCGATGTTGGCGCACTCGTCAATCAGGCAGCGCACATGGACCGGGAGCCTGCCGCCGTACACATCGTCCGCTTTCTCGCACAGGAGGTTAAACAGCTGGGTGTAGCACATGGAAATCAGGAAGTTAAAGCTGTCATCGGTATCGCTCATAATAAGGAACAGGGCGGTTTTTTTGTCCCCCAGGGTGTCCAGTTCCAGCTCATCATAGGCTGTGACCTCCCGTAGCTCGGCAATATCGAATACCGCCAGCCGCGCGCCGCAGGAAATCAGTATAGATTTTGCGGTTTTGCCTGAAACGAGTTGTCAATAACTTCCTAATCATGTTTACGAATTGTTCACAATTAGGACGCAAAAACGGGCGGGAACCTGATTAGTCAGATTCCCGCCCTCAAATTGGTATGGCGATTTATGCGCTCTGCTCAGATTGTAATTTCTTTACTTCGTCTAGGGAAAGCTCGGTCATATCAGCGATTTCTTCTAATGAAAATTTCCCGGTCGCTAATATACGGTGTGCCACTGATTTTGCTCGTTCGAGCGCAGCTTGAGTTGCGGCCTGATTTCTCATATCTTCCATGACCTTACACATGATCGAAATTCCCTCCTTACTCTCTTTGAAAAATCTAACCCGTTCTGCCAACTCGTCATAGTACATATCATCCGGGGCTGTGCAGGAGAAATCGTGCATCAGCTTTCCGATGGGTGTTTCGTCCCGGTATGCGCCATTCACATACAGAATATGCGAACCATCCTCAAACTTTTTATTGCTGCCAGAAATATACCGCTCAATCTTGTAAAGCGGCTGTCCATCACCAATCACATCATGCTCCGTGATGAATACAACATAGGTTTCGGGCAACTCGTCAAATTTCTCGCCCTTCCGCAGAAGGTTAGCGTCCATCATGCTGCTGTTATATCTTGCCCGCTTTCGCCCGGCACCTTTGTCAGATCGCTGAATTTCCACGTTTATCTTTCGCCCGGTGCTGTCTGTTGCCAGAACGTCCAGCCGCACAGAGCGGTTCAGCAGATTTTCCACGAATACCTGTGTGCGGACATCCACCACCACTAAATCAGGCATCTCCAACACAATCCGCAATACAAGCTGGATGTACTTGGGATCACCCTCAAAACACTTTGTCAGGAAATCATCGTCCAACAGACGAAAGCCTCTGAGCCTCTGTAAATCCTCCTGGTGCTGTTGGTCTATCTGTTCCGTTACTGTCAAATCTACCACCTGCTTTCGTTTCTGCTACTTGATTCGCCTTTATCTTAACACAAATTCTGCGACTTTTCAAGATAGCAAAAAGAGGACCGGAGCATCCGGCCCTCCATGCGGTCATTCTCCTGCGGCCTCCTGCTCCATCAACTGCCGGACTTCATTTCGCAGTAACCGCTTGACCTTATCGCTGAATGTTTCCTTGCTGGTGGTACTGAAATGCACACGCACGATGTAGGTCATACCCCCAATCTTCTTTATCAGGGCGGGTGGATTCTCCTGGGCGGTGATGTCCTCCGGGGCGGGGACGCTGGCGGTGTCAATAGAGGGGATCATGTTCATGCTTTCGTTTTCCATAAGCTTCCTTTCCCTGCATAGTGCAGATTCAATTTTTTGAATGGTCATAAGATACGATACTCCGCGCCGCCGCCTTGGTGCTGGCGGCGTTGTCCTCCCGGAAGTTCTTTCCGGCAAAGAGGATAGGGGCGCAGCGTTCTACAATCCGGTCATAGATACGGGCGTGGGCGAGGTCGGGCGGGTGCTTCAACTCGTCCAGCTTCAGATTCGTGGTCACGATCAGCGGCTTGTTGCAGCGGTAGCGGCTGTCGATGATGGAAAACATCTGCTCAAGGGCATATTCGGTGTTGCGTTCCGCGCCTAAATCGTCTATGATTAACAGGTCATAGTCTCCCAGGCTGTCCAGAAAGTCCGTCCTGTCCTCACCGAACGTCCCGCACAGGCGGGCCAGGATGGTGGGAAAGTTGGTCATGAGTACAGGTACATCCCGGTCAAGCAGAGCGTTAGCAATGCACCCGGCTGCGAAGGATTTGCCAGTCCCTACGTCTCCGAACAGCAGTAGTCCGATGTTCCGCTTGAACGCCTGGGGCCAGTGGTCAACGTATGCGTGTGCTTTCGCAATAACCGGGTTCTCGCCGTTGTCGTTGGCAAAGGTGTAGCCGTAGAGGTAACGGTCTTGCAGTCCCTGGGCCTTGCGCCGCCTGATACGCTCCATGCGCTGGCGGCGTTCCTCGGCCTCCCTGCGGCGGCGCTCCACCTCCTGCTGGCAGGAGCAGACGCACCGGGGCTTGAAGCTGCCGCCCTTGAACGGGTCAGGAATGACCGCCTGCCGGGGGCCTCCGCACTTCCGGCAATGGATCAGGCCGTCAGTGGGGTCAAGGTATTCGTCCTCGCGGATCTCCGTCATACGGTGTCCCCCTCCTTCACAGTATAGTCCCGGTCACGGGCGGGGGGAGCGGCCTTGCGGCGGTCATCCGCTATCCAGCGACGAATGGTGGCGGTGTGGCTCCGGTACTGTTTGCCGGTGGAGGCCATGTACTCGGATAACCTCTCGATATACTCCTGCCAGACGGCGGGGAAGTCGTTTTGCAGTTCGGACAGTTCACCAGCAGACAGAAAAACATTTTGATAGCGGCCCAAAACGGCGGGGGCGATTTCTCCCCCCTCTATCTCTCTATCTATCTCTAACTCTATATCTTTCTCTTTCTCTAATATAGGCGGACATTTGTCCACCCGCCTATTGGGTGGACAAATGTCCATTCCACCAGAGGGCAGCAGCTTTTGACGCTGTAACCGGCTCCGCTCCCGCTTCTTCCTCTCGCCCTCCGTGGAGGACTGACCAATCAGCAGTTGAATGTCGGTCATGTAGTACGCGCCGTCAGTCAGGATTTCGATAAGCCCCAACTGCAAGAAGATTTTCAAACCGCGCTCCACTGTGCCGATCTGATGCCGGGTGCAGGTGGCGATGGTCTGTGGCGTGTGGGGGAAGTGATCTCCCAACAGGAGGATGCCGCCGCTTTTCAGCGACATAAGGTACATCTTCAGCAGCAGATTGGAGTATAGAAGACCGTCCTGCATACTCTCCAAAATCATCATCGTCTCGCTGTTGAAGAAATATTCTTTCAGTTTGAGGTAGTAATAGCGCCTGTTCTCGGTCATAGGGAAAACTCCTTTGTAGAATGGCCTCTGCGGGCCGCTAGAAGGCCTTCCGGAGTGCTGGATAGGGAATGTATCAGGCCCCTATCGAGCCGCCCTCGGAAAGCCTTGCAAAATCAGGGCTTTTTAGGCCCTAAATGCGTAGAATCGTAGTAGCGTCTGCGCTGGCGCTCTGCCTCCTTCTTCCGGCGGGCCGCAGTAGCGCACTCCGGGCAGTATTTCGCCCGGTTGGATTTCGGCAGATAGTAACCGCCACAGAGGACACATTTCTTTCTGTCTGCCCGATGGAGTAGGGCGGCACACAGGCCAGCGTCCAGGGGCAGAACGGCAACGCGGAACCAGCGAAATACCAGCGAATATGTGATGCTCTGCGGGCAGACACATTCCTCGCCATCGTCCAGAAGCAGACAATTCCCGCAATCATAATTGCAGCAGCTATGTACCAGCCTCCGGGCCGTCCGGTACTGCTGGTAGTTCATGTGCTGGATCACGGCTCATTCTCCACAATAGGTAGCTTGATGTAGATGTGATAGGGGGTATGGAGGGCTATCAGCTTCTTCTCCACCAGCCCAACGTCCTCCAACTCCCGAAGTGACTGCGCCACTGTGCTGGGAGTGCGGTCGATGATCTCCGCAATGATCTTGTTGTAGAACGCCAGATACCGCCGCCCCTGCTGGTCGGTCTGCGCGGCCTCGGAGTTCAGCACCATATCCAGCAGGATCGCATAGACCTCTTTCGCCGTGAACCGAACATCCAGGTTCAGCAGGAACTGGGGAAGAACCAGGTAGGGCGGCAGGGTGGGGTCGCTGGTGATGTAATCAGTTTTCATTGTCGTGTCCTCCGTTTTCATTCTCCGCCTGCAACGCTTTCACTTCCTTGGAGAAAGCGATGATCGCCATATCCACGGCGGCGGCGCTGTCCCACACCTGACTGATCTGCAACTGGGACATTTCTGCAAAATCGTCAGCATAGCCCTGGTACATCTTCATCCGGTCAAGGAATTGTTCAATAAACCGGGAAAATTCCCGCACAAGGCCGTCCAGGGATTCCTTTTTCTGCCGCTCCTTCTCTTCCTCCGTCCGGGTATCAACAGGCGGCTCATCAGACAGAGGGCGGGACAACGCGATTGCCTTTCGCCGCTCCCGCTGGTACTCCTGGTACTGCTCCACCGATTGCATAGTCCCCTCTGCCAGCATGGTGGCGGCTTCAACTTGTTCATCGTAGTGGAGCCGGGACAGCTTCAGAGCGGTGTCCTGGGTCATGCTGTGGGCCTCAACGATTCTCCGGGCATCCCTGGTCAGATTGTTGGCGATCTGAAGGAGGCGGCTGACCGCCCGCTTGCTCATGCCGGTTTTCTCTGCGGTGTCCTCGGCAAAGGATTTCGTTTCTAAAGTTGCCAAATTGGCATTTTTAGAGGTCTGCCCGTTCCTCATGCCGTGGCGTGTCTCCGGGTGGAGCGTCTCATAAATCTCCTTCCGGCGCAAAAGCTGTTCGCACAACTCCTGCCGGTTCAGTTTGGTGCGGACAATGTTCTCGTCAATCTCGGCAAGCTCCGCCTGTACGCTGTCCATTCCGATAGTGGTACACTCGATCTCCGTCCAGCCCAGCAGTTTTGCCGCTTCCAGCCGGTGCAGACCGGCAACGAGGGTGTTGTTCTGGTCGAGGGTGACGGGGTTCATCAGACCCACGGCAGTGATGCTCCGGGCCAGTTCCTCCACGGCCTTGGGTTCAGCCTCCCGCCGCCCAGGGTTGATTTTGATACTGCTAATTTTGATACGCATACCGGCCCTCCCTCAATGCGAAAAGGTGGCAATGATCCGGTTGAGCATTTCCAGATCAGGGCCGTCCAGCGATTCCCCCAGTCTGCGGAGAAAAGTGATCTCCGCAGAGTTCAGCGAACGGCGATCCAAGTGAAACCACTCAGCCACCCTGACGCCGCCGTGACCGCCCTTCACCGTCTCGATGGGATAGGAACAGGTCAGCACCACAATGTCGCGGCGGATTGTCCCAGTGCTGACGTTAAACTCATGCGCCAGATTGCCGTAAGTGTCGTGCCGCCGGAGGCACAGAGCCTCCAAAATCTTCTGGCGGCGCTCCCATGGGTTCATATCCATAATTCAAAAATCCTTTCATAAAATTGATGTGTCAACGTTCAGTTCCCCTCTGCTGGCGCTGTCCCTCGCGGGCCAGCCGGTCAGCGGTTTTGCGGAGATTTTCAACAGCCTTGATGTCCTCCCGCATATCCCGCATTTTCTGATAATCGAAATCCTTTTGTGCGGTCAGCCTTGCGGCCTCGGCCCGCCACGCTTTGGGCGTGATCTTCTCGCCGGCTTCTTTCAGCCCTTTCAGAAAATCAGCGGCAGTATCAAAGGCGGCAAGTTCTGCCCTATGCTCCTGCTGGTACTTCTCCCGCCTGCCTGGTTTCACCTTGTCCAGCTTTTGGCGGATAGGCTTGTACTTTTCGTACTGCGCCCACATTTCCATGCGTTCATCCAGGACGGCGAGGCGGCGTTCAGCCTTGACAATTTTGCCGCGCAGATCGTAATAATCCTTGTTCATGGCGGCAACTTTTTCGTGTAGCTGCTCCATGGACGTGATGCCGTTTTTCTGCAACAAATTGAACAGCTTCGCGTCCTCCTGGAGTTTTCGGATTTTACCCGAACGGGTGGAGGGGGCGGCGGTGTCCATACGGGCCTGCCATAGCTGGGCGATGATGCTCTCCCTGCCCTGGACAGGCGCGGCCTCGGCCTGCTCCTTTGACCAGTTATAGAGCCGGGTGATACGGGCTTTGATCTCCTTCAGCAGCTTATTGTCAGCGGCGATCTCCCGGTTGATGTTGCCTTTCTCGGTGGCGATGCCCCTCCGCTCCATCTGCGAGGCGGCAGGCCCCATGTGGACGCTGGGGATTTTATCAACACCTTGCCTTTTGTAGCTACGGTGGTTGATGCGCTCTGGTCGGCCCGCCGTCTCCAATGCACGATTGGCGTAAACGGCCCATGCCGCCCGCCACTTCTCCGCATTGCCCCGGTCATTCCAATCGGTGGTGTCCTCCCGATGATTCTTCCAGCCGCCTTTACCATCAGGGATGCGGTTGCCCTGGCTATCAAGATCATAAACTTTCCGACACTTCGGCCCCCAGCGTCCATCCGATTTCAGCGGGCGAATGGTCAGCAGAATATGAGCGTGAGGATTGCCCGTTCCCTTGTCATGGATGGCAAAATCAGCGCACATCCCGGCATCCACAAAATTGTCTTTGACGAATGACCGGACAAGGGCTAACTGTGCAGCCGGTGACAATTCCACAGGAAGGGCAACTTCAATCTCGCGGGCAAGCTGGGCATCGCTGGCTTTCTCGATCTGCTCGACAGAGTTCCAGAGAGTGGAGCGGTCTTGAAACTCTGGCGGGGCGTGGGCTGGCAGCATGATCTCCGTATGGACAATGCCGCCCTTATGCGTGTAGTCGTGGGTCATGCCGTCCCACTCGTTTACCAGCCGTTCGCCGCTCCGGTAGGCGGCGGCAGCTACAGCAGATTTGCCGATGCTCCGCTTGATGATTTGAATGGGACAGTGAAAGATTGCTATGTGGTTCATCCTCCTTTCTGCTGGTAAATCAGGGGTTTGGGGGCGGTAGCCCCCATCGCGTCCGCAAGGACGCAATAAGTCCCCGGCAGGGCGCACGACACCGGAACGGTGTATAAGTGCGCCGTTCTCCGAACGGACTATTCCCCATCCCCGGTGTTCTGCGCCTTTTCGGTCAATTCCCTCGCTCCCGGCAAGCGGGAAAGGGCAATCAGGAACGCCTTGAGCGATTCGCCGTCCATGCTGGCGGTAAAAGGGAACACACCTTCCAGAATTGCCCCGTGGCGGCACAGGCGACTTGTTCTGGCGTTGCGTTCCTCTTTGCGGATTCGGTTCAGCAAAATCTTCTGCCGGTTCTCAAGCTGAAAGATTTCTTTCTCTGCGTGGGCCTTTTGCGCCTCCAATGATTTATCCATTTTTGTATCAAGCCTCCTTTGGCATCCAGCCATTTTTGATGAAAAACTTTTGCAGTTTTTTGACTGCACCAGTGACGGACGTGGCGGCGCAACTGCCGCTGATTCCCTCATCCGCCGCAATTTCCCGGAACTTCTTTTTCAGAACATACCGGGCATGAAGCCGCCGCGCCTGGGTGGGGGAGAGCCGGGATATAGCCTCATCCAGTCGAGCCAGCAGCAGGGCATCAGCGGCGGCGTCCATATCCCGGAGAAGCACTTCCTCCGGGGACAGAGCAAAGTGGGCAGCGTGGTTTTCAAGGGCGGGGCTTTGGTCAAGAGAGTAGACCTTGTGATAGGTCTTTTTGCTCTCCTGGTTATGCTCCGCGCGCTGGCCTCGCTCCAGGATTTCCGCCACCTCGTCCGGCACTTCAATGAGCGCGTTCCGGTGACATTGGGGGTAGTAGTAGCGGTTCAGATTGATGATTGTCATAATGACCTCCTTCAAATGACAGGAGGGACAAGCCGCTACAACTTGTCCCTCCCGATGATGGAGCATATTGCTCCTCACCTTATAGCCGTTTTGAACCGCCTATCGTATACCCCTTTTCCAGAATTTTTGAAAAATTTTTTTGACGGCCTTGATCGACTTCTCCACCGCGCTTTTGGAGCAGCCGCAGACCTTTCCGACTTCCTCATAGCTGAGATCGTACAGAGCATGATACAAAAACCGTTCCCTCTGTTTCTCCGTACAGAGTGCCAGCAACGCAAAGATTTCCCTGCGGGTTTCCATACGGCAGACGTATTCCTCCGGCGATTCACAGTAGGGCAGACAGCCCTTGGCCGCAACTATGTATTCGTCATAGCCTCGCTCGTCCCAGTGGTCTATCAACTCGCGGTAAAAGCTCCGATTAAAACGCTTGGCCAATACCCAAACCTCGTCCAGGGTAACGGCATCGTCATAGGACAAATTGCGTAGTTGCTGCTTGCGAATATCTTTATCCTTTGTGATAATCTTCATCACAGATTTCCCTTTCGTTCAGATTTTTGCTGGGACTGAACGAAAGGGGCGGGGAGCGGCAGCGGGGCCACGGTGGTTGGCCTGGGAATACAAAAGCACCCGGACAGCTAAAAGCCGTTCGGGTGCTGGGTACGACATGATTAACTTGAAACTGACGATTTTCGCAACCTTGGGTGGAGTACGCCGTTGCGAGGGTCAGGCTTTTTTTGACAAGTGAATATCAAGCTGATTTTGGCATCGCAATCTCATGGCGGCATCCTCCTATATACCGCCCATTTTCAACCACAAATATCACAAGAATGTCACCGCCTCAACCCGTTCTGACAAAATAACTTTAGGAAATGTCACAAAACGGTGACATTTGAAAAACCGGGGAAAAATTCCCCGTTTTTTCAAGTCATAATATTTATTCCGCCGTTCTTAACCGCTCGACTACTGTTCCATTGTTAAAGAAATGCAGTGCAACGGTAGGAATGACCGTTGCCAGAAATACATAGACCAATGCCACGATCAAAGCAGGAGCCAGCGTAAAGTGCATGGTAAAGTACCACATGGATGGCGCGTTTAAGGCATTTTCCAAGACTGTCAGCGCAAATATCGCTGCAATCATGCTGCCAACTATATCTGCTCCCGCGGCATAATATAACCCCTCATAGACCATTAAACGGCGAAGCTGCCGGTTTGTCATACCAATGCTCTGCATTGTAGCAAATTCGTTGCGGCGGGTAATAATGCTGGTAATCATCATATTGGTAAAGTTAATCAGCCCGGCAAAAGCCATAATCGCCGCAATCATGCCACCCACCAGCAAAACCGTGTTTTGAACCGAATTTGTGTACTGTTTCAGCACTTCGGTGGAAGTATAGGCAACAGTGGGATTGCTTGCTGTGAAATTATTCAAAAAGGCTTCTATCTGTGCTTCCTGTCCCTCGGTCACATTAAACCCATAACTGAATATGGTCGGGTTGTCGTAAAGCTGCATAAACATACTGTCGGCCATGTAGAGGCGCGGAGCATCTTTCCCAATTTTAGTTTCTGCGGAGGTTGATGAAGCGGTTTCTATTTCTGTGCCTACAACCTTTGCCCTTGCGAGGATTGTAAAAGTCCGAAACAGTTCTCCGTCTTTATAGAAAGAAATACTGTCGCCTACTTGTAGCTGTTCTGTCAGCGGTGTTTCTTTTGGCTCTCCGGTCAGTCTGTTCATGGAACATCCAAGTATAACATATTCCCCGGACTGCATTTTCTGTTTTAGGACTTCTGCATCTTGTTCTCCATCAAAGATTGTCAGATCAGAGAAGAATTGTTCAGACGCCCCATATATATTCCCATAAAAAAGATTTTCCGTATCAGGCGCGGCAGCCATAGAATAGTTGCCATAGGCTTTATTGATACGGCCATCATCTTCTTCCCAAGTACCTGTGCAAGATATATTCTCAATACCATAATCAACCAACACATTTGTGTCGTCCAGGGTATTGCGGTAAAGGCTTCTCCCGTTTTCTATTCCCGGCTGTTGATTGATGAAATCAATAACGGATGTCGGCAGTTCATCCGAATGGTATCGGAACCCCTCGTAAACATTGGCAACAGTAGAGTTATAAACTGTGTAGTCTGTTTTTGTGTTGCGGCTGATAAACTTTTCTTCATCAATACTCTGCGTGATAACAACAGCCGAGTTGACAAAAACAATGCACAGCAACAAGGAAATGATAATAAATACCGAGCGCCGTTTGTTTCGTCCAAAGTTAGACAAAGCCATGCGGGACAGTTTGGCTCCTTGTGTCCGTTTGGTGGGTTTTCGCTTGAAATTCCCTTGTTCTGTATAACGAATAGCTTCTAACGGTGATACCTTTGCCGCTCTCTTTGCAGGTTTCCGTGTGCTGATATATACAGTCAAAATTGTAAACATAGACGCAATGATAAAAATTAGAGGGGAGGTTGAAACCTGCATAGCTGACATTACAGACTTGTGTTCAGAGCTGAAAAGACTCATTGCCACTGGCAGTACCAGCCATCCAGCAAGGAAACCAGTTGCTAACCCAATAGGTAAACTAATAAGGGTAAGGCAGAGCGCCTGCTGGTTTACCAGTTTTTTAATCTGACGGGAGGATGTTCCGATTGTCCGCAGCAAACCATATTGCCGTACATCCTGCATGACAGAAATATCAAAGACGTTGTAAATCAGCAGATAACCGCATACCACAAATAAAAGTGCAAATACCACAGCAAATAAAATCGTTTCCCTTGATGTCATTCCCTGTGTCATTTGATTTTCGCTACAAAGGATATAATTATCTGCCTCCATGTTTTGGGGGTCGCCGCCGACCATATATGCGAAATTCTCCAACTGGCCTTTTATATTTACCTTGTTTTTCAGTACCACATCGGAAAAAATAAGCCCTGCCATTTCCCCGTCCGCTGCATAGGTGTTTTTGAACAATTCAGGGTTTTCTTCTACAAACTGTTCTGATACAATTATCCGGCTAACAGTGTCGTTGTTAGTCTCCCACCAGCCGGAAAGTACCATGTCATAGTGATAGGTCTGGCCCCGCACTTCAAATTCTATGGGAACCGAAGCACCAATTTTAACTTCAACACCTAACGCCTTGAGCGCACGGTCAGTGGTGATAATCTCATTCGACTGCTGGGGTGCGGCTCCGTGCGTTGGCGCACAGAATGTTAATTCCTGCTGTACGCTGTCAGCATAGTTGATTTCAACGGTATGGCCGATAGGATTGCTGGCATACGCAAGGAAACGCCTGTGTCCTGCTTCCTGAATGAAATCGCTCTCAATGAGCTGCCGATATTGTTCTTCTGTCATATAGCCCAGCGTACCATCCGCCTTGCTTCCCTTTTGCATGAACATGGAAAGCTGCAAGGAAGAGGTCATATTAAATGCAAGAGAGATAATTGAGGTGAATAGAAACGCCGTCATCGTGATAGCCAGGATTGCAGTAACATTTCGTATCCTGTTTTTCTTGAAATACTTTTTTGAAAGGCTTCTAATTATTTTTGTATTGTTATTTCCAAAGAGAATATCGTTCATGTTCCTGCCCTCCTTTACTGCACGATTTTACCGTCCTCAATACGAACAATGCGGTCGGCAAGCTGGGCGATCTCGTTGTTGTGGGTTATCATCACCAGCGTTTGACGGAATTGGCTGCTGGTTACTTTCAAAAGCCCTAACACATCGCTGCTTGTCCGGCTGTCCAGATTGCCGGTCGGTTCGTCAGCCAGCACGATGGCCGGTTTTGTAATGAGCGCACGGGCGATGGCGACACGCTGTTGCTGTCCCCCGGACAGGTTGCCCGGCATATTGTTCAGTTTGTCCCCCAGGGCCAGCAGGCGCACTACTTCGTCCATGAATTTCTTGTCTACCGTATCTCCGTCCAGTTCCACGGGCAGGACGATGTTTTCATAGACATTCAGAACAGGGACAAGATTGTAGTTCTGGAAGATAAAGCCGATGTTGCGCCTGCGGAAGATGGTAAGTTGCTCGTCGTTCAGCTCGGCCAACTCCTTGCCCTTCACTTTGATGCTGCCGGAGGTCGGAATATCCAGACCGCCCATCATGTTCAGCAGGGTAGACTTGCCGCTGCCGGAGGTTCCGACAATAGCGACAAATTCCCCCTGCTCAATGGAGAGTGTCACACCGTCCAACGCCTTTGTGATGTTCGGCTCCGCGCCATAGTATTTTTTGAGGTCAGTTGCTTGTAAAATGCTCATGTATTGCACCATCCTTTCTGTGATGCCGTTATCATAACAGCCAATTCTCACAGAAATGTCACAGCACAGCAAGATTTCAGATTTTTATTTACGGGGCAAAAACACAGAAAATGTTGAGCCACGGCCTACTGCCGAAGTCACCTTGATGTAGCCGCCTTGCATGGTGATGATCTCGCGGGCAAGGTACAGCCCTATGCCGATGCCCTCAACATCATGTACTTCTTCCTCACGATAGAAGCGTTTGAAGATCATCCCCTGCTTGCTCTCCACGATGCCCTTGCCGCTGTCTGTAATGTCAATTTTCACATACAACTCCCAACTTTGGACGGACACCTGAATAGTGCCGCCCTCTGGCGTGTACTTCACAGCATTATCCAAAATATTAAACAAGGCTTCACTTGTCCATTTCTTATCATGGGCCAGCAGTATGTCGGGTGGACATTCTACGTTGACATGAATGTTTTTCTTTTCAGCGTTCAGCAAAATACCGCCCAGCGCCGCCGCCAAGGTGTTATAAATCGGCTGCACTTTTCTGTCCAAGGCAATCACGCCGGTTTCCAGCCGGGAGGTCTTTATCATGGCTTGCATAAGAAAGTCCAGTTTTTCAAGCTGACCGCTGGATGCCAGCAAAAATTCCTGACGCTTTTCTTCTGTCACAGGCTGTTCAAGCAAAGTGGCGTTTACCATTTGAAGATTTGCAATCGGCGTTTTTACCTGATGGGAAATGTCAGAAATCAATTCCTGCAAATCGGCCCGCTCCTTTGCTACACTTTCCCGATTTTCCCGCATGACTTCATATAGGCGGACAAGCCGGTGGTTGATTTTATAAAACAGGTTTTCTTCCTCATAGACTTGCGGCGGGACTAATGCCCCATCCAGCATATTGTCTATTGTTTCGCATAGTCTGTCCGAAAATAACACCAACTTCCGACGCAGAAAGGCCACGAAAAGAGCTACACAGATGAACACCAGCAGGATAAACAGCAGGCCCAGCCACACGATTGCCGGATTTCTGGTAAAGAGAAAAGCCGCAGTAACGGTCGCAGCAGAGAGCAAACCTAAAAAAGCAGCTCCCACCGCACAGGCCCGGTTGATGGAAAGTTTACAGCCAATCACTTTTTCATCCCCCCAATCCACATATAGCCCATGCCGTAGACGGTCTTGATATATTGCAGGCCGTCTATCTCAATTTTCCCCCGGATGCGGCTGATGGCTACCGTCAGCGCGTGTTCATCCACAAAATTTTCGTCTGCGTCCCACAGCTTTTCAAGAAGCATCTGTCGGGTCAGAACGATTTGCGGATTTCTCACCAGCACCTTTAGCAAGCGGTATTCCATCGGTGTGAAGATAACCGGCTCCCCTGCGAGGTTGGCGGTCAATTCCGAAAAATTGATGGATAATGTGCCGTCTGTGTAGCAATCGCCGCCTGTCTGCCTCTCGATGCGGCCCAGTAAGGCCGAAACCTTTTTTCGGAATACACTGATTGGAAACGGCTTTGTCACATAATCGTCTGCTCCCAACTCAAAGCCTTTCAGCATATCGCTTTCCATATCATTTGCGGTCAGGAAAATCACGGCGGTATCTGGACGGCGCTCTTTGATTTCCATACAGAAGTCAAATCCGTTTCCATCAGGCAAATTGACATCCAGCACGATCAGATCATAGTCCTGTGCTTCGCAGAAATTGACCGCCGCTGATTTTGACATGGCAGCGTCCACGGTGTAGCCCGCCGCCGAAAGATTGTAGCAAAGAGTATTGTTCAAAAGACGGTCATCTTCAACTACTAAAAGTCGCATACGCTCACTTCCTTCCACAAACAGGATATCAATAAAATGTCACAAAAATATTACAAAGCAATAGTTTTGACAGAAATAGTATAATCTGCTATTCGTTTGTGTGCAAGATGCTCTTTTTATCAAGAAATGCGGGGACAAGCCCCGCATTTCTATCAAATCAAAATCAATTCCGCGAAAATGATTTCCTCCACCTGGGTCTTGCAGGAATTCATCAGCCCCACCCACGCCATCTGATCGCGGGCTTTCAGTTCCTCGGTGGCCCCCGCTGCCTTTGCCATCTGCGGCATCATCCTGTCCAGCCAGTCATTAGCGGTGCCGTTAATGTCCAGCAGGTGCGCCTGGAGCTTGCCAGTGGATACCAACTCCCGGTACAGCTTGCGCCGGTGCTGCTTCAAATAGGTCAATCTCATGCGGCCATACTTACCGATGTCCCTGACCGGCTCTGCCGGTTCGGGGTCTAATGCCAGATTGGGGATGTAGTAGTCTCCGACTTTGATGTACGTCAATTCCTTATCCATATTGCGCTCCTTTCACATATTGCTGTCAGCGTCAGACGGCGGTGGGGACGGGTACTGCGGCCCTTTTCGGCTCCTGCTTTGGCATATCCTTAATGCGGGTAAACACGTCTTTTTCCATATCTTCTGCCCGGATAGCGTCCTTTTTAGCGTCCATTTCAGCCTTTTTCCGGGCTTTAATTTTGTCCTCATACCGCTTCTGCGCTCCGCTGGCCTTGCGGCGAAGATAGGCTTGGTGCAGCTTGTCCTTGCGTTCCTCTTTCTTCCGAAGGGCCTCCTGTTCCTCCGGGGTCAACTCTACCGCCTGGAAGTTAGGCGGGATATACCGGCCCACAAAATTGAAATGGATTTCAACCTCCTGCGTGGTTTCAATACTGCCCTTACGGTCACGCTCATGGACAAGGATTTTCTCTACAAATTCATTGAGCATCGTAATCGACACAGAATCGAAGTCCTGGTATTTGTCAATCAAAGCAATAAATTTCTCTGCGGACTTCCGGCCCTGCTCATAGCCGGAAACGGCCTTTTCCAATTCCGCGAGTTCTGCGGCAAGGGCCTCCTGCTCCTTGGCGTACTGTGCGTCCAGAGCGGCATACCGGGCATCCGGCAAGCGTCCGAGGGCGTTGTCCTCATAGATTTTACAAACCAGACGTTCCAACTCCCCGGCCCGCTTCTGTGCCGCTGCCATTCTCCGCTTTTTCTTCTTGATGTCGCTGTCCTGCTGCTGGGCCTGGGCCTCCTGCACTGTCCTGATAAACTCGGTTCGGTTCTCCCTGGCATAGTCGGCTATGGCTCGGAGCATATCAGAAATCAAATCCAGGACAACACTTTCCCTGATACGGTGGCCGCTCGAACAAAGACTTCCAACAGGAATTTTGCCATATTGAGAACAGGTATAATACGGGATGCGCTTGCCATTGTTCACCCGCTGGACGTACATTTTACCGCCACAGTCGGCGCAGTAGAGAAGTCCCGTCAGCGGCGCGGCCTCGCCCCAGCCATCCGGGTAACGCTTGACATTGGAGCGGATGCGCTGCACATTGTCAAATGTCTCCTGATCGATAATAGCCTCATGGGTATTCTCGAAAATTGTCCATTCGCTTTCATCGACATAGTGACTTTTCTTGTCCTTAAAATGCTTTTGTGTCTTGAAATTGACCGTATGTCCCAGGTATTCCCGCTTTTTGAGGATATGGACAACAACGGACGATCCCCAGCCGTAGGGGTCTTTGACGGCTTTGTTTTTGTTCACGCCCTCTCCGTACCGGGCAAGATGGACGGAGGGGATTTCGATTTTGTCAGCGGTCAGCCGGGTGGCGATCTGATAAGGGCCGTACCCCTCCAGCGTCATGGCAAAGATACGCCGGACTACGGCGGCGGCTTCTTCATCCACCAGCCAGTTCTCCCGCTTCTCGTCCCACAGGTAGCCGTAGATCACTGTGCCGGTCAGGTGCTTACCGCTCATACCCTTGGCCTTGAACACTGAACGAATTTTACGGCTTGTGTCTCTGGCATAAAATTCGTACATGATGTTCAAAAATGGGGTCATATCATTGTCCCCTTTGGCGGTATCCACACTGTCGTTAATGGCAATCAGGCGCACTCCCCGCTGGCGAAGAATTTCCATTACCTGACCAACTTTCAGATAGTCGCGGCCCAGCCTGGACATATCCTTGACGATGATCGCCTCTACGCGCCCGGCCTCCACTTCCTCCATCATGGCGGTGAAGCCAGGACGGTCGAAGCGGGTTCCAGAGATGCCGTCATCAGTAAAATGGGTTGGGTTAGGAAAGCCATTTTGTCGGGCATAGCTTTCGAGCATGGATTTTTGATTCTGGATCGAAAAACTCTCGCCACTTAATTCATCGTCACGGCTGAGTCTCTCGTACAGAGGGGTGATTTTGGTTTTTATCATACTGCGGCCTCCTTCAAAGTGAAATATGCTCTAAACATCCCTCACCCTTCACAGAAAAATCTAGTGATTAGTAAGTTGTTTAGAGCATACAACACCCGCCGC
>CAJTGJ010000039.1 GCA_910575695.1 Oscillospiraceae bacterium | reverse complement strand
CTATGACCGGCAAGACCAGCTCCGATAGAGAAACCATGCAGAAAATCCATAGAGAGGAGGCGAAACACCCATGCAGGACGAAGTGGAAAGCAAAACCCTGACGCTCATTGTCAGCGGCACAAAGTTCACCGGCAGGCTGTTCAAAGCGGCGATTATGAAGTATCTGGCGCACCTGAAAGAGCAAAAGATGCAGAAACAGCGGGAAAAGGGCGCGGAGGTCAAGCCCCAGGGCAGGCAGACGGTGAAGCAGCTCATCGGGCAGAACCAGGGCGTGTCCAATCTTGAGATCACAGACCCCTCCATCAAGGCGTTTGAACGGGTTGCCCGGAAGTACGGCGTGGATTACGCGGTAAAGAAGGACCGCAGCTGCTCCCCGCCCAAGTACCTGGTCTTTTTCAAGGCCCGCGATGCGGACGCGCTGACCTCCGCGTTTACCGAGTACACCCAGAAGAAGGTCCGCAAGGCGTCCCGCCCGTCTGTGCTGGCGAAGCTGAACCAGTTCAAGGAGCTGGTGAAAAACGCGGTGGTGGACCGCACAAAGCGAAAGGAGCTGGAACGATGAAAAAGCCCCTGAACATCAAAAAGCTCGTTTTGCTGAACCTGCCCTATATCCTGATGGGGCTGTTTTCCACCAACTTCGGGGAGGCGTGGCGGATGGCCCAGGGCGCGGACGCTTCGGAAAAGGTATTGTCTTTGATCTCCGTCCTTCCGGCGGCTCTTGGAAGTTTCTGGCCCAGCTATCACCCGCTGGACCTGCTGGTCGGGCTGTGCTGCGGCGCGGCGCTCCGGCTGGCTGTCTACATGAAGGGCAAAAACGCCAAGAAGTACCGCCCTGGCATGGAGTACGGGACCGCGCGTTGGGGAAGCCATGAAGATATTGCCCCCTATGTCGCGCCCAAATTCGAGGACAACATCATCCTCACCCAGACGGAACGCCTTACCATGAGCAGCCGCCCAAAGGACCCCAAGACCGCCCGCAACAAAAACGTGCTGGTAATCGGCGGTTCCGGCTCCGGCAAGACCCGGTTCTGGCTCAAGCCCAACCTAATGCAGCTCCATAGCTCGTATGTTGTCACTGATCCGAAAGGCACAATCCTGGTCGAATGTGGAAAGCTGCTCCAACGGGGCGCACCGAAGCTGGATAAGGACGGAAAGCCCATGAAGGACAAGAACGGCAAAACCATCTATGAACCGTACCGGATTAAGGTGCTGAATACCATCAACTTCAAAAAATCCATGAAATACAATCCTTTCGCCTATATCCACAGCGAAAAGGACATCTTGAAGCTGGTGACAACCCTGATTGCCAATACCAAGGGCGAAGGGAAAGCCGGTGACGATTTCTGGGTCAAAGCGGAAACGCTGCTGTACTGCGCCCTGATTGGATATATCCACTACGAGGCCCCGGTGGAAGAACAGAACTTCTCCACCCTGATTGAGTTTATTAACGCGATGGAGGTCCGGGAGGACGATGAGGAATACAAAAACCCCGTTGACCTGATGTTTGACGCGCTGGAATCCGAGAAGCCCAACCATTTCGCGGTGCGGCAGTACAAAAAATATAAGCTGGCGGCGGGTGATATATGCTCTAAGCGACTTGTTAATCACTTGATTTTTCGGTGATTAGTGAGGACAGCTTAGAGCATATTTTCATTCAAGGAGGTCTGTGCTATGGCAAAAACCAAGATTGCGCTGCTGTACGAGAGGTTGAGCCGCGACGATGAATTGCAAGGGGAGAGTTTTTCAATCCAAAATCAAAAAATCATGCTGGAGGACTTCGCTCGCCGGAATGGGTATCTCCGTTTCAAGCACTTCACGGATGACGGCGTTTCCGGCACCCGCTTTGACCGGCCCGGTTTTATGGCGATGATGGAAGAAGTCGAGGACGGCAATGTGGAGGCAATCATCATCAAGGATATGTCCAGAATGGGCCGGGACTATCTGAAAGTCGGTCAGGTGATGGAAATTCTTCGCCAGCGGGGAGTGCGGCTGATTGCTATTAACGACAATGTAGACACCGCCAAAGGGGACAATGATATGACCCCGTTCTTGAATATCATGTACGAGTTTTATGCCCGTGACACGAGCCGTAAAATCAAGTCGGTATTCAAGGCCAAGGGTATGAGCGGAAAGCACCTGACCGGCTTTGTTCCCTATGGCTACCTCTGGGACGAAAAGCGGGAAAACTGGATTGTGGACGGCGAGGCCGCTGATGTGGTACGACGCATCTACGCTATGACGCTGGAGGGCTATGGCCCGTTTCAAATCGCCAGCCGCCTGACCGCTGACAAAATTGAGATGCCTGCTGTTCACATGGCGCGGCATGGCGAGGGCCTGCACAAGACCAGGGACATCAAAGACCCCTGCAAGTGGTCTACCTCCACTGTTGTGAACATTCTCAAACGGCGGGAATACTTGGGTCATACCGTCAACTTCAAGACCCGCAAGCACTTTAAGGACAAAAAGAGCCACTATGTTGACGAGAGCGAGTGGACGATTTTTGAGAATACCCATGAGGCCATCATCGACCAACAGATCTTTGACAGCGTACAGCGTATCCGAGGCAACGCCAAACGCTATGCGGATGGCTTTGGCGAGGCCGCGCCGCTGACCGGACTGATCTACTGTGCCGATTGCGGCGGCAAGATGTATGTTCACCGCACCTACAATGGCAAACGCACTCCGCAATATACTTGCTCCCAATACAGCAAAGTCCCCATTGGCACTCGCTGTCCTACCCAGCATCGTATCGCAGAAAAAACAGTCTTGTCCCTGGTATCTGATATGCTCCAGGCCATCAGCGATTATGCCAAGTCCGACCGGGCAACATTCATCCGGGAGGTACAGGAGGCCCAGGCCAGTCAGCAGGACAGCGACATTAAGAAAAAGCGGCGGCGTTTGGCGGCGGCGCAGAAGCGGGCCGGGGAATTGGAACGGCTCGTCTGTAAAATCTATGAGGACAACGCTTTAGGACGGTTGCCGGATGCCCGGTACGCTGTTCTGGATGCACAGTATGCCAAGGAGCAGGAAGAACTTTCTGCCGAGATTGAGATGTTGGAAAAGGCCGTCAGCAGCTACGACCAAGGCAAGAAATCGGCGGAAAAGTTTATCGCCCTGATTGACAAATACCAAGGCTTTGACACCATGACGAACACTATGCTCAATGAGTTTGTCGATAAAATCCTTGTCCATGAGCGTGACCGCAAAGGATGCCAGGACACCACGCAGACGGTTGAAATCTACTTCAATTTTGTGGGCAGATACATACCGCCCTCTTTCCGGGACGTGGAGCTGACCCCGGAGGAACAGGAGGAATTTCGCAGGCGGGAGGAACGGCGGGACAAGCTGCATCAAGCGTATCTTCGCCGCAAGGCCAGCGGTAAGCAGCAAGAATATGACCGGAGGTACAACGCCAAGCGCAAGCCCGTCATGGACGCAAAGAGGGCCGCTTTGCGGGCCGAGGATATGGAGCGCGGTATCTTCACCACCGTCGCCAGCCTACCCCATCAGGAGCCGCAGAAAGCCGTTGCCCAGACCCGTCCCATGCCTTGAGAGAAAGGAGAGCGCCGACATGAAAATTGAATTGGACTATGTGAAAGTGGGCGATTACTATTTCCCTGCCCTGGCGCTGGAGCCGCAATCTGACCGCAGCCTGGGCAAGTATGGCCTTATGCGTTTGCGCTATTTGAAGGAGCATCGACCGGGCCTGTTTAACCGCCTGACCTTGAGCGGCAAACTGTACGCCCACCTGTTGGAAACCGAGGACGCAGCCAATGACCTGCTGGACAGCATGATGCCGGGAATGGCAAAGGAGGCCGGGGCCACCGAGGATTTGAAAGCCCGCGATCCCATGCGCTGGGTGGGGCTGATGAATTGCTGCAAGGCTCAGGTGGAGGAAATCATTTTTGCAGAACTGATATTCAGCTAAATGCCCAATTCTTTTGTCTTTTGAAAGAAAACGTCTGCACTGTTCTATGCAGTGCAGACGTTTTTAGCTTCGTTGTCAAATGGGAGGAAAAGGAGGGACAAAAAGAAAATTCATTCAGCCTATTGACTCTCCCTATGATGGGATAGTTTATAATACTTCTCCACCAAGGAAACTTTTATGGAATGGGGTGAAGATATGCGCCGCCATATCCTAACCGTAGGGATACGGGATTCTTTTCTAAATGCGCTTGAGAGTACCGTCCAGAAGGACAAAATACAAATCATTTCCTCGCCCAGCCTTGAAATAGCGGGGTGGCTGCTTGCACACCGCAGGTTTGCGGTTATAGTCGCTGATTTGGAAATCTTTTCACAGCTCACTTCAACTTTTCAATATGAGATCAGGCGTCAGTCTCCTTATGTCATTGTGCTGGGTGACGCTGGCACAAAATATAGCTGGCCGGTAGAACATGAGGCAAATTTGTTTCTGTCCTATCAGATTCCACTTTCAAAACTCTGGTCGCACATTATGAAAGCGTTTGCCTTGTACGTTGATGATTGAATATATTCACGGTATCTGTCAGTCAGGGAGAGAACAGCGAAGCTCAAAAGGAGGTGCGGCACAGTCATAATCCCCAAGAGATAATTCAGATTCTACCACAAACTTTTCATAGTCCAGCGCAAATTGTTCCGGGAAAATCGCTGCGGCCTCCTCAATGGCAGGCTGTGCCTGCGAACAGCAGAGGTACTCGCCCGCCGGAAGGTGAAAAACAGCTTCGGGAATCTCCCGCATTCCCTGTGGAATATCAACCCCGATATAAAAAAACAGTTCCTTTTGGTTTCCTTGGCAATGGAGCAGCCGCCCGGCAAAATAGTTGATAGTCAGCCCGCTGTTTTCCACCGTCCGTATCAAGCTGTGGAATTGGGTAAATATGTGAGGTTCTGCAGCATTGGAAGTGCATGGGGTAAGCCAAACATCCATAGCGGGAAATATGCACCGCACCATATCCTCGCTTTGCTGAACCAATTCGCTGTGCTCGATCTCAGCCTGTAATTTTTCCAAATTGGACAGCCGCTCCTGTATGGTCTGAATCTTCTCCTTCGCCAGCGCGGTTCCACGCTCGATTAACCTGGCATAGCGAAGCTGACCGCTGCTCTCACTGTAATACTCCGTGAAATGCTTGAGGGAAATCCCCAGATCAATACAGAGCTGAATGGCCCCTACCACGGGGATTTGCTGCAAATTGTAATAACGGTAGCCGCTGCTGGGATCAACATAGGCAGGGCGGAGAATCCCCAAAGAATCATAGTAACGGAGGGATTTGATATGAACGCCGGTCTGCTTTGACAGAGCGCCGATGGACAACAGATTATCTTTTTTCATGGCGGCAGAAACTCTCCCCAAACAGGATACTCCATTATAATCTCATTCCAGAAAATTGTCAAACAACAAGCACCTGCGAAACTGCGCAGGGAGGAGGTCATCAAAATGGTTCATATGAAAAAAAGAAATGCGCTTTGGTACATGGTTCCCACGATATTGGGATGCGTCTGCTTCTTCCTGTATCGGCGGAAAGCGCGGAATGGAGGTAAGGAACATGTATAACGCAAAGGTTCGGAATGTAATCCGGTACGTTTTTCCCGCAATATTCAGCAATGTCTGCTTCTTTCTGTTCACCATCGTTGACGCTATTTTTGTAGGCAGGGGCGTGGGGACAAACGCGCTGGGGGCAATCAACCTGGTCAGCCCTGTCATTATGGCAGTGGGCGCGGTGAATATGCTCATCAGCATCGGCGGCGTGTCCATTTACGCCGTCCGTGTCGGCCAGGGTGATATAGAGGGCGCAAACCGTGTGTTCCGCCACGGGATGGTATTCCAGCTCTGCGCTTCCTTTGTGTTCACTCTTGCGGGTACGCTTTTTGTGGAGAGAATCTGCGCTCTGCTTGGGGCCAACGAAACCTTTCATCAGTTAGCCGTTGAATACTTGTTCTGGTATTCGCTGTTTATCATCCCGTCGGCTTTGTCAATCGGATTGCAAAATTATTGCCGCAATGACGATGCGCCCGGCTTGGTGAGTATGGTGGTAATCGTAACGACGGTATGCAATATTTTTGGCGACTGGTTCCTGATTTACCCAATGGCGATGGGGACAAAAGGCGCGGCGATTGCCACAGGCATTTCCCAAACCATCGGCCTGCTGATCATCCTGGTACGCTTTGCCCGCAAGCGCGGCAACCTCCGTTTCGGCAAGACGAAGCTGAACGCCGGTCTTTTCCGGGATATTATCGTTCACGGCCTGCCGGAAGGCATCAGCCAGCTGGCAACTCCGGTCATGACCCTCTGTATGAATTTCGTCCTCATTCAAAGAATTGGCGATCTTGGGGTAAATGCGTTTTCGGTAATCTCTTACATAGCTTCTTTTTCTATGGCCGCTTTTTTTGGCGCCAGTGAAGGTTTGCAGCCCTTGTTTGGGCAGAGCTATGGAGCAAAAAATGAAAAGGATCTGAAATTTTACTTTAAGGCCGGTCTGTCCATCAGCGCCGTAGGGAGCGCGGTCATAACCGTCTTGGCGATCCTGCTTGGAAAACAAATCTGCGGGCTGTTCGGCGCTGACGCCACAACAACAGAATATGTCGCAGCCGCTCTCCCGCAGTTTGCCGTTGGATTTATCATAACGGCGGTCAATGTGATGATTTCGGCCTATTTATATTCCACCGAGCGGTCTGCCCTGTCCACCAGCATCAGCATTTTACGAAGCCTCATCATAAATTCAGCGGTGATCTTGATTCTGCCCCATATGTTTGGCAATGGCGCGATTTGGTTCTCGCTGCTTGTCTATGAAGCAATCGTGTTGGTAATTGCGGCCATACTGTTAAGGCGCTCTGAACGTAATGGTATCCAGTTTCAGTAAAGGAGGAAAGAGTATGATTATCACCATCAGCCGGGAATTTGGCAGCGGAGGCCGGGAATTGGGAAAACGCCTGTCGGATGCGTTTCACCTTCCCTGCTATGACAACGAGATTATCGAAATGATTTCAAAGGAGCACGGACTTGATGCTGGATATGTGGCCCGCGTCTCAGAAAACAGTCTGCGGGCGGCGTATCCGCTGACGATTGGGCGGCGGTTTTCCATTCCTTATAAGGTGATGGAGCAGTCCATCATGGTGGCTGTCACCCAGCAAAAGATCGTTCAGAAATTGGCCCAGCAGGGCGATTGTGTCATCATTGGACGCTGTGCGGACACGGTTCTGGCCCATCTGCATCCGCTCCGCATTTTCGTCTATGCCGACCGTCCCTCCAAGCTCAAACGCTGCCAGGAGCGGGCCGCGGAGCAGGAAAAATTTACAGTGGCAGAGATGGAACGCCGGATGCGGCAGATTGATAAAAACCGGGCAAAAAAGCATGAACTGACGGCAAGCATCCCCTGGGGAGCAAAAGAGGGCTACGACCTGTGTATCAACACCTCCGGCAGAGAAATCAAGGCGCTTGTCCCTGCGCTTGCAGAATATATCAAAAGTTGGTTTTCAAGTGAATATAACGCTATGGAATAGTGGCGCAAATAGAACTTTTGAAAAAGAAAGAAGTCGCCACATTACATAACTTGTCATGCCCGAAGCGGCGGCTTTGAGAAGATCAGAGCCGCCATTCTTATACTTACTGGCGGCAATTTGGGAGGATGCCGCCATGCGATTACAGGTAGATAGGCACTTGTCAAAAAAAGCCTGACCCCCGCAGCAGCGAAGTCCACCCAGGCTTGCGAAAACAGTCGTTTTCTGACGGCTCATAATGTTGTTACTTGCCCCCGAATGGCCTTGTGCCGTCCGGGGGCTTTTGTATTACCAGGCCAACGACACCGGCCACGCTGCCGCTCTCCGCCACCTCCGTTCAGACCCCAAAAATCTGAACGGAGGAAAGGACGATGGAAATCACCATCAATTACTATGGACAACCTGTGTCCGTTTCGGTGGAGGTCTACGAGTATCTCACCCAGGCCGACCACAAGGCGGAGAACCTTGCCCACGAACAGCGGCGGCATTGGGACGGACGCGAATTTGACGAGTACATAATCGCTACGGAGGGCCGCTTGCCCTATTGCGCCACCCCGGAGGAACTGATCTGCCAGCGGGAAACGCTGGATGAAATTCTGTCGGTGCTGGCCCTCTGCACCGACACCCAGCGGGAACGGTTTTTGCTCTATGCCCTGCATGATTTCAGCTATGCCGAGATTGCCGAGATGTGCGGCTGCTCCAAAGTTTCCGTTTGCCAAAGCATCGCGGGCGTTCGCAAAAAGTTTTTCAAATTCTTTGGAAAAACATACTAACGATAGACCCCCTAAGTGGCTACCAGGTGAGGGGCGTTTGCTCCATCACCGGGAGGGACAAGCAGTTTCGGCTGTTTGTCCCTCCTGTCATTTAGGAGGCTATATGAAAATCATCAACCTACGGCTCCACTATCCCCATTACCAGCAGGACAAGCTGGTGGAGGTCAGCGAGGAAGTCTTTGACGTGCTGTGCCAGTCCGTCAGGGAAATGCGGAACTACGAGCGCCGCAAGCGGTATCACCGGGCGTTCTACTCGCTGGACGCTTTCGAGTGGACGGAGAACTATGCCCTGGAACACAGCCCGTCCCCGGAGCAACTTGTCATGCTGGCGGAGGAACGGGCCGAGCGTGACAGACTGGCCGCTACTTTGAGGAACGCCCTGGCCTATGCCACCCCTACCCAGGCCCGCCGCCTCTGTGCCTACTACCTGGGCGGACTGACCCAGCAGCAGATCGCAGACTGCGAGCGCGTCCACAACAGCAATGTGTGTCTCTCCATCCGCCGGGGGCTGTGCAACCTCCGCCGCTACTACACAGACCATCCCCTGGGGAAGTGAGGGCGATATGGCGATTGTCAATTTGCGAAAGCACTATTACCCGCTCTACACAAAAGACACATTCGTGGAAGTGCCGGACGAGGTTGCCGCTGTCATGGAAGAATGTCGGCTCTATGAGAACCGGCAGGAAGGCAGAAAAAGCTATTACCATGTGTACTCAATGGATTGCAGTCCCGGCATTGAAAATCACGCCATGTTCCTGGTGCAGTCCCCGGAAGATTTGATTATTCGGGAGATTGACGAGGCCGCTGAAGAACTGTTGCTGGAACGACTGGCGGAGGCCATCACCCATCTGTCCCCCACCCAGGCGAGGCGGCTCCATGCCCGGTATGCCTTGAAGAAAAAATTTCGGGAGATTGCCGCTGACGAGGGTGTCAGCGGAAGTTGTGCCACCGAGAGCGTCACCAGCGCGATTAGAAAATTGCAGAAGATTTTTGCTAAAAATGGCTGGCTAAACAAGGAGGATTGATACTCATGGACAAATCGCCGGAAGAACAGGCGGTTGAAAAGAAAATCAGCCAATACCAAAACCGTCAGAAGATTTTGCTGAACAAAAAGCGCACCGAGGAACATCGGGCCAGAACGCACCGGCTTATCGGGCGAGGCGCTATTTTGGAGGCCGTTTTTCCCGCTGTCGTTGATATGGAGGGCGAGGAAGTCAAGGCGTTTTTGATTGCCCTGTCCCGTCTGCCGGGGGCGTGGAAGTTAACAGAAAAACCGCTGGAAACTGGGGGTGAGAAGTAAGCTCCAGTCCGAATGGCGCACTTATACACCGTCCCGGTGTCGTGCGCCCTGCCGGGGGCTATTGCGTCCTTCGGACGCGATGGGGGCTGCGCCCCCAAACCCCTGCCCCCCGCCAGAAAGTGACACCCGCTTCGCGTCTGTCACTTTCCGGCGGGGCCAATATCCAGCACTGAAAGGAGGTGCATTTTTACGGCAATTTTTCATTGTCCCATCCAGATAATTCAACGGAGCCAGGGCAAGTCCGCTGTGGCCGCTGCCGCCTATCGGAGCGGTGAAAAGCTGGTGAACGAGTGGGACGGCATGACCCACGACTACACCCGCAAGGGCGGCGTTGTCCATACGGAAATCATGCTGCCCTCTCACGCCCCACCAGAATTTCAAGACCGCTCCACCCTCTGGAATAGTGTGGAGGAAATCGAGAAATCCAGCACCGCCCAGCTTGCCAGGGAGATTGAAGTGGCCTTGCCGGTTGAACTGTCCAGGGCGGAGCAGCTTGCCCTTGTCCGGGCGTTCGTCAAAGACAATTTTGTGTTGGCTGGAATGTGCGCAGACTTCGCCATCCATGACAAGGGAACCGGCAACTCCCATGCTCATATCATGCTCACCATTCGCCCACTGAAAGAAGATGGGACATGGGGCGCAAAGTGCCGTAAGGTTTACGATCTGGACAGCCAGGGCCAGCGCATCCCGGACGGCAAAGGCGGCTGGAAAAGCCACCGGGAGGATACCACCGACTGGAACCAGCGCGGCAACGCCGAGAAATGGCGGGCGGCGTGGGCCAGCTATGCAAACCGGGCTTTGGAGGCCGCAGGCAGGCCGGAGCGCATCGACCACCGTAGCTATAAGCGCCAGGGCATTGATAAAATTCCCAGCGTCCACATGGGGCCAGCCGCCAGCCAGATGGAGCGGCGGGGTATCGTCACTGAGAAAGGGAACATCAACCGGGAGATCGCTGCTGACAACAAGCTGCTGAAAGAAATCAAGGCCCGTATCACCCGGCTTTACAACTGGAGCAAGGAGCAATCGACACAGCCCCAGGGCCGGGAGAGTATCATGGATTTTCTTTTCCAGGCAAAGCAGGACACCGCACCGACTTCCCACTATGGAAAGGTTAAGGCGCTCCAGGCGGACGCAAAATTATTTAACTTCCTGATGGAAAATGGCATTACCTCTATGGAGCAGCTTTATGAAAAAGTGTCTGCCATGAACAGCGATTATTACGACTTGCGCGGCAAAATTGTCAAAGCGGAGCGCCGCATTTCTGTTCTGACTGAACGGCTGGAAATGTGGGCGCAGTATCAAAAGTACAAGCCCGTTCGCCAAAAGCTGGACAAGGTTGCCCCAGCCAAGCGGGAGCAATTCGAGCAGCGCCACAGTGCCGACCTTGCCTTGTTCGATGCCGCCGTCCGCTACCTGGACATACTGAAATCTTCCAGCGAGGCCATCACCCCCAAGGCATGGAGGGCAGAGGCCCAAAGGCTGACCGCCGAGAAAGAGGCTGATTATCTGCAAATGCGGGCCATGCGGGAGGACATCAAGGCGGTTGAGACTTTGAAAAAGACTGCCGAACGGCTTGCCAGGGAGGGCCAGCCCCAGCGCAGGGAGGAACAGGAGCGATGACCTATCAGCAATATCGGGCCGTCCGGCGGCTGGTACATAGTTGCTGCAACTACCAGGATGGCAACTGCCTCCTGCTGGACGATGGGGAGGAATGTGTCTGCCCGCAGTCTATTTCCTATTCGCTGATCTGCCGCTGGTTTCGGGCCGCTGTCCTTCCGCTGGATGAAAGTCTGTGCGCCGCTCTACTGCCGCCCCCGGCTGTTGGACGGCGGCGCTGCCGGGAGTGCAAGCGGATTTTCACCCCGCCCAAGCACAACACCCTTTACTGCCCCGACTGTGCCGCAAAACGGGCCAAGCGGAGCAAGCGGGATTGGGCAAGAAAAAAGAGGGCTGGTGCGTAGAAAAAGTACCCTCTGAAAACCCGCTTATATCAAGGCTTTCAAAGCCGTCCTCGATAGGGGGGCTGTATGTTTCCATACTGAACCCCAAAAACGGCCCTCTAACGGCCCACAAACAGGAGGTGGACCCGATTGCCGATTACATGACCGCCGACACCAAATTGCCGCCCTATCTGCCCTACCCTCGGTTTCTGATGGAGGCGGATTTGACGCAGTTTTCCAAGCTGCTGTACGCCGTCCTGATGGACAGGGCGAACCTCTCCCTCGCTAATGGCTGGCAGGATGAAGAGGGGCAAATCTACATCGTCTTTCCCGTCTGCAAAATCGCCAATGCGGTTGACCGCAGCCCCATGACCGTCAAGAACGCATTGACCGAACTGGAAACGGTTGGGCTAATTGAGCGCAGGCGGCAAGGATTTTCGTTGCCTAATCGCATCTATGTGAAGATACCAGATGGACAAGATATTGTCCTACTGACGGACAGAAAATTGTCCCATAGAGGGAAAGGAACTTGTCCCACTGATAGACAAAAAGCTGTCCCTATGACGGACAGAAAACTGTCCCCTAATAACATGAGTAATAATAACTTGAGAAATAGTAACTTGAGTGGAGTGAGAGAGCGCCCGCCGGCGCGAGGCCGCTATGAGAATGTTTTTCTGACCGAGGCGGAGGTTGCCGAGTTGCAGGCCGACTTCCCCACCGTCTGGCAGGAGTACATCGAAAGATTGTCTGAATACATGGCCTCCACCGGCAAGACCTACAAGAGCCACGCCGCCACCATCCGCCGCTGGGCAAAGGAGGACAGGCGCAAGGGCAAAGGCGGCATATCTGACTATTCGTGCAAGGAGGGCGAGAGCCTATGAATGACTTTGACAGCATCATCAAGCGTATGACCGTGACCCGGCTGGAGCCGGGGGACTACACTGGCGAGGACGGCCTTTTGTACTGTGGCAAGTGCCGCACTCCGAAACAGTTTCGCATGGAGGCCCCGCCGCTGGAGGGCCGTTTGCTCCCCCATCCCTGCCACTGTGAGCAGGAACGGCTTGACCGGGAGGCGGCTGAACAGGAGGCCCGCCGTCACCGTCAGGCTGTGGCTGACTTGAAACGCCAGGGCTTTACTGACCCCGCTATGAGGGGGTGGACGTTTGCCAACGACAACGGCAAATGCCAGCAGATGAAACACGCCCGTTTCTATGTCGAGCATTGGGACACCATGCAGGAGGAAAACATCGGCTATCTTCTCTGGGGCGGTGTCGGAACCGGCAAGAGTTATTTTGCCGGTTGCATCGCCAACGCTTTGATGGAGCAGGAGGTGGCCGTCCGCATGACGAACTTTGCCCTGATACTGAATGACCTGACCGCCAGCTTTGAGGGGCGGAACGAGTACATAAGCCGCCTCTGCCGCGCCCCGCTGCTTATCCTTGACGATTTTGGCATGGAGCGCGGGACGGAGTACGGTTTGGAGCAGGTCTACAACGTGATCGACAGCCGCTACCGCAGCCGCAGGCCGCTGATCGTCACCACCAACCTGTCCCTCCAGGACTTGCAGCACCCCCAGGACACCGCTCACGCCCGCATCTATGACCGGCTGTTGGAGATGTGCGCCCCCATCCGCTTTTCGGGAGAGAATTTCCGCAGGGCCACAGCGCAGGACAAGCTGACACGTCTGAAAAATCTGATGGACTGAAAGGAGCCGCCTATGGCAAACAAACTTCCCAACGCTACCGCAGGCATGACCTTCCCCCGGCCCAAGCCGGACACCCCGCCCTCTATGGTGAAGAAAATCGGCAAGACCACTTACCTTGTGTGGGCGCATTTCAGTGAAACCAGCACTGAAACGATGGAGGACAAAATCAAGCGTATGCTCCGCGAGGAAGTCCGTCAGATGATGGAGCAGGAGTAAGCGCAATATGAGCAGGCCGGGAGCCATTTGGCCCCCGGCTTTTGCTGCGTCGATTTTTTGAATATTCTGTGAACTGTATTAAAAAGTCCTTGACAACAGGCAACAGGCAAAACCGCGAAGTCGATTCTGATTTCCTGCGGCGCGCGGCTGGCGGTATTCGATATTGCCGAGCTGCGGGAGGTCACAGCCTATGACGAGCTGGAACTGGACACCCTGGGGGACCGGAAAACCGCCCTGTTTCTCATTATGAGCGATACCGATGACAGCTTTAACTTCCTGATTTCCATGTGCTACACCCAGCTGTTTAATCTGCTCTGTGAAAAAGCGGATGATGTGTACGGCGGCAGGCTCCCGGTCCATGTGCGCTGCCTGATTGACGAGTGCGCCAACATCGGGCAGATTCCAAAGCTGGAAAAGCTGGTAGCCACCATCCGAAGCCGGGAGATTTCCGCCTGTCTGGTATTGCAGGCGCAGTCCCAGTTAAAGGCCATCTACAAGGACAACGCCGACACCATCATCGGAAATATGGACACTTCCATCTTTCTGGGCGGCAAGGAACCCACCACCTTAAAGGAGTTAGCCGCCGCCCTGGGAAAAGAAACCATTGACACCTACAACACCGGGGAGAGCCGGGGGCGGGAAACCTCCCACTCTCTCAATTATCAGAAATTGGGGAAAGATGTGCCATAATACCTTGTGACGAGTTCAGTTGCCCAATCAAATTCACGAACAGGGACACGATCAACTGGACTTTTCGTGGAGAGAATAGGACAATAGGACTTGAACACAAGGAGGTTCACTATGGCAGAATTAACCTATACGAGAGTAGGCGACTACTATATCCCCGATCTGATACTTGACGAGGAACCGGAGCAGGATGTATTCTATGGCAAGTACGGCGATCTTCGGCGCGACTACCTCTGGGAACATAAGCCCAAGCTGTGGATGGTGCTGGTGAACAGCGGCAAGCTGGCCGACCATCTGAAAGGAATCGAGCGGATGGCGGAGCAGCGCATGGACACGCTCCTGCCGCAGTTGATGAAAGCCGCTGGCGTGACCGAAGAATTGAAAGCCAGCGATCAGATGGCGTGGGTGGGGCTGGTCAACAACTGCCGGGCGCGAGCCGACGAGATCATCATGGCCGATCTGGTCTATGTTTGAGGGGGCGGTCTGATGCTGACCTTTGAAAAGGTGATGGAGGTTTTCAAGGACTATCTCACCGAGGACACCCGGTATGAGATCGTCATGACCTCCCACGGCTACACAGTGCTGGAATGGGATTCCAGCGCCAACACCTGGGCAGGTGAAGAACTGTGCGCCACACCGGAGATCATGCGGGATGTGCTGCTGGACTGCTTCACCGGGTATCTGGAATATAAAGCGATCACCGCAAACGGGGAAATTACTAAGGCTGAACAGGAGCGGATCACCGCCCAGCGGCAGGTGCTTTTGGAGAAGCTGCAATAAAAATCAGCAGCGGCCTGGGGATGATACCTGGGCCGCCGTTGGCTTAACCGCCAATATTTTGATGCCGATAATTTGAAAAAGATAGAAAATTCCATACTCTCTCCACATTGCCGTGTTACACTATGCCGAAGGAGGTGCGCCAATGGCAACTTTACTGATCGTTGAGGATGATATTGATACCAACGAGGCCGTCTGTGAATATCTGCAAGACGCTGGACACCACACAATCTCCGCTTTTGACGGCGACGAAGCAATTACCCTGTTCTCTGAAAATAAAATTGATCTTGTTGTGCTGGATATTATGCTGCCTACCATCACAGGGCTGGCCGTCCTAAATTCCATCCGCAAAACGAGCCAAATCCCGGTACTCATGCTCACGGCTATGGAGGACGAACAAACCCAAGTCGCCAGTTTTGACGGGCAGGCCGATGACTACATGACAAAGCCGTTTTCTATGGTCATCCTGGGAAAGCGGATTACCGCTCTGCTGCGCCGGAGCAATTCGGCTGAAAAGATAGACGTATGGACATATGGTAATCTGACCGTCAATTTCTCCGGCTACTCCGCCCATGATACCAGCGGAGAATTGGAAGTCACCGCAAAGGAGCTTGATCTACTGAAATTGCTGGTTGAGCATCAAGGGCTGGTGCTGTCCCGCACACAAATTCTGGATGGTGTATGGGGCGATAACTCTTATGTGCTTGACCGGCTGGTTGATACCTACATCAAGAATTTACGGAAGAAGTTGCACCTGGACTGTATTAAAACGGTCAAGGGGATTGGATATAAACTTGAGGTCAGCCAATGAAAAAATTAAAGATTTTTCCTAAAACATTTCTCTATACTTTGAGCCTGATGCTGATTATCGTCCTGCTCTCCCATACGCTGATCTACTTCCTGATGCCGTGGGCCTATAACTACCAGCAGGAAAAGGCTTTGGAGGCGGACGCTGCCCGATTGGTTGAGCAGATCATCACCGCTCCGTCCGAGGAACGGGTAAACTATGTGACCAGCTTTGCCGCCAAGTGGAGCGCAAATGCTAATGTTGTCTATGATGATTTTTCCTATCATGTTGATTTACTCAAAGAAGAAGCTGCCGAGTCCTCTCCAAACGGCAAAGTGGAAGTGACGGTCATTGCGACCGCCACGGAGGACGGCTTGAAAATTTCCTTGGCGGAGAACCCTCTGGGCGGCGCGGATTTTTTCAAGGTGGAGCAGGGCTTCGCTGATGGGGCTGGGAGCATTACCGCTGTCGTTTCCCGCCAGCATATCGAGGATGCTGTCAGCGCGGTATTGATGATACTGCCGTTTACCGCGATACTTTGTATGATAATTTCCATTCTGTTTGCCCTGGCCTATTCCCGGATGTTTACCCGGCCCATCCAACAGATCAGCGCCGCAACAGAACAAATGCGGAAATTGGAGCCTGATGCCCGTTGTCCAAACGATACGCAGGATGAAATGGGGATGTTGGCTGACAACGTGAACAGTCTATATCAAACGCTCCTATCCACAATTCAGACATTGGAGCAGGAGATTGAAAAGGTAGAAGCTGCTGATATTCAAAAGACCAATTTCCTGCGGGCTGTGTCCCATGAGTTGAAAACGCCCGTTACCGCTGTCAGCGTTATGCTGGAAAATATGCTTTTGGGTATCGGTAGATACAAAGACAGGGACACCTACCTTGCCAGATGCAAGGAACTGACTGACCGGCTGGCCCAAATGATAAAGGAAATTCTGGACGCATCACGGGCGGAGTTTGCTGGTGAGCAGGAACAGACTGATTTTCTGATTGCGGATGCGCTCAACGCTGTCATAGAGCCATATCAGATTATTGCAAAAGCCAAAGGTATTGCATTCTCTGTTGACGCAGGAGAGCCGTTCGCCGTACATTTTCCGCAGGGTATGATTGAAAAGGCTATTTCAAATATTTTGGCAAATGCAGTTTCCTACACCAAGCCGGATGGAATGATTCATATTTCCTGCAAGGGACGGCAGCTTGTCATAGAGAATGAGTGTACTCCCATTCCCCCGGAACACCTTACCCATATTTTTGAGCCGTTTTACCGGCCTGATTATGGCCGTGACCGGGCGGCGGGGGGAAACGGATTAGGGTTATATCTTGTTGCAACGATTTTGAAGTCGCTTGGTATTTCCTATTCTTTCAGGCCGTCCGAGAATATAAAAGGAATGTCCTTTCAAATTATCTTTTGACCGGCAAATTCCATATTAGATCCACACGCCACCCATAATTGCTCCATATTGGGATGCTAAGATACCTCCATCACATTGATAGGAGGTATCTTTTTTTGAATGTTCTGAAACGGGCCTTCCTCTATAACACACGAAAAAAGGGAAAAAGCCTGACCCTGTTCCTGTTGTTCGTGCTGATTACACTGTTTGTCACCATCAGCTTTTCAGTGTTGAGCGCAACACAGGCCGCAGCCACGAACCTGCGGGAAACGGTGGGAGCGTCCTTTACCCTGCGGGGAAAGCCTATGGAACTCAGCACAAGCGGAGAGGACTATGTCATGCAGTTTATTCCCATTTCCCAACAAGACATTGACCTGATTGCGGGCAATACTGAGATTAAAGCCTGCAACGCCCAGCAGTCGGCCACCGCAGCGGCCAGCAGCTTCATTTTCCCGTCCGGTATGCCCTCTGGCACAATTTCCGCCAATACATCATCGGCATGGAACCGTAACTTCACCAGCGGTATTTTGACGCTGGCCGAGGGGCGGCACATTACTCAGGATGACCGCCACGCTGCCCTGGTCAGCCGGGAACTGGCGGAGGAAAACGGACTACAAATCGGCAGTGAATTATCGTTCAAAGACCCGGCGGTAACGGTAGAGATCATCGGCATCTATGAGAGCGATCCAAGCATGGAATTTGACGCTGATACCATTTTCACAGATCACAACACCTATTGGGCCTTGACGGAGAGTGAAGCCGGAACCTATTCGGGGCGGGTGGATTTCTTTGTCATTGACCCGGCCAGACTGGAAACCGTCATGGAACAGATCAAGAAGGACACGCCGCTCCAATGGGAGGACTATACGCTCCAAGCAGACACGGCGGAGTATGACGCTATCTCGTATCAGCTTTCGACCATCGGGCGGCTGACAACACTCCTGATCGTTTCGGCAATCACTGTCAGCATAGTTGTCCTCTTTCTGATACTCGCCATGCGCATCCGGGGCCGTGTCCATGAAGTTGGCGTCCTGCTGGCGGTAGGAGTTGCAAAAGGACATATCATCGCACAGTTTTTCGTGGAAACAACGGCTGTCCTGCTTCTGGCGTTCCTTTTTTCCTGGCCTGTCAGCTATTTTGCCGCTATGCAGATTGGGGCGTTCCTGCGAAACATGGTCGGTGCAGTCAATGTTGATCTCCCGGCCTGGAAATTACTGCTGCAATACGGGATGGAGGCTTTTGTGGTATTCGCTGGCGTGATGGTAGCCGCATATCCGATTTTCCATCTTCACCCCAAAGAAATCTTATCGAAAATGAGTTAAGGAGGCTGCAATATGATTAAACGAGCATTTTCCTACACGACCAGAAAAAGAGGAAAAACGCTGATCCTGCTGTTGACCCTGTTCGTAATCTCTACATTTGTCCTGACCGGGCTTTCTATCCTGGCAGCGGCAGACCAGTCCGCATTGAGCCTGCGGCAGTCCGTGGGCGGGAGTATCAAGCTGGAGTTGGACAAGGACAACCGCCAAAACTGGACATATCAGCAGGGCGTCGGCGGTACGCTGGTAGGCTATACGGGGACGCCGATTACTGACGAGGATATTGAAAAGGTCATGAGCGTCAAAGGCATCCACAGCTATAACGGCGTTGGTGACGGCAGCGTCTTTGCAATGGATTTCTCTTTCATTTCCGGCTTTAGCTTCGGGCCGGGGAGCGATTACAGCCGCCTGCCCTCTGTTTCCAACTCCGAGTATTTCAACTACTTCCGGCGGGGCGCGTTCAAGCTGGTGGAGGGGCGGCATATCACCCCGGAGGATGATCACGCTGTCCTAATCAGTACGGCACTCGCTGAAAGAAACGGTTTGAAGCTGGGCGACACCATCACCGTGCAATGCTGCTATGACGCTGGCGGTTATCCCAATGTATCTTTGAAAATCATCGGTATTTATAAAAGCACACTGGATGATGGGGGATTTACCACTACATCAACCGATAAGCGGAACCGTCTGATTATCGACCACAAGGCCATGCAGGAGATTATGATGCACGATGTGATCCAGTATGACAATGGCGTGGAGTTTTTTGTGGATGACCCCAGGGACATTGACAAGATTGCGGCACAAATTCAGAAGTTAGACCTGGACTGGAGCTGCTTCAAACTGACGGTTGACAACACCGCCTATGAAGCCGTGGCATCCTCCCTGACCGCTATGCAGAATATGGTGACGGGGCTGATTATCGGTATTGTAATTGTCAGCATCGGCATTTTGGCGCTGATCCTCAATATGTGGATCAAGCAGAGGACGCATGAAACGGGTATCCTGCTTTCTATCGGCGTGAGCAAGGTCAAAATTGTGGCGCAGTACATTCTTGAAACGTTGATAATTGCCGTAATTGCCTTTGGTTTGTCCTACTTTTCCAGCGGGGCGATTGCACAGGGGACGAGCAATCTGCTGTTCAACCAAGTAGCGGAAACACAGCCCATCCCGGAGATCGAAACTCCTGATGATGGGACGGAGTATCTGGACATCACCGGCCAGTATATCCCCTACGACACATCCGATATGGTAGCCCCTGATAGCATTGAAGTCCACGTCACAGCGGAACATCTGCTTTGGGTCTACCTGCTGGGAATGGCGATCTGCACCGCCGCTGTCGTGCTGGCGTCCCTGCCGGTAGTCAAAATGAAGCCCAAAAATATCTTATCCCAAATGAGCTAAAGGAGGTTTTGATTATGAGCATTTTAGAAGTAAAGGGCCTGCAATATTCCTACGAGAATAAAAAGCGTGTTCTGCGGGGCATCAACGCTCAAATGGAGCAGGGCAAAATGTATGCCATCCTCGGCCCCTCCGGGTGCGGCAAGACCACGCTCCTGTCCCTGCTGGGCGGTCTGGACAGCCCCAGCAGCGGCCAGATTTTGTACCAGGGGGAGGACATTGCCAAGACCGGCCTTGCCGATCACCGGCGCAGTCATGTGGCGTTTATCTTCCAGAGCTACAACCTGATCGACTACTTAACGCCGGTGGAGAATGTAGCCCTGACTGCCAAGCATCCGCCGCTCCCCATTCTGGAACAGTTGGGTCTGATCGCAGAAGAAGCAAAGCGGAATGTGCTGAAGCTGTCCGGGGGCCAGCAGCAGCGTGTAGCCATTGCCCGCGCCCTGGCCAGTGATGCACAGGTGATTCTGGCCGATGAACCGACCGGGAACTTGGACGAGGACACCGCCGCCGAGATCACCGCCATCCTCAAAGACAGTGCCCATAAATCTGGAAAATGTGTGGTGATTGTGACGCACTCCAATGAACTGGCGAAAGAGGCCGATGTGGTTTTCCGACTCCGCAAAGGAGATTTGCAGATTTCGGATACCTCTGAAATAGAACAGGAGCGCAAAAAGAAATGAATAAACAGACTAAAATAGTTTCCCCAAAAGGAAAAGCGAAACTTTCTTCCAGCGAACAGGAGTTACTCAAAGGGGCCTTTGATTCGCTCCGCGTTTCCTCTGAACGTGTAGAAGAAACCATAGCGCAGGCCAAGGCGCAAAACCAGCAGAAAGGTCAGCTTTAATGCTGAATGTGAGAGTGGCGATTACAAAAGCCGGACGTTGAACGCAGAGCGTGATTGCCGCTGGAAAGGGTAATTGAGCGTGAGCGAAAAGGATAAATCTTCCCATTGGGTGTGCTGTCCAGTCTGCGGCAGCAGAACGAGGACAAAGGTGTACTTCGATACCGTCCTGGTGAGGTTTCCGCTGTACTGTCCCAAGTGCAAAAAGGAAATCCGAGTGACCGTGGCACAACTGAAAATGGTACTGAGCGACGAGCCAGACGCTTAAAGCGCAGAGCCTGCTTCCTACTGATGTAAGGATGCAGGCTCTTTTTTGTTCTGCAGCCTATTTGATCTCGGCAGCAGCGTTCGATCTGACTGCTCCCAGAAAGGATTGAACAACGGGAATCAAGGCGGCGGCCTCCTGCTCGCTACAATCCTCGATCAAGAACCGGAGCTGACTAACAGATGGATTTTTGATCTCCATGCCAGGATAGAAAATCTCCTGGGAGTCTATCTGAAGCCCGCGAACCAGTGGGAACAAAACCGTCATTTTCGGATTACCACAGTAGTTATCAATGTTCAAGATTGTGCGCGAATCAATAGAGCAGATTTCAGCGGCTTTGAGTTGGGTAAGGCCCAGCCGCTTGCGGGCCTTCTTCACAGTGTCATCCAAGGTACGAATAAAATCCATTGCAATTCACCTCAAGGACATTCTACAATATGCGCCCTTTCGATTGAATCCACCACAATTCGGCTTTTATATGTATCTTAATTCACTAATAAAATGGAGGGAGTTTCTTAGTGGGCCGTAATGCGCCGTTTAGCAAGGAATATGTGAATTTCGATGCTCTGTAAAGGGCGGTCATACTCCGAACAGTGTACTGCGGTTCACACTGATAAATAGGCCGAGCGGATTACCTCGATGCCGCTCCCCACCTCCTGTTCAGATTTCGCAAAACTCAAATCTGAACAGGAGGAAAACATGATGGAAATCACCATCAAAATCAATAGGCACATGGTGTCCGTTGAGGTCAGTGACGAAGAGCCGAGTGCTACGACCAGGGCAGACGAAAGGTCGAGAATCTTTCCCATGAAAAGCGGCGGCATTGGGATGAACGGGAATTTGACGAATACATAGTTGCTACCGAGGGCCTGTTGCCCTACCAGCCCACACCGGAGGACATCGTATGTCAGCGGGAAACTTTGGTTCTGCTGCTGTCCATTTTGGACACCTGCACAGCAATTCAGCGGGAGAGGTTTTTACTCTATGCGTTATATGGTTTCAGTTATACGGAGATTGGAATGATGCAGGGCTGTTCCAGGGAATCCGTTTATGAGAGCATCCAGGCCGTCCGCAGAAAATTTCTAAAATATTTCTCAAACCATCCTGACAACGGGCTGTTTTGAGGCTTACCCAGTGAGGGGCATTTGCTCCATCACCGCCTAGGGACAAGCACCAGCTTGTCCCTAGGCAGAAAGGAGGTCTATCCCATCATGGACAAAAAAGAATCCCTGTTGCGACAGAAAGCAGAGGCAGAAAAAGAGGCGGCTCAGTATGAGAACCAGGTAAAAATTCTGCTGAACAAGCAGAGGGACGCAGAACGCCACGCCTGGAATCACCGCCTGATCGTGCATGGCGCAATCGTGGAGGGCGTGTTTGCCAGCATGGACGGCGAATCGCTCAAAGCGTTTCTAATCGCCCTTTCCCGCCTGCCGGGAGCGTGGGAAACGGCACAAACGGCGCAGAACGCCGGGGACGGGGAATAGTCCGTTCGGAGAACGGCGCACTTATACACCGTGTCCGGTGTCGTGCGCCCTGCCGGGGGCTTGTTGCGTCCTTCGGACGCGATGGGGAAGTACCTTCCCCAAACCCCATGTGCGCCAGCAAAAACGGAACATCCGCTTTGCGTCTGTTCCGTTTCCGCTTGCCTATACCCCCCACCGCTGACTGCGAAGGAAGGAGGAAAACCGCATAGCAATCTTTCACTGTCCCATTCAAATCATCAAGCGGAGCGTGGGCCGTTCGGCTGTCGCTGCCGCCGCCTACCGAAGCGGCGAACGGCTGACAAATGAGTGGGACGGCAAAACCCACGACTACACGCACAAGCCCGGTGTTGTCCATACGGAAATCATGCTCCCCGCCCACGCCCCGCCGGAGTTTCAAGACCGTTCCACGCTTTGGAACTCCGCAGAGGAAATCGAGAAGTCCAGCGATGCTCAGCTTGCCCGCGAAATCGAAGTTGCCCTTCCCGTGGAACTGTCCAGAGCGGAGCAGTTGGCACTTGTTCGGGCTTTCGTCAAAGACAATTTTGTAGCAGAGGGAATGTGCGCCGACTTCGCGCTCCATGACAAGGGTGACGGCAATCCTCACGCCCATATCATGCTGACCATTCGCCCGCTGAAATCAGACGGACGCTGGGGGCCGAAGTGCCGGAAAGTTTACGATCTGGACAGCCAGGGCAACCGCATCCCGGACGGCAAAGGCGGCTGGAAGAATCACCGGGAGGACACCACCGACTGGAACAACCGGGAGAACGCCGAGAAGTGGCGGGCGGCGTGGGCCGCTTATGCCAATCGAGCGTTGGAGGCGGCGGGTCGGCCGGAGCGGATAGATCACCGCAGCTATGAGCGGCAGGGTATTGATAAAATTCCTTCTATCCACATGGGCGTTGCCGCCAGTCAGATGGAGCGGCGGGGCATCGCTACGGAGAAGGGAGACATTAACCGCCAAATTGCCGCTGACAACAAACTGCTGAAGGAGATCAAAGCCCGCATCACCCGGATTTATAACTGGACGAAAGAACAGGCTGGAACCGAACAGCCCCAAGATGGTGGTAGTCTTGTGGCCCGTCTCTATGAAGCCCAGGCCAAGGTCAACAGCAACAAAGCCCGTTCCCGCTCCGGCAAGATTAAGGCTCTCCAGGAGAACGCCAGACTGCTGGCGTTTTTGCAGAGCAACGGCATCAATTCCATGCAGGAACTTTATGAAAAAGTCTCTGCCATGAACAAGGATTATTACGATCTCCGTGGGCAGATTGTCGGCGCGGAACGCCGTCTTGCTGTGCTAGATGAACGACTGGAAATGTGGGCGCAGTATGAACAGTACAAGCCCATCCGCCAGAAGTTGGACAAGGTGAAACCGGGTAAGCGGGAGAAATACCAGCAGGAGCATAGGGCAGAGTTAGCAGGCTTTGACGCTGCCGCCCATTTTCTGAAATCGATGAAAGAATCCGGAGAGGCGATCACGCCCAAAGCGTGGCGGGCCGAAGCTGCAAAATTGACGGTACAAAAGGACGCAGATTATCAGAAAATGTATGCCATGCGGGATGAAATCAAGGCTGTTGAAAATCTCCGTAAGGCCGCTGACCGTCTAGCTCATGAGGGACAGCACCAGCAGAAAGAGCAAGAACGATAAATCATCAATTTTACCGAAGGGAGTTTTTGAAAAATGGACCTGAACCCGTGGGAACGCCGCCAGAAAATTTTGGAGGCTTTGTGCCTCCGGCGGCACGATACTTACAGGAATCTGGCGCATGAGTTTAACGTCAGCACCGGGACAATTCGCCGGGACATTGTGGTGCTGACCTGTTCCTATCCGGTTGAAACCGTCAAGGGCCATCATGGCGGTGTCAGAGTGGCGGAGTGGTTCCACCTGAACCGTAGGACGCTGAACTCTGCGGAGATCAGGTTTCTCCGCAGGCTGGGGGAATCCTTAGACGGCCCCGACCTGGAAATGCTCAACCGGATTATCGCCACGTTTTCGCATTGAGGACAGTCACCATGCGAATGAAAATCAGCGACGTCAAAATCAATCCTGGGCGGCGAGACACCCAGCAGAGGAATGTGGAGGAACTGGCCCGGAGCATTTCCGCCGTGGGCCTGATGAACCCCATCACCGTCACCCAGGACAACACGCTTATCGCTGGACTGCATCGCCTGGAGGCGGTGAAGCTGCTGGGCTGGACAGAAATTGAGTGCGTTGTCAGCGAGGCGGACGGACTGCAAGCGGAGTTGGCCGAGATTGACGAAAACTTTGTCCGGGCGGGCCTGTCCCACCGTGAGTTGGGCGATCTGCTTCTGCGCCGGAAGGAACTCTATGAAGCCATCCACCCGGAAACCCGCCAGGGCCAGCGAAATGGGCAAACCGCTAAGAACGACAATCTGACGCTTTTAGCAGCAAAGCCCTTTTCGGAGGACACCGCTGACAAGCTGGGCGTGAGCAAACGCACCGTTGAGCGGCTTGTTCAGACCGCCGCCAATCTGACCCCGGAGGCAAAGAAAACTATTCGGGATGCTGGCGATAAGATCACCAAGGGGGCCGCGCTGAAAATTTCCAGACTGCCCCCTGACCAGCAGGAGGAAGCCGCTGCTGTTCTGACCGTATCGCCGCCCACACCAAAGCGGCAGGGGATGATGGACAGCGAAGCGGCGTTGACCGAGTTTAAGGCCCTATGTGCCCGCTATGTTTCCGGCATTGAATCCCTCCACCACCGGGCGGACATTTTCGCCGGAATGTCAATTTCTCAATTTGACGCATTGGGCGATAGTGCCTATTCTGTTACGACCGCAATCAAAAGATTTTTTGAGAAAGTGCATGAAATCCGACACGAAATGGAGAAGGAACATGAAAACTGACTACATCACCAGCGGCTCCACCCTGCCGCCCTACTTGGCTTATCCTCGGTTCCTGTTGGGCATGAATATCCGGCTGACCGCAAAGGAAATCTATGCGATCATGCTGGATATGACGCTGAACTCCGAGGCTACAAAGACCGACAAGCGCGGACGGCGCTATCTGGCGTTCTACAACAAGACCATCGCGGAGATCATTGACCGCACCCCCAGCACCGTGGCGCAGTCCCTTCGGGAGTTGGAGGTCGTGGGGCTGGTGGAGAAGAAGCTGATTGCCCTCCATACCCCCTATCACATCTACATCAAGCTACCCGCCGGAGAGAATGAGCCGTGATTGTCCACATGAACTATCAGCAGTATCGGACGGCGCGGCGGCTGATACATAGCTGTTGTAACTATGACGGCGGGTGCTGTCTGCTTCTGGACGATGGCAAGGAATGTGTCTGCCCGCAGAGCATCACTTACTCGCTGATCTGCAAATGCTTCCGCACCGCTGTCCTGCCCCTAGATACTAGCCTGTGCGCTGCCCTGCTCCACCGGGCAGACAGAAAGAAATGCGTCCTCTGCGGCGGCTACTATCTGCCGAAATCCAACCGGGCGAAATACTGCCCCGACTGCTCCATTCGCATGAAGCGGGCAAAGGCTACGGAGCGTAAGCGGAAACAAAGGCAGAACTGTCACGCTTTAGGGCTTAAAAAGCCCTGATTTTGCAAGGCTTTCCGGGAGCGGCTCGATAGAGGGCTGATACATTCCTGTCCAGCACTCCGGAAGGCCCCCAGATGGCCCGCAACGGCGGGGAGGTGACATCTATATTGCTGACTACATGACGAAAGATACCAAGCTGCCGCCGTACCTGCCCTATCCCCGGTTCCTGTTGGAAGCGGATATGGCGCAGGCCGCAAAGCTGGTTTGCATGGTTCTGCTGGACAGGGCCACGCTCTCCCAGGCCAACGGCTGGACAGACGAGGGCGGCAGGTTGTACCTGGTGTTTCCCATTGAGGGAATTGCCAACGCTATCGACCGCAGCCCCATGACCGTTAAGAACGCCCTGGCGGAGTTGGAAACTGCTGGCCTGATCGAGCGGCAGAGGCGGGGCTTCTCCGCACCGAATCACATCTATGTGAAGATACCTGATGGACAGGATATTGTCCGACTGACGGACAAAAAACTGTCCGTCATAGGGAAAGAAACTTGTCCTTCTGACGGAAAGAAAACTGTCCCTATGATGGACAGAAAACTTTCCCCTAACCACCTGAGTAATAACAACCTAAGTATAAACCACCTAAAGGGAGAGCGTACACGCGCGCCTGCGCGAGGCCGCTATCAGAATGTTTTTCTTTCGGATACGGAGATAGCCGAACTGCAAGCAGAACTCCCTGACCTTTGGCAGCAGTATGTGGAGAAGCTGTCCGAGTATATGGCCTCCACGGGCAAGACCTATCAGAACCATGCCGCCACTATTCGCCGCTGGGCGGCGGAGGACAGACGGAAGGGCAAGAGCATACCCAATTACACTTATGAGGAGGGCGAGAGCCTATGAATGATTTTGACAGCATTATCAAGCGCATGACCGTGACCCATGTAGGGCCGGAGGACTATACCGGCGAGGACGGGCTTTTGTACTGCGGCAAGTGCCGTACCCCGAAGCAGTTTCGCATGGACGCAGCGCCCTTGGAGGGGCGGCTGCTCCCCTGTCCCTGCCGGTGTGAGCAGGAACGTATCGACCGGGAGACTACGGAGCAGGAGACCCGCCGCCACCTTCAGGCCGTGGCCGATCTGAAGCGCCGGGGATTCACCGACCCCGCTATGCGCGGCTGGACATTCGCCAATGACAACGGCAAATGCCCGCAGATGAAACACGCTCATTTCTATGTCGAGCATTGGGACACCATGCTGGCGGAGAACATCGGCTATCTGCTTTGGGGCGGCGTTGGCACCGGGAAAAGCTATTTCGCGGGATGTATCGCAAACGCCCTGATGGAGCAGGAGATCACCGTCCGTATGACAAATTTTGCGTTGATTCTGAATGATCTGACTGCCAGCTTTGAGGGCCGCAATGAGTACATATCCCAGCTTTGTCGCGCCCTGCTGCTTATCATAGACGATTTCGGCATGGAGCGTGGTACAGAGTACGGATTGGAGCAAGTCTACAACGTGATTGACAGCCGGTATCGCAGTAAGAAACCGCTGATTGTCACCACCAATATTCCGCTCCAAGATTTACAGCACCCCCAGAACACCGCCCACGCCCGTATCTACGACCGTCTGCTGGAAATGTGCGCCCCCATTCGATTCTCTGGTGAGAACTTTCGTAAAGCCACGGCGCAGGACAAGCTGGCACGGCTGAAAAATCTGATGGACTGAAAGGAGTTGCCTATGAGAAAAACGCAACAGGATAAACCCGCTGCACCCAAGACTAGACGCCAGAACAAACCCCGATTCATCGTGACCCGTGAATATAACGGCAGACAGAGCATGAGGGCCGCTTTTGAACAGGCCATTGAATCCCAGGCTTGCGGGCAGTTTGAATCCTGGCTTGAAAAGAGGGAGAGCGATAAAAATGCCTGTTGAAAATTTTGCCGAAATATGGTATCATGACCATATCGTGTCCCTGTTCATTAAGGAGATCACCAATGAACAGGAAGAATAAACTTACCCCTTCTGTCACCGCTCTGTACTGCCGCCTCTCCATCGAGGACGGACGGGAAAACGAGAGCATGAGCATCAGCAATCAAAAGGCTTTGCTCCGCGACTTTGCTGAGAAAAATGGCCTGCTGGACTACGAATTTTATGTTGATGACGGTTACACAGGCCGTAATTTCAACCGTCCTTCGTTCCAGCGGATGATTGCCGACATTGAGGCGGGGAAGGTCAAATGTGTCATCACAAAAGACCTCTCCCGGCTGGGCCGGAACTACATTGAAGCTGGCAGTTATATCGAAATCTTCTTCCCGCGCCACAACGTCCGGTATATCGCTGTCACTGACGGAGTGGACAGTCTGAACCGGCAGGAGATGGACATTACCCCGTTCAAAAATATCCTGAACGAGTTCATGGCCAAGGACACAAGCCGCAAGAGCAAAGCCGCGTTCCGGGCTAAGTTCCTCAACGGCGAGAGGGTAAATTTCATGGCTCCCTTTGGCTATGTGAAGCACCCAGACATCAAGAACAAGCTGATGGTCGATGAGGAAACCGCCTGGATTGTCCGTAAGATTTTCGACCTTGCTTTTCACGGCATGGGGGCTAATCGGATTTCCAAAGTTCTGATGGGTGAAAAAATCCCGTGTCCCGGCTGGTTCCAGTACACCCGCAACGGAGGCTGCGCCCACTTCTTTGAAGGCCAGCCGGACGAGAAACGGTATGTGTGGTCCAAGACACACGTTAAAAACATTCTGAAGGATGAAACCTATATCGGCAACACGGTTCACCATCGTCAGGGAACGATTTCCTACAAGAATAAAAGGGTGGTTCGCAACCCGCAGGAGAAGTGGCTGCGCATTGAAGGAACCCACGAGGCAATCATCGAGGCAGACATTTTTGAGGCGGTGCAGAAACAGATTACCAGCCGCCGCTGGGAATGCAAGGATCACAGTTCACAGATTTTCTCCGGCCTTTTGAAGTGGGCTGATTGCGGATGGTCGATGCGCTATGGCGTCCAAAGCAGCGCCAGAAATCCGTATGCCTACTACAAGTGCGGCAAGTACAGTGACTTTCAAACCAGGGGCTGTACCTCGCACTATATCCGCTACGATGCGCTCTACGCCTATGTGCTGGTAAGAATTCAGAACTGGTCGGTCAAAGTCATTCAGGACGAGAAAGCGCTTTTGAACCAGCTTCTGAGTACCGGTGACAGGGAGCGGAACGCCGCCCAGAAGAAACAGACTGCGGAGCTGAAAAAGGCCGCGAAGCGCAAAGCGGAGATTGACGGGCTGTTTGCGAAGCTCTATGAGGATTGGGCCGCTGGGCGCATTACGGAGTACAACTTCAATATGCTCACCACAAAATATCAGACCGAGCAGGGTGAACTGGCAGAGAAGATTGACACCCTGACCGCAGAACTCGATACGGTGAAGCAGACGGAGAGCGATGCCAGGCAGTGGGTCGAACTCATCCGGCAGTACGCCAATCCCACGGAGTTGACCGCCCCGTTGCTGAATGCCCTGATTGAAAAGATTGCTGTCCATCAGAGCGTCAAGGGCGAGGACGGCGAGCAGGAACAGGAAATTGAGATTTTCTACCGCTTCATCGGCAAAATTGATTGAACACTGGAATTTGTATCCTTAACAGAACTACACGGAAATTGTTTTTCCAAGCTACGATGTGCGGTTCATTGCCGTCAACGATGGCGTGGACAGCGAACGGGGAGACAACGATTTCACGCCTTTTCGTAATCTTTTTAACGATTTTTGTGCCAAAGATACCAGCAAAAAGGTTCGTTCTGTTCTGAAAACCAGAGGCACCAGCGGCAAGCACATGGGCAAACCGCCCTACGGCTACCGTTTTGACCCGGCTGACCATAACCACTGGATCATTGACGAGGAGGCCGCGCCGGTGGTCAAGCGTATCTTTGACCTGTCGATTGCCGGAAAGGGACCGAGCCAGATCGCCCGGATTTTGGAGGCAGACGAGGTTTTGACCGCCAAGGCGTTGTACGCCCAGCGGAAGGGTGGTCTGCTGCCGGAGCGTCCCTTTCATTGGATGGAGCAGTCTGTTGTCGGCATTCTGGAACGGATGGAATACACCGGCTGCGTCTGCAACTTTAAAACCTACTCCAAGTCCTATAAGCTCAAGAAGCGCATCCCCAACGCCAGTGAGGATATGTTCATTCTGCCCGACACGCAGGAGGCCATCGTGCCGAAAGAGCAGTGGGACAAGGTGCAGGAGCTGCGCCAGCACAAGCGCCGCCCTGTTAAGGGAGAGCGTCAGGGGATGTTTGCCGGTTTGGTGGTCTGCGCTGACTGCGGGAGCAAACTCCACTTCGCAACCTGTAAGAACTTTGACTGCAAGCAGGACCACTACGTCTGTGCCAAGTACAAGAGTGGACGGGGGACCTGTTCGGCGCACTATATCCGGGAGGATGTTCTGCAGGATGTGGTGCTTGAGCGCATCCGGGCTGTAACGGACTATATCTGGGCCAATGTGGAGGGCTTTCAAGAGGACTGGCTGATGTGCCGGAGAGAGGAACAGGAGAAGTCCATCCGGGAGGATAAGCGGCGGCTGGAGAAGGCGAAGAAGCGTCTGGCGGACATCGACAAGCTCATCACCCGTATCTATGAGGACATGGTACTCGGCAATCTGAGTCAGGAGCGTTACCAGAAGATGCTGGAGGGCTATGAGGCGGAGCAGGCCAGTCTGAATAATGAGATCATCGGTCTGGACGATTGGGTAGCGACCCGTGAGGAAATGGAGGACAATGTTGACCAGTTCCTCGCCCTGCTGGAAAAGTATGTGGACATCCCGGAGCTGACCCAGACCATCGTGAATGAGTTCATCAAGCAGATCATCGTCTACGCCCCGGACAAGTCCAGCGGCAAACGGACGCAGAAGGTCAAGATCGTTTTCAACTTCCTGGAGGAAGTTGAAGTACCGGAAATCAGCGAACCTGTAATTACGCAAACTACCTATGGACGCAGAAAGACGGCGTGACACACGGTCACGCCGCCTTCTGCGGCAAATAGTTACTTGTCACTATTAAGCCTTGGGGCACAAGGCTTTTCCTTTGGCGCGGAAGGAGGGATTTGAACCCTCGCACGGTTTTACCCGCCTACTCCCTTAGCAGGGGAGCCCCTTCGGCCACTTGGGTACTTCCGCGTGTCAAACAAATCAAAAAATGATGAAATTGTAACTTGGCGGAGAGAGTGGGATTCGAACCCACGGCCCTTACGGGTCACCGGTTTTCAAGACCGGCTCCTTAAACCACTCGGACATCTCTCCAAATTTGGAAACCATCCAAAAGCAGGCTTTATTTTAGCATATTCCTATGCACTTGTCAACAGGGAATTAAGCGCGGCAGGGGTGTTGAACGAGTAAATTTTCTGTTAACAAACTATGAACAGAGCTGTATTGGCTACGATCAAAACAAATAAAAACTCAAAAACAATGGCTCATCGGTAGAATGAGTGGGTGGTAAAAACTGAACAAGCCCTTGGCAACACAGGGGAAACGACTATGATTAAGTTGCGAAACAAAAATCAAGGAAGAAGGCC
>CAJTGJ010000038.1 GCA_910575695.1 Oscillospiraceae bacterium | reverse complement strand
CTGTTCAAGGGGAGCAAGACCGGCTCCTACCTCACCATCGAGCCGAAGGCCGGGGCCAGTGTCCCGGTGGCGGCGTGGGAGGTCGGCGAGGATGACGAACTGGCCCTTGACCACTACGAGGGCTGTGTGCGCCCGTAAGCGCGGTGAAAGCCGTGCGCGGGCTGTGTAGGATTCCGTCTTTAGCAAGCGGTGAGAAAAGTATCAAGCTGTAAAAGCAACTCATCATCCCCCGATTTATCTGAAAAGGGAAACCTGACAGGGAGTGTAGCATGTCGGAGCACGGCACAACGTCCAACTTCCGGACGGTGGGGCCACCGGGGTGAAAAGTGGTGCATGAGGATATACTGCTTAAATGACAGCCTGAGATTGAGCCTAACGTAGCTCCCGGCGTAAAGGAAGTTATCACTCGCCGGTGCCGCAGGACTTAGCGCGGGTAGCCCGCTTCGTCTGTGATACTTGCGGCAAATCCAGCCACGGGAAAGTGGAAAAAGGCAAACGTCACATACCGACAGCACCACACGCTTATCCGCACAGCCTAAACGGGGATTGCCTGTGGCAGAATGCTGAAAGGCTATGGCAGACCTGAGATGGAGAAGCCTGAATATCTGCTATGGCAACAGAGATTCCGTAGTAGTCGGAGGGGGTTAATGGCCCTCACATGGCGAAGGGAATCAGGTTAATCAGCGTATACAAGAAAGGATGGTGCGAGAGGCATCATGAGAGATCCAATCAATGTACTACGCAGCTTGGAGAAAAACGCAAGCAATCAAAATTACAAATACAGGAACCTCTATCGGAACCTGTACAATCCTGAGTTCTACTGGCTGGCATACAACCGCATAGCGAAATCACAAGGGAGCATGACAGCCGGAGTGGACGGACAGACCCTGGACAACATGAGCGCAGAAAGAATCGACGCTCTGGTCGAGAGAATCAAAACACAGCGGTATCATCCGAACCCGGCAAGGCGGGAATACATTGCGAAAAAGAATAATTCCGCCAAGAAGCGCCCTCTGGGGATTCCCTCTACAGAGGACAAGCTGGTGCAGGAAGTAGCAAGGATGCTGCTGGAAGCAATTTATGAGCCGACTTTCGCGGCACAATCCCACGGTTTCCGCCCCAGGCGGAGCTGTCATACAGCTCTACTGGAAGTCCAGCGCATCTTCACAGGCACTCGCTGGATTATCGAGGGGGATATCAAAGGTTGCTTCGATAATTTCGACCATCAGGTGCTGATTGGCATTTTGAGGAAACGGATTGAGGACGAGAAGTTCATCCAGCTAATGTGGAAAATGCTGAAAGCCGGATACATGGAGCAGTGGGAATATCACAACAGCTTCAGCGGAACTCCGCAAGGCTCCGGTGTCAGCCCTATCCTGGCGAATATCTATATGAACGAGCTGGATAACTACCTGCTGGAATATGCGCAAAAATACACCCACACAGATAAACACCACAACCCCTGCTACGAATATAACGCAGCGGATTACGCAGTAAAATGCGCAAAGGCAAAAATCGCAGCCGCCGCTGACGAGAACAGCAGAGAGAAGGCGGTGCGCGAGTTGAAAACGGCCCAACAGGCCCGGTGTCATGTACACTATTATCCCGTGAAAGACACCGCTATGAACAAACTGGTATTCAACCGCTACGCTGACGATTTTGTGGTGGGCGTCACAGGCTCAAAAGCGGATGCACTGCGCATTAAGCAGGATATTGGGGCGTTTTTAGCGAATAAACTGCACCTTACGCTCTCCGTGGAAAAGACGAAAGTTACTCACTCGTCCGAACTGGTTCGCTACCTTGGATATGACTTTTGTGTTTCCCGCTCAACGGATATGAGCAGGGACAAAAATGGCGTGCTGAAGCGCAGCCACTATGGTACGGTACAGCTCTATTTGCCACACGAAAAATGGGCCGGCAAGCTGTTGGAGCTGGGGGCTATGAAAATAGTCCGGGATAAAGGGAACGACCGCGACTTCTGGAAACCCATGCACAGAGGAAAGCTGCAAAATATGCCGGATGTGGAAATTGTCCGCAAATACAATAGTGAGACTCGTGGACTATATAACTACTACCGGCTTGCAAGCAACGTTTCCATCCTGAACCAGTTCGATTACATCATGAATGGCAGTCTGCGCAAGACCTTTGCCTTCAAGTACCGTACCAAAGCCAGCAGCATCCGTGAAAAATACATGGTCAACGGTATATTTACTGTGGACTACGAAACCAAGCAGGGGAAGAAACACTGCGAGGTCTATCATGATGGCTTCACGCAAAAGAAAACGCCCTTGCTTGGAGACGTGGACGTCCTCCCGCAATCCATCCGACTGGCCCGTCCGAACCGGCTGGCCGCGAGGGTAAAGGCTGGCGTCTGCGAACTCTGCGGTAAAGACCATGTCACAGTCCATATGCACCACGTCCGTTCACTGAAAAATCTGAAAGGAACCACGCCCTGCGAGTTAAAAATGCTTGCTATGCGGCGGCGTTCCATCGCGCTATGCCCTGATTGCTTTGCAATACAGCACAATACCAAGTGATTAGCTGGCGAGCCGGATACGCTGAGAGGTGTAAGTCCGGTTCTGGAGGGAGCCTCGCGGAAACCTGCCTGTGTGAGCAGGTAAGGCGCTGCGACGCTTACCTTATCCCAATTTTTACTACAAGGCCGAGATGGTGCTGCCCATCAAGGGCATCCGCTCCGGGAAGGTCCGCCGCCGCAGGGTGTTCGTCTACATCATGCACGAGGAACGGAGCCTCGGCCTGCCCTCCGCCCACTATGTGGCGGTCTGCCGGGAGGGGTACGATGCTTTCGGTTTCGGCCAGCGGTACTTGACCGACGCCATCCAGCGGAGCATGGAGGGGATGAAATGAAGGACAACATTTTTCGGATTTCGGTCTGCCACAGGTGTGGGCAGACCTACACCGTACCCCCGGCCACAGCCAGAGACGGCTCCGGCCCCATCTGCCCGGACTGCGGCACCAGGGAGGCCCTGGAGAGCATTGGGGTGGACGCCGCCGAGCAGGACAAGATCATCGACACCATTCACCGCTGTCAAAGAGGGTATGATTAACTCCTATTAGGAAAACACACTGTCAAAAGGTTTTTTGCTTTTGGCGGGGGTCAGCCCGCCTCGGCGGTATCGGTGGTGTTGATTTCAATGTACTCGGCAATCTTGCGGAACTCGTCCGCGAACTTGAAATGAACGCTGATATTGCCGTTTTCGTAAACCTTGATATGGTCTACCAAGTCCGTGAGGATTTCACGGGTCAGCGTTTCGATGCTTTGATACTTTGCAAAGGCTACCAGCGCGGGGTGTTCCTTGTCAACGCCGTTTGCCAGCTCCGCACGTTCCGCGTTCAGCCGGGCCAGCACATCCGCAAGCTCGGCGGCCTGCCGTTCATAATCGGCTTTCATATCCCGGTATTCCTGCTGGGTGATCTCCCCGTCTTTCCAATCTTGATACAGTGACTGCTTGTAGCGGGTTATCCGGGTCAATTCCTTTTCCTTTGCGGCTATCTGGTCGTTAAGGCGGTGGGATTGACTTTTTTTCAGCGGGGCCGAGTTGATACGGGCTATCAATTCCGAGTAGGAAACGGCGGTGTTCACTTGATACTGGATAGCGAACAGAACGGCGGCCTCCAGACGGTTGTGCTTGATAGAGTGCATGGAGCAGGCCGTCCGGGAGCGGTTCTTGTAAGTGGAGCAGGCGTAATAGATATTTTTCCCGCTCTGGCTGCGGGTGATGGATTTCCCGCAGTCCGCACATTTCAGAAAACCGCTGAACAAGTGAACCTCCCGCCCTTTGGGGGATGTCCGGGTATCGCGTACCAGCAGGGCCTGCACCTTGTCAAAGGTTTCGTGGGTGATGATGGCCTCGTGAGTATCGGGGACGCGCACCCATTCTTCCTCCGGCACAGCCTCAATCTGGTGTACCTTGTAGCTTTTCACCCGGCGGCGGCCCTGTACCAAATCCCCGGTATAGATGGGGTTAGTGAGGATTTCATGTATCATGCGGGCTCCCCACATGGGGTCGTCCGCCACAGCCGAGGAAACGGGCAGGCCCTTTTTCCGGCGGTAGGCCGTGGGGCTGGGTGTGCCGTGTTCGTTCAGATACAGCGCGATGGCCCTTTTAGACGAGCCTTGCAGGAGCATGGAATAAACGCGCTTGACGATTTCAGCCGCATCCGCATCCACAATAAGCTGGTGCTTGTCCTTTGGGTCTTTGATGTAGCCATAGGGAGCGAAAGAGCCGATGTACTGGCCGTTGCGCCGCTTGTAATCAAAAACCTGCCGGATTTTCTTTGAGGTCTGGTAGCAATAGTTATCGTTCATCACGTTAGTTATCGGAACGATAATGTTTGAAACGCTGTCGGGGTTTAGGTAGCTGTCCACGTTCTCCGCAAGGGAGATAAAGCGGACGCCCATCTGCACAAACAAGTTATCAATCAGACTCCCCGCGTCACTGTAATTCCGGGCGAACCGGGAAAGGTCTTTCACAATCACGCAGTTGATTTTCCCGCTCATCACATCGGCCAAGAGCCGCTGGAAGTTTTCGCGGTTGGCATCCGTCCCGGTGTGCCCATCGTCCACATATTCAACCGCGCTTTCAAATTCGTTCATGTGCCGCCGGTAGAAATCCCCCAGCAGGTCGCGCTGGTTCTTCACGCTGTTGCTGTCGTCCTTGCCCTTTTTCAAATCCTCTTTGGAAAGGCGGATGTATGCGCCTAAACGCCAGCGCCGGATTGTATAGGTAGGGGTTAAAGTCTGCTGATACCCTCTGTTTTTAGCTCGTGCCATTGTTCCTCCTTCCCTATCACATTACACTTATATTATAACTCTGTTCCGGGGTATCGACAAGGATGCCGATGCCTCGGGACATTTTGTCTCGAAGTGGGAGCAGGCCGCAACAGCAGTTACAGCCCGCTCTTTTGCCGGATAAGAAAGGCGGTCAGCGTATCCTGGAGGGAGGGGCCGCCCTCGGCAAACTCAATTTTCACGCCCACGCCGCCCACGCTAAAGCAGTACGGATTGACGGCCCGTCTCACAAACCGGGCCAGCCGCTCCTCCCGGGGGAGGGTGCGGTCAAAGGCCATACCGCTCACGTCAGCCAGCGCATCCGCGCTCACCGCGCCGATGTCCACGCTTTTCATTTGTTCCAGCTCTTGTGCGGTCAGTTTCACGGTAAAACCTCCTTTGCGTTTTGGGTTGGTGGGGAAACGCGAAAGGACAGCACCGCGAAAGTGCTGCCCTTTGGCCTGTCCTCACCTTGGGACAATTTGTCTCGAACTTGTTTGAAATGGAAACGCCGGGCCCGTATGTTTGGCCCGTCAAAAGACAGCAGGTAGCGGCCCGGCATTTCCTTGTTTTGTGCGGCGGCCTCAAGCGGCAAGCGGCCAGCTTGTCCCTCGCGGATCGTGGCCGTGGGGCTGGCAAATTCCCCACACGCGGCGGTGGTGTTGGTCGCTCGTCCTCCCGTGGGAGAAGTCACCGCGCACCCGCCGCCCGGCTCCCCGTGTTCACTCGGGGCCGCCCGCTATTCAGTTGTGGAGAAGAAAAAACTTCCTCTCATATACCGAGACATTTTTTCATCGTTTCCAAGTGGGAAATCTGAAAAAAATTAAAAAGTTTTTTTCATGCGCTCCAGCCCGCGCTTGATGGACTGGCGGACGGACTCCTCGTGAACGCCCTCGGCCTGGGCAATCTCTTTGATGCTCTTGCCGAGGATGATGTGAGCGTCAATCCTCCGGCCCTGGCTTTCCGGCAGGCTGTTCAGCGCGTTCCACAGACGGATAAACCGCTCCTTGAACTCCAGAACCTCGTCCGGGGTGGGCTCGTGCAGGCAGGCGGAATACTCGATGCCGTCCTCGCAGTCCAGCGAATACTGCGCCTTGTGGCGGGAGAGCCGCCGCTGGTAGGCCGCCTCGGAGCGGACGCTGGCCCGGAGCGCCTCGGCCACATCGTCGGAAACCTCCATATATTCGTCCTGGGTGTACCAGTAGTAAAAGTCGCGCAAATTGATAATAGTCATTATATGTACCTCCATATCGTTTTTTGTGGTCGGGTTGACGGGAAACGATATGGAGGGCGGCGGGGAGCGGCACCCGGGGGAGCCGTCCCGCACCTTGGGACTGTTTGTCCCAAAGCAGAGCAAAGAAAATGCGCTTGCGCGGCACAATACCACGCAAGCGCACAAAGAAAGGATGTTACCTAAAAACCGACATATTTCGCACCCTATGCCGGAATATCCCCCTCCGGGGCTCGGGCTTTTTTTAACGATAAATTAGGGGGGCGAAGAAAATAGAAAGACACGGCATAACCTCCTTTGTCCGCCGTGTCAGCAATAGAAAACGGCGGTTTTGAAATCCGTTGTTTCAAAACCGCCGTTTGGTGTTTGTTTGAGATTGGAGCGCGTTAATAGACAGCCGCCCATCCAACGGTTTTTTTATATGCCGTTTCCGTTGGCGGCTGGGTAATTATTGTATGCTTTTAGTGGTAAAAACAAAGACTTATTTACTCACTATATCAAAAACGCAGTAATACTGGAACATCCGCTAAATATCATCTTTAGTTCATCGGTTAATCTTTATTGTCGGCCTTTCTAAAAACCATAATTATCTATGCTCCCGAATGCCTCCCGCTCAAAAGACATCAAAGAAACAACTTCCAAGTATGCCACTTTCCATTTTTCGCAATATTCGGATAAGTTCATAAATTTTCCCCATCAATTTTCTCTATAAAGACATACTCCGATAAATCCAATAATTTTTTCAACTTGTATTGTTCCACTTTGCTCAAAGGTGGTATAAAGCCGATATTACTCTTTTCAAAATATCCACCCACTATTTTCTCATAAAGTTCAACAATAAAATTTTTCCATGAAGTCAAGCCATTTTTCTCAACATCAGATTTATCTTTGAGATACCTTGTACCATCTGCAAGGTAAAAAAGTGCCAGGGCTGTGCTTAGATGGCAATTCGGATTTTTGATAATTGCTTTAGGGACAGCAAAACCGTTATCCCAATTATAGCTATACCCCAACAAATAAAGCACTCGTTCATCTGTGATTTCGGCCACCCTATTTATAAGCACCCCTTGATTTTCAATATTCAACAATTCCTCGACTAATATATCCAAGTATGCTACGTTATGTTCCTTGCAAAAATCACTTATCTGCATAAATACCTCTGTGCTTGTTACAAATAAATTTAATCGAAGAGACATATTGCATGATGAACGGAGTATGTTTCGGTGTTCCTTCGGAAAGCATTTTATCCATTAGCTTTTCTGTTTCTGGGCAAGGTAGTTTTACCAACATCATAATTGTACGTTGCTTTTTTGTGTTTTCACCCGGTCGATCCAGTATATATCCGATATACTCAAACACATTTGCTCTATCAGCTTCATTCAGCGATTTAATCCAATCTGCTGTCAAATCTGCAAATCGCATTTCAAATACACGCGGGGAATCTGGGACTGATAGTTTTTCATCATATACCTGTATCAATTCTTGCTTTCTATATATATCCATTAAAGCGCAAGCTCCTTATGCATTTCCTTTCAACCGACGTTTCACTAAATCTCCACCAAACGTCCACAAGACCGCCACGGCCACAATGATACCAGCACAGACCGCCAGCCGTATCAATAAAATTTGTCCGCTATGCTCCTTGTACCACCCATCGTCAAAAGCATATACCACGTTGCCCGTATCGGCTCCATACTCGGCGCATACACTTTGCAAATAGGGCTTGGCGTATGTATTGACACCCGCCCTGGCACAGATTGGGAGCGTGACGGGCTTTCCCTTGGCGAGATCGGCGGCCAGCCCACGGTCAAACAGCGCCAGGGCGTGAGTGCCGTCCGGGAACTCGATGATGTAATATTCATTGTAGCCAGTCATCGCCCACAATGCGTTGGTGGTGGCCTGGGAGTAGTTGCGGGTGCGGTGGCCCACCACATCGGTACTGATTTCCCAGCGGGCCAGCTCGTAAACGCCAGTAGGGATTGCGTTCACCGGCTCCACCGTAAACTGACTAAACGGGTACTGCGCCATGAAGTCCTCCGCCCCCGTGACGCGGGGAATGTCCGCCCCGGCTTTCTGCCCGGTAAACGAAACGGCGGCTCCGGCGGCGTCCACCTCGGCCTGGGTTACGGGTGGCTCGTTCCTGCGGAGAAATCCCTCCGGACGAATGGAAAAGAAAATCGTGAGCATCACCAGCAGGGCGATAATGGAGCAAGCAGTATAAAGGATTTTTGAGCGCATCGTGAACCTCCTTTTCCAATCAGTAGCTGTCAGCGGGGGCGATCGCGGACAGATACTTGATGGAGAGATAGCCCATCGCCGCCGCAAGGAGCAGGAGCATCAAGCCCGCCACAAAGACGATTGATTTTAGTTTCGGCATACGCACCTCCGGGAAGTATCAGCCGCCTGCTTTGGGACATTTTGTCCCAAAGGGCAGGTGATAAGCAAAAACGCTTGTAGTGGGGATTTATTTTTCTGTTTCTTCGTTACAAAGGCCATAAATATTTTCATAAATATCTGCTAAAATAGAGTCCGCATTATCTCGGTATATTATGTTGTCATTTTCATCATATTTTCTATTATACGGAAAAAAACACGCAAAAGAAGATAGGTGTTCTTCATCTGAAATAACATTGTTTTCATCGCAGAACATAATTCTAAGATTGATAGGTTTGTAGGCAGGATGTGAAAAATAATCCAGATAACTGGAAAGGGGATATTCTTTTGCAATCTGCTCCCGTAGCTCTAAAACCCTTGTTACAATGTTCTCCGCGTTCTCTTGCGTGATTGGAATTACAAATTCCCCGCCGTCAAGATGCCTATTCGTCAAATGTTCAGCTATATCAATTTGCGCTTTATATCTAAAAAAATGTTCTACTTCATTTTCTGTCAAAAGGTCATCAAATCGCCTCATAAAATAGTCAAAGGCGTAAGTATCTGATATGACACGGCTATAGTCCATAGGGAGTGAGTCGCCGCCCCAATATTTACCGAGCTGAGAATGTACCCAAAAGGTTTGTTCTTGATTTTCAACCGGAGCGGCCTTGTACAGTCTGCATCGTATTGTGCTGTTATATGTAAATTCGCAGTCATTGATTGTCTCTAAAATAACAAAATCTTCTCCATACCGATCTGATAATTCAGCAAGGACTTCTTTTTCTGTAAGTAGCGGTTTCCATGCTCCACAAGAGGACAGCACAAATAACAGACTTATTAAAATCACAAAACTGGCAAGATGTTTCCAACGTCTCATTTTCCAAATCCTTGTATAAGCATTACCAGCGCCAACACTATGATGCCAACAGAGAAAACCAGCGAAATTTTTACCGGAGAGCGTTCACCGCTTTTCCAGTCAGAAAACACACTGTTGTTATCATCGTCCATACAGGGCCGTCCGTTTCGGTTCCAAAGCACAAAATGATAGACCGCAGAAATAAGGTCGATGGCTCCAAAGAGCAGTACCATGTTACGCGCCAAGAAAATGACCATGCCCAAAGATATTTGGTCTCCCCCGCGCCCAAACATAATGCCACCCCATATAAAGCGGATAACGGTCATAATAGCGGCGACTAAAAAGTAGAGCAAAGCTGCCGCCCCATTCGATTTTGCTTTCAGCTTTTCGCTGGTTTCTGGTTTTGGGGAAAGCCTGTTAATCATGTTCTATTCCTCCTGCACAAAATTCTTTACTTCGGGACATTTTGTCCCAAAGCACAAGGCCGCCGCCGATGTTCAAAACAAAAAGGCACTCCCCGCCGCGCAGGTTCCTGCGGGCATAAGAGCGCCAGTTTTGACAGTATAAAATTGAGCATGACGAAACTGCGGGGCTAAATAGTTATAGCACCGCTCCGCTTGCTTGCTTGCTTGCTTGCTTGCTTGCTTGCTTGCTTGCTTGCTTGCTTGCTTGCTTGCTTGCTTGCTTGCTTGCTTGCTTGCTTTAGGATGGCACAATCAATCATGTTTGTCAAGCTCTCTTTCTAAAAAAATCGAAAAATATACCAAGGCAATTATAGCAGATATTCCTCCGATACACAAGGGGTGGAAACTGTCTAATTTTAGCGAATGTATAGGGAGCGCACAAACGGCAAGCAATTCGGGTGTGGCCACACTCCGAAATTTTTGCTGGGCCGCAGGCCCGCAAAAATGCTTGTTGGGGGGCCTCCCCAAACCCGGCTCTTTGGGACAAAATGTCCCAAAGAGATTGGCTGCGTCACTGCCGCTATCGCGTCTGTTCCTTATCGTCCCGCCCGTCCGTCAGTCCGAGCAGATGGTCGATGTTGGCCTTGACCGCCACGGCCTCCCGCATATCCCGCTGGGCCTGCCGATACTCGGCATAGAGGGCTTTTTTCTTGTCCGACAGCTCCCGCCGCTGTTTTTTCAGCGCGTCCATTTTCGGGAGCTTTTCGCCGCCTAACAATTCATTCATAGCGGCCCGGGCCGCCCGGTAGGTGGCAAGCTCCGCCTCGTGCTCGGCAAGGTACTTTTTCGAGTACCGGGCCGCCTTGTAGCCATCGAACACGGGCCGGGCCTTGGCGTAGTCCACCACGGCCCCCATCAGCCCGGAGACTTTGGAGAGGGCGGCCTCGGTGGTCTGGAGCTCCCCGGCCAGCGTGTGGGCCCGGTCAACCGCCGCCGTGGTCTTTGCCGCCAGCGCGTCATAGTCGGTCAGATTGTTTTCTTGCAGGAACTGGAGGGCGGCGGCCATCTGCTTTAGGTTGTAGACCTTGGCCCAGCGTTCATAAGCCGGGCCCTTGCCCTGGGCCATGCGCTGTTGAATGTCAATGATAAGGCCCACCTGCCGGAGCGGGGGCGGCGCGTCCTTGGGGAGCTCGGGGAGGGGCCGCTCCCCAGCAATCACCGCCCGGATCTCCTCGGGGTCAAAGCCCGCGCCCAGCGTGGATGCCCGGAGCCGGGTGTACTTGTCATTCCCCGGAGCGAGAAAGGACACCACGCCGCCCCGCCCATGCTTGACGGCAAAGCCGGACTCCTCCATCAGCCGGAGGAACGCGGCGAAGTCGGCGGGCTTTTTTTCAAGGGCCGCGATGATTGCCAGCCGCACCCGCTGTTGAGCGGAGGGCGGCTTGTCGCCTATCCACTGGCCATAATGCAGAAAGCGGCCCTTGCTGTGCTGGCTGGGATTTTGTATCACGGACAAATCATGCTCCAGACAAACCCGGTCAGACAGCCGCCGGAGGGCAAAGCTGGAGCCGATGAAATTATGGAATTTCCGGGAACAGTCAAAGGCCGTGGAATTGAAATAAATGTGATTGTGAATGTGGCCCTTGTCGGTATGGGTGCAGACGAAAAACTGATATTTGCTTTTCGTCCAGCGCATCGCCGTTTCAAAGCCGATTTTGTTAGCCTCCTCCGCCGTGACCTCGCCGGGTGGGAACGCCTGCCGTATCTGGAAGAACAGCGCCCCGCGTTCCACGGGCCGGGCGGTGGCCGCCTGGTATTGGCTTTTCACCAGCAGGAACTCGGCGGCGGCTGTGGCCGGGTCGCACAGGTGGGAGGAAACGGCCCCCAGCTTTTGGGGATTGAGCCCGTAAGCGAAACGCTCCTCCATCGTCTGGACGGCGCTCAATCCCGCCGCCTGCTTGTAGGGCCGGATATAGGTCGTGGCCGTGGTAGCACCTCCTCTCGGTGGGACTTTGGGACAAAATGTCCCGAAGTACAAAAAGCCGGGGAGCGGCACGACACCGCTCCCCAGCAAGTCACAGCTCCGCCAGTGCGGAAAGCTGTTTCAGCAAATCAGACAGTGGCCCCCACAAATCGGAGTAGTCCCGCTGGAGGGCCTTGATTTCCTCGGGGTAGATGCCCCCGTAGGTGTTGGCATGGATAGCCACCTGGTTCAGATTGTTTGAGCACCGCCGCTGGAGGGACACCAGCTCCCGGACGGGGGCAAGGTCAACCTGGAGCACATAGCCGCACAGGGCCATCCGGCGCACATAGGCCCCCATGTTGCGGATGCCCGCCTGGGCCATGCGTTCCCGGATAAGCGCCTGCTCCTCCTCGGACACCATCACATGGAGGTGGATGGGGCGGCGGCGCTTTTTCCCGGCCACGGCTACCTGCCGCCCCGGTCGGGCGCGTCCCGTTTGGGCGCGGCGGGGGCCTGCCGTTCCCCGGCCAGCCTTGCGGCCTCTTTCATCTGCTCGGCAATCGGGCGGGGCCTGCCCTCCCGCAGTATGCTGGCCACCTCCGGGGCGGGCCGGAGCTCATAGTCCGCCGCCTCTTTTTCGGTCAGCGGTTTTGTGTAGGTCAGATGCCCCCACGCCAGGAACGCGCCGCCCTCCACGGGTACGCGCTTATCGTAGTTTTCAATCTCGTCCGGGGCGTTGCCCGCAGGCTTGGGGAACGTGCCGGGAGCCACGGGCCGCTGGGTGGAATAATACTTGTAAAGGCCGGGGGCCTCCACCTGGGCCACCTTGACGGAAAATAGCCGCTGGTAGTCCTCCACCCGTTCCAGAAAGTCCTGCTCCAGCGCGGCCCGGTCACTGCCGTAATGCCCCCACTCATACTGCCGTTTGCCGTGTTCATCGTCATAGCAGGCCCAGGTCACAAAGGGGGACGGGGCGGTGGGATGCTCCCCCAGCGCAAAGCCCCGGCCATTTTCCAGCATGACGGCCTTTAAGATTGTATAGCCTTGATTTTTGTCCATGATAACCTCCTCTCAAATGTTAGCTTTTGGGCCGGGAAATGGGGGCCGGACATAGAAACATACCGGCCCCCTATGAACCGCGCCCGGAAAGCCTTGATACAAGCGGGTTTTTCAGCGGCAAAAGCTAACACTCCTGCCGCCGTTTCCGCATATAGCCGCGCTGGCGTTTTTTCCGCGCAATCCCGGCGCAGGCCGCCGAACAGTACGCCTTTTTGCCCTCCGGCACAAAGGCCCGCCCGCAGACGGCACAGGGCCGCAGGTCGGGGGCCGGGCCAGCGGTCAGCGCGGCCTCCAGCGCGGGATTTAAGGGGAGCACCGCCTCCCGGAAGTATCTGCAGTAGGCTCCCGTCCAGCACTTCCCCAGCATATAGCACTCACAGTCCAAAGGCAAGCATCCCATTTCCCGGTCATAGTTGGCGCACCATTTTGTTACAAGGGAGCGGATGGCCGCCTTTTCCTCACGGGTCAGCTCACGCAAGCTATCACCTCCCGTCCGGCTTTTTCAAAAGGCTCTGAAAGCAGGAGCCGCAGGGGATGCCCCGCCAGTAGGGACAGCCACAGCACCGGGAGCCCCTGGGCGGCTGTTCCGGGCGGGGAGCCCGGGGCCTGGGGCGGCGTTTCATTTCCCGCTCTAAAGGGTTCGATGTAAAATTCATGCGCCGCCCTCCGTCTCTTCTTCCTCGTCCCACGGGGGGAGGTCGTCATATTCGCCGCCGTCATAGTCCCCGCCGTATTCCTCGGCCTCGTCAAAGTCCCCGCCGGGCCCGGCGGCCTGCTGCTGTTTGGGGCGGTAAATCTTGAAGTACCACCCGGCCCCGCCGCCGATGCCCAGCACCGCCAGCACCAGCAGGAGCGTCCCCGCGCCGCCGGATTTTTCCGGCTCGGCCTCCACCTCCGGCTCCGGGTCAGTTTCCGTCTCGGGCTCCGTGGTGGGGAGGGGCTCGGGGACGATCTCCGGGGAGGGTTCCGCAAGGGCCATCAGGTCGGCCACTGTGACGGCGTTCAGAAAGTACACGTTTTCCGTCTCCCGCTGGCGGTCAATCACCAGATAGAACACGGACTCGTCCGCCGCCATGATGGTGAAAAACTCCTTGCCGTCCCCGTCCGTGGCGTTATCCACCATCGTCCCCTGGCCGTCCGGGGTGAACGGGTTGGGCTCCGCCTCCGGGGGCTCGGTGGGCTCCACGGGGTCAAGCCCCTCCCACTCCGGCCCGCCCGTACCGTCCTCCCATTCCTCGCCGCCCCCGGCGTAGGCCGTGGTGGTAATTCCGCACATCAAAAAAGCGGCGCACAACGCCGCCGCAATCACACGATATTTCTTTTTCATTCCGCGTCCTCCTTTTCCGTCCCGGCGGACTTCGGGACATTTTGTCCCAAAGTCTCCCCGGCTTTCATGCGCTGGAGCACCAGCGGGAGCTCCTCAAGGGAAATGCTCATGCCCCGCACGATGTCCACAATCTCCTCGTTCTCGGCCTCCTTGTGTTTCTGTTCCAGCTCTTTCAGCCGGGCCTGCTGGTCGCTGATTTTGGCCTTGACCTTATCAATCTCGGCCATGATTTTTGCGCTTTTGCTGATTGCCATTGAAAACCTCCTTTTCATGGTAAACGCCCGTAGGCGTAGAAGTGGGACTGCCAGTAGCTGCTGTTTAGGTTGGCGTAGCTGATGGGGTCGCCACAGTGTATCATCATCCCGTCCCCCACATAGATGCCACAGTGGGAGACTCCCGGCGTGTCATAGGTTCCCTTGAAGAAAACAAGGTCGCCGGGGCGGGGGGAGCTGGTTCTGGTGCAGATGTTGTAAAGCCCCTGGGCCCCCAGCCGCCCCACGTTCCAGCCGGAATGATTGACTACCCACGACACAAAGCCGGAGCAGTCAAAGGACGTGGCCGGGGAGCTCCCGCCCCAAACGTAGGGATAGCCGAGGTATTTCTCGGCCTCGGTAAGCATCGCCGCAAAGGTGGCGTCGTCCAGATATTCCCCCGGCACCTCATAGCCGTCCGGCGGGGCGGTGTATTTCCCCACATAGGACGAGCCGGGAAAGAGGTCGGGGCGGTTCCCCAGCGTAGCCATGTAGAGGGAATACCGGGAAACCTTGTCCTCCCCCATGATGTAGACCGGGAGATGGGAAAGGTTGAAGTTATCCAGCGTCACATAGCAGATATAATAATCGTAATACACCCGGTAGCTGTCTGTATGGGTGTTGCCCTCCTCGTCCGTCCATGTGTCTGTTTCGATGTAGTACCGCCGCTCCTTTACCACGTTTTCGGTCAGCGTGTACTGGCGGTCAAAGAGCATCTGCAAGGTGGGCCGGACATCCGCCAGCGTCCACTCCCCCTCATGCCATGCGCTGAGAATGGAAACCAGCACATAGGGGTCATGTTCGATGGTATCTAAATCAAAATGGTACTCGTCATAGTCGTGGGTGCTTTCGTAAGTATCAAGATAATGCTGGAGCTCCGCCTCCAACGCGCAGTAGTCCGCCTCGGCCCCCAGCATATCCCCGTCCTGGGCCGGGTAGGTAGTGGCCCCCACAGCTCCGGCGGCGGCGTTCCCCAAAGAGACGAGGGAGGACGCACAGGACTGGAGGGAGAATATCAGCACCATGCAGGCAAGGGCAATCAGCACTCCCACGGGATGGCGTTTCACAAAGCCCACGGCCCGCTCCGCCAGCTTTTCTGTGGTGACGGCGGTTTTCCCGGCGGCCTTTGCCCCGTGTTTGGCGGTCTGTTTCGCCGCCTGCCGCGCTTGTTTGGCGTACTGCTTTTTCAGCTTTTGCTTGTGCCAGTAGCGGGTGACGGCATTTTTTGAGAGCTCCGGGTTCTCCTGGGCGGCCACCCGGAACTGGTAGTCCGCCCGGGCCTTGACGTACTGCGCCTCGGCCTTGCGGACGGCCCGGGCCGGGTGTTCCCGGACGCGCTTTTTCACATACCGCGTCCCTTGCCGGAGAACGGCCTCGCCCAGCACCTCCGAGCGGTGGGCCCCCTCGGTTCCCACATTTTCATGCTCCACCTCGTAGATTTTCCCATGCACAAAACCGTGGGCGCTCCACCCGGCGGCCCCCAGCGCCCGGCGCACCGGGCCCCTGGGTTTGGGGGGCTTTTTGCCGTCCAGCTTTTTCCGGGCCCGGTTCAGCTTGTCCTCCCGCGTCTCCATGCGGAGCTTGGATTTGCTGATTTTTTCCTGTTCGCTTTCCATGCGGAACTTGGATTTTTTGTTTTTGAGCCCTTTGGGGGACTTTGGGACATTTTGTCCCGAAGTGGTTTTGTCCCCGGCGGGCCCGGCGCTATTCGTTCCTCTGGTCATTGGCAATATCCTCCGGGCGGGTGGTGAGCAGGTTGTAAATCTCCCCCTTGGGGAAACGGTCAACAAATGGTATCGTCACATTCCCATAGAACAGCAGGCCCTCGCCGGAATTGCTGTGGGTAATGTAGGAAAGCTGGTGCTCGGAAATGCCGAGCTGTTTTGCGATGATGGCCCGGTCGCTCTGGGCCTGGGAGAGCAAAACGAGAAAATCGGTGTTGTCCAGTATGTTCTCGATTTCCCGGCTGGCCAAAAGGTCTTTCACGTTTTGCGTCAATGCGCTGGGGACACAGCCCTTTTTTCGGAGCATCTTCCACACCGCCACAAAGTAGCTGGCGGTCAGCGGGTCGCGCAGGAGGATGTGGAACTCGTCAAAGTAGCACCAGGTCGCCGCGCCGTTTTTGTAGTTGGTGTTCACCGCCGAAGTGACAAACTCGTTGGTGACGTGCATCGCAATCTTGCGGAGGTTCTCCCCCAGCCCTTTCAGAACGATGCACACCACCCGGGAGCTCAAGTCCACGTTGGTCGGGTGGTTGAACAGGTTAAGGGAGCCCGTACAGTAGAGCTCAAGGGCCGTTGCCACACGTTTTGCCTCCGGCTCCGGCTGTTTCAAAAGCTCCTCGTACAAGTCCTGGAGCAGGGGCATTTTCGCGCCCTCCAGCCCCAGCGCAAGCTCCCGGTACACCAGCCGCACACAGCGGTCAATCACGGTTTTCTCTATGGGTTGCAGGCCGTCCTTGCCGCCCACCACCAGCTCACAGAGGGAAAGAAGAAAATCCGCTTTCATGGAAAGGGGGCTGTCCTCGTCATTGAGGCCCATTTCAATATCCATCGGGTTGATATGGTGGGGGCTGTCCGGGGCAATTTCAATGACCTGCCCGCCCAGCCGCCGCACCAGCGGGGAATATTCCCCCATCGGGTCAACGATGATAATTCTGTCCCCCGTGGCAAGAAACACGTTTATCAATTCCCGCTTGGCGGCAAAGCTCTTGCCGGAGCCCGTGGAGCCGAGATACATCCCGTTTGCGGATTTCAGCTTTTTGCGGTCTGCCATGATGACGTTGTGGGAAAGGGCGTTCATGCCGTAGTAGAGGGCCTGCCCGCCCATGCGGAGCTCCCGGGTCATAAAGGGAATGAAAATCGCGGTGGAGCTGGTGGTCATGCCCCGCTGTATCTGCACCTCGTTATAACCGAGGGCCAGCGAGGACATAAAGCCCTGCTCCTGCTGCCAGTCCAGCCGCTTTAAGGCGCAGTTGTATTTCTGCGCGATGCCGGAGACGGTGAACACGTCATTCTCCAGCCGCTGGCGGGTGGGGGCAAGGTTGATGACGGTGAACGTCAAAAGGAACATCCGCTCATTCCGGGACTGCAAATCCCCCAAAAGCTCCGCCGCGTCCTTGCTGAACGTGATAAGGTCGGGGGGAAGAATATCCATGTCATACCCGGCGCGGACGGCCTTTTTCTGCTCCTCCACTTTCATCTTGTCAATGTCAGAGATTTTCCCCTTGATGGTCTTTATCGCCTTGAGCTGGTCAACGGTCTGTATGTGCATGGTGACGGTGAGCTCCGCGTCCAGCTCTAAAATTTCCCGCAAAAGGCGGTCGGAGAGCTCGGACGCCAAAATCTGAAGATAGGACGCCGCGCCCCAAAAGCCGCCCACCCGGAAGAACCGGGAGCCCCTAAAGTCAAAGCCGCCGCTGGGGGTGATGAAGTCCTTTGTCCCCATGCCCGTTTTGGAAATATCCGCCCAGCTAAAGCGGAACGGCTCCCGCCGCCCCGGGTGCATCTGCCCATGCAGGAGGGCCAGCCGCTCCCGCCCGTCTAAAGGGGCCGAGGGAACGCCCAGCCGGTGGAGGTTGCCCATCACGTCCGCCTCCACCCGGTCAAGCCGGGGCCGGGCGGAGGCGATGCCCTCGGCGGGAACGCCAAAGGTGATATATTTGGAGCGTTCAATGCCGTTGTTGCTCCGGGCAATCTGCCTTTTCAGCATCCCCACGAACTCGCCCCGGATGCTGTCAAAATCGTCCTCCTGGGCGGGGATGTTCACATGGTAGCGGCTGGTGGAGTGGGAGCGGCGGTTGATAAAGGAGAGCTGGACGGGGAGTGCGCTGTCGAAGTAGTTGAGGAACGCGCTCCACCCGCTGAAAATCGCGGACTGATCCTCGGTGGATGCCACGGAATAATTGATGTCCTCATATTCCACGGTTTTCGTGTAGAGCCCGCCGGGGAGCTGGCACACGCCGTCCGGGTGCATCGCTACATAGGGGATGGACTGCTGGGCGGACAGTGCCGCCTTATTCTTTCGCCTGCTTTTTCGGTTTTCCATTCACTGCCTCCTTTCCCGCCTGCCCGGTAAAGGGCGCGTAGATATTCCCGGTCTGGTAGGGCCTCACGCCGGGCCGCAGATACCGGGCCCGGATGATGTTCTTCACCACCTTTTCCAGCGGCAGGCCGTCTTTCTCATACATCGCCAGCAGAAACGCCGGGAGCATGATGCCCAGCATCAGGAACAAAGCCGCCGTGTTCCCCAGGGCGCTCCGGGTAAACAGGTAGGAGGGGACTCCCACAAGGGCCGCGCCGCCGAAACACACAAGCTGGCGTTTCGTGAGGTTAAAGGCAACTTTTGTCTTGATTTTGGATAAGTCGTTAGGTACGTTTACATAGGGCATTTTTAGCCTCCTTTCTCAATTTCTCAATTCCCTTTGGGACTCGTCGGCACAAACTTCACTCCGCTCACTTCGGGACATTTTGTCCCAAAGCTCGCCCCGTTCCGTTGTGCCTCCTCTCCCCACAAAATCATTCGATTTTGCGGGGGTCCCGAAACTTTGAAGTCCCGGCGTGGGCTCCACCTCGTTTCCCCACACGTCCCAGCCGGGGACGGTCTGTCGGGCGAACAGCTCCACGCGGGGTACATCCCCCATAAGGGCCACGATTTTCTCCCGGGCCTCGTCCGGCTTTTTGCTGTGGCCCTCGATAGGGGAGATAATGAACTGGTGGACGTTGGGGGCCTTGCGCCGGGGATGGCCCCGGGTCGCCAGCAGGCACACCTCCGCATTGGCCCGCGTCCAAAATCCCAGCCCGTAAAACCAACTGTCCGCCTTTTTGTTCTTTTTCAGCCAGACAAAGCCCACGGACTTATACTGAAAGCCCCACGCCTTGATAAGCCGCAGGGCCTCCGGGAGCTGGGGGAACGTGGCCCACATGAAAAGAACGCTGTCCGGGGCCGCCAGGTCAGCCACGGGCAGCGCGCACAATTCCTCAATGCTCATGGTCGGGTAATGCCGCTCCGCCGCCCCTTGCAGGCCCTTTTGGGCGTACCGCCAGGGCGGGTCGGCGTATATCACAGAATAGTTTCCGATAGTCATACCCCCTTTCCGCCAGCGGCCACCGCCGCCCGCGCCTGTTCAATGCGCTCCGTGGCCGGGCCGAAAAAGGCCGGGGCCGTCTCAAAGCAGATAAATTCCCGGCCCGTGTTGACGGCGGCCACGGCAGTCGTGCCGGAGCCCGCGCAGATGTCCGCCACCACCTGGCCGGGGTCGGTGTAGGTCTTGATGAAATACTCGCACAGCTCCACGGGCTTTTGGGTGGGGTGGACGGTACGGGCCACCGTCTGGAATGAAAGCAGGTTCCCCGGGAACCGCCGCCCGTCCTCCGAGCCGCTGCCGGAGCGGACAAATTTTCCGTAGTTGGGGCTCTGGTCGCGCTGGGACGCGATTTTCTTGTAGGGCTTGCCCTGCTCAAACTGCGGATTGTAGAGGGGGAGCTTTTGGTAAAATACCAGTATGTTCTCCGTCTTTTTCAGCGGGGCGCGGCGGGCGTTGAGGAACCCGGTACAGCGGCTCTTGTACCACACCCACTCATAGCGGAGCATGGAGAGGTTGGACGCGCCCAAAATCTTGTCGTAGGGGCATTGTGCGAAGAACAGCACCGCCCCGGAGGGCTTGACCGCCCAGCGCACCGCCTCCCACAGTTCCGGGAGCGGCAAAGGCACGTCCCAGTAGTTGCGGGTCGTGCCGTAGGGCGGGTCGGTCAAGAGCATATCAACGGAGTGCTCCGGGAGGGAGCGCAGGCCCGCGATGCCGTCCATAAGGTATAAGCCCGAGGGCCCCACGCCGCCGCCCGGTTCCTTTGGGACAAATTGTCCCGAAGTGGGGCTACCTTGCATCCCGTCCCTCCTTTCCTTTTGCGGGGGCGGAGCGGGCGGCGTTTTTCTGCGCGGCCTCCTTTCCCGCCTTGTCCATCTGCTCCCGGATGGGCGCGGGGCGCACCGCCTCGGCCCGGGCAATCAGCTTTTCCACAGCCGTATGGTAAGCCTCCACCCCCGCCGCGTTCAGCCGTTCCTGGGTGGCCCGGTCTGTGATACGCACCGTGGAGCGGTAGCCCGTCCTGCTGGTGGGGTCAGGCTTGCTGGGAGCGCCCAAAAAGATACCGTTCTGCCCGTTCACCACCTTGAAGTCGTCCACCACCACGCCGCCGAAGTTCACGCTGGCAAAGCCAATCAGCTTGCCCTGGGGCTCAATGGGCCGCACCGAAACCTCGATGGGGATAGCGGCCTCTTGCAGAACGGCATCCGTCCGCATCTTCACAGCCTCGTCAATAGTAACGCCCTTGACCTCGGCCAGCTCCGCGATGGGAGCCTCAAACAGCCAGCGCCGCTCCTCGGCGGCAATCTGCTCCGGGGTCAGTATTATATCCTTGCTCAAATCCTCGTCCTCCTTTCCGGGCCGGGGCATGACGGCCCCGCCCTCATAGTCGTAGCCCGCCGCGTTTATCGCGGCGAGTGTTTCTTTTGATACTTTCCCGCTCAAGCGCAGGTCTGTATCAGCCATGAACGCCAGCATATCCCGCTGGCCAAATTCCTCCGGAAGTTTGCCGTCCCACGTCCGGCGCATTTCCCCGTCCGGGCCCAGTTTGTACCGCCTCGGCATATCCGGCCTCCTTTCCCGGCTTTGGGACATTTTGTCTCAAAGTGCCGCTAATCAGTGGGCCCCGAAGATGCTGCGGGCGATTGTCCCGGTCTTAAAGAGCATGAAACAAAGGAGCACCGTATAGCCCACAGTTCCCCATATCGCGCCGATAGGGTCGCCCCCGGCGGCGATGCCCTGCACCAGCACCGCATAGATGCCCACGCATACCAGAATAAGCATCCCTTGAAAGCCCACGGCGAACAGGGATTTTAGGTAGTTCTGCCCCATGCCGCCCACCTCACGGTTGGAGAGGGTCGCCACGGGGATGGGCGCAAGGCTGGTCAGCAGATATATTTCTATCATCCTGCCGTAGACCAGCACAAAAATGATGATGCCAAGCGCCTGCATGGTAAGGCCGATGACGGAGGACTGGAGCCACAGCCCCAAAAGCGGGCCCAAATCCATCCCCTCCAGCGTGGTCTGGAGGTTGTTCAACATATCCCCGGAAACCGCCGTGGAGCCCTGTATCAGCCCGGCGGAACGGGAAATCACGTTCTGCGACACGTCAAAAACGGCCATGACGATATTGAATGTGTTGGAGAGTATCAGCACCGCACACGCGGTCTTGAACATCCATTTGTAGAGGTTCGCCACGTCTACTTCGTGCATATTGTTTTTTTCAAGGAGCATCTGTATCAGCTCATAGGTGGCTACAAAGGTCAGCACCAGCCCGGCGATGGGTAAAATCACCGTCTCGGAAAGCTGGCGGATAAGGGAGAAAACCCCGGCGTTCCATGCCGCCGGGGTCGTCCCTACCTGCACCGCGATCTCTCCGACCTGGGCATTGACGGTATCAAAGAGCCCCTCAAGGTTCCCCATGATGCCGCCAATCAGCAGCTCTTTCAGCCAGTCTGTGAGCCAGTCGGTGAGAAAGTCCATAGGCCGCCGCCCTTAAAACAGCCCCGACAGCAGGGGGATGAGGGTCGTGCCGATGACGATGATGCCGCCGCCAGCCATAAGCTGTTTCATGCCCTGGGACTTGGAGCCCGGGTTGTCCGAGCCGTAGCCCTCCAGCAGGTTGACAACGCCCCAAACGCCGAGGCCCGCGCCCAGCGCGATAACGAGGGTCTGCAAAGTAGTGATAGCGGATGCGAAGAAAGCCATAAATCCTCCATTTCTCCGGGGATTGCCCCGGCAACAAAAAAAGCCGCAGGATTGCGGCAGGTGACGCTTTGGGACGTTTTGTCCCAAAGTTTATACAAAAGCGTCCGGGTCGTCCAAATCGTCATAGTTCAGGATGTCCTCGTCCTCGTCTATGCCCGTTCCGTCCGGCACGTCCGCCTCGTACACAGTGTACTGCTCGTTGGGATTGAGCGTTTTCATGCGGCGGTTTATCAGCCGCTCCAGCGAAAAGGCGTTTTTCTTTTTGTCCGCCTCCGCCGTGTATCGGTAGTTGGGATGCTGTTTCAAATCGTACTTTCTGGAATAGAACGGCGGCAGGCCCCGCAGTTGCAGGATGCACCTGTCGCCGGGCATGGTGGCAAGCTCGGCGGGGGTCATAAGCTCCCGGCCCAGCCGCTGGGTGTTCTGGCTGTAGCTTTCCGACTGCCCGCGGGAGCGGCCCTCGGTCTGCATGGAGATGGTGGCCTTTCCCAGCCAGTTCTCGGAAATCTCCTTGATGGTGCTGGCCTCCCGGCCCCCGAGGAATACCACGCTGTCCATGTTGCCGAGTATCGTCTCGGCGTTCTTGTCATAGATTGCTTTACATTGGGCTAACTGCTGGTAGAACAGCGTCAGACTGACCTCCCGGGAGCGGATGACCGCCACCAGCTTTTCAAGGTTGGGGACTTGCCCGGTGTTGGCGGCCTCGTCCCACAGCACCCGCACATGATGGGGCAGGCGGCCCCCGTGTACGTTGTCCGCCCGTTCACAAAGGAGATTGAACATCTGCGAAAAGGCAAGGGCCACGATGAAGTTATAGGTCGTGTCGGTATCGCTGATGATGAAGAAAGCCGCCGTCCGCCTGTCCCCCAGCTTGTCAAGCTCCATTTCGTCATAGCTCATAATCTCCCTAAGCTGGGGGATGTCAAAGGGGGCCAGCCTCGCGCCACAGCTAATCAGTATGGAGCGGGCTGTCTTGCCGCTGGCCAGCTTGTACTTTTTGTACTGCTTGACCGCGAAACAGTCCGGCTTTCGCTTTTCCAGCCCGGCGAACATATAGTCCACCGCGTTCATAAAATCGTCATCGTCCTCTTTGACCTCCATGCCGGAAATCATGTCAACCAGCGTGTTCATGTTCCGATCCTCGGCGGGGCCCTCGAAAATGATATAGGCGATAAGGGCGCAGTATAAAAGCGTTTCTGATTTTGTCCAGAACGGGTCGCCCTCCTTGCCCTCGCCTTTGGTGTTGGCTATCAGCGTGTTTACAAATTTCAGAATATCGGCCTCGTTGCGGATATAGGCCAGCGGGTTATAGTGCATGGACTTGGAAAAGTCGATGCTGTTAAAAACTTTGATTTTATATCCCTTTTTCTTTTGCAGGAAATACCCGGCCTGCTCCAGCACCCCGCCCTTTGGGTCTACCACCACATAGGAGGAATGGGCCTGGAGCAGTTGCGGGGTGAGCCAAAACCGGGTCTTGCCGGAACCGCTGGAGCCCACCACACAGCAATTCAGATTGCGGGCGTTGGCGGGGACGGCGGGCCGGGTGTTGGTGGTGAGGAACTCCGTCCCGGTCAGAATGATGTTGTTTTCAAATTTCGGGTCGGTGAAAGGCTTGATGTCCTTTTCCGTTCCCCAGCGGGCCGAGCCGTATTCCTCGTCCCGGCGGTACTTTTGGGCTTTTTTGCTTTTCTGATAGATAATCGGCCGGATGGCAACGGCCCCCACAATGCCAACGAGCCAGTCAAAGGGGTGGAGCCCCGGCGCGAAGTCGGCAAAGGCCGGGCCGAGGGCCGCCACCATCCCCACCAGCTTGTGGGCCAAATCCGCCCCCGCCGCCATGCGGTAGGCCGTCCCCGCCTTTAGGCAGGCCCACCCGATGAACAGATAGGGCAGGTTCGGCAAAAGATATTTTTTCAGTTTATCTGTCCTCATGGGCGGCCTCCTTTACGCGGTCTTTCTTTTGGGGCGCGGGCTGGCGCAGTATCTCGGCGGCGGCCCGTTTGAGCTGTTCCCGGATAGGGACGCGGTCGCTTTTGGCCTTGTTCAGCACCCGGCGGGAGTATTCCGAAAAACAAGCGGTAACAGCGTCCGCCTGCCCGGACTTGAAGAACAGCAGATATTTGTCCGGCCCGGTCTTGTAAAAGGCGTAGTCAACATTCCACTTCCGGGCCACCCGGTCAAAGTCTTTCGGGGCCCCGGTGAGCTCGATGCTGTTCGTTGCCGCGCCGTGGGCCATCAGCTTTTTCACGCTCTGCCTGCCGTGGGGCGTCTGGTGGGCCCGGCGTTCCTTTTGTATCTTCCGGCCAGCCGCCTGGAGCGCATAGGCAAGGGCCCGGGCCGTGAGCTTTCCCGTTCTGATAGAAAGTGCTATCGTGCGCCGGGAAACATCTTCGTCAATCAATCAAAACCGCCTCCTTTCGCGGGGATAGGCCCTCCGGCCTTTGGGACAATTTGTCTCGAAGTCAACGCCCCTCCCGGGCCGTTTCCGGGCGGGCCCGGTCAGCCGCCGGGGGGATGCGGTCTATCACCTCCTTATAGGCGGCCATCTGCTCCCGGATGGAGAGCTGGGGGAGGGCAAAAACCTTGTGCTCTTTGGGGATGTCCTCTATCCCGTGATAGATTTCCTTAACACCGCCAGTCTGGACGATATAGCCGCCGGGGGCAAAGTGGCCGCCCTCGTTGGTGGATAAATCCCGCCCGTATGCCTCATAGTCGAAATAGTCTTTCAGCTCGGCGGGTATCGCCAAATCCTCCGTGAAGTAGCGGCCTAAATCTTCCTCGCTTTCAATATCCGGGTAAAATTCAAAGCTGTCCAAATTTTCCGCAAGGTTGATAACGTCCGCAAGGTCGGAGGTATGCGTCCCCATGTTGAGGGCCGCCCCGAATTTTTCAAGGTCATCCGGGGAGAGCTCCGAGAGCAGGCAGGCCAGATGGTTCAGCTCGTCCAGACTTTCATATTCACCAAGGCACTGCTGGAGCTCCGGCAGTTTCCCGCCGAAGTCATAGCAGGCGATGAAGATTTCCTCATACCGTATGCCGTCCACGCCGATTTCCTTTAAGAGCGCCTGCACCGCCTGGGGGCTGGCGGGGAACGTCAGCGGCTCCCCGGCCAGCACTCCCACGTTGTATTTCCCCAGGTTGGTGACGTGCGCCTCGAACAGCCCGGCCACGTCAGCGGCGGCCCTGGCCCTTGACGGTCAGGATGCCCTCCAGCGTGGTGGCGGTGATGCCCAGCCGCTGGGCCACCGCGATGTCGTTTTTCATGGACTCGGTGACGGTATGCCCGCACACCACCAGCACCCGGGAGCGCCGGAGCAGGTCGCGGCCAATGTCGATGCTGCTCTTGTGCTCCTCGGGAACCGCATCATTGAGGAAAAGGGGCAGGAACAGCGCGGGGCAGATAGGGGCAAAGCCCGCATCATAGACGGAGCGGCAGTACTGCGCGGCCAGTTCCGCGTTTTCTGTGTCGCCGCCATACCAGGCGGCGGTAATGTAAGCAAGGGGTCGTTTCATAGTCGTTTACCTCCGATATTTAATAGTTGTCGTTCAACCCAATCCCCCCGCCCTTTCCCATTCATGGGAAAGGGGGCGGCTCTGGAGGATATATCCCCCGCCGCGCCGGGAGGGGTGGCACAGCCGGGGCGGGCCGTCAAGGGCAAGCCGCCGCAGGCGGCGGGCGTTCCGCCCCTTGACTGCCCACTCCCGGCTGTGCTCAGTAGTAGGCGGCGACGGGGGATATACCACCAGAGCCCCTCTCTAAAAGAACGCCATGAAAGGCGCGGGGATGGGGCGCGGGCAGAAGAAAAGCCTCGGGACAAAATGTCTCAAGGCTTACTTTTCCCGGTCGGTCTTTTTCTCCGGGGCGGTGCGCTCCGGGGGCTGTTTCTCTTTCCATGCGTCCAGCAGGGACATGATCTGGTCTTTCATCTCCCGGGGCGTGGCATCCTTGCCAAAATACTTGCCCAGTTCAGCGGCGGAAATAATCACTTTGTCTACCTCCTTTTTCTCGCGGCTCAAAATGCCGTCAATCACATCGCCATTCAGTTTCCCCTCCTTGTCCAGCTTGCGGAGCTCCTGAGCCTGGGACAGAGAGGGGGAGGACTGCTCGCCCTCAATGGAAACGGCGATAAACCTCTGGTTTTTCGGTTTGATGAACGAGATTTCCACGGCGGGGGTAAAGGACAGCTTTTTCTCGTTCACCATAGACTGGAGCTCCGGCACAAGCTCGGTCAGCCGGATATACCGCTGTACCTGCTTGTAGTTCATGCCGTTGCGTTCCCCCACGATTTCCGTGGAGCGTTTTCCAACGTCCCCGGCGGCCACGCCCTCCAGCCGCGTCCCCTGGTGGCTGATGGCCTCCACCTGCATTTTCAGCGACTGGGCCTTTTCCATCGGCAAAATCTTTTCCCGGTGGCGCAGGTTGTCATCCGTCATCGCAAGGACGGCCTCATCGTCCGTCATGTTGCGGACGATACACGGCATATTTACAAACCCGGCCAGCTCACTGGCCCGCTGGCGGCGGTGGCCCGCGATGATTTCATAGCCGCCGCCCTCACGGGGGCGCACCAGCGCGGGCTGGTGTACGCCGTTGTCCTTGACGGACTCCACAAGCCCTTTCATTTCCGCATCGTCACGGACTCCAAAGGGATGGTCTTTGAACGGGAACAGCTCCGAGAGCTCGAGATAAACAATCTCTTCCTTTTCGGGGCGGGTGGCGTCCCGGGGCTCGGCGGGCTGTTCCGGCGCGGGCGTGGGAGCGGCGGGGGCCTCTTCCTTTGCCGGGGCGGTCTGGCCCTTGCTTTGGGACATTTTGTCTCGAGGTGGGGACGGGGGCTTGTCGGGGGCCGCCTTGTCAGCCTTGGGTGGGCGGCCCTTGCGGGCCCCCGTCCCTCCCGGTGAGCCGGGCTCCGCTTTTTCCTCTTTGGGCTTGCGGCCCCGTTTGCCTTTGGGCTTTTCCTCCGGGGCGGGAGCTTTTTCTTTGGCGGCCCTGCCCTTGGGGGCTTTCGCCTCCTTGCCGGGCTTTTCAGCCTTGCCGGGTTTTTCCTCCGGGCCAGGGGCGGGCGGCTGTTCCGGCTCGGGCGGCTCGTTCTTCTCCACCTCCGCACGTTCCGCCGCCCGTTTCTCCGCCATCAGCTTTTCAATCTGGTCAGCGGAGACATTCACCTCGCCGGGGGCTCCAGCGGGGGCATCCTGCTCCGGGGGCTCCCCAGCGGCCTGCTCGGGAGTGTTGACCTCCGGGGCCGGGGGCTCCGGCGTGGGTGTTTCCGGGGCGGGATTGTCCGCCGGGCCCGTATCAAACAGGCTGGGCTGGGGATTTTCCGCCGGGCTGGTGTTCAGTTTTTCGTCTGCCATTCGTTACCTCCTTTTTTAATTTCGTGAATGTTGCACAAATCTCGCGCTAAAACTTTGTTACTATTTTTTCGCCTCCCTCCCGGCTATCCACGCAAAAAAGCCGCCCGTTTTTTCATGCCGGACGGCTTTTTGCGTAATGTGATAGCTCTGATTATATTTTTTTGTGGTTGTAGGCTCCGAAAAGCCTTGATATTACAGTGTTCCTAATAGGAGCCATTCATATGAACACTGAGCAGCGCCCTCACGGGAGCGGAGCCGAGAGGCTCTGTTCCTCGTTGTCCTGTTCCATAATCTACACAGTTTCAGCCGTGTATCTTTGTGCAGATCATGTTCCGAATTGTCTTGCTATTATCTCCGTTTAGAGCGAATATGTCACTACCGAAAGGGAAAACACACAAAACGGAGGGCAACACCATGAAAACCAAGATGAACAGCAAGACCGCAGCCAAGGCCGACACCTACCGGCTCCAGAGAACCACTACCCCGGAGGACCTCGAACTGAAGATGATGCACGGCGGTGGGGCCATTCTCACCTTCGGTGACCGCATCCTGGTCGCGGGCTACTACTACAACCCCAACGGGCGGTGCTACTACGGGGCCACCTACCGCTTCGCCACCGCCGACCACACCTGCGAGGGCCGGGTGGAGCTGGTCAGCATCTCCGAGGACACCTTCGAGGACAACGGCCACGCCATTGCCTGGGCGATGGCAAACTGAGGGGAGTGCCGGACGATGACCAGACAGAAGAAGGAGATCGTCAAGAAGATTGACGAGATGGAGCGGTGGATCGCGGCGGATGAGGAGCTTGGCTGCGGATTCGCCCCAGCCGGAGCCTACGATGGGCTGTACGAGGAAATCTACCGGCTCCGAGAGGAGCTGGCCCGGCTCCAGCATTACGCCAGCGTTGAGGATATGCTCTACGACACGCGGGGCCACGAGAACAGTGGATGCCCCTGGTGAGCTGAACCAAAACCGAATACACCACAGCACCAGCCCTCCGGGGCTGCTGCTCGTTACTGGCTTGCCGTTGGGCAGGTCATTTTTTATGCCATTTTGGAGGTGACCCGCTATGCGCAAGCTGAGAAAATACAAGCCCACTCCGTTCAAAGCCAAGGACTCCACATACAGCAAGGAGGCCGCTGACTACGCTGTGGGGTTCATCGAGTGCCTCTGCCACACCAAAGGAACTTGGGCCGGAAAGCCCTTTGAACTCATCGACTGGCAGGAACAGATCATCCGGGATGTATTCGGCACTCTCAAACCCAACGGCTACCGCCAGTTCAATACCGCCTACATCGAGATTCCCAAGAAAATGGGCAAGTCGGAGCTGGCGGCGGCTGTGGCGCTCCTGCTCACCTGCGGCGATGGCGAGGAGCGGGCCGAGGTCTACGGCTGCGCCGCCGACCGCCAGCAGGCCGGGATCGTGTTCGATGTGGCGGCGGATATGGTGCGGATGTGTCCGGCTCTCAGCAGGCGGGTCAAAATCCTCACCGCCTCCAAGCGCATCATTTACACGCCTACTAATTCTTTTTACCAGGTGCTTTCGGCGGAGGCGTACAGCAAGCATGGATTCAACATCCACGGGGTGGTCTTTGACGAGCTGCACACCCAACCCAACAGAAAGCTGTTCGATGTCATGACCAAAGGCTCCGGCGATGCCCGGATGCAGCCGCTCTACTTCCTCATCACCACCGCTGGCACCGACACCCGCTCCATCTGCTACGAGACACACCAGAAGGCCAAGGATATCTTGGAGGGCCGGAAGAGCGACCCCACCTTTTACTCTGTAATCTACGGCGCGGACGAGGGGGACGATTGGACGGACCCCAAGGTGTGGAAGAAGGCCAATCCCTCCTTGGGCATTACGGTAGGCATCGACAAGGTACGGGCTGCGTGTAACTCCGCCAAGCAGAATCCCGCCGAGGAGAACTCCTTCCGGCAGCTCCGCCTCAATCAGTGGGTAAAACAAGCGGTGCGCTGGATGCCGATGGAGCGGTGGGACAAGTGTGCCTTTGCCGCCAACGAGGACAGCTTGGAGGGCCGGGTCTGCTACGGCGGACTGGACCTTTCCTCCACCACCGACATCACGGCCTTCGTGCTGGTGTTCCCTCCGCTGGACGAGGACGATAAATACAGCATTCTCCCGTACTTCTGGATTCCAGAGGATAACCTCGATCTCCGCGTCCGGCGCGACCATGTCCCTTACGATGTGTGGGAAAAACAGGGTTTCCTACAGACCACCGAGGGAAATGTAGTCCATTACGGCTACATCGAGAAGTTCATCGAGCGGCTGGGAGAGCGGTTCAACATCCGGGAGATCGTCTTTGACCGCTGGGGCGCTGTTCAGATGGTGCAGAATTTGGAGGGCATGGGTTTCACCGTGGTTCCCTTCGGGCAGGGTTTCAAGGATATGTCCCCACCCACCAAGGAACTGATGAAGCTGGTGCTGGAGGAGCGTGTGGCCCACGGCGGTCACCCGGTGCTACGCTGGATGATGGACAACATCTACATCCGTACCGACCCGGCTGGCAACATCAAGCCAGACAAAGAAAAGTCTACCGAAAAAATAGATGGTGCCGTTGCCACGGTGATGGCCCTGGACAGGGCTATCCGTTGCGGCAACGATACCAGCGAAAGCGTGTATGACAGCCGGGGGCTGCTTTTTATTTGAACTTATTTATCAATAGTTATCGAATTGAAAATCATCTACAAAGGCACCGTTCAGCTTAAACCATTGGTGAACTTGATAACTATATAGTGGGTTGTCCGCATTGGGGTTGACAAATGCCCACATTCGACAAGAGTGATATTCATGTTTTGCCGTGACATCCAAAAAGACCACTGCGGAAACTTTCTTTGATGCGCTGGCAACAGAAACCCCATTTTTCGCCTTTCCATCGAATTCACTAATAAATCTATCATGAATTCTGGGCAATTCCATAAACATACGCCTACAAAGAAGTCGTAATTGCCAAGCCACATCTTTATCATCAGCATTGGATAAATGCGGATCAAGAGACTGGTCGAATGGATAAAAAATTATGTACGGGGTGTTTATGCAAAACTGTGAGCTATGTCCAAGTGAATAAAAGCGATTCTTTTTCGCCCATTCCGTTATATCCAAACTTGAAACACAGGACGAAACACCTCTTGAACGTGGAACACATCGTATTTCAATATTTTTGAAAGTGGGTGGTGAAAATACGATGCAATATTTTTCACCAGATTCAATTTGATTTCTAATTTCGTTGACAATGTCTGCCTTTTTACTTAAAAGACCTTTCTCTATTTCATTGCTTGAACAATTCAATGTACCACCAACTTGAATTAGATACTCAGGAAATTCATCCATCAAAAAACGTTCCAAATCTTTAAGGTGAGTTGCGCCGATTCCGAATTGCTTTATATCAAATACAACGGGACTTTCCCGTGCAAATTGGCCGTCCGCATTATAGTGAGCAGCACTTTTCTTAAAACAATCCTCTGCTGGAATTTGTGGCTGCGGAATAAACGGAATACTATGTTCGATCAACCAGCCGTAAACCATAGTTTCATAAAGTTTACCAGAAGAACCACAGAAAATATCAAAAAGGAGTTCTTGAGCAAATTTTTCTTCATTATGTGTCCAGAAAAAAGCAGCGACATTTACCATAGTTTCACTTTGATAATCTGTTAATAGAATCTCTTTGATGCCTTTTTTTGCATCAGATTCCCGAAATCCGGGACAAACTTTGCGTACTTTATCACATATCACTTTATAATCCATATAGACTCTCTTTCTAAACTCATCTTATTTTAAGTTTTCGAACTTACTGTAGTGGCTCTCGCTTTATATATCATACCACAGTACCCTCCACTTTCCAAGAGTGATGGTGCTTTTCTTTTGCCCATTTCCAGAAAAGGAGTGTGATCTCTATGGGCTTTTTCAGCAGTTTGTTCCATTCGCGGGACGCTCCCCAGAACAGCACAGCCGGGAGCGCCTACACATTTTTCTTTGGCGGCTCCACCTCCGGCAAAACTGTCACCGAGCGGAGCGCCATGCAGATGACGGCGGTGTATTCCTGCGTCCGCATCTTGGCGGAGGCCGTGGCTGGCCT
>CAJTGJ010000037.1 GCA_910575695.1 Oscillospiraceae bacterium | reverse complement strand
TGTAGTGTGCCTGTTTCCTCAAACCTATTCTAACAAATTTTGACTCGCTGCGTTAGAGCCACCGGTGTTTCATCCCCTTTGGTGCCTTGGAGCGCAGCGGAAAGGTATGGTCATAACCATGAAGAAGCATCGGCCTTCACTCGCTTATAAAAGACAGATGCAGCCCAACAGGACCTATGCGGACTTGCGGCAGAAGCACAAAGCCAAAATCGCAGACTGGATGTTTAAGTCCGTTTGTGAGTATTACCGGGAACACGGAAAAATCCCGGAGGGCGAGGCGGCATCTGCGATCACGGACAAGGTGTATGAAAAAATAGTCTCCACTTGTATATGGGTTCCCTATGATGAAGTGCATCAGAAATTTCTTTCTGAACTTCTCTGCTATGAGGCCCGTATCAAAGAAAATGGACTTCCAGAAAATGCGCCGCCCCCAAGTCCCCAGCCTGCGTCTAAAAAGCAAGGGAACAGCAACAAAGTGTGTCCTAACTGCGGCAGGAAAATGAAGCAGCAGTTCATCGGCTTGCAGCATTGCAGATGCGGCATGAGCTGGAAGAAGGGCAGCGGATTCTTTGAACGCTCCGACGATATGGTATTTGCCTTGCAGCGGCGTAAGGTTGGAAAGAAAATCAAACAATGTCCGGTGATCCTCTACAAAGATGATCAGTGAAGGGCGGAATGGTTTCAGCCCATAAAAAATCACCCATGCCAGCTTCGGCATGGGTGATTTTTGTGTCAGCGGTCTGTTGCCTGTTCCTGGTTCTGTTCCGGCTCCACTGGCTCCACGCCAAGGATCTTATCTACATTTTGCTTTGCCGTGCGGTAGGTGAGCATATCCTGCCGCGCCGCCTGATATTCCGCGTACTGCTCCTGCTTCTCTGCCAGCAGGGCGGCGTACTCCTGGGAAAGCTGGGCCACCTTGGGGACCGGCTTGCCGCCCAGGGCGTCAAAGGCTCGTTTCGCCGCCTCATGCTGGGCGATCTCAGCCCCATGCTCTGCCCGGAACTCCTTTTTGTGGCGGGATTTCTTATACGCGGCATAGACCTCGCGTGTTTTGGAATAGTTGATGATATGGGTCTTTAGCTGGGCCGTCTCGGCCATACGCGCTTCCAGCTGCTTGATCTGGCGGGACGCCGCGTCGAATCTGTCCCCAGCCTGCGCCGCCCTTGCCGCTAACTCGTCGTAGTCGGTAAGACCATTCTCGGTCAGGAAGTTGAGGGTTTTGGCCGCTTCCTTCAGATTGAAAATCTTGGCCCACCGCTCATAGCCCGCGCCCTTTCCAGCGGCCATTTTTGCTTGAATGTCGATAAGCAGGTTGACGGTTCGACCATCCCGCAGGAACGGCTTTTGCGCCGTTGTGGAGTGCCCGCGCCGGGTGGTGCAGCGCTCCCGCAGGGCATCCTTGGTATAGCTGCTCCCCAGCTTGGAGGAACGGGTAAAACGGTCCCAGCCGGGGGCACGGAACGACAGTGTTTTCCCTTCCTTGACTTCGTAGCCCTCAGCCCGCATTTTTGCCAAAAAGTCCTCGTAGTCCCTACACCCTGGCAGCACCCGGTCAATGGCCTGTCGCAATTGCTCCTTATGGCTGACGCCATACTGTGCCGCCGCCAGCTCCTTCCGCTTCTTGGCGCTTGGTTTTGGGTTTTCGATTACAGAGAGGCCGTGCGCTCTGCACAGCTCGTCATTGAGCCGCCGCAGGATGAACGCCGAGTTTTTGACATTCTGGAATTTGCCGTCACAGTTCAGGTTGGTGCTGTTAAATTCTATGTGGGTATGGATATGGGCTTTGTCCACATGAGTAGCCACCACAAACTGATGCTTTCCCCCGGTAAATTTCATGGCAAGCTCATAGCCGAGACGGTTGGCCTGTTCGGGGCTGATTTCCCCAGGCTTAAAGGACTGCATAATCAGGTACATAATAATATCATGATCTGGAGACTGTTTGCGCCCGGTAAGCTGGGTGTATATTTTTTTGCTGATTTCAAATTCCTCGGCGGCAGTTTCCGGCGAACACTTATAGGAGGACACCCACTCTCCGTCATTGGTTTTCACCGGTTTCTGGTCATATTCATGCCGTTCTGCCATAGACTGCTGCCGTGTCCGCCTGCGCATGGTTTTTCGTGGGTACAGCTGTGAGATTGCTATAAAACTGTCTCCTTTCTGAGTATAACGCACCATGCCTTACTCCGGATGTTGCCTTGTGCAAAAGTCGTGTTGCAGACACCATAAATTATAAAGCACAAGCCGTGTTGTTGTCAACACTAACATTACATAAACTAATGGTGTGAGGCGGTGATACTATGAGGACGAAAAAGGAAATCAATGTGAAAATTGGCAACCAAATCAGAATTGCAAGGGAAGCGGCTGGGTTGACACAAGATAGGTTTGCAGAATTGGTTTGTCTTGCAACAAAGAATGTTTCAGATATAGAACGGGGAGTTGTCGGCATTTCTGTAGGGACATTGATTCGTATTTGTGAAACACTCTCTATTTCCAGCGATTCTATCCTGTTCGGCAAAATGCTTGAAAATGATGCCCATGGTGTATCTGACCGTCTGAGCAAACTTCCACCGGAACAGTTTGAAATTGCACTTGATATTATCAACAAACTGTTTGAGGCATTTGCTTCAACAAATAAATAATTTATCTACCTCTCATCTGGTGTTGCTTCTCCCGCGCCGCCTGGATATGGGCACAGAGAAATTCATTGTAGTCCTTGCCACGCTCCGCAGGCGGTGGGTTGTGATAGACCAGCGTTACCCGCCGGGACAGCTCTGTGTCCTCCCGGATAGCCTGCTCCAACCGCTCCATGCCCGTGATTCCGGCCTTGTCGTTGTCCAGGCACAGGCTCACCTGGGTAACGTGTGGATGATCGTGAAGAAATTGGAGCATGGCACGGGGCGCGGTGCCGCCGAGGGAAAGGTAATGGCTGTCCCGCCGCTGGCCCCCGGACAGCGGCACCAGCGTAGCCAGAGAGAGTGCGTCAATGGGGCTTTCCGCCACGGCCAGCCTGGGGCATTTCGGGTCAGCGGCCAGCAGGGAGAAATTGAACCGCTTGTCGCTCCCTTCCACATCCATGCGGAAGTTCCCCCGTGTCCCCCGCAGGCAGGCAAAGCGGGCACAGCCTGTTGTGTCCCTGCCCACAAAGACGCAGTTCTGGTAGCGGCGGCTTTCATAGAGACTGCCTGCCTGGATGCACTCCCGGATCAGGTCTGGATGGATGCCCCGGCTTTGCAGATAGACCAGCATTGCAGAGGGGAAGCGGCTGGCCTCCGGGAGCGCAAAGGACTTCGGTGGCTTTGGTTTTGGCCGCTCCGGTGGCGGCGGGGCGCGGTAGCCGCACAGGGCCTCTACCGCGCTCACAAAATCCATTCCTTGGACTTTTATCAGATAGTCCAACGCCGTCCGGCCCCCGATGCCCCGGCTGTTCCAGCACCATTTCCCATTTGAAATTTTCAAACTGTCATGGGTGCGGGTGCAGTATTCGCGGGGGCCGCACCGTTTCAGCTCATGGGGTTCATAGGTTTGTAAATAAGATAGCAGATCCCATTCCTTTGCTTGTGCGATCTGTTCTTTAGAAACGCTTGCTATAAAATCACCCCCAATACGAAAAAAAGCGGCGGCGGGAACATAAAAAGGGGCCCCACGCAAGCCCAGCGAAGCGGGTTGCGTGGGGAAAGGAGGAGCAAGGGAGCGAGCGCAGTTTTCGCCGTAAGGCGGAAACGGAGTTGAGCGGACTTTGCGACGACGCGCACCCGCCGCCACTGTAGTCACAGCGTTTCAAATTTCTTCAGCAGGTCATGGATACCCTGCCAAACCTCAGTATAGCCCTGGCGCAGATCTTCAACATCCTGGGCGTAGAGGTTATGGGTACTGTTGCAGCGGCGGGCGATCTGGTTCACATTGCTGGAAATGGAGCGCAGCCGCTTCACCAGCTCCACTACGCTGGACATATCCAACTGAACCACATACCCGTCCACCGCCATTTTCCGCAGATACGCCCGCAGATTGGTTGTTCCCAGAAGGGCCATTTTCTGGTCGATCACCTCCTTTTCCTCCGGGGACACCTTTGTGTACAGTCCCACCGTGCGGCCCTCGCTGTATCTCATAGTGCCGCCTCCCTCCGCTGGTTCGGTTCCGCGCCGGAAACCACCGGGGCGGGCGGGGCATAATCCCGTAATGTCTGCCGGATGGACGGTTTACCGCCTCCCGGCATTGGGGGCGTGGACGGCCCCCGCGTGGGTGCGCCACCATCCTCCAAATCCGGCTCATCATCATTGCCCTGGGATTGTTCGGTATCTTTCCTTTTGGGTTTTTCCAGCTCCCGGTTAAGCTGGTTCAGCCGCGCCGACTTCTGACGCAGCTCATCCTCCTTGGGGAAGGGGCGCTCTGCTTCCGCCTGGGCATTTTTCAGTTCGGCTTCCAGCCGGACAAGCCGCGTTTCATGCCGTTTCAGATTTTCGTCCATGCCCTCCAAGGCGTTGTTGATCCGGGTCACATTGCCCACAGGGTCATCGGCCAGCTCCGCCGTATAGGTCAAATTCTGCCTCATCGTTACCTTGAACTTGGAACCATCCCAATGAATCTGCATAGGAAAGCCCCGGTATTCGCCCAAATCCAGCGGCTTTTCCGGGTCGCTCATGAGCATACACGCTTTGATAATGGCCTCGCCCGCCGCCTTGCGCTCGGTGAAGGTCTGGCCCATGACGGTCATGGTGAAAGCGTCCTCCTTGACCGGGTGGGCCTGCACAATGGGCAGGTCTTTCCCCAGCGCCTCAATGAACAGCCTGGTTTCAGCCATCTGCTGGGGGTAGTATTTCAGCGCCTTGTCCTGCATTTCGTACTGCATGGAGGTGTGGTTGGCTTTGAGCATTTTCAGCTTTGCCACCTGCACATCCAGCTCCATTTTTTCCCGGATACGGTCGTCTCCGGTAGCCAGGGCTTTGACCTCGGCGTAGGTCAGGGCGGTGGCGTCCACGTCCTCTATGGAGCGGGCAGGGGATTTGCTGGTCATCACCTGACCGATAAACTTCTGCTTATTCTCCACCAGCCCCCAGTTATAGGCGTCAAAGGTGCCCTTGGTCACATAGCGGAAGATCTTCACCCTCTTGTTGTCATTGCCGCGCCGGACAATCCGGCCCGCCCGCTGCTCCAAATCAGCCGGACGCCATGGACAGTCCAAATCATGGGATGCGATGAGCTTTTTTTGCACATTCGTACCAGCTCCCATTTTCTGGGTACTGCCCAGCAGGACACGCACCTTGCCATCCCGCACCTTGGCAAACAGTTCAGCCTTTTGCGTTTCGGTGTTGGCGTCATGGATGAACGCGATTTCCTCTGCCGGAATCCCCTTTGCGATCAGTTTCATCTTAATATCGTCGTAAACATTGAATGTTCCATCATTTTTGGGAGTAGACAAATCGCTGAAAATTAACTGGGTTCCAGGAATATCTGAACTCTCCCGCCAGACCTGATAAACATTTTCGACGCAGGCATTGACCTTGCCGCTGGGATCGTCAGGCAGAAGTGGATTCATCAGGCGCTGGTCCAGCGCCAGCTTGCGCCCGTCCGATGTAATTTTTAGCATATTATCCTCGGTTGACTCCACCTCACCCCTGCGCACCACCTCGGCCCGTTCGCCCAGCTCCGCCACCATCTCCTTTTGGAACGCGCTGGGTTCGGTGGTAACGGTAACGTACTCGACCTCCGGCACGGGGAGTTTCAGCATATCCGATGTCTGAATGTCGGCGGCTTCCTTCCAGATGCTGATGAGCTCCGGCAGGTTGTAGAACCTGGCAAACCGGGTTTTGGACCGGAACCCCGTGCCCTCCGGTTTCAGCTCCATAGCTGTTACCTTCTCGCCGAAGTCCGCCGCCCAGTTGTCAAAATGACGGTGGCCGTTCTTTACCAGAGTGTCAAATTGGAGATAGCGCATCATGGTGTAAAGCTCGACGACACTGTTTGAGATAGGCGTTCCGGTGGCGAAAGTAATCCCCTGCCCGCCGGTGATCTCATCCATGTAGCGGCATTTGGCAAACATATCGCTGGATTTCTGCGCGTCCGTTTGAGCAATGCCCGCCACACGGCTCATTTTTGTGTGTAAAAAGCAATTCTTAAATCCATGCGCCTCGTCCACAAACAGACGGTCCACCCCCAGTTCCTCAAAGGTCACCACATTGTCCTTTTTCTTACTCTCCGTCAGCCGCTTCAGCTTGGCCTCCAGATTTTTCTTGGTCTTTTCCAACTGCTTTACGGTGAAGCGGTCCCCATCCTCCTCCTTGGCCTCCCGGATGGCCTCTATGATTTCGTCGATCTGGTCCTCGATGACGGCCTTCTGCCGCTCCGGGGAGAGGGGAATCTTCTCAAACTGGCTGTGACCGATGATAACCGCGTCATAGTCCCCGGTAGCGATCCGGGCGCAGAATTTTCTCCGGCGGGCGGGTTCAAAGTCCTTTTTTGTGGCTACCAGCACCTTGGAACCGGGATAAAGACGCAAAAAATCGCCGCCCCACTGCTCCGTCAGGTGGTTGGGGACGACGAAAAGGGATTTCTGGCACAGGCCAAGCCGTTTACTCTCCATGGCGGCGGCAATCATTTCATACGTCTTGCCCGCGCCTACGCAATGGGCCAGAAGGGTGTTTTTGCCGTAGAGTACATGGGCCGCAGCGTTGCGCTGATGGGGCTGTAAGTTGATTTCCGGGTTCATACCCACAAAGTTGATGTGGGAACCATCATATTCACGGGGGCGGATGTTGTTGAACATCTCGTTGTACTTTTTACACAGGGCTTCCCGGCGCTCCGGGTCCTTGAAAATCCAGTCCTTGAACGCTTCGCCAATGGCCTCCTGCTTTTGCTGGGCAATCATGGTCTGCTTCTCATTGAGAACACGGGTTTCTTTGTGGTCCACCCATTTCTTGTCAAAAATCCGAACATCCCGCTGGTTCAGCGTGGCCTCAAAAATCTCATAGGCATTGATGCGTTTGGTGCCATAGGTGGTGTGGACGCGGACATTATCCTTACTGTCGGTGCTTTTGTTCGCTACCCGCCACTCGCCGGAGGAATCCGAGTACATCAGCTTGATTTTATCATCCTTCAGCTTTTCGGGCGTATGAAGCAGCTCATACATGAATTGCTGGTAGTATGACAGGTCGATCCAGGACGCGCCGATGCGGACGCTGATCTCAGAAGCGGTCAGGTCCTTGGGCTGCACCTGTTTCAGCTTGTCCACGTTGACGGCAAACTCCGGGTAATCTTCCGCCGCCAAACGCGCCTGACGCAGTTTCCAGCGCACATCGCCGGACAGGTATTCATCGGCGGTCTGCCAGCCCCGTGACCAATTTTCGCCGTCCTCTGCCAAGTCAAAGGGGCCGGTGGCGGGGTCTTTGAACATAATGCCCTTCAAATCCTCCACGATCTGGGGGATCTTGTCCGGCCCGCCTATCAGGCCAGCCATGTATTTCAGGTCAACGCGGGCTTTCTCCCCGATGGACACCGCCAGGGCCTCCGCCGCTGTGTCCACTCTGGTGACGGCGCGGCGGTTCTGGATGGTGCGCTTGGTGAACATATCCGCCTTGCGCTCCAAACGGCCCTCATCGTCCAGCGCTTCCAGCGAACACAGCAGCGGGTAAGCGGAATCCTGTTCAAAGGCCAGCTTGTTCCCCCGGCTGTTCAACAGGCCATATTTTTTGGTGAATTGGTCGTAGAGACGGTCCAGCTTTGCCTGCTCCGCCTTTACCTCATCGTCCCCGGCATTCCTCAGCTGCAGGTCGATGAGCCTCCGGGCACAGTCTCGGATGGCGATCATGCCCTTGACGCGCTCGGTGGGCACCTTGCCCAGCTCCACCCGCGTCATGCGGGAGTTTTCCCGGAAATACAGCTTCCCATTGGACAGGGCAAAGCTGAAATTGCGCACAGCCGGGTCGGCGGGGATGGATTCTACCTCCTTGCCGTCCTCCTGCGCCGGCATAATCTCCAGCAGCTCCCGGTCAGGGGGAGCAAGCTGCTGGACAGCTTGTTTGAGCTGGTTTGAAAGGTCTGCCCCATCTATGGGTGCAACGGTGTAATCCTGCGTCGCGTACTGTGTACTCTCGGATGTGGGGGTGCCCAGCACCATCTCCGGATGTTCCAGAAAATAGCTGTTGATCTTGAGGCCATCTTCGTTTTCTCCCACCTGCACCCATCCTGGCTGCTCAATGGCGGGGCGGTCCCGCTTTTGCAGGAAAATAATATCGGACACTACTTCGGTCCCGGCGTTGGCCTTGAAAGCGTTGTTGGGCAGACGGACAGCGCCCAGCAGATCAGCCCGCTCCGCCAGATACTTCCGCACGGTGGAATCCTTTGCGTCCATGGTGTAGCGGCTGGTGACAAAGGCCACGATGCCGCCGGGGCGCACCTGGTCCAGCGCCTTGGCAAAGAAATAGTTGTGGATGTTGAAGCCCAGCTTGTTATATGCGGGGTCGTTGACGGAGTATTGGCCGAAAGGCACGTTGCCCACCGCCAGATCATAGAAGTCCTTCCGGTCAGTCTTTTCAAAGCCGGAAATGGTAATGTCCGCGTTTTGGTAGAGCTGCTTGGCGATCCGCCCGGTGAGACTGTCCAGCTCTATGCCATACAGTTTGGCGTCCGCCAGGGATTCCGGCAGCAAGCCGAAAAAGTTGCCGATGCCCATGGACGGCTCCAGCACGGTCCCCGGCTTGAAATTCATCCTCTCCACCGCCTGATAGACGGCCTTGACTACCGTGGGGCTGGTGTAGTGGGCGTTGAGCACCGTACTGCGGGCGGAATTGTACTCCTCGGGGGTCAGCAGCTCTTTCAGCTCGGCGTACTCCTTAGCCCACTTGGGGTCGTCGGGGTCGAACGCCTTGGAAATACCGCCCCAGCCCACGTAGCGGGAAAGGATCTCCTGTTCCTCGGGCGCAGCAAGACGGCCCTCCGCCTCGATTTGCTTCAAGGTCCGGATAGCCGCCACATTGTATTGATATTTCGTTTTTTCGCCGCCAACACCCAGGTTATCATCGGTGATCTGGAAATTGCGGCGATCCTGGTGCGGCTGGACAGGGTTTGACGGAGCGGGTGGAACGATCTGCCCGCCGTCGATCTCCACCATCTCTGGCTTTGGCAGCGGCGCAGGGGACGGATCAGACGGCCCCGGCTCCCTGGAGGTATCATTGGCCTGGGCTTTCTCCGCTTCTCTGAGCTGGTATGCCATTTCAGCGGCAATGTATTCCTCGCTGGTCAGTGCATCCTCTACGGATTCCCGCACATAGGGAATGGTTTCTGAGCGGAAAACGGGGAACCACCCCCGCAGGTCCAGATCCCGAAGCACGACTTTATTGTTCTCAAAGCTCACGCTTTCAATTTTCATGCGCCGCCCATCCATGACCAGCTCCATGCCGATGGGGATATACTCTGCCGCATCCCGCTCCTTGATGATCTCATAGGGGGCATCCGGGCCGCGATTGGGGTCAGGCCGTGCCAGCACCACGCTTTTTCCGTGCTCCAGCAGCGTTTTGAGAACGGCCTGCCATGCGGTGCGGCTCCCGGTGGCGGGTGTCTGTCCTACGCCGGGAATATCCAGTACCGGGGCCTTTGTCCCCAGGGCAGAGGCCGCTTCTTCGGCGTCCTTGCCATAGAACATCATAAATTCTCCCACTTGGACGCCAACGAGCTTATCCGGGTGCTGGGCTTTCAAATTCCAATATTCTTCAGCATTGGGCGCAAAATCGGGTTCAACGGGGACGGCAGCATCGCGTTCCGACTGTTCTGGCGCACCCGCCTCGGTGGGTTCGGGCACTGTCTCCGGCATTGGGGGTGCTGGGGTATTACTTTCAGCTTGTTCCGTCTCCGAATGTTCCTCGGCGGGAACAGCCGGGGCGGGTTTCTGCCGCCTTATAGGCCCTTTGGCTGATAACGTTACATATTTCGGCTTTGGCGTAGGCGGCGCACCGTGCGCCCATTCCGGGGCATCTGCGTCATGAGAGTGCCGGTCCGGGGCGTCTCTCTGCTCAAGCGAAACATCCTGATAATTTCGCTCTATCAGGTCCTCGATCAGCCATTCCCGGAATTTTGGCAGAGTGTGATACGCCGCCATAATATCAGAGCAGCCGCTGGCAACGTGCTTCACATAGGCGTAGAGTTCCGATTCAAGGGCTTCTTTGGCAGCATCGTAGTCGTTGGAACGGTCCCGAAGCTGCTCATAGAGCCAGCCGCCCCGGTTGATCTCCCGGTCCAGCATTTCCAGCATCTCCCGGTAAAGGGTGACGGGACTGACCGCCCACTCTATGCTCTGCTCCGGGGCGGTCATGCGCTGTTCGTAGCGGTCAATATCCTCTGCTGTCAACCATTTCGGTTTTTCGGGAACAGCGTCATACAATTCGCGCATTCTGGCGATTTGCCGTTCGATGCTGCCGCCCTCAGACAGATGTTTTTCGTGCCGTCCGCCAGCGCCTAAAAAATATTCGCAGTCTGACTTCAAAAAGCTCAGGCGGCGGTACATAAATTCAAGACTATAAGGATGACCGCCGTTCTCTGCGGCCTGTTCCTGCTGGGGCTGGGACAGCACGGGGTAGGTTTCGCTGATGATCTCCTGGTGGAGCCGGTTGTGGAAAGCGGTATTGTCAAAATACTGCTTCATAAGTACCGGGTCATTGATGGTCAGCACTGCCCGCTTGATTGCCTTGTTACCTTCCAGGCGCGCAAGGTCCTGGTCGGAATTGGCGCAGGCGTTTCGGTATGCTTCGTCCGCCAGCACCATGTCTCTAACCACGGGCGCGTAATGCTCATATATCTCTTTGATGGTAGGATTCTCGCCTAAATCGCTCTCCGCTGCCGGTGCCGCAGAGGGTTCCACCGCCTTGCCGTTCTGGTCAAAGGTCAGGCGAACATCCTCGCCGTCCCGTTCCATGACGGCCTCGCGCTTCTGATAACCCTGCTGGCTGATGTTCTTCAGCCATTGCTGGGCAAATGTGTTCAAATCACTGCGCAGCTTTGGAATCCATCTGTCGGGTTCGGGGTAGACCTGCTGATAAATCTGGATAGAACCGTCCTGCTGGAAGGTCAGCGGTTCCAGCGTCCCATTTTCCCGGTCCATGCGGAAGGTCATTTCCGGGTCGCGCATGAGATCGCCGTTTACTGTATAGGTATGGCTGACGGCAATCACGTCCGCATCAATCCATTCCAGGTGGAGGGGCATCATGCCGCCGCCAGCCTCGCCCGCCTCCATACGCAGATAGCGGTATTCGCCGCTGGCGATCTCCGGGAACATCTTCGCAAAATTGCGGTAGTTCAGCTCCACCTTAGTCCGACCGGGTTTGTTTTCCTTGGCAGAGGGGTATGAATCCGCCACGGCCTTGTTTATGACCGCCCTCAATTTTGCAATCAGCTTTTCAACGGCATCCCGATCAGAAGCCGCAAAACTGAACGTAACGTCACCGTTTTTATGGACAAACTGCGCGGCGCTGATCTTGTTGGACTGCATGATTCTTGCCAGCAGCGGCGCTTCCTCCGCAGTTACCGCAGCCTGATAGTTGCGCTCGGTAACGGTGGTTTCCCACCCCTGTTCGCCGCTGTCCTGAATGGCCTGTTCCTGCCGGGAGGGCAGGGTGCTGGGTTGGTGCTCCCCGGTCTGGGCTTCAATGGGCGCAAGGGTTACGGCATGGAACTCCCTGAGCTTTTCAACAGACTGCTCCAGCGTGTGGGCGGGAACGCCGCACATCTCCACGCGCCCGACACCAGCGATGGGCCGGGTAGTAAGGTTGAGGTCCAGCAGAACAGCGGCGGTCTTGGCGTCCTCGCCGTACATCTCAAAGAAATCGCCAACCTGGAGCAGCACAATGCTGTGCGGATTGGCCTCCTTGATCTCGGTATAGCCGTCCCACCACGGAGAGCGGAAGGTTTCCTCCTGCTCCGGTTCCTGGGGAGGGGCAGTGGGTTCCGGTGCAGGCGGTTCCGGCTCCATCGAAACGGGTGCCGCCGTAGAGAACAGGCTGAATTGACCGCCCTGGTCCTGCTGGGCCGCTGCTGGCTTCCTTTTTGCCAGAGCGCGGGCGGCGGCGGCAAGCCGGTCCCCGGAAACGGGTGGGGCCTCGGAGGTTGTACGCTGGGGCGCGGGGGCTTTGCGCTTGGCCTCCTTCGCCGCCTGTGTCGTTTGACGTTCCGCCTGCAGCACATCCTCCGGCAGAGGGGCGTACAGGGAATATTCATCCCGTGTAACCGCCTCCATATCCCGCAGGACGGGCATCATCCGCTCATATATCGGGCTGTCCGGGGGAACAGCGGCCATGATGGTGAACATCTCATGGCACAGCGCAGATTTTTTCTCAGGGTCATTGGATTCCAGAATAGAGCGAAATTTTTTTACAGCCGCGTCCATATCGCCGGGAGGATTGGTCTGGTTGGGGTCAGTGCTGTAAAACTGATAAATCCTTCGGGCAAGCGTCACTTTCTCATAGGCCGGAAGGTGTTCCTTTTCCTGGCCGTTGAGGTATTGCCCGTTGTCGATCAGCGCCCGGATGCGCTTTTGTACCTGATTCCAGTTCAGTTGAATGGTGGCGTAACCTTTGAAACCAGATTCATCATCCTGCCGGGTGTACCTGATCCCTTTGCTGTCATGCCACTCATCAAAGCCGATAGAACTATGTCCGCCATCACCGTACTCATGCCGCAGAAAATCAGCGCACTCCTTGGCGTTGTGCCCCTGCATGAAGTAGGAATAAATGCGGAATTTTCCATCCTCATGGTTGCCGCCGCCCATGAGCAAATGTTCAATCTCATCCTCGGTAATAAAGCTGGCCTTTGCTGGGGCAAAGCCCTCTGCCGCCTTGAACTGCTGATATGGCGTAAACAAACTTACCAGATCAGTAAGCAGTTTTTGTGGGCCATTAAAATGTTTGAAGCGTAAAAGGCTGTTGTCCCTTTCATATTGTCCGACAAACTCCGCCATTTCCTGCACAATGCCCTCCCTGGACGCCGGCTCCCTGAGCAGTTCCGCGATTTCCCTGGTATCGTCAGGAAAGCCTTTGCCGAGAAAATGCTGTGATATGATAGGCAGAACGTGTTGGTCCCGCGCGCTGTCACTGAAATCCTGACGCAGATACCACAGCTGCTCCGCCAGCTCCCGGAACTCGTTGTCCCGCGCCCCGTCGAGCTTGTCCTGGGGGGCAAACCTCCCGTCCCGCAGGAGCGCATTCACCATGACGGCGGCGTTTACCCATGAGATGGTGGTGCTGCCGGGGCCGAACGCTGTCCGTCCCGGCGCAATGTGGAACCCTTCGCGGTCAAACCACAGCGAATAGTCCTGTCCGGCGATGGTTACACCCTTACCGCCCTCGCCAAACTCCTGTTCCATAAACGAAGCAGCGGCGGAGCCGGTGGGATTCTTTTGGAAGAAGGCCACGATGTGCTCAATGCTATGCGCACGATTGCTGCCGCTGGTGAGGGCGCGTCCAATGACCGCATCCGGCACCTGACTGGCAGGAATAGAGATCTGCTGCTGGGCCTGCTGTTCCTCTGCCTGGGCCTGGGCGATATTCTCAATCTGTTCCTCCACCGTGGGGAACAGGGAAAAACGCGAAAGGTTCGGCCCCGCAGGGGCGGGCGGTTCTTCCGCTTCTTCCACAGACGCAGAAACGGCGGGCTGTCCGCCCGCCGTCTGGTCCGTCTCCTGATTTACCTGTAGACGATCTCCGCCAACACGATCTCCTCCGCCTGGGCCGTGAAGCTGTTCACCGCCTGCACCCAGCCCATCTGATCGCGGGCCTTCATCGCCTCGTCCACGCCGTTCTGCTTCTTCAGCTCGTCCACCATCCGGTCCACCTGCTCCCACGCCTGCCGGTCGATCTCCCGCAGGTGGGGTTCCAGCCGCCCCGTCAGCAGCATCGACGTGTACGTTCCGCTGTGATGCTCTTGCAGGAAGCGCTCCCTCAGCCGTCCATACCTGCCCAGGGGCAGTTCCTCCTCGGCCTCCTGTCCGTCCATCATCAGATCGGGGATCAGGTAATCGCCCACCTTTGTGTAAGTCAGTTCCATGTTCACCGCTCCTTTCTTTACTTTCACGCTTTACATCGCTAAACTGCCTTGCATCCTCAGTATAACCGGTTTCCCGAGAAATTGCAAGAGTATTTTCCAAATTTTTCTTGTTATATTTTTTCTGTTCCCGGTCATAGGTTTTGACGGCCCTGCCGATCTCATTGAGCAGCTCCATGGACACCGCACTGGCGGCATTGCCCAGGTGATGGAGAACGGCAGGGGTGGAAAACTCGGTGATTCCCGCCAAATCCCCATCCTCCATGAACTCGGCGGGGTCCAGGCCGCAGCGGGTAAGCAGGGTGTACTGGACACTGGCGGTGAGCACATCCCGAAAGCGCACTTCCAGGTTGAGGTCGTCCAGTTCCTCCAAAAGGCTGTTCTGCACATCGTAGGCGAGGTCGGTCAGACTGTCCCGGTAGACTTCATTCACGGCCCGCTCCGCCAATTCCATCAGCTGTGCGCCGATGTCCCCATCCTCTACAGGGCCGTATTTCCGTTCCAGCGCTTCCGCCACGGCGGTGTGGTGGTCCTCCCGCATTGCCCACAGATAGGGCGTTTTCGCCCCCTTCACCGGGCGGGTGTCCGATACGTCAAAGACATATTCCAGCGACGGCCTGCCCCGTCTGTCTTTATGGATCAGAGCAATGCCCTTGGAACCAGGCTTCACCCATCGCCGCATGGTTTCATTCCACAGCTCCATGCTGGCACAGGCAGCGGCGTCCGGGCGCTGGGCGTAGATCAGAAGCTGGTCATCGAACGAATATCTGTAGAATCTGGCGGCGGCATTCAAGTACCCCTTCCAGGCGGCTGTACTGCGTGTTACATCATAGGCGGTTTGATTTGCCAGTTCAGATACAGCTTGTAATTTATATGCCATGTATACCTCCTCGTTTCAAAGTAAAAACCCCAAAAGAACAGTTAAGTACGATGTTCCCCTGGGGTGTCAGCGGACGGTCAGCAGCCGTCCTTACGTTTGCGCTCATTCATCCTATCCAGCACAGCTCTCTGCGCCGGGGAGAGGACGCGGGGCGGCGATACCTTGAGCCACTTCTTGGGCAGCTCAAAGGTCAGCCCGCCCCAGCGGTTGGCGGCGGTCTGGCGCACCTGCGCCGGGTGGGTCTGGCACAGCTCCAAAAGCTGGCGCTTCAAAGCCGCGTTGTGGGTGTAGATACTGCCGGTGCGCTCGGCCTCATTGAAATTGATAACCGTCTCCTGCTCGATTTTAGGCAGCTTCATGGGCATCACCGCTCTCGTTGAGGGCCAGAGCAAACTCATTCCGATTCACTCAGCGGCCCCCTTCCAGCCAAACGCCTGCCTCACAGCCCTGTCGGCATAGCGGTCCAAGTCCTCCCACACAGCGCCCGCAACGGCGATCACCGCCTGGAGAGCGAGGTCCACCGCGTCCAGCACGGATTCGTTTTCGTCCCTCTCATCGGCCAGCTTCATCAGGCACTCCACCGTGCGCTCGGTCAGTCCCAGCCGCGCCGCCAGCGCCTCCGCGCTGGGGAAGCCGTCCCCGCCGTCCAGGAACCAGGCGTAAGGGATACCGAACAGCTGGGCGATGGCCTGGAATTGGTACACGTCCGGTGCGGTAAGCCCATGAAGCCAGCGGTTTACCACCGGCACAGCCACATCCAAGCGGCGGGCTAATTCTTCGGGGGCCGTCCCGCTGATGTCCAGCAGGCGTTTCAACCTGCGGTCAAAATCCTTGGCATGATCCATGTTTATTTTCCTCCCTTTTTGTTGTCAAATTCCAGTTTAAAGCGGACAAATTCCCCGCCGCCGTCGTCTAAGATAACGGTGGCGTCGTAAAAAACGCCCTTCTTCTCCGAAAACAGGCCGGTCACAGCCACGCGCCCGTGTTTCAAGAGAGATGCGGCGATCTTCTTTGTCAGTTCCTTGCGTTTGCTGGTAAAAAAGCGGTCATTCTTCCACAGGGCAAAGCCGCAGGGCGGCTTGTCATAGTAACCCTCGCAGAAAAAGCTCTTTTGACCCTCCACCACGCTTTTGCCGCAGCGGGGGCATTTTCCGACCACAGTCCGCCCGGATCGGGACAGGACGGCGGATGTGACAGCAACATTCTGATAGGACTTGACCAGATCGGTGAGCATGGCGGTGATCCCGGCCATAAAGTCCTCCGGGGACAGTTCGCCCCGCTCCACGGCCCCCAGCTGTTCCTCCCATTCCGCCGTCATTTTTGCAGATTTAAGCTGGTCAGGCATAGCCCATACCAGGGCCATGCCTTTTTCCGTAGGGATCAACTGCTTGCCCTTCCGTTCCACAAAGCCGGAACGCACCAGCTTTTCAATCACTCCGGCACGGGTGGCGGGGGTGCCCAAGCCCTTCCGCTCCACGGCTTCCAAAGCGGCAAAATCCTCCGCGCTGGCGTGTTCCATGGCCGAGAGCAGGGTGTCCTCATTGAAATGCGGCGGGGGTGAGGTCGTGCCGATTTTCAACGCTGCGTCCCCGCCCTCCAGCCGCTGGCCCTCGGCCAACGCCGGAAGGGCCGGGACGGTTTCCGGCTGGAGCTTTTGCTTCAGCGTGGAGAGGAACGCCCGCTCCGTCCCCTTCCAGCCCTCCGCCGTTACAATGCGGCCCTTGGCGGTGAAGGGGACGCCGCCGCAGTCCAGCGTAACAGCGGTTTCCAGGTAAGTATGAGGTTCGCCCACGGCGCACAGCAGGCGGACGGCAATCAGATAGAGGATATTCCGCTCCCCGGTGGGCAGCGCGGCGAGGTCGGCCCCTGCGATCTCCGCCGTGGGAATGACGGCGTGGTGGTCGGTCACTTTGCTGCTGTCCACCACCTGGGCGGCGTTCACCGGGAGGGGCTGGCCCTCCATAAAGGACAGCGCCGCCGCCACAGTCCGGCACCGGCCAGGCAGGCCCTCCGCCATGTCCTCCGTCAGATAGCGGCTGTCCGTCCGGGGATAGGTTGCCAGCCGCTTCTCGTAAAGGCTCTGCAAATAGTCCAGGGTCTGCTGGGCGGTGTAGTCAAAGAGGCGGTTGGCCTCCCGCTGGAGGGTGGTCAGGTCGTACAGCTTCGGGGGGCGCTCCGTCCTGTCCTTCTGCTCCACGGCCCGCACCACGGCAGACTTGCCCAAACAGGCTTTGCGCAGCTTTTCCGCGTCCGTTTTAGACTTGATCCGTTCGCCTGCTGCCCGGAAATCCCGCAAATTCAGCTCCACCGTGTAAAATTTCTCCTTTTTGAAGCTGGCAATGGCCGCTTCCCGTTCCACCAGGAGGGCCAGTGTGGGGGTCTGTACCCGGCCCACATTCAGTGTTTTTCCCTTGTAAAGGGTGGTAAACAGCCGGGTGCCGTTAATGCCGATGAGCCAGTCCGCCTTGGCGCGGCAGAGGGCGGCGGCATAAAGATTGTCGTATTGTTCGCCGCCGGCCAGATTGTCAAAGCCTTTGCGGATCGCGGATTCCTCCATGGAGGAGATCCACAGCCGCTTCACAGGCTTGGTACAGCCGCACAGTTCATAGGTCAGCCGGAAGATCAGCTCGCCCTCCCGCCCCGCGTCGGTGGCGCACACCACGGTGTCCACCTGGCTGTCCTTCATCAGCGCGGCCAGGGTACCAAACTGCTTTCTGGTGTCCGGCAGCACCTGGTACTGCCACGGGTGGGGGACGATGGGCAGATCGTCATAGGCCCACTTGGAGTAGCGGGGGTCATAGGCGTCCGGCGGGGCCAGCTCCACCAGATGGCCGACACACCAGCTCACCAGAAAGCCGCCGCCCTCCAAATAGCCGTCCCGTCTGCTTCTGGCCCCCAGCACCTTTGCCAGCGCCATAGCCACGAACAGCTTTTCTGCGATTACTAACTGTATATGCATCACACTCCATTCTGTTATACGGTCAGCGCTTTTTCATCAATGCGCGGAGACACACTCCGATACAGGGCGTACCGTTATCGAAAGGGCATCCCATGCACGGATGGCCGGGGGGCCGGACGGGACGGCGCGGAACGTCCTTCCGTCCGGCGGGCACTTGGGTCATAAAGCGTTCATAAGGACTGTCCGTAAAGCGCATCATTCATCGTCCTCATAGCCGTCCGGGTAATCCGGCTCGTCCGGCTCCGGGTATGCGTCCGGCTCCTGTACAGGCAGATCGTCCTCGTTGATGGCGGGTTCCTCCGCGCCGCCCGTCAGGTCGTCAAGGTCCTCCGCGTCCGCCAGCTCCTTTTTGGGCTTGTAGATTTTGAGATACCAGCCTGCGGCCCCCGCAGCCGCCATGACAATCAGCGCAATGATGATCGTCCCGCTTTCGCCGCCGCCAGACTGCGGCTCAGGCTCTGGATTTGCCGGGGCAGAGGTTACGGTGCCGGTACAGTCCTTCCAGGACAGGACGCAGACGGGGCAGTCGGCATCGACCTCGCCGGGGACGCACTTCTCCTTACAGGTGCATACCGGCGCGGGGTCGGGGATGGCGGACTGGGAGGGCGGTTCCGCGTCCTTCCGCGCCAGCGCCATCAGGTCGGATTCCGTGACTGCGTTCAGAAAATAGACGTTTTCACTGTCCCGCTGACGGTCGATCACCAGGTAGAACACATTTTCATCGGGGGTGGCAATGGTAAAGAACTCCCGCCCGCCGTCCTCAGATGAGCCGGAAACGTTGTCGATCACCGTGCCCTGGCCTCCGGGCGGGGTAATGGGGGATTGGCCCTCATTGGGCTGTCCAGCAGCATCGGTGCCGCTGGGCACGGAAGTGCTGAAGCACTGGATGTACTCGGATTTCTCATAAGACATCCCGTCTTTGCCCGTTACCTTGACCTGGACGGTACAGTTTTCGGTAATGTCCGTCACGCAATACCAGCAGTTCCCGGTCTGCACCAGCCCGGCGGTCATGTTCCGCCAGCTCCCGCCGCCAGCCTTGACCTGGGCGGACTGGAATCCGGCCCCGGCATTGTCGGTGACGCAGATTTCTACTGCCGCGCTCCCCTCGGTCAAGCCGCTGGGCGGGGTAATGCGGATGGTGATATCCTGTTCCTCATTGCTGCCGTCAAAGGCCAGGGCCGTGCCCGTCAGCGGGACCGCCATAGCCATGCACAGGAGCGCACACAGCAGCAGCTGGAACATACGCCCCCTTATGTTGTTTTTCATAGGCTTACATTTCCTCCTTATCGGTAGAATCAGGCTGGGGCGGCTTCTGCGCCGCCTGGATCATGTCCAGAAGGCCCCGCAGGTCCTCCGGCGCGGAGATGAGGCCCCGCACTGTCTGGATGATTTCAAGGTTTTCCTGCTCGGTGATCTGCCGCTCAATATCCCGGACACGGGCCTGCCACTCGCTGGCCTTCTCCCTCGCCCGGACAAGCTCAGTTTTCAGCCGGTCGATTTTTGTTTCCCGCCGTTCACGCACGTTTCCCACCCCCTGCTTTGCTGGGGATATAATCGGCAAAGTCTTTCACCGTGTGGAAAATACGCTTGTTGTTTACCCACCGCTGAAGCTGGCGGGTGATAGTCGGGGCGCTGGGACGGTCGTAGACCATCACATAGGGGTCATAGCCCATGCCCCGCAGGGTTTCCACCCGGTAGAGGTCCTGCTCATGGGTGCTGCCGTAGTTGACCAGGACGTACACCCGCCGTCTGCGGTCGCTCTTGATGCTGGTCAGCTCCAGGAAGCGTCGGAAATAGGGGGTCAGGTCAATGTCGGGGTTGTCCCAGGCAAAATGTACCGCCTTTGTGCGGACCTTGTTCAGCAAGGCCGCATTGTCCGGGGTTATGAGCCGAATGTCCAGCCCTTGGGAGAAGTCCACATAGGCGCGGCTCTCCGCCAACTGCAAAATCAGCTTTTCGTGGTCCGGACAGGCCAGCAGATTGGGGTCCAGCAGCTTGATCTCTTTCTGGCCGTCCCAAAAGTCGGACAGGTCAGCCACCTGACGGCTCTGCCGCCCCTCTTTTCCGGAAACGATGCAAAACCCACATTGGCGGGGACAGCCCCGGCTCAGAAAGCCGTAGGCGGTGTCGGAAAACTGCGGATAAATGCTGTAATCGGGATAGATATGCTCCACCGCGTCCGGAAGGTCTGGGCCGGGGCCGTAGCCCGTGCCGCCGCAGATCACTTCGTCCGCGTTGGTGACGGTAATCGTGTCCTTGGAGCAGGCGTCCGTAAACACCCGGCTTTTGTAAACACGGTCATAGCGGCCGTCCGGGGTCCACCACTCCACCATATCTCCCAGGGCTTTGTGATAAGCGGACAGCTTCATCAGGCACAGATTAGGCCAGTTGTGGCTGTCCACGTCGATCAAACCTATATTCATGACATTCCTCCTTAAGGGGCGGGCAAGCGCCCAAACCCGTAAAAATGATTCACCCAATAGGGTTCACTGAGATTCGCGTAAGAAATGGGGTCGCCGCAGTGGATAAAGCGCCCGTTCCCCGCATAGATGCCCACATGAGAGGGGCGGTTCGGGTTTGGCGCGTCATAGGTGCCGATGAAGAACACCAGGTCACCAGGCTGTGCGTCGGCATGGGACACCGGGGTGCAGACATCCTCCAACCCGATCACCCCCAGCCGCCCATAGTTCCAGCCGCTGTGATTGATCACCCAGGACACAAAGCCGGAGCAGTCGAACGATGTGGAAGGACTTGCGCCGCCCCAGACATAGGGATAGCCAAGATATTTCTCGGCTTCGGCAATCATGGCATCGAAGGTGCCGCCGTCCACAGGTTCCCCGGAGTAGGGGGGAATGGTCGGCCCGATGGCTTCACCGCTGCCGCCCGTGTCCACAAAATAGTAGGGGTTGAGGTACTCCCCGTCCAGCATGACCTCCAAATGAAGGTGCGGCCCGGTGCTGTCCCCGGTGCTGCCCACCGCGCCGATCACATCCCCCCGCTGGACCTCCTGGCCCGCGCTGACGCTCAGACTGGAACAGTGGGCATACCTGGATTGATAGCCCTTGCCGTCCTCGATCACCACGCACAGGCCGTAGCTTCCCATGTCCCCGGCGGACACCACCCGCCCGTCCTGGATGGCTTTGATGGAGGTTCCCTGGGCAACGGCGATATCCACGCCCCGGTGCAGGTCTTTGGCCCCGGTGATAGGGTGGACGCGCCAGCCGCAGCCGCTGGATACATAGCCCAGCCAGGGAAAGTCAAAGGGGTTGGAATATGCCTGCCGGTTGCCGCAGGTCTGCATATAAACGGCGTAGCGCTCGGTCTGTTCGCCGGGGGTCAGGCTGGCGGAGATGGTGTCTCCCATCCGTCCTACAGTGAGCGTGGTCTGCAAAACCGTCCACGTATACGGGTCGCCGTTTTCATCGTATTTGGTTTCTGTAACCTCGGTCCGGGTAAGCTGGTATTTCTCCTGGAAAAGCCGGTCCAGCTCCGGGCGCACCTGCTCAAAGGTGAACACCCCGTAGGCGGCGGAGAGATAGCTCATCAATTCATAGGGATTATGGCTGATCTCCCCAATGTTGCAGCGGTATTCATCGAAGCCGGGGTAATTGTTCTCTGTGTTGTTGATATCCAGCTGTAAATCTGCTTCCAACTCGGTAAAATACAGTTCGGCGTTACAAATTTCCTGCTCGTCCGACAGATAAGTGGCGGAGAGATAGGTAGACTGGACGCCGGACAGCATGGCGGTACAGGAGGCCAGCCCCGATGAGAAAAGCGCGATCACCAGCGCCAGCGCCGCCACGATCAGCAGTGCGCTTTTTCGTGCCGCCACAAACTGCTGTACCGCCCGGATGATCTTCCCGGCGGTGGTCGCCGCCTGCTGGGTGTGCTGGACGGTTTTTTGGGCTTCCCGCGCGGCCTGGGCATATCCGCGCTTGATTTTCTGCTTTTGAACCCACTTGGCGAGAGCATTTTTGCGCCGCAGCTCCGGATTGTCCCGAAGTGCGGTCTGCCATGCCAGCCTGGTTTGGTCGGTGCGAAGCCGCCGCTCGGCCTGCCTCACGGCGCGGTAGGGCTTGGAGCGCAGGCGCTGCTTGTTCCACCGCAAAACCCGTCCCGCGCCTCGTTCGGCGGCAAATTCACCCTTGTGTGCCGCCTCCACCGCCACATTCTGCCGCTCCGTTTCCCGGATTTTTCCGTGGGCTTTCATGACCGCCGCCGTTTTCACCGCACGGCCCGCCTGGGCGGGGAGGGTGGGCTTCACCACTTCCGGCTCCACTTCCGCTTCAAAGCGCAGACGGCGGCGGACTTTGCCTGTGTTGGCGTCGTACTCCTGTTCCAGACGGGCGCGGCGGTGGGCGGGGAGCTTGGCCTGGGCCTTTTCCAGCTTGCGCCCGGACTGCTCCACCCGCCGCTCCGCCTTTTCATATTGCTTCCGCTGGCGGCGGGTCAGCCCCACAGCCGGATCATTGGTTGATTCCGGCGCGGATGTGTTCCCTTGGGGCTGGGATTCCGCAGGGTCGCGGGCATCAGTCCCCGCCGTCCGCCGCGTCCGGGTAATGGGGTCAGCGAGGGGCGGGGTACGCTCCGTTTCAAATTGAAGCCGTCCCCCGCTCCCGGCCCGCCGTTGGATGGGCGGCGGGGTAGTATGTCTGCCGGGAGGCCGCTCCCCCATGGGCACATCATCAGCGTCACGCGGGACGGCGGGTTCGGGATTCTCCCGATCAGCGGTATCGGGGGGAGGGTCATGTCCCCGCTCAGATTGCAGCCGCCCATCGTCAGCGCCGCGCTCCGCCATGGGACGGGCGGGGGCGTCCGGGTTCAGACGGTTCGCCCGCTTTTGCTGGCGGCGCTTTCTGGATGGAATATCCTCTGCCCTCTGCGGCGGTGCCGCTGCCGCCGTTGGCACATCCACCGCCTGCCGCATAGCGGGCACGGCCTCCGGCGCGTCCTTGTCGATGGGCTGGTCAGGTTTCAGAGACGGTGAGGGTCTGGGCCTCCGGCGGCGCTGTTTCTTCTGTGCCGGGGGACGCCGGACCGCCCGCCTTGGGGAGCGGTCCGGGCCGAAGGAAACATCCGCTGTGCGCTGGCTGATCCGATTTTCCTGTCCGGTGGCTTTATCCAGTTCTACCAAGCCGTCCCGGCCCAGCTTTTGGATCTTTTTATTCCGCGCCCGATATTGCTTCCGGCTCACAGCACTGCCTCATGCGGCCTGCGGTCTTTGTCAGGCGCGGAAGCAGCGGGAGCGGCGGTCTGTCCTATCTTTTCCTCCAAATCCTTCCTGACAGAGGGCTTCCTTTCCGCTTTGCGTTCAGCCCGCACTTCCCGCACGGTTTCCGCCGTCTGTTCTAAATTTTCCACGCCGCCGATGGCGGCGAGGGTGGCGTTGTTCATACTGGACAGCATTTTTTTGACTGTGCGCATGGGGGCGAGAACGACGGACTGAAAGCGCCCCTCCTGCCCGCCGTCCACAGCCTGCGTCTCCCTGCCTGTCATAGCCCGTCCGGCATTTTTCAGATGCCCGCCCACGCTCCGCAGCTCGTGACCCATGCGCTCCACCTTCTCAATGCTGTTTTTCGCGTCCTTGACCGCGCCGCTGAGATTTTCCTGCAATGCTTCCAGCGCCCTTTTCACGCCCAGCGCCGACACCGCCTGATCCAGCGCCGACACGCCCGCCTCCTTGAAGCCCTCTACGGCGCGGGCGGCGCACCCGGCAATCCTTTCCCACAGGCCGGTCAGCGCCGTCCGCCCCTGCTGGACCTTGTTTTCCAACTTCTCAACCGCGTCCTGCATGGCCTCCTTTACCGTGGGACGCTGCTCCTGGGCAAGCTGCTGGCGAACGTCCTGCAATTCCTGGAGGACCGTTTCATACTGCCGCATCATGCCGTCCATGTACCACATGAGCGCGGACAGATCAGCCGCCTGCCCCTGCCGCCCGTTTTCCTCCAGCAATTCCATAAACTGCTGGACGGCCTCGTTGCCCTGCAAAGTTTCCATTACTCATCGCCTCCTTATTGTTCCGCCAGATCTTCCGGGCGGGTGGTGAGAAGCCGGTACAGCTCGGTGTCCTTGGGGAAGTGGTCCACGAAGGGAATGATCACATTCCCGAAGAACAAAAGCCCCTCGCCCGCATTACTGTTGGTGACATAGCTTAATTGATGGGGGCTGATATTGAGCTGCTTGGCTAAAATCTGCCGGTCGCCGCCCGCCTGGTTCAGCATATAGATGAAGTCTGAATTTTCAAGGATGTTCTCGATTTCCCTGGAAGAAAGCAAATCCTTGACATTCTGCGTGATTCCAGTGGGGATGCCGCCCCATTTGCGGAACCGCTTCCAAATCTCCACTGTATAGGCGGCGGTCTGTTCTTCCCGGAGAAGCAGGTGCATTTCGTCGACGTAGAGACGGGTGGATTTGTGGGCCTCCCGGTTCTCGCTGACGCGGCCCCATACTTGGTCCTGCACCACCTGCATTCCAAACTTTTTGAGCTGCTTGCCCAGGTCCTTGATGATGTAGCACACGATCCGGCTGGTGATCTCCACATTGGTGCGGTGGTTGAACACATTGAGGGAACCGGTGACGTAGATTTCCAGCGCCGTAGCGATGCGTTGGGCCTCCGCTTCCGGCTGCTGGCGCAAAAGCTCGTATAAGTCCCCCAGCACCGGCATTTTCTCAGGGCTGGGGTCCTGCAAATAGTCCCGGTAGACCATGTGGACGCAGCGGTCGATCACCGTTTTCTCCACCGGCTCCAGGCCTGCCTTGCCGCCCACGATCAGCTCACACAGGGACAGGATGAAGTCGCTTTTCAGTGTCAGCGGGTTATCGTCCTCGGAGTAGTTGAGGGTCAGGTCCATGGGGTTGATAAACTGGTCAGAGGTGGGGGAAATGTCGATCACCTGCCCGCCCAGCCGCTGGACCAGGGACGAATACTCATTTTCCGGGTCGATGATGGCAATATCATCCTGGGTCATCAGAAATGCGTTGGCGATCTCCCGCTTGGCGGAGAAGGATTTGCCGCTCCCAGGGGTGCCAAGGATCAGACCGTTGGGGTTTTTAAGCCGTTTGCGGTCTGCCATGATGAGGTTGTTGGACAGTGCGTTCAGCCCGTAGTACACCGCCTCGCCGCCCATGAAAAGCTCCTGGGTGGTGAATGGCACAAAAATAGCGGTGCTTGAGGTGGTCAAGCCCCGCTGTATGTTGATCTGGTTCAGCCCCAGGGGAAGGGAGGACATCAGGCCCTGCTCCTGCTGCCAGTCCAGCCGTCGCAGGGCGCAGTTGTATTTCTGTGCCACGCCCGCCGCCTGGAAAATGTTGTTCTCCAGCTTCTGCCGGTTGGGAGCCGTGTTCAGCACCAGCACCGTTACCAGGAACATCCGCTCATTGCGGCTCTGCAAATCCTCCAGCAGTGTTTTGGCTTCATTGCCGAACGTGGTCAGGTCGCTGGGGGTGATCTCCATATCATATCCAGCGCGGACAGCCTTTTTCTGTTCCTGGATTTTCATGGCGTCCAGGTCGGTGATCTTCCGCTTGATATTTTTGATGGCGGCGCTCTGGTCGATGGACTGGATATGCATGGTCACCACCTGGCTGTGCTCCAGATCCAGGAAGTCCGCCAGCATACGGTCGGTCAATTCCGGGGCCAGGATTTGCAGGAAGGAAACCGCGCCGTGGGTCTGTCCAATCTGGAAGGTGCGTCCGGATTTGAAGGTAAAGCTGTCCGGGGCGATGAAGTCCTTGCTGGACAGCCCGGTTTTCCAGATGGCGTCCCAGGCAAAGCGGAGCTTCCGGCATTCCATGGGGTGGAACATCTGATACAGTACGGCCAGCCGTTCATAGCCGTCGAGGGAGTGCGCCCGGACGCCCATCGTCTTGAAATTGGCCAGGATATCCGTCTCAATGCGTTCCAGCCGCAGCTTGGCCGCTTTCAGACTGTCCGCTTCCACGCCGAAGGTGATGTATTTGGTCTTGGCCAGGCCGTTGTTGCCCTTGGCAAGCTGGCCCTTGAGCATATCCGAATATTCTTCCCGAATGGCGTTGTAGGCGTCGGTCTGTTCCGGAATGCAGATAGCCCGCTGATATTCCTCCATATCGGTGCGCTGGTTGAGGAAAGAGAACTGGACGCGGATAGAGGAATCAAAATAATTGAGAAAATCGCAGTAATTCTCAAAGATCAGGTTTTTGTCCTCGTTCTGCGCCAACTGATAGTTGATATCAAAAAACCTGATCTGCTTGGTGTAATAGCGGTCTGTCACCGCGCAGATGCCGTCCCGGCACATCTCCCGGTAGGGGATAGTCTGCTGGGCCGTCCGGGGAATTCTGCCGTCCTGCTTAGCCTTTTTTACGGCGGCGGTGAGCCTGCGCTTATCCGTTCCGGACAGTTTGGCGTCAGGGGTCAGATGGATGGCGCTTTTAAGGTCGGCCCGCTCTGTGCGGAGCTGCTTTTTTGCGGCTTGCAGTTTTTTTGCCTGTCTTTTTTGGTGTTTGGTCAATACTCATGACCTCCTTGTCAAATTTGTTCTGCCGCTCCAATGCGGCGTAGAGGTTGTCGGTCTGGTAGGGGCGGGTCTGCGGCCAGAGGAACCGCGCCCGGATGAAGTGGCCCAGCACCCGTTCCAGGGGCTGGCCGTCCTTTTCATAAATGCCGAACAGAAAAAAGGGCAGCATCAGGCCGATCATCACCATGACCGCCCCGTCGTTTCCGATGCCGCCCCGTGCCAGGATATAAGTGGGAACACCCACCAGCGCACCGCCGCCGAAGCAGACGAGCTGGCGCTTTGTCAGGTTGAACGCAACCTTTGTTTTCACCTTAGTCAGGTCTTTCGGGACAGGGACATAGGGCATAGTTATCTCACCTCACGATCTTTCGGTTTCGCTGCGGGCTGGTCGCTATGAACGGGCTTTGCCGCAAGCTGGGCCTTGATAGAGGGCTTGCGCTGCTCCGAAAGCATCTCAAATTTTTCTTCCGCCCGTCCGCAGAAGTCTTGGATTGCTTTGTCCCGGCTGTCAAAGTAATGACCCCAATAATAATTGGGCGGTCCGTCTCCATCATTGGCCGGGGTGCGTTCCCAGGTAACAAAAGCGTCCTTCCTGCTGGTGAGTTCTCCCAAGGCATACTCTACTGGTCCCACCTGGACCTTGGCAATGATCTGATAGCCTGCGTTTACTTCTTCGGTATGGCTGATTGCACGGGAATCCAGGGTCATCTCGCAAGCATCGTTTTCCAACCATTTTACGGTGACTGGAATTAACGGCCTGCCGCAGACCATATCTGAAAAAATAATATTGTCGCTGTGCGCCCCCATGATGCACTCCGGTATAACTGTGGGTTTAATGTAACAGCACAGTTCCCCGGCAAGCTGATATTGAAGCAAGTCACCCCCTACATATTCTTGAATCCCAGAATGAGGGTCGCATAGGACCGTGTTCCAGCCGGGGGAAAGAGAACCTATGAGACGCGCTTCGTCAAAATAAATCTGAGGGTCAGCTCCAGGCGCATCAAAGCCGAACATGGTGCCTACCTGCATAGCCTTAACCTGGGCCGGGGTGATGCCGCAGCGATGGTTGTGCCATTCCGCGAGTTTTTTGTTCTCCGCTTTATTGCCAGTATCCCAATCCGAACGGAAATAGCCGGTTTCACCGCGTTTGAGGACAATCAATTCCCCCGTGCTGGGCAGCGTAGCAAGGCAGGTTTCGGGGAGATCGTTTCTCATATCACCGTGCCTCCTGTTCCTTCGGTTTGGCGGGCTTTTCGCCGGGGACGGGCTTTACCGCCAACTGCTCCTTGATGGAAGGTTTCTTAGCGGCCAACTCCGGCTGTTTCCGCATAGCGTCCATTTCCTTCCGCGCCATATTGACAAAACCATTCACCAGAGTGGAATGGCTGTTGACAACATAGCAGCGGCGCTCCTCCGCTTCAACCATGGGGACAGCCGCCGCCCACGTCTTATTGCTGCGGGAAAATCGTTCATCCCAGTCCTTGCTCTGAATGGTAACGGCTAACACATAGCTCACGCGCTCCGGGCCGAACTCTGCCAGCACACCCTTCACATCCGCGTTGAGGTGCATTCCATCGTAGCCATCCCGAATCGCCGCTTCTATGGCCTCCTTACAAGCCTCATTTGCCTTGCGGGAGGCACGGAAAGCGTCCAGCTCCCCGTGTTCCCTGGCATATTCGCCGGACTGCCGATAAAGCGGGATGAAGCAGGCGGACGCCCGCTGGTCTTTCAGCAGGCTGTCCGCCAACCCCTCGATCACATCCCGCACATCCTCCATGTGGCGGGTTTCCACCTGGCCCCATTCATGGTATACATCCGCCAGCGGGGCAGGGGAAGCCAAAAGTGCCGCCGCCTGCTCTGCCGGAAGCTCCAGCACTTCGAGCTCGACCAGAATATCCTCCCGCATGGCGTATTCGTAGGCGTGATTCAAGATTTCTTCCGGCGTTTTGCCCAGCAGATCCGTCCGATACTGCTCCTGCTCGGCGGACATTTTCTCATACAGTGCCTCGTTCAGTTGTTTTGCGTCCATAGCATACTCCTTCCGATTATAATTGCTTTTCATAGCGCAGCTTCATCTGCGGCGGGCAGAGGTCCACAGCGGGACAGCGTTTGCCGGTCCAGCGTTTTCCCCCTGCCCGTCCCATACACGTCCAGCCAGCGGCCCGGAGGCTGGCCCCCGGTTCGCTGTCCAGCGTATAGGTGATGATCTTGTGATACCCCATGGCCTTTGCCGCCCGCGCCGCCGCGCCGTAGAGCATACTGCAAGCATTTTTCTCTCCGGTGGTACAGAGGCGGTTAACTTCCAGCGTCCGGCCATCGTCCAGATAGCGGCTCACAGGCCGTCCGGCGATCACCACCCCCACCAGCTGGCCGTCACATTCACAGCCAATAGAAAACTTGTGGCCCCTGGTGGGCTTGTGGTGGCGGTGATGCTCCGCAACGAAAGCGTTGGCGTCCTTTAGGGAAACGGGGACCAGGGACAGCATATCACCGCGCCCCTTTGTCCGCTTTCCGCTCCGCTTCCGGGGTGGGGGCTGGATGCGCCGCCGTCTCTTTCGCTGCCTCGTTCAATGCGCCGCGCACCGAAGGGCGCTCCATTTCTTTCTGATAGGTCCCCAGAACAGCGCTATGAAGGGCTTCCCGCATCTCCTTGGTGGTGGGGAAACAAATGTCGTGGTACCGGCCGTCCTTGCCCTTTGTGCTGGGCATGGAGACAAACGGCCCCTTATCCGAATTGTAGATACGGATGTTGCTGACGGCGAAAATTCCGCCCAGGCTGGCGCTGGCAAAGGCCAGCAGTTTACCGGGTTCCTTGACCGGATAGACCTTTACGCTGATATTCGGCAGACCGGGAGCGTCAGTTTCCGGCGTTCTGTTTTCGTTCAAATATAGTCCTCCTATCAAAATTTTTATCAATGGGCATTAAGCAGGGACTTGCTGACCGCGCCGGTCTTAAACAGGGAGAAACACAGCAGCACCGTATATCCGGCACATTGCCAGATAGCCAGGTGCAGGTTGGCCGCGCTCCCGATCTGTCCGACCAGCACTGAGTAAATGGCGACGCAGATCATCACAAAAAAGCCTTGCAGCCCCAAAGCCGCAAGACCACGCAGATAGTTATTGCCCATCTGCCCCCACTCCCGGTTGGTCATGGTGGCAAATGGGATTGCTCCCACAGAGCAATAGATGTAAATTTCGATCATGCGTCCCACCAGCACCAGCATGACGCACAGGGACAGGATGGGCATGGTGATTTTCAGCAGCATGGTTTCCACCAGCAGGCCGAACAGCTCCCCGATACCCATAGCGTCAAGCTGGGCGGACACGTCCCCCAGCGCCGCCGCAAAGTCCACACTGGTGGTGCCGGTGATGATTCCGGCGCTCCGCTGTACGATCATCTGGGCCAGCTCAAAGATTGCCATGGTGATGTCAAAGGTATGGGACACCAGATAAACGGCCACAAAGGTTTTGAAAATCCATTTGTAAATGGCGAAGGTTTCAAAATCGTGGAAGTTATTGCGCTCAATTATCATGTTAATAAGCTCATAACACGCCACGAATGTGAGTACGATACCCGCAATGGGCACCACCACGTTATCGCTCAGATTGCGTATCATGGAGAAAACCCCGGCGTTCCATGCCGCCGGGGTCGTTCCCACATTTGCCGCTATCCCCCCAACCTCGGTGTTGATCTGGTCAAACATCCCGTCGAGATTCCCTATGATACATTCCCGCAGGATGCTCATGATCCACTCCTGGATCGTGTCGAGGATGTTCAGCATAGCTTAGTGATCTCCTGTCCCTTAATTGAACAGGTTTGCCAGCAGGGGGATGAGCTTCATCCCGACCAGAGCCACACCGCCCCCGGCCATGAGCTGTTTCATACCCTGTGACTTAGCTCACTACGGATAAAGAAGCAAGGAGAGGTTAAAAATTTTTGCCGTTCCCATCCGGCGGGGCCTCGCCGGATAGGTCTGGCTCAATCGTCGGGCAAGTCCACCTTGCCTACAAAAGAATAATAAATCTCGATGTCCTGGTGGCGCGTTCCCTGCTCGTCCTTCCAGCACTCATGCACCACGATCTTCTCCACGAACTCCCGCAGGAGGGTGGGGGTCAGCTCCTCAAAGCTGGTGTACTTCCGCACAACGGCCATGAACTTCTCCACGTTCACAGCGGCCTCCTGCGCCTGCCCCAGCTCCGCCTGTAACTCGGCGGCACGGGCCTTCAGCGTGGCCTGCTCCTGCTCATAATCGGTGGACAACTCCATGAAACGCTCGTCCGTAATGCGCCCGCTCACGCTGTCCTCATACAGACGCTTGAAGATGCCGTTCAACTCTCCGATACGCTTCTGCGCCGCCTCCAGCTCGCGGCGGCGGGCGGCGTTCTTCCGCTTACCGCCGTCCTCGTTCTGTGCCATCAGCAGCTTCATAAACCGGGCCTCATGCTTGGCGGCGTAGCTGGTGACTTTCCGCAGATTTTCCGTCACGCCCGCCGTCAGAAGGTCGGTGCGGATGAAATGTGCCGTACAATCGGCGGTGCGCTTCTTGTAGCTGCCGCAGATGTAGCAGTCCTGCCGCCGCTTGTTCGTTTCATACCTCTGCTGGTACATGACGCTGCCGCAGTCGGCGCAGAACAACAGACCGGAGAACAGGCCAACCTCGCCGTAGCGGTTGGGCCGCTTTCGCTGTTTGCGAAGCTCCTGCACTCGCTCCCAGGTGGCCTCGTCAATGATGGCCTCGTGGGTATGCTCAAAGACCATTATCTTGTCCTCTGGGTTGGCAACGCTGGTCTTGACCTTGTAGGACACCTTCTCCGTCTTGAAGTTGACGGTATGCCCCAGGTACTCCCGGCGCTCCAGGATGTGCGCCACAGTGTTGCTCGACCACTTGCAGGGGTAGTCCGGGTAGTAGCGGCGGGTGCTGCCGGTGCGCCGGTACTCCATCGTCCCCGGCGTGGGGATGTTCTGCTCGGTCAGCATCCGGGCGATCTTCGTGGGGCCGTTCCCGGCGAGGCACAGACTGTAAATCTGCTTCACCACGGTTGCGGCCTCCGGGTCAACGATGAAGTGTCCGTCCGGGCCTTTCAGATAGCCATAGACCGGCTGGCTTGTGATCGGCATACCGCTTGCTCCTTTCGCTCTGACTACTGCTCTGATTTTCTTGCTTGTATCGCGCACAAGCCACTCGTTAAACAGGTTCCGCAGGGCGCTCATGTCGTTGTCGCCCTGGGTGCTGTCCACGCCGTCATTGATGGCGATAAAGCGGACGCCTTTCTTGGGGAAGGTGATCTCACTGATATGGACAAGACCACAAAATCAAATTGCGAAACGGACTGCTGACAATTTACACTTATTTCGCAGAATAGTTACAAAAAGAGGCGGGGAAA
>CAJTGJ010000036.1 GCA_910575695.1 Oscillospiraceae bacterium | reverse complement strand
CCTACGACGCCCCGGACCCCAGCGACGCCACCCATGTGGGCATCTATGTGGGCGATGGGATGATGATCCACTGCGGAAATCCCATCTCCTACGCCAGCACCGAGAGTAACTATTGGCAGAACCACTTCCTATGCTTCGGGCGCATCAGGTGAAAGGAGCAAAAATGAGCGAGAAACTGGACAGGATCGGGGCCGACCGGGACCGCGCAAAGGAGAAGCGCGACCAGTGGGACGCCCGCTACAAGGAACTTTGCCAGAAGTATATCCAGCAGGAGAACACGGAGATCCATGAGATGGTGCGGGCGCAGAACCTGACCCCGGACCAGCTTGCGGAGGTCCTGAAAGCCCTGCAAGGCGGGCTGTTCCCCGCCCCGGCTGCCATGCCGGGTGCGGGCGCGCCGGGGATGCAGGCTGGCCGTGACAACAACACTTCTGAGATCAAGGAGGATGAACAGGATGAAATTTAAGAGCATGATCGCCGGCCTTCTGGCTGGCGTTCTGATGATGGGGAACCTCTCCGCCGTCTGCTTTGCGGCGGAGGGCGCCCCGGCCCCCACCAGCGGGGCCACAGAGACGGAGGCCGTGGAGACTGCCCCCGCTGAAACGGATGAGACTGCCGGGGCCGCTTCGGAGGACGGCAGCCCCGCCCTGCCTGACGGCGTTACCCTTGGCACAAAGGTCGTCCTGCCGGAGGGCGTGAGCATCGGTGAGGATGGGAAGATCACCTTTTCCGCCCAGGGCATGGAGCAGATCATGGCCGCCCTGATGGGCGGCGAGGCCGGTGGGGACACCGATACCGCCCCCGATACCGAGGAGACTGAGCCGGAGGCCGTCACCGTTGGCACAGTTAATGTCCGCAGCGACACCTACCTGAACCTCCGCTCCGGCTCCGGCCTGGAGCATTCCGTGATCGGGCATCTGCTCCGGGGGACCGAGGTGGAAGTCGTTGGCGAGGACGGCGACTGGTATCAGGTCGTGATCCCGGAGGCCACCGGGTATGTCTACAAGGACTATCTGGATGTGACGGAACAGGAGGCCCCCGCCGCCCCGTCTGAGGAGGACGGGCAGGATGCGCCTGACCCCGGCAGCGGCTTTGACGAGGACACCCTGATGATGCTCCTGCTGATGATGAGCATGGGCAATACCGACACGGCAGAGCCTCCCTCCACCGCCCTCACCCCGGACGGCAACCTGACACTGGTGGACGATTATGACGAGGCCCATGCGGACGGCTCCGGCAAGCAGTTCATCACGCTGGTGACAAAGGCCGGGAATACCTTCTACCTCATCATCGACCGGGATGACGAGGGGGAGCAGACCGTCCACTTCCTGAACCTGGTGGACGAGGCGGACCTGCTGGCCCTGATGGACGAGGAGGAAGCGGCAAAGTACACCAAGCCTGAGCCGGAGGTCCAGCCGCCCGCCGAGACCCAGGAGCCGGAGGATGGGGAGGACAAGCCGGACGAGGAAAAGCCCGCGCCCAAAGCGAACCCCCTGCCCGCCCTGCTCCTTGTGCTGGCACTGCTGGGCGGAGGCGGCTTCTTCGCCTACACGAAGTTCTTCAAGGGCGGCGGGAAGAAGGAACAGGCCAAGCCGGACCCGGACGCCGACTATTCGGAGGATGACGAGGACTACGGCCTCCCGGAGGACATTGGGCTTGACGATGAGGACGAGGATGGCTTTGACGGGTCGGACGATGAGCCGGTCTAAGCGGAGCCATCTGTATCTGATGGAACAGTCTGCGGCTGGCGGCTGAGACCAGCCGCAAACCCTTTTGTAGAACAGGAGGTGCGGCTATGCGTATTGATCCCCGAAGGTTTCTTGAATTTGTGATCTTCCTGATAATCTGCCTATGGCTGATGGTCATTTATCTGGCCGGCTTCCCAAATGCCTATGGCGGATATGCCGCATCCATGTTACAATGGGTGCAGTAATGTCCGGGAGGTGATGGCGTGGGCGCAAGTGACTGGAAAGACCTGAAAGCAAAACAGAAACAGAAGTTGTCCGAGGTCATGTTCGGCGTGGTCTGCGCCCATTATAAAGAGCATGGGCGGATGCCCGCCGATGCGGAACTGGAGAAGCTGGCAAAGGCGGCTTTTACCAAGATACAGGGCCGTGGGCTGGGGCTGTCCTATGAGACCGTCCATGATGTTTTCCTGAAAAAACAGGCCAGATTTGCGGAGCGGATCGAGAAGAACAGCCTCCCGGAGCCGCCGAAGCCCAGGGTGAAGAAAACCGAGGCGGAGAAGCTGGCGATCAAGCGGGCCGCCCGGAAACGGAGAAAGGCGAGGCTGGCGGCGCAGGAGCAGCAGAGCTTGCCGGAGCAGGACGGCCGCTTCTTTTATATCGCCGAGTACACCTCCGGGGGCGCCCCCTATGGTGTCACTTGGGAGGAGATGGGGCTGGAACCCTGGGAAGAACTGGAGTAGGAGGTGCGGATATGGGCCGCTACACGGAGCAGGAACTGAGGGACATCTTTTATGATGCCCTGGACTTCTTCAACGAAGCCCTTGACTCCGGCATCACAAGGGACAACACCGTCCTTGCGTTCTTCACCCCGGAGAACGGTCTGGAGGTCTACGAGCGGTTCTGCAAAGAGCATTTTCCGAGGAACCTGGACGAGGACTACAAGGCGGAGGGCTATTTCCAGTCCTTTGCGGCACAGGCTTTTGTGGGCAGGGGGCTATACGGCGTGATGGTACGCGCAGACATCGACTTCCCCCTGCCGGAGCTGCACCGTGTTTTCCTCCATGAAATATCACACCTGTTCTGCTGTGAGAACGAGATCGAGGGCGGGGGCTTCTTTGACCGCTACTGCATGGGCAGCGGGGCGGAGGACGGCATGATGAACGCCGGGTACGCGATCTGGCGGGAGGCTGTGGCTGACATCATGGCCGATTCCATCCTGAGCGAGTACACGTCCCTGACGCTGGCGGATGTCCGGGAGGAGGTCGGGCGGCTCTACCGTATGCTGTCCCCGGCAGACCCGGACTCGAAGAAATGTATGTCGCTGATCCTCGTGTATGTCATGGCTACAAGGGAGGTCGGCGGCGTGACGGAGTGGGCCGATGCGGAGGCGGGGCTGAAACAGCGTCTTGGGCTGGAGGACCCGGCATTGTATGCCGTCCTCAAGATGGCCTTTGACAATCTGCACCGCTCCCCGTTCTGGTCCATCACCCCGGACTTTATCATGGAACTGGGCGAAGCCTACCTCTCCCTCCTGTCGCACAAATTCCTCCGGGAGCGCCTTTCCTGAAACAGGCGGCGGACAAAACTTTATAAAAACCGTAAAGCGGACAAGGATCACACATCTTTGTCCGCTTTTTTCATGCCCAAAATCGGGCGAAAACAGTTGATTTTTTCAGAAAGGAGCGACTGCCTATGAGCAAGTTAGTGATCTGCGAGAAGCCCTCAGTGGCGCAGAGCATCGGCAAGGTGCTGGGCGCCTCGAAGCGGTGTGACGGCTATCTGGAGGGCGGCGGGTATATCGTGAGTTGGTGCGTGGGCCATCTGGTGGAACTGGCCCAGCCGGAGGCTTACGGTGAGACCTACGCCAAGTGGCGGCTGGAGGACCTGCCCATCCTGCCGGAGAAGTGGCGGTACCAGGTGTCCCCGTCCACCAAGAAGCAGTTCCAGATTTTGAAGGGGCTGATGGGCCGGGAGGATGTCGCCTCCATCGTGGAGGCCACCGACGCCGGACGGGAGGGCGAGCTGATCTTCCGGCTGGTCTACCACCAGTGCAAGTGCAAAAAGCCCTTTGAGCGGCTCTGGATTTCTTCAATGGAGGACGCCGCCATCCGGGAGGGCTTCGCCCGCCTGAGACCGGGGACGGAATACGACGCCTTGTATGAGGCTGCCCTGTGCCGGGAGCGCGCCGACTGGATCGTCGGCATCAACGCCACCCGGCTTTTCTCATGCAAGTACGGCCCTACCCTCAATGTGGGCCGGGTGATGACGCCCACGCTGGCGATGGTCTGCGGACGGGAGGCGGCGATCAGCGGCTTTCAGTCCGAGCCGTTCTACACGGTCCAGCTTGTGCCGGAGGGCTTTGCGGCGAACGGAGAGCGTATGAAGGAAAAGACCGAGGCGGAGAAGGTGGCGGAGGAGTGCCGTCTGGCTGGTACAGCCACCGTGGTAAAGTCGGAGCGTAAGGACCGGACGGAGAAGCCCCCGGCGCTCTATGACCTGACCTCCCTCCAGCGGGACGCCAACCGCCAGTTGGGATTCACGGCGCAGCAGACCCTGGACTACACCCAGAGCCTCTATGAGAAGAAGCTCGTCACCTACCCCCGGACGGACAGCCGCTACCTCACGGAGGACATGGCGGGGATGCTGCCGGGGCTGGTGGATATGGTGCAGAAAAAGCGTAATATCTCCCCGGACGCCCCCGCCCCCGTGAACGCCGCCCAGGTCATCAACGGGAAGAAGGTCACCGACCACCATGCCATCATCCCCACGAAAACGCTGGAGTCCGCCGACCTTGCCGCCCTGCCCTCCGGGGAGCTGGCGGTGCTGGACCTGATCGCACTGCGCCTCGTCTGCGCCGTGGGCGACCCCTGCCGCTACTCGGAGACCGCTGTCACGCTGGAGTGCGCCGGACACCAGTTCAAGTCCAAGGGCAAGACGGTCACGGACCCCGGCTGGCGGGCGTATGTTGCCGCCAGCACTGATGAGAAGTCCGAGGACGACGCACCGCCCATCCCAGCCCTCTCGGAGGATGCGGAGCTGCCCCTCGCCAAGGTGGAGCTGAAAGAGGGCAAGACGACGCCCCCCAAACGCTTCACGGAGGACACCCTCCTCCAGAGCATGGAGGCTGCCGGGGCCGAGGAGATGCCGGAGGATGTGGAGCGGAAAGGCATCGGCACTCCCGCCACCCGCGCCGCTATCATCGAGAAGCTGGTGCAGAAGGGCTTTGTGGAGCGCAAGGGGGACAAGAAGGCCAAGGCGCTGGTCCCCACGGACAAGGGCCGCGCCCTGGCCGCCGTTGTGCCGGAGCAGATACAGTCCCCCACCATGACGGCGGAGTGGGAGGAGAAGCTGCTGGGCATCGAGAAGGGCGGCTATGCCCCGGACGATTTCATGCGGGAGATCGCCGGGATGGTGACGGACCTCGTGAAGAACTATGAGACAGTGAAAGGAGTGGAGATCAAGATGCCGGGTAACAGCAAGGTGATCGGGAGCTGCCCCCACTGCGGGGCGGACGTGGCGGAGCGTGACAAGGGCTGGTTCTGCGCCAGCCGGGAGTGCCGCTTCGTCCTCTGGAAGGACAACGCCTACTTCAAGAAGATCGGCAAGCACCTGACCGGGAGCATGGCCGTGAAGCTGGTGAAGGAGGGGCGGGTCAGGCTGAAGGACTGCAAGAGCCAGCGGACGGGCAAGACCTACAACGCCGATGTCCTGCTCACCACCGAGGAGGACGGCCGGGCGAAGTTCCAGATGGAGTTCGACAACAGCGGGAAGAACAGCGGAGGAAAGAAGAATTGAATAGAGGGCAGCTTACGCTCGGTTCCCTGTTCGACGGCATAGGAGGTTTCCCCTATGCCGCCTCTTTTTATGGGATCAGGCCCATGTGGGCCAGCGAGATCGTCCCGGAGTGCGTCTCCGTGACGAAGAAGCACTTCCCGGACATGGAACACGTCGGCGACATCACGAAGCTCCACGGCGGCAAGCTGCCGCCCGTGGACATCATCACCTTCGGCTCCCCCTGCCAGGACCTGAGCGTGGCATCGGGCAAGCGCCTGGGCCTTGCCGGGGAGCGGAGCGGCCTCTTTCTGGAGGCCATCAGGATCATCAGAGAAATGCAGGAGGCGACCAATGGAGAATACCCGAAATTCGCGCTCTGGGAAAATGTCCCCGGAGCCTTGTCAAGTTCTTCCCGGCGTGACTTTAAGGCTGTGCTGGAAGCGTTCACAGACGCCGAAGTTCCAATGCCTGGTTCTGGACGGTGGGCAAACGCCGGGATGGTACGAGGCCGAGGCGTTGACCTCGCTTGGTGCGTGTACGACGCCCAATACTTCGGAACAGCACAGCGGCGTCGGCGCATCTTTCTTATCGCAGATTTTAGAGGCGAACGCGCCGGCGAGATACTCTTTGTCCCCAAAAGCCTGTCAGGGTATTTTGCGGCGGGCGGAACGCCGCGGCAAGGACTTGCCGCCTATGCTCAAAACGGCGCTGGAACAGCAGGCGCGGGGATAGACGGCTACAATGCCCAGCTTACCGGCCATGTGGCGGCCACGCTGGGGACGAACTGCGGGATGTCCACCGGGCGCAACGGCGTGATCGAGATGCCGGACGGCGTGGGGGCGGCGGTCCCCGCCATCTCCATGCGTATCCGCTGCGGCTGTGAGGGCGGCGGCAAGGGGCCTCTGCTCCAGATAGAAAAGAGCGGCACTCTGGCGACCGGGAACGACCAATACCTCTTTGCGCCGAAAAATGCGGTGGAGATACTGAACGACCAGGGCGGAGATTCCCTCAGTGTGGAGAAGGGCGGCGTATCGCCCACCCTCCGCAGCCAGACCCACGGCAATCTGCCCATCACCGCATACGCCATCCAAGGCTCCATGATCGGCAGGGCGGACGGGAACGGGCCGCAGGGGGATGGTATCAACGAGAATGTGTCCTTCACCCTCAACACCATCGACCGCCACGCCGTCTGTGTCGAGGCCGGACAGGAGGAGCAGCCGCCCATCACTGCCGCCGGCTTCGACCTCCAGCAGATCACCAGCAAGACGAACCGCTCCACTTTGAAGCCCGTCCAGCCCACCCTCTGCGGGGCGGGCAGCCCCCATGTTGTCACGGCTCCGCTGTGCATGGGGACCGGGCAGGCCAACGCCGGCATCCTGGAGGAGCAGTCCCCCACCCTGACCGCCGCCCATGAGCAGCCCATCGTCACCCACCCGCAGATCGCCGGGACGCTCTGTGCCTCCGGCGCCGGGCTTTCCCGCCCTGCCGGACAGGGGAACGAGCTGGACTTCTGCGTGGTGAGCGCGGGCTTCAAGCACAAGGCCGGCAGCCAGTCCGGGAGCATCGGTTTCCAGGAGGAGACCGCCCCCACCCTCCTGGCGGGCCAGCAGAGCGCCGTGATGAAAGCCTATGTGATCGGCGCCTACCACTCCGGCGGGATGCTGTCGGACAACCCAAAGAGCGGCTTCTATGAGGCGGACACCTCCCGGACGCTGGACCTGAACGGCGGGAACCCCTGCTGCAATCAGGGCGGCGTGGCTGTGGTGGAGGATGCGGACGGGGCCGCCGCTGTGGACTGCCGCAACCTCCGGGAGACGGATGAGGTCAGCGGCACACTGCTGGCAAAGGCGGCCTCCGGCGGCTACTCGCTGAACTACCAGAACCCCGTCCGCACCGGGCTTTGCGTGAGGAGGCTCACCCCCACCGAGGCCGAGCGTTTGCAGGGCTACCCGGACGGCTGGACGGAAAGCGGAGCGGACGGCAGGGCCATCAGCGACACGAAGCGTTACCAGATGCTCGGCAACAGCGTGGCCGTACCCTGTGTGGCGTATATCATGCAGGGCATCCGTGACGCCGTGGGCGGTGAGTGATATGCTGTCGCTGGTCCCCATCTCCCTGCGGGAGGCGAACGAGTTCGTGCGCCGGCACCACCGCCACCACAAGCCCACGGTGGGACACAAGTTCTCCATCGGCGTCCAGGAGGACGGGCGGCTCGCCGGCGTTGCCATCTGCGGCCGCCCGGTGAGCCGTTTCCTGGACGATGGCTACACGCTGGAGGTCAACCGCCTCTGCACCGATGGGGCGAGGAACGCTTGCAGTATGCTCTATGGCGCGGCGGTCCGGGCGGCGCGGGCGATGGGCTATAAGAGGGTCATCACCTATATCCTGGACAGCGAGTGCGGCGCATCCCTGAAAGCCTCCGGCTTTGTATGCGAGGGGCCGGCCGGGGGCGTGGAGTGGACGGGCAGGCGCAAGCCGAAGGACAGCGGGCAGTATCCCCACCAGATGAAAACAAGATGGGTAAAAATTCTGAGACAGGAGGACTGATAAAATGGCTGATACAGAACTGAGCAGTAAACTGTATGAAAAAATGTCGGTAGAACAGGACAAGTTCCGGGCATGGCTGGTGGAACAGCCGCCCGCAGACATCCTGCTCCACGCCGTGGAGTACGCGGTGCGGGAGGACATCCTGATGGAGATGGAGGCGCTTGAACTGCCTGACGACCAGGTGAGGGCGCTGCTGGCCTCCCCGGACACGATGGCGGACATCTACAAGACCTTCTCCAAGATGGCCGATACCGGGCATATGGATGTGGTCCGGGAGAGCATCGAAGACCGGGCGGCCACCTTAAGTATGGAACAAGCGGTGCAGGAGGCTGTCCAGATGGAAATGGGGTCGCAGGGAAAACTGGAGGCTGTGTACCTTGTTGACCGTTCCTCCCTGCTCCACCTGAAAGAAGTCCAGGGCGGGGACTTTGCGTACACTGTGTTTGACAGGCAGACCAGGCAAAAGACCGCCGAGGGCAAGATCAGCCTGGACGATGTGCTGGACGGTATCGACCCCACCCACGGCCATCTTGCGGCGGCGCGGGCAGCCGCTATTGGAGCGGCGGGGCTGCAGAGCGGGCCGCTGGGTGGCAGCGATGTGGCGCAGGTGGGCCTGACCTCCCTGAAGGACTTCCGCGATTCGGACATCCGCCGCCGCTCCATCTGGGAGCCGGAGACACTGCCCAGGGATGACATCCGCTTCATCAACAGCGGTTATGACGAGCAGTTCCGCCTCCCCAACGGTGGGAAGATCGAGGTAGAGTATCCTGACCGCACCTTTTCCGCCAGGTGTGAGTATATCGACGACTACCACACCTATGTCGGGAGCGAGGTCTACCACATCTGCCAGTTTGCCGAGGTGCTGGAGCGCGGCGGGGGCGTCTGTCGCCCGGAGCCGGTGCCGGATGCGGAACAGGCGGCGTGGAAGATCGGCTGGAACGCCTATCTCGCCGTGGAGTGCGGCGCGGGGCATTGGGACTACCACCTGTATGACGAGAAGTTCAACGAGACCAAGGGCGGCGAACTGGAGGTCGTGGGCTGTTCCATCAACGAAGTCCGGGATATGGTCCTTGCGGAAAACAAGCTGGGGAGCCGCTCCATGACGCCCACCGACTACGGGATGCTCATGGACAAGGCGGCCATGCGGGAACAGGAGGCGCAGGCCGAAAAGCGGGAGTCCGTCCTGGGCCAGCTTTCCGCCCTGAAGTCCAGCGCAAAGGAACACACTGTCCCCGCCCCGGCGAAAAAGAAGGATGAGGTCAGCTTATGAGCCGCCAGAAGCTGACCCTCGCCGAGCGGGAGACCATCATCCTGTGGGACAACGAACTGGACACGGCGGAGGTCTACACCCACGACACAAGGCTCATCAATAAGCTACGGGAGCTGTCCCAGCGGTTCCCGAACGCCTTTGTCCTGAAAGAGACCGGGCAGGGCAGGTCCGTGACCTACCGCATCCCCAAACGGTGCGTGGGCATCCGACCGCCGTACAGCGAGGAGCGCAGACAGCGGCAGAGGCAGGACGCAAAGGAGAACGGCCTGCCATTCTTGAGGAAGGAGGAGCAGGATGTCTGACATCAAAAAATGGGACGAGGTGAACGGAGTGGACGAGTCCCCCGGCCACCTGACGGCGTTTCTGGAGGGCGCCACCGACGCCTACGCCATCTTACAGCTGCGGCGGACGGACGACACCCTCTATGAGCGGTTTGAATCCTACGCCAGCTTGCAGAGGCAGGGCAAGGAGCCGGACATCGACCACTACGAGGTGGTCTACCACGGGGAGCTGCCCAGGGCGCCCGATACGCCGGAGGCGGTGATGGCGCAGCTGGAGGCGTTCTATGTGCAGTTCAACACCGCCCGCCCGGAGGACTTCCGGGGACACAGCCTGTCGGTCAGCGACATCGTGGCACTCAAGGTGGGCGGCGTGGTATCCTGCCACTATGTGGATTCCATCGGCTTTAAGGAGCTGGAAAACTTCGCCCTGCGGGAGAACTATCTGAAGAACGCTGAGATGGCGGTGGAGGACGATTACAACTCCATTGATGGGATCATCAATAACGGAAGAAAGGATGAGCCTGCACAGGAACGGCACTCCGTCCTGGATGCGCTGAAAGCCCTTTCCGGCGCGGAACCGCCGGAGCGTAAGCCGCCCCAGAAGCAGGCAGGATGGGATGAGCGATGAAGGAGTTCACAAGGGACGAGCGGATCATGATGATGCTCTACAACCCCGGCTCACGGGCGGGGCTGATCGCGGAGCTGGAGGCCATGCGCCTCCAGCTCACCCCCTCGGAGCGGCGGCTGGGCCGCCTCTCCAAAAGCGTCCTGGAAAAGCTGGACGGCATGACGGACGCGGAGTTTGACAGCCTGGACCTGTACCCGGACATCTGACCCAGGCACACAAATCTGAAAGAAACGGAGGCAACCTATGGCATTGAATGAACCCTTGCGGGCGGACGGGGCGGCGGTCGTACCGTTCCCCTCGAAAGCCGCCTACTACACCCAGATGGCGGAAGAAGCCGCCAGACAAGTGACCGGGAGCCGGGAGCAGTGGACAGCCTTCCTTACCACTGCGGCCCGGCTCTACAAATACCCCTACAATGAGCAGCTCATGATCTACAAGCAGCGCCCGGACGCCACGGCCTGCGCCGAGTATGACCTCTGGAACAAGACCATGCGCCGCTATGTGCGCCGCGGCTCCAAGGGCATCGCCCTGGTGGACAACACGGGCAGCCGCCCGAAGCTGCGCTATGTGTTCGATGTGTCGGACACCGGGGAGAGGGAGAACTCCCGCCCGGTCAACCTCTGGTCCATGCGGGAGGAGTATGTCCCCGCTGTGCAGGATGCGCTGGAGCGGGCCTACGGCGTGGAGGCCGGGGCGGGGCTGGAGGAGCAGATCGAAAAAATCTCCTCCCGACTCGCTTCGGGATATTGGGATGACAATAAAGAGGTCATCCTCGGCATCGTTGACGATTCCTTCCTTTACGGGTATGATGAGTTCAACGTAGAGGTATCCTTTCGGAGGGCGGCGGAAACGAGCATCCGATATATGCTCTATTCCCGCTGTGTGGAGGACCCAGAGAGCTACTTTGAGCCGGAAGATTTCATGGATGTGTTCGACTTCAATACCCAGGCGGCGTCCAATGTGCTGGGTACGGCGGTCAGCGAGGTATCTTCCCAGGTGTTCCGTGAGGTCGAGCGGGCCATCCGCACCTACGAAAGGGCAAAACAGGTCGAACAGGCCGAGGAAAGGAGACAGGACAATGGCAGAGCTGACTTACAGACAGGCAGGGGATTACCTGATCCCGGACATCCAGCTGGAGGAAATGGAGGACCGTCCGCTGGGCAAGTACGGCAGGATGCGGAGGGCGTACCTGGAGGAGAACAACAAACTCCTCTACAACCACCTGACCCTGATCGGGAAACTGTTCCCGCACCTGTGGGAGGTGCAGGAGACGGCCGCCGCCCGGATGAAGCAGTTGATGGAGGAACTGCTGGCGGCGGACCCGGCGCCGGACAAAAAGACCCGGCAGATGGACTGGGTGCGGCACATGAACGCACTGAAAGCGCAGGCGGAGGAGATCGTGATGGCGGAACTTATCAACAACTGACGCTGGAGGGGCTGTTCCCCTCCGAGATGGAACAGATCTCAATGATAGACCGACAGGCGGAGAGCGAAAAGCCCTCCGCCTTTGCTATGCCCAAAAAAGAGGAACAGGCTCCGGCAGAGGCTCCCGCCCCCGCTTTTTCTATTCCTGACGCGGAGATCGAGCGCATCCTCCGCCACGGTTCCCCCTATGACGGCGGCAAACTGCGTATCGCTGCCCTTTATTCGCAGGAGAACACGCCAGATGAGCGTGTGGAGTATCTGAAAGGCGAGTATGGGACCAACAGTGGGCAGAGCTGGCAATTTTCCGATGGCAGCCGGGGCGGTGTGCAGACCCGCCCTCAGGGACTGGTGATCCGTGACGCCAGCCACAACGCAGAGGTGCGCCTGCGCTGGTCCGAGGTCGAGAAGCGGCTCGGTGCGCTCATCCAGAACGGCCAGTATCTGAGCGGCCCGGACAAACAGCGGTATGCCGCCCTTGAGAAGAATTACGCCGAGTTCGGCGCCGTCCCTCTCCCTGCTCCCGGACACGGTTTTCCCCCTACCCCGGCAGACATCTATGAGCGGTATTACCCTGTCATCCGGGACGCCCTCCTGCGGGACACGGCGTATCGGAACGCTTGTGACAACAACGACAAAGAGACCGCCTATGTGGAGGGCGGCAAGGCCATCGAACAGGCGGCGCTCACCATCCAGGACACGGGCTTCATGCGGCTGTATTTCGATGTGCCGGAATTCCATGACCGCCTCCACCAGTCCCTGCTGGACGAGACCTATGAGGCCATGACCGCCGCCCCGGAACTGCCGGACCCGCCCGACCGCACAAGCGAGATGCTGGCACAGGCGGCGCGGATGGCGGACGGCAGCAACTATGCCGCCCCGGAGCGGTTCTTCCTGATCGAGACCGAGGGCGGCTATGCCGTCTGGGATGACATCCGGGATGAGATATATGTTGACCCGGAGGGCGTCTCCGAGGAGTTCACCAGCGAGTGGCAGGCTGAGGACTATCTGCTCCAGGTCAAGGAGGATGTCGCAAGGCGGGAGGCCGCCGACTGGCTCAAAACGGAGGAGGCAAAGCTGCCGCCGCTGAAATATGGCATCGGGGACCCGTTCACCATCTATTCCGAGGACGGTACAAAGGAGATCGTCCTGACGAGCATCACGGATGGGGATGTGTTCTATGTCTACCCTGACGAGCCGGGGCGGGACCAGGTGTTCATGGACCGGGAGATGTTCGAGAATAGCCTGCGGACTGGACACATCCGGGACGCCCAGCCGAAAGAAGCAGTGCAGACTGCCGCCAGCTACCGCAGCGGCGATGAGGCCATCGTCATCCAGCAGTACCCCAACGGGCAGTTCTACAACCACTACGGCTACGATGAACAGCGCCATTTTGCTATAGCTACGGCTGGCGGTTTCGCTACCTTTGAGGAGGCGGAGACGGCGCTCCGCTCACACCGCCCCAAGGCCGAGAGGGTCATGGAGGAGCCTGTTCCCGGCACAGAAGCGGGGCAAACGCCGGAGGGCGAGACCCATGAAGGAGCCGGGGAGGATATTACCCCTGCCGCCCCTGGGACCGATGCAAAAAGCACTGCCGCACCGCAGGAGCCGACCTACCAGGTGGGCGATACCGTCTATCTGGAGGACACGGCTTATATCGTGGAGGAGATCGGCCTGTTCGATGTCCAGCTCCGTGACCCTACGCTGGCCTATCCCGTCCTCCGCGCTGAGAGCAAGGAGAGGCTGGAGCGGATGCTCTGGGCGGATGTCAGGAACAACGCATTCCTGCCCGGTGCGAAGATCGAGGTCACGACCCCCAATTACCGGGTGAAGGTCACGGCGGAGGAGGCCCCCGTCCTGGAGGAGCAGATGGGCGAGGCCGGCATCTCCACGGCGCGGTTCGTCCATGAGAACGGCGATGTCACATTCAGCTTTGCGGAGGCCGACCGGGATGCGGTCGAGCATATCCTTTCCGCACAGAGGGAAGAAGATTCTTTTGCGGATGTTGAAAAATGGGCGGCGGACTACCAGCGTCAGACGCAAACGGCCATTGCCGCATTGGAGCCTGGACAGCGGCGTATCGTGGATGCCATGCAGACGGCAGGATTTTTCTATGACCCGCTTTCCAATACCGCCCTGGACCCCCTTATCTTCCGCGCTGGAGACCTGACAGGCGGGTATCCTACTTCCTTCAAGACATGGGACGAGGCGTATGCGTTCATTGACGGGGCCGAACTGAAAGATACCCCCGGACTGCGGGAACAGGTCCAATCAGTTCTCCACCCAGACCCAACTTGGGCGCAAAACGCGCACAAGTTAGATGCAAGGCCAGCTTCAGACCAGATTGGCCCGAAGCCGGAAGTCACCGCCACCGCCGAGACCATCTATCCCGGCGATAAGAACGGCCTGCCCTTTGATGTGGTCGTTGAACGGCTGCATTTCGGGGAGCCGGAACACGGACAGCCGGAGCAGACCCAACAGCCCGCCGCCCGCAATTTCCGCATTACGGACGACCATCTGGGCGAGGGCGGACCCAAAGCGAAGTTCCGGGCCAACATGGACGCCATCAACCTCCTGCATGAGCTGGAGTTCGACGGCAGGGACGCCACGCCAGAGGAGCAGGAGGTCCTATCCCGCTATGTGGGCTGGGGCGGTCTGGCGGATGCCTTTGACGAGAAAAAAGATAGCTGGGCAGGCGAGTTCAGGGAACTGTACGCCGCCCTCTCCCCGGAGGAATACGCTGCCGCCAGAGCGTCCACCCTCAACGCCCACTACACCAGCCCCACCGTCATCAAGTCCATCTATGACGCTGTGGAGCGGATGGGCTTCCAGACGGGCAACATCTTGGAACCTTCGATGGGCGTGGGCAATTTCTTCGGACTGCTCCCGGAGTCCATGCAGGGCAGCCGCCTCTACGGTGTGGAACTGGACTCCATCACCGGGCGTATCGCCCAGAAGCTGTACCCGGAGGCGGACATCAAGGTGGCCGGTTTCCAGACCACCGACAGGCGGGACTTCTTCGACCTCTGTGTCGGGAATGTCCCCTTTGGTGACTATAAAGTGAACGACAAGCCCTACAACAGGCTGGGCTTCTCCATCCACAACTATTTCTTTGCCAAGGCCATCGACCAGGTGCGTCCGGGCGGCGTGGTGGCCCTTGTCACCAGCCGCTACACGATGGACGCCAAAAGCCCTGATGCCCGGAAGTATATCGCGCAGCGGGCGGAGCTGCTGGGGGCGGTGCGCCTGCCCAACAACGCATTCAAGGCCAATGCCGGGACGGAGGTAGTCTCGGACATCCTGTTCCTGCAAAAGCGGGACCGCCCCATCGACATCGAGCCGGACTGGGTACACCTGGGGCAGACCCCGGAGGGCCTTACCCTCAACAGCTATTTTGTAGATCATCCTGTGATGGTGCTGGGCGAGCTGACCACCGAAAGCACACAGTACGGGCGGGAGGAATGTACCGTTGCCCCCACCCCCGGCGCCGACCTTGCGGAACAGCTCCGGGAGGCCGTTTCCCATATCCACGGCAGCTATCAGGCGGTGGAGCGGGACGAGGCGGACATCGCGGACGAGGCCGCCGAACGGGGCGCCATCCCCGCCGACCCGGATGTAAAGAACTTCTCCTATGCCCTGGTGGACGGGGAGGTCTACTTCCGGGAGAACAGCGTCATGAAGCCCGTGGAGCTGAGCGACACGGCAAAGGGGCGCGTGGCCGGGATGATCGGCCTGCGGCAGCTCGTGAACGACCTGATCCAGTACCAGCTTGAGGACTACCCGGACGGGGACATCCAGGCGAAGCAGGCGGAGCTGAACGCCGCCTATGACGCCTTTTACGCAAAGTTCGGGACCATCAATTCCAGCGCCAACGCGAGGGTCTTTGACGAGGACTCCTCCTACTATCTGCTCTGCTCCCTGGAGAACATCGACGAGGACGGGCGGCTGGAGAGCAAGGCGGATATGTTCACAAAAAGGACCATCCGCCCGGAACGCCATATCACCAGCGTGGACACGCCCAGCGAGGCGCTGGCGGTCTCCATCGGGGAGCGCGGCAGGGTCGATCTGCGGTTCATGTCCGAACTGCTGGGGACGCCCGGTGAGTACGGGCGCATCACAGAGGAATTACAGGGCGTGATCTTCCGTGACCCCCGTGAGGCTGTGGCGGACGACCCCCTCCGGGGCTGGCATACCGCGGACGATTACCTCTCCGGCAATGTCCGGGACAAGCTGATGGTGGCGAGGATGGCGGTGGCCACCGATCCAGCCTACGCAGTCAATGTGGCGGCGCTGGAACAGGCGCAGCCCAAAGACCTGGATGCTTCTGAGATCGATGTGCGTCTGGGCGCCACCTGGATCGACAAGGACTATATCCAGCAGTTCATGGAGGAGACCTTTGATACCCCGTGGCGGCTTCGGAACGCGGTACAGGTGAAATATTCACCCTCCACCGCGGAGTGGCAGGTCACGGGCAAGAACGCCACAGGGCGGCACGATGTCATGGCGTATATGACCTACGGCACAGACCGGGCCAGCGCCTACCGCATTTTGGAGGACACCCTGAACCTCCGGGATGTTCGCATCTACGACACCATTGAGGACGCGGACGGGAAACAGAAGCGGGTGCTGAACAAGAAGGAGACCACCCTCGCCCAGCAGAAGCAGCAGGCCATCAAGGACGCTTTCCGGGACTGGGTGTGGCGTGACCCCAGACGGCGGGAGGATTTAGTCAGGACCTACAACGAGCTGTTCAACTCCACCCGCCCCCGTGAGTATGACGGCAGCCACATCGTCCTGGGCGGCATGAACCCGGACATCACCCTGCGGGAACACCAGCGGGGGGCCATCGCCCATGTGCTTTACGGCGGGAACACCCTGCTGGCGCACGAAGTGGGCGCGGGCAAGACCTTTGAGATGGCGGCATCCGCGATGGAGGCGAAGCGGCTGGGGCTGTGCCAGAAGTCCCTCTTTGTCGTGCCGAACCACCTGACCCTCCAGTGGGCCAGCGAGTTCCTGCGGCTCTACCCCAGCGCGAAGATACTGGTCGCCACGAAAAAAGACTTTGAGACGGCCAACCGCAAGAAATTCTGTGCGAGGATAGCGACCGGGGACTATGACGCCGTTATCATCGGCCACAGCCAGTTCGAGAAGATACCCATATCCGCCGAGCGGCAGGAACGCATCTTGCAGGAGCAGATCAACGAGATCACAGACGCCATAGCGGAGATGAAAGCTATGCGGGGCGAGAGCTTCACCATCAAGCAGTTGGAAAAGACCCGCCGCTCTCTGGAGGCGAGGATGGAGAAGCTGCAAGCCGCCGAACGCAAGGACGATGTGATAACCTTTGAGCAGTTGGGCGTTGACCGGCTCTTTGTGGACGAGGCACACGCTTTTAAGAATTTGTTCCTTTACACGAAAATGCGGAATGTGGCGGGGCTTTCCACCTCCGAGGCGCAGAAGTCCTCGGATATGTTCATGAAGTGCCAGTATATGGACGAGCTGACCGGCGGGAAGGGTACGGTCTTTGCCACGGGAACGCCCGTGTCGAACAGTATGACAGAGCTTTATACCATGATGCGCTATCTGCAGCATGGTACGCTCCGGCAGAAGGGGCTGACCCATTTCGACCAGTGGGCCTCCACCTTCGGCGAGACCACCACGGCCATTGAGCTGGCCCCGGAGGGGACGGGCTACCGGGCGCGGACGAGGTTTGCCAAGTTCTTCAACCTCCCGGAGCTGATGAGTATGTTCAAGGAGGTCGCTGACATCAAGACCGCCGACCAGCTCCACCTCCCTGTGCCGGAGGCAAAGTTTGAGACCGTGGTGGTGCAGCCCTCGGAGATACAGAAGGAGATGGTGGCCGACCTGTCCGAACGGGCCGCTGCCGTCCACGGGGGCAGCGTGGACCCCTCGGTCGATAATATGCTCAAGATCACCTCGGACGGGCGCAAGATCGGCCTCGACCAGCGGCTGATGAACCCGCTCCTGCCCGATGACCAGGGCAGCAAGCTGAACGCCTGCGTCCAGAATGTCCTCCGCATCTGGGAGGAGGGGCAGGCGGACAAGCTGACCCAGTTATTGTTCTGCGACCTCTCCACGCCCAAGGGGGACGGCACGTTCAATGTCTATGAGGACATCCGGGACAAACTGGTAGCGGCTGGCGTTCCCCGCGAGGAGATTGCCTTTATCCATGACGCCGACACCGAGGCCAAGAAGAAGGAGCTGTTCGGCAAGGTCCGTACCGGGGAGGTGCGCGTCCTGCTCGGCTCCACCCAGAAGATGGGCGCCGGGACCAATGTGCAGGACCGCCTTGTGGCCGTCCACCACCTGGATGTGGGCTGGCGTCCCGCCGACATGACCCAGCGCAACGGGCGCATCATCCGGCAGGGCAACCGCAACAAACAGGTGCAGATTTTCCAGTATGTGACGGAGGGGACCTTTGACGCCTACCTCTACCAGACTTTGGAGAACAAGCAGAAATTCATCAGCCAGATCATGACGAGCAAGTCTCCCGTCCGAAGCTGTGACGATGTGGACGAGCAGGCGCTCTCCTATGCGGAGATCAAGGCATTGTGCGCCGGCAATCCGCTGATCCGTGAGAAGATGGACCTGGATGTGGATGTGGCGAAGCTGAAAGTCCTCCGGGCCGACCACCAGAGCAAGCACTTCCGGCTGGAGGACCAGCTTTTGAAATACTTCCCCGCCGAGATCGAGGCGCAGCAGAGCCGCAACCGGGGCTTTGAGGCTGACATGAAAACGGTGGAGGCCCACCCGCTCCCGGAGGAGGGCTTTGTGGGGATGGAGGTCGGCGGTAAGCATTACGCGGAAAAGGCGGACGCCGGGGACGCCATCCTTGCCCTGTGCAAGGAGATCAAAAGCACCGAGGGCATCCCCATCGGCAGCTACCGGGGCTTTCAGATGGAGCTTTCCTACAACAGTTTCGAGAAGCAGTTCCAGATCACCTTGAAGGGCGAGATGAGCCACCGTGTCAGCCTGGGGACGGACGCCAGGGGCAACCTGACCCGTCTGGACAACGCCCTGGCCGGTATCCCCGAACGGCTGGAGCGGGGGCGGGAGCAGTTGGAGAACCTGCGGAACCAGCAGTCCGCCGCACAGGTGGAACTGACGAAGCCCTTCCCCCAGGAGGTGGAACTTGCCGAAAAGAGCGCGAGGCTTGCGGAGCTGGATACCGCCCTGAGCATGGACGAGAGCATCTCCCAGGACGAGGCGGAGGTCGGTGAGGAAGTCGGCGAAGGCGAGCGCCCCTCCGTCCTGGAGGACCTGAAAAAACGGGCGGCGGAGATACCCCCGGACAAAAAGCCCGGAAAGGAGCCGGAGCGATGATGAAACGGGAAAAACAGTTGTTGATCCGAATTTCCGATGAGGACAAAGAACGGATACAGGCCAAGATGGAGGAGGCCGGCATCCTGAACATGAGCGCCTATATCCGCAAGATGGCGCTGGACGGTATCTGCGTGAGGCTGGATTTGGCTGATGTGCGCCAGCTCATCATCCTGCTCCAGCGGTGCAGCACCAACCTGAACCAGTACGCGAAAAGGGCGAACGAGACCGGGAGCATCTATGCCGCCGACATTGAGGACCTGCAATCCCGGCTGGACGAGATATGGGAGCTGTCCAGACAGTCCCTTGCCCGCCTTGCCAATATCCGATAGCGGCTGTGGGCTTCAATAGTTTTGCAAAAGGGCGCGGAGCAGTCCGCGCCCGCTTACATAGGCGGCATCCTTGCCGGACAGCGAGCCGGCGCGGTAAACTGTACTCAGAAAACAGGAAAGGACGGGACACGATATGAGGCTTCTGAAACTCCCTTTGAAACTGCTGGCGCTCCCCCTGATGCTGGCTCTCTACACGTTCCACATCATCGGCAAACTGGCGTCTAACCTCTCCGCCTATGTTGTCGGGCTGTTCATGCTGGTGATCCTGGCCTGCGGCATCTATCAGGTGTGCGTCCGAGAATGGCTGAATGTGGCAATCCTGTTCGGCGTGGAGGCGGTCTGCGTGGCGCTCCAGTTCTCCGCCATGCTCCTGGTGGAGCTGGCCGGCGAGTGGGCCGGTAGTCTGGGTACTTTCCTTCACTCATAAATCTTTGAAAGGATGTGCGAAGATGGATTTCCCGAAGAACGAGACGAAGGTCCTGCTTGACTGGATGCGGGAGCAGATGTACGGCGATACCGTGACTGAGTGGACCTATGGGAAACGAGCATGACCGTATGAGTGAGGCGGCGGATTTTCTGAGCGGTCTGCCTTGGCGGGAGGGCGATAATACGGAAATGTAGTTTCGCAGTTTACTTGCTTTCAAACTTAGTTATTGCTGATAACTTCTATGTTAAGTATTATTTTCTGATACTCCTACTACATCTATATGTTTAGGCTCCCAATATGAATCAAAATATCTAACTGCCCACATATACATAAAAGAGCCTGATTTATATTTGTAAATAGGACTTTTATCAGAAAAATCTTTGGTATATGGTTGAAAGTAAGCAACATAATCTGTAATAGTTATTCTTCCAACAGCCAATGCATGATATTCTCTTAGCATAATCTTTGAACTTTTCTTACATAGCGATAATATATATTCTACACTTGCTGATACTTGCTTACGAAAGGACTCATGAGGCGCAATTTTATCGAGAGCAGTTTCAATCCAATCTATATCATAATCATTTTTCACATCGGGCAACAGAATTTTTATTTCAATATTTTGTTTTTCCAAAATAGTTCGATATGGTTCTTCAAATAAAAAACGCCCCCTTCCAGCAAACATATGAATAAATTTTGCTTTAATAAGTTCTTCTTTTAAGTCATTAAGGTATTCATCATCTGTATCATTAGAGAATATATTGTATGTTCCCATATCAAATACACTTATCAACCATCGCTTGACTAATGAACCCAATTTTTTTCTGAAAAAGAACGCAAAAATCGCTGCAATTATAGTTGCTAATAGAGAAGCTACTATAGAACTAATAAATTCATTCATTATTCATCCTTCTTTCTGTAAAAAGCAATCTATATAGCTTTATTACACAAATAATCACCAATTCTCATTTTGCCGAGATGATGATACCACATCCAGCTATACATATCAAGATACAAACGATGAACTGTTACACTCAGTATAAGGCTTATTTACAGCGTAGACAGCCCCATAATAGACTATGCAAGAAGGAGAGCAACTGCTGCTCCTTCTTTTTTTGCCCTTTCTACATACCGGGAAAGGGGGCATGACAATGAATTTATTTGAGGCGGTCAAGGACGCCGTACCAACGATAGCGGCGGCGGAGCATTACGGGATCGAGGTCAAGCGCAACGGCATGGCCTGCTGTCCGTTCCATGATGACCGAACGCCCAGCATGAAGGTGGATAAGCGGTTTCACTGCTTCGGCTGTCAGGAGGACGGGGATGTGATCGACTTTGTGGGCAAGCTGTTCGACCTCTCCCCCAAGAGAGCCGCCGAGAAGCTGGCGGAGGATTTCGGAGTGCGGTATGAGGGTCTGCAAACATGGCAGCCCCAGAAAAGGCCGTCTGTCATTTCCAAACTGGCGGCGGCACAGGAGTACCGCAAAAAGGAGAACCGCTGTTACCGTGTACTGTGCGAGTACCTCCATCTGCTCCGTGACTGGAAGGAGCGGTATGCGCCGCAGCCGGAGGACGAGGACTGGCATCCTCTGTTCTGCGAAGCCTTGCAGAAGATGGACTATGTGGAGTATCTGCTGGACGAGCTGATCTCCGGCACTCTGGAGGAGCGCACCGCCATCGTCAAGGAAAAGGAGAAAGACCTGGCCGGTCTTGAAAAGAAGATCGCCGCTTTCGACCGCAGGGGGACAGCCGACCCGCAGAGGGACAGCTTCCCCGGAAAGGTGCGGAGTACACGGTTCCCGGAGGAACTGGCAATGTAAGACCATGAACGAGGGAGGTGGACTATGGCGGCGACACGGCTGATCGCGCTCCACATCAACAAGGGCAAGACTATCGCCCAGACGCTGGCGGACAGGACGGATTATTCCAAGAATGAGGAAAAGACCGAGGGCGGAAAATATATCTCCAGCTATGAGTGCGACGCCCGGACAGCGGATGAGCAGTTCCTTCTGTCAAAGCGGCAGTATGAACACATGACGGGCCGCCGCCAGAAGCATGATGTCATCGCCTACCAGATACGCCAGTCCTTCAAACCGGGCGAGGTCACGCCGGAGGAGGCCAACCGTATCGGCTATGAGCTGGGGATGCGCTTCACGAAAGGTAAACACGCATTTATCGTTGCCACCCATACCGACCGGGCGCATATCCATAATCACATCATCTTCAATTCCACCTCCCTGGACTGCACCCGGAAGTTCAGGGATTTCCATTTATCCGGGCTGGCCCTGCAACGGGTCAGTGACCGGCTGTGTCTGGAGCATGGGCTTTCTGTCATAGTGCCGCGCCCCTATCGGGAACGGAAAAAGCGCACCGAGTACCCCAAGAGGACTTCCAACCGTGACGATCTGAGGGCAGCCATTGACGCGGCTATGCAGAGAAAGCCGAAGGACTTCGAGGAACTGATCTCGTTCCTGAAGGAGGCCGGATGCGAGTACAAACCGGGCAAGCGGCCTTCAGTTCGATGCAGAGGGCAGGAGCGTTTTGCCCGGTTCAGTTCGCTGGGCGAAGGTTACACGGTGGACGATCTGAAAGACGCTATTGCCGGGAAACGCCGGGAGCGGTCTGCGGGGAAAAGCCAGCAAGTCCACGACAAGAAGTTTTCCCTTCTCATTGATATTCAGGCGAAGCTGAACGAGGGGAAAGGCGCCGGATACCAGCGGTGGGCGACCCTCTTTAACCTGAAACAGATGGCACAGGTCATGTGCTTTTTGCAGGAGAACGAGATCGACAGCTTTGACGAACTGGCGGCGAGGGCGGATGCGGCAGTCACCCAGTTCAACGGTCTGGGGGATTCCATCAAGGCGGCGGAGCAGCGGATGCAGGAGATCGCCGCTCTGAAAAAGCACATCATAAACTACTCCAAGACCAGGGAGGTATATGTGGCCTACCGCAAGGCAGGGTACAGCAAAAAATTCCTTGAGGGGCATCGGGAGGCCATCACGCTGCACAAGGCGGCAAAGGAGGCTTTTGAACAACTCGGCTTGAAAAAACTCCCCCGTGTCAAGGAGTTGAACGCCGAGTATGCCCAGCTTCTGGAACAGAAACGGGCGGCTTATCCAGCGTACCGAAAGGCAAGGACGGAGATGCAGGAGTACCTTGTGGCGCAGAAAGTGGCGGCTGTCCTTCTGGAAAAGGAGAAGGAACAGGCGGCTATGGAGGAGCGGCGCAAGGAGGAACAGCGGACAGATCAGCACAGATGATCTTGGCGGGGCTGGCTTACAGGGATGTAGGCCAGCCCCGTCTTTTTCTTTTTCCCGGAAACACCGAGGCGGTCGTTTCCGTCTCCACGCGGGGCGCAAGCCCCGCCTGTCCCTGGGTCGCAGGGACAACAGCGTTCGGGAACCGAACGCGCAGCCAGCCCCGGCCACGGGGCTGTTCAAGGGGTTTGGGGTGCTACCCCAACAAGCAGAGAAACAGACATCCGGCGGCAACGCTGGATGTCTGTTTCGTGCATTTGTATATACAAATGCCCTGCTTGCCAAGTAGCGCACCTCCGTAAAATCCCCTACCGTTACATCTTCGCCCCCAGCCTTGTGAGCGGCGGTATATTGAGCGAAACGAGGAATTGGTTCACAGCTTCAATCCTGCACGAATACATCTCGCATAGGATCATGCAGTATGTATTGTGGCGCATGGTGTTCTTCATCACAAGCCCCGCTTTCCGCAACAGTTCCATGCTGATGATCGGCGGGAGTGTCAAGCCGACCGATAACGCTACGATGTGTTCCCTGGTCACGCCATAGTCCGGGTCGTTGCTCAAACGGATGATGGTACGGGTCGAGATCAGCGAGGTCTCCTCCAGATGCTCCACCGTCATCTTCTGGTCTTTCATCAGGTAGTGGAGCGCGTCTGGAAACTCCATCGGGGCAATGGCTCTGTTTGTGGCGGTTGCCCATTCTATCATTGCCGGGAAAGCCGAAGTATTATCTTGACGGCTGGTATCTGAACATGGATTTGAAAAAACTGTCATGCCGGTGTTCTCCGTATTCTGGACGGCATCTGTCCGATGCGCTTGTCCTGCTCCTTTATCTGAAAAAACTATAACGGACAGTTCTTCAGATTTTTTCGAGGACAGTCCGGGAACACTCCAAGAAAAATCCTGTTTTTGCCGAGAGAAAAGCCCCGGCCGCAATATGCGTCCGGGACCTTAAAGAAGTTCGATATTCGGATTGAATTTGTACCCGATGCTGTGAACGCTCCTGATGTAGTCCGGCGTTTCTGGCGTGACCTTGAGCTTGTGCCGGAGGTTGCTGACATGATTGTTGATTGCTCTGTGGGAGTAGTAGTCCAAATCTTCGTGCCACACAAGGTCTATTATCATGTCATAGGTGAGTACCCGGCGGGGATTCATGATGAGCAGGGCAAAGATGTCAAACTCTTTTACCGTCAGCATGATCTCGGTCTCACGGACATATACAATTCTGTTCTCCAGACAGAAATACAAACCCTCGGCTTGAACTTCTGTCAATCGGGAACCCACTTCAAGTGAAGGAATCGGGAACATTCTGCCGCTTGTGGAAATAACAGAACATTCCCGTTCTTCTTTTGTTAGGACATATTGGATCAATTCCTGCTGCTGCTTTGAGTTTAGAAGCGCAAATAATTTCTCACCAATCTGTTCACCCGATTTAGATATATCTAATACAGTTAATTTCCCATGTCACCACCTCCTTCAAATATCCAAGGCGTAAGGAATCATCATTCTGTATTCTCTGCGTTATATTTTAGAAATCGTATCCTATCTTTATTTGTAGGAATGCTATTTGTCATGGCTTTCCATTCACCATCTTGAAATATCTCATATTCTTCAAAAGCACAGGGCAAACCATTTGCAACGCTTATGTCGCAACTATCCATTAGTTGAAAATGCAAGTGCGGGGCAAAGGAGTTACCAGAATGACCTACTCTACCAATGAAGTCCCCTTTCTTTACAGTTTGCCCGACAGAGACTTGAATAGAGCCAGTTTGAAGATGCACGAGAGCAGCATATATGTTATCAGCATATTCAATTATTATATAATTGCCTGCGACTGATCGTACATCGTCTTTTGCTGGGTCGAAATAATGAGCATTTTTATAAGCGTTAGCTAAATCTGAAAACAAGTTCGTTCGTGCGCGTTCCTTATAGTCATCCTCCGCTTGAACGACAACACCATCACAGGGGGCATATACTTCTTGCCCCCAGCAATAATATTCATTTAAGGGGACTCCAAACAGAAGGTATTGAGGCAAACTGGCACGATAGGCAGGATAACCTGCTCTATCCCAATCAACCTGAATGAAGTCATAGGCATATCTTGTACCTAACTGATCTGTTCCGTGACTTGGGATTTTAGTTCCTGGCGTGTTTGGAGAGTACCATTCTCCCCTTAAAGGAAACGCAACAATTATCGGATTATACATTTCATTACTCCTATCTACCCATTGGTCATTAGAATAAATAATAGTGCATAATGTTAGAAGAATAATCGCAAAGAAGATACTCTGTTTTTTCATACCGCATTTGTTAATCTGTTCCTTCACGATCTGCCACATAGAAAACTTTCCGCAATTCGTCAAGGTAATCATCCAGTGTTGTAATGATATGGTTATAATCAGGATTCTTGTCTGCTGAATTCCTTATATTGTCCAAAATCTGATTTGTAAAACCGACATTCGCCCATAGAATAAATTGCTTGCACTTTTCGACATTAAGATCGACCCTAAATTTTGAAACATCAATCATATCAAAAATTTCAAAGGTTTTCTTTGCGCTGGCTCTATCTTCAAGAGCCTTATTGATTTCGTCGGACTTCGTTTTAGCAGAAAGTTTATTAAAGTCAATAATCCAAGGATATTGTTTCATTAACTCGATTTGAAGTAGATAGGATGTTCGCAGCCTTTCAAATATATCTTTGATTGAATAATCCATTCTACTGAAATACTCCCTATCAAGTAGCTCGTTGAAATAATCGTAGGTAAACAAAAAGAGTTCTTGCTTGCTACCTACATAATGAAACATGAGCGCTTTAGAAAAGCCAGCTTCTTTTGCTATTACATTTGTTGAAGCATTGTCATATCCTTGTATTGAAAATTCCTTTAGCGCTGCATTGAGAAGCGCATCCCGCCTTGAGGCGTCTAAATCTAATAATTTTGTCAATGGTCTTATCTCCTTTGCATAGTGGCATTAACCTGTTAGGTCAATGCTATTATATACCCATTTACCTAAAAGGTCAACATCAAGATGAGCTGAAAATATAAAAATTTGTGGCCCATCGGTAGAATGTATGGGCAACAAATTATGCAAAGGCCATCCATAGCAAAGCTTTTCTGCATTTTGAGTGACGCACAAAACAGGGCTGAAAATAGCACCGTTTCACAAGATTATCAAGGCATCACTATGTCCCACCTGCGGTGGTCTTGACAGTCTTGCGCCCCAGTGCTTTAGGGTAGTCAAGAGAGGCTAAGATCCTCCCTGACAAGTGTTGCCGAGTCTCAATTTGGGGACTCATCCACAGGTTACACTATAATCCCTTTGCTCGAAGAATACAGAGGGTTTCAATTTCTATTACTCATCTTGGATTATCGCCAGTATAGGAGCAGGACATATCCTGAATATCATCGGGTACAATACAAAATGAAGCGGCCAGTCGCTTGGCCGCTTCATTTTGTATCATTCAGCTTTTTCATGATGCCGAGGATGTATTCCAACGATTGGGAATCCAGCTTTTTCGCCTCTGCTATAAATGCCTGGAGCGCCTCTGGGTGGGCGTTCCCTTCATCAAAAAACTCCTGGGGCGTCACATCGAGGTACTCACAGATGTAAAAGAAAGCCTGCATGGAGGGCAGAGCCTTCTTGTTTTCGATGTTGTTGATATAGTTGTTTGCCTGTCCCAGCGACAGGGACATATCACGGGCAGATACGCCCTTTTGCGTCCTTAGCTTTGCCAGCCGCTCCGGGAGAAAATCTTCATACATCGCCCTCACCTCCACCTTGTATTAGATTGTACCTTATGAGACGGACATATTCGCAAAGTGAAAAAGGGTATTATCATTGACTTGCTAAATCATATCTACTATTATTGACAAGAGTAAAAGGTTATATCTACTCATGCGTGTTGCCCTGCGACATCCTTGACTGTGGGAGCTGTGGCCGGGTATGTTGAAACAGAGCCGCTTCAAACGGAGGGAACCGGCCAGTCCATCAATATCAAACGGAGGAAAGACAGATGCAGAAAAAGACTTGTTGTGTCACAGGACACAGGGATTTGCCCCAAAAGGAGATCAACCGCATAAAGGCGGCTCTGCGGAAGGCGATCGAGAAGGCGGTCGCTGACGGCTTTACTTGCTTTATGAGCGGCTTTGCCGAAGGCGTGGACCAGTATTTTGCCGAGATCGTGCTGGAAATGCAGAAGTCAAACCCGGCGCTGGAGCTTGTGGCCGTGATCCCCTACCAGAAGCGGCTTGACAATCTGCGGCAAAAGAAGTGGACCTATGATATGCTGGAGGCTTGCACGGATGTTGTTGTCATCCGGGAGGAATACCAGCCCAGCGTTTACTCCCACCGCAACCGCTATATGGTGGAACACTCCGACCGGGTGATCGCCGTCTACGATGGTCGGGAAAAGGGTGGTACTGCCGGGACTATCCGATTTACCCATACGATGAAAAAGGAATTGCGGGAGATCCCGGTTGGAGAGATCATCGTGCCGGATCACCTAAAAAGATAAAGCCGAATACGATACTTCGCTTGATGCGCTCACCGTGTGGTGGGCGCTTTTTCCTTTTCTGGCGGTTAAGGACACTCTGCCAGAAATTTTTTGAGGATAGCAGGTGCCATGATATGTCACCATCTCATGCCCATAATCCCGCCTGATGATCTGTTTGAGCGTCAGCCGAGAGCAGGGATACAGAGTATGAAAGCCGGGATAACGGCGATTTTCCTAAACTTATGCGTTGTTAAAAGCGCCATTGTCTGGCCTGTCCTTTCAGGAGACCGCCAGATAGAATAGGCACATAAGGACGGGCTTCATGGCCTATCCACAAAAAATATCGTGCCTGATATGCATTAGGGCAAGGGTATCTCATATGGCAGTCCATCAACGCCGGATAAGGGCGGATAGGTGGGCCGACCGTAGGAAATGCCATGCTCTCCTGTGCTGTCAGGCGTTCACGGGGCTATGTGCATTTCCGCACATGGCCCCGCTTTTTTCCTACATAAGGGGGTGTCAGAGTTCCCTTTGCCAAAATGCTGTCCCAGGCCGGCGAACACGGCAGGGAAACAGTCGGAACCATGCAAAAAGTCCTTCTCCGCTGTGTCCGGGAAAGGACTTTTTATGAGCTATGACACTTTGGAGACTGGCAGACGCATCCAGAAGCTCCGCAGGGAAAAGGGGCTGACGCAGGAACAGTTGGCGGAGCGGCTGAATGTCAGCACCGTCCATCTGGCGAAGATCGAGACCGGCAAGCGTGGCTGTTCGCTGGATATTCTGATCGACTTTGCCGCTTTTTTCAACGCCAGCCTCGATTATCTGGTGCTTGGTAAGGTCTCGGACAGCGAGGTAAGGGCGCGATTGGATGCCGTTATTCAAACCCTGGCGGCTCTGCGGGAGGATATGTGACTGGTCGTAACAAGACCGGCGGCTGGTACTCCTGCGCCATAAGAATACTGCCCGTTTTCCTCTAAACTTAAACCATCAGCCGGGGCGACCCGCTGATGTGGACTTTGAAAACTGAATACGCAGTCATCAGGAAGTCTTGGAGACAAGACCACGTTACTGTCTGGAATAGCCTGCACAGCGGAGCGCCACGATCCCCGGTTTTGGGGGGAGCGATCCATCCGACTGAAAATGCCAAGTTGCTCTTGGTTTGGCGATGACAACAGACAGCGATCATGATACTTCCGTAACTCGCGGCCCGGCCACAATGAAGGCGGGGAGGTTAGACGCCTATGAGAGCAGCTTCGCAAGCTGACGAGCCTGATGATTCCCGTGATTCCGGGGTGTCGGGGACAAATAGGGATCAAAAACACGCTTTATGAAACTTTGAGGGGCGGTCTGGAGACGGCATTTGCCGCGCTGGGCCGCTCCTTTACATACCAGAAGAAGGAGGTATCCATATGGATCGTAATTTTCACGATTTCCACCGCGGCGAGGTCTACTACGCCGACCTGGACCCGGTGACCGGCCATGAGCAGGGCGGCATCCGCCCGGTGCTGGTCATCCAGAACGACACGGGCAATTACCACTCCCCGACCATCATTGTGATCGCCGTGACCAGAAGGACCTTTAAGAAACCCAAGCAGCCGACCCATGTGGTGCTGGATGATGCCCAGGGGCTTGCGCCGTCCCTGTTTATGTCGGAGGTCATCCGCACCATCGACAAGCGGCGGGTGCAGAGCTATGTGGGCAGGCTCACCGGGGAGCAGATGAGGCGGGTCAACGCCGCCCTCCTGGTGAGTGTCGGGCTTGATAAGGACTACGCGCCCATTGCGGGAACGGAGGTGTCCTGATGGACAGGCTCATCATCGACCCGGAGTTCCGGGACAAGATACCGCCGCTGACGGAGGACGAGTTCACCTTGCTGGAGGAGAACATCCTGTCGGACGGGGCGGTCTTTTCGCCGCTCATCGTCTGGGACGGCACAATCCTGGACGGCCATAACCGCTATGAGATCATCCAGAAGCACCCGGAGCTGACCTACGCAGTCCACAAGCTGTCCTTTGCCAACCGCTATGAAGCCCTTTCGTGGATATGCAAGAACCAGCTCGGCAGGCGCAACCTGACGCCCCAGCAGAAGAAGTACCTGATCGGACAGCGGTATGAGGCAGAGAAACAGGCGGATGCCTTTCATGGAAACCAGCATACTGCATCTGATGAAAGTGGTGCGGACAAAAAATGTCCGCACCAGAATAGCCGCCATGTTACACAATCCCGCATTGCAAAAGAGACAAACACTTCCGCAAGTTATGTGAGGGAGGCCGGGACTTTTGCTAAAGGTGTGGATGCCGCCGAGGAAGCCCTTCCCGGTATCAAGCAGGAAATACTCACAGGCACAATCAAGCCGACAGCATCGGCAGTAGCCGCTGTTGCAAAAGCCGCCCCGGAGGAGCGCCCCCAGCTTGCCGCCGCCCTGAAAAAGCCCAGAGGAAGCGGCAAGTCCTCATCTGAGAAGCCCCAACCTGTTTACCACAGATTCGCACCGGCAAGCCCCAGACAGTCCACGCTGAAGCAGATACGGGAAATATCGGCAGAGATGGAACGTCCCAAAGCACCTGCCACAGATGATTTCATGCTCAATTCCATAGAGCTTGAGATACAGTCCTTTATCGAACTTTGCGACCACATCTTCCAGGAATATCCTGGGCTTTTAGCGGACAGCAGCCACAGGGCGGACCTTATCCGAGCCATGCAGAAATTGAAACAATACATCCTGAACATTGAGGGAGGATACACAGAATGAACACGAAAAATCTCTTTTGCCGGGAAGTGATGCTGGGCAGCGAGGAGCTTATCATTCCCCGCACTACTTACCAGCGCACCCTGAACGAGGACCGGGTCCGCAGGATCGCCGCCGAGTTCGATGAGCGCATCGCCAACGAGCCGAAGGTCAGCAGCCGGAACGGCCGCTACTATGTCTTTGACGGCCAGCACACCATCGCCGCCCGGAAACTGCTCAACGGCGGGCGGGACCTGCCCATCCGCTGCAAGGTGTTCTACGGCCTGACCGAGAGCGATGAGGCGCTGCTGTTCGCCCAGCAGACGGGCGCGTCCGCCAGCCTGACCGCCGGGGCGAAGTTCCGGGCGCTGGTCTACGGCGGCGATGAGGACGCGATGGCGTTCCTGAAAGCAACGGAGGCCGTGGGCCTCTATGTGGACTACAGGCAGACCAGGGGGGCGAAGCGGCTGGCCTGCATCAGCACCGCCTTCGGCCTGTTCCAGAAGGTCGGGGACGGGGTGTACCGGGAGGCGATGCAGTCCATCGTGGACGCCTGGAAGGGAGACCCGGACTCCCTCCGGGCGGAGACGGTGCAGGGCGTGGTGGAGTTCGTGGACCTCTACCGCGGGGAGTACAGCCGCAAACGGCTGGTGACACGGCTGCGCCAGGTGGACCCGGTGGTGATCTTCCGGGAGGGCCGGGCCATGACGAGCCTGCCGGGGTACAAGCGGTATCTCTACCAGGTGTACCGCATCTACAACGGCTCCAGCGCAAAGACCGCCCTGCCCATGAAGTTCTGAGACAGTTGACGGGAGCGTCTGCCCTCCGGGGCGGGCGCTCCCTGCTATTCCACGAGGAGGTGGGCTTTTGAAGATCGGGCTTATTGATGTAGACAGCCATCGGTGGCCGAACCTGTGCCTGATGAAGCTGTCCGCCTGCCACAAGGCCCAGGGGGACGATGTGGAGTGGTGGACCCCGGAGGGACGGTACGACCTCGTTTACAAGAGCCGGGTGTTCACGGACACCTACTCCAAGGACAGGATCACCGTCACCAACGCCGACAAGCTGGTCTGCGGCGGCACCGGCTACGGTCCGGGGCCGAACCTGCCGGACGCCGTGGAGCATACCCGCCCTGACTACGGCCTTTATCCGCAGTTCCCGGACACGGCCTACGGCTTTTTGACAAGGGGCTGCCCCAACCGCTGCGGCTTCTGCGTGGTGTCCGGCAAGGAGGGCGCAGAGAGCGTCCATGTGGCTGACCTGTCCGAGTTCTGGGACGGCCAGAGGGAGATCAAGCTGATGGACGCCAATCTGCTGGCCTGCCCGGATCATGAGCGGCTGATCGGGCAGCTTGCCGACAGCCGCGCCCTGGTGGACTTCTCCCAGGGGCTGGACATCCGCCTCATCACGCCGGACAACGCGGCGCTCCTGAACAGGGTCCGCACGAAAACCATCCATTTCGCGTGGGATAACCCCAATGTTGACCTGACCGGCTGCTTCCAGCGGTTCTCGGAATTGTCCAAGATCAGGGACTTCCGCCGCAAGCGGGTCTACGTGTTGACGAACTACAACAGCACCCACGAGCAGGACCTTTACCGGGTGGACACCCTGCGCCGTATGGGGTACGACCCCTATGTGATGGTCTATGAGCGGCCAACAGCGCCGCCCATCACGAGGCATCTCCAGCGGTGGGTGAACAACAAGCGGATATTCCGCACCGTGGAGCGTTTCGGGGACTATGGGCCGGTGAAGAAGCTGCGCGGGGATGGATAGGGCGGTCTGCTCCATGCCGGGGCAGATCGTTGTCATTTTCGGGCCTGTCCCTCCCATAAGATGTTGGGAGAGGCCAAAGGACGCAGTACCCAAAGGCTGAAAAGCCCTTTTGGGGGATCGGAGGTGTTGCCATGACAGAGGCGATGAAGGACATCGACCTCCGCAAGGTGGATAAAGCGGCGCTCCGTGACCGCAGTACGGTCCATATCGACCCGGAGGCTCCCACCGAGGAGCGCATCCGGGCGTGGATCGAGCAGCTCGGCAATCCCTATGTCTACCTGGACGGCGGGGTGGTGGTGAAGCTGAGCTTCGCGGACAGGGGCGAGACCATTGAGGAGCGTATCAACTCCCTCTACCTTGCCGGGGCCTGACATCCTTAACAAACAGGCGGTCCGGCGCTACAATGTGCTTGGGTCAAAAAAGGGACAGCATCACAAGGCCAGCGGCTTTGTATTCCGTTCCCATACGGGACAGGGCCTTCGGTTTTCTGGCAGACAGACGACAAGGAGGTTCAAAATGTCCAACAAAATCTATAAGACCGGCATCTATGCCCGGTTATCCAGAGAGGATGCTGACCGGCTGGAGTCCAACAGCATCCAAAGCCAGCGGGCCATCTGTCTGGCTTACATAGAGGGCCACGACGACCTTGAGCTGGTGGACACCTACATCGACGATGGGGAGACCGGCAGCAACACGGACCGTCCCGGCTTTCAGAGGATGATCCAGGATATGCGTTCCGGGCGTATCGACTGCGCCGTCAGCAAGGACCTGAGCAGGTTCTCACGGAACTATATCGACGCCGGGAACTACCTGGAGAAGATATTCCCGGCGATGGGCATCCGCTATATCGCCATCAACGACAACTACGACAGCATGGCGCCCGGTAGCAGCACCGATGTCATCACCCTCCCCTTCAAGAACCTGGTAAATGACATCTACTGCCGGGACATATCCATCAAGATACGCACCAGCCTGGAGGTCAAGCGCAAGAAGGGCGAGTATGTGGGCAGCTTCGTCCCCTTCGGGTATCGGAAAGCCCCGCAGGACAAGAACCGCCTGCTGGTGGACGATGACGCCGCTGAAGTTGTTTCTATGATCTTCGGGATGTATAAGGACGGTTTCCCCATCCTGAAGATCGCGAGACGGCTCAACACCAGCGGCATCCCCACCCCGATGGAGTACAAGCGGATG
>CAJTGJ010000035.1 GCA_910575695.1 Oscillospiraceae bacterium | reverse complement strand
AACGCTGCCCGGAGGGAACGTTTGTAGTTGCTGATGGACTGGTAGCTAAAGCCCTTTTCCCTCATGCGGATGGCCCACTCTTTGGCGTCGGAGGGCTTTACCGCGTCAATGCTTTTCCTGCCGAGAGGGTCGTCCCGCAAAAGGCCCATCAGGTATTCCCGCTGTTTCTTGGTGCCCCGCTTCACATCCGCCCGCTGGCTGTTCTGCTTGGCGTAGAGCTGGCAGACGGTCATTTTTTTGCCTACGGTGTCGATGCCGTCCGCAATATCCTGGTTGATCTCCTTTTCCTTCTCCCGGAGGGAAATGTCATCCCGCTTGCCAGCCGGGGTCTTGTCCGTGGCTACCAGCTTCCAGGCATAGACAAATTGGGGCTTGCCGGTGCTGTCCGTGTACTTATATGCGTATCTCCCGTCTTTTCGCTGGCTCTCTCCAGTTCTTAATATGCGGCCTTTGCTGTCACGTCGTTTTTCCGCCATTGGTAAAACTCCTTTCCGAAACTGGAACGAGCCTTGATACGACTTGACAATATTCTATCATATTTCCGGCTCTATGCAAATCTGCGATTAAATCACATCCAGGGAGTCAATGACCTTTTCAAACTGCCTACGCTTGATCTGGATGCGGTTCCCGTTCATTATCAGCCAGTTGGCGTCCGGGTTTTCCTCCGCCAGTTTCCGCAGCTTCTTTTCTCCGATACGGAAGTATTTAGCGGCTTCCTCAATGGTCAGTGTGTACTTCTCCCAGATAGGCACATCAGGATAACTCATACGCCCGCCCCTCCTTTCGGCGTGACCACATACTCCATTCCAGGGCGCTGGCCGCAGTAGACGCAGACTTCCTTTTCAGCCTGTCCCGGCGCGGCCTCCCGCAAAGCAAAAGCGCCTGTGCCGCGAAAAGCGTCAGCACAAGCGCCGCATAAGCAAAGGGTCAGTTTCGGGGGTACGGGTTCGATCAGGCCGATGCTGACCGCCAGGGCGTGGTTGATGCCCCGGATATGTTTCTCGTCCAGCCTGCCGATGTAGCCGGACAACCGCTGCTTGTCTATGGTGCGAATTTGCTCCAACAAAACAAGGGACGGCTGTGCCAGCCCGTTCCCGGCGTCCAGGTAGTAGTGGGTGGGCAGTTTGGCCTTGATGTTGGCCTTGCTGGTGATGGCGGCGATAATGACGGTGGGGCTGTGCTTGTTGCCCATGTTGTTCTGAATGATAACGATGGGCCGGGTGCCTTTCTGCTCCGAGCCGATCCCGTGGCCCAGGTCGGCGTAGTATAGGTCGCCGCGTAAATATGTCCTGCTCATGGTGTTTGACCTCCTATAAAAATTAGACGGCCTGCGCCGCCTATGTAGGGGCCGGACAGTGTGACATATCAAGGTTGGCGGAGCATAAACGCTCCCGTTTCCATAAACCCGTCCCGCTGTCCGGCCTATATGAAAGCAAGCCTATTTGTCCGCGACACCCCGGCTCGCTGTGGGAAGTCATCAAACGGCTGGCGGCAACCAGCTCCACGGGAATTTCACCCCCGGCAGGTTCTCTGTCGGCTGTTCTCATTGCCTGCGACGGCTTCACGCTGGAAAACGCTATCACGCTCGGACTGTGACTGAACAGGAGTATCATTGTCCCTATTGCCGGTCGTGGCCGTACCGGGAGCCGCCCGGTATTTCATGGCCGCTGGTACTCGCTCCATGCCGGACGGCAGACCGTAGACGAAATGATAGTGTGGCATCCCGCTGTCGGTGTCCGGCACATCCTGGCGCGGCGGCAAAAGTGGCTTGCGGCAATAGGAATGTGCTTGATGAATGGGTATGAAGTTGTCAAAGGTCAAACCCATTCGCCGCACAAACGAGGAACAGGTGAAGGGCTTTCCATCGCCTTTCACCTAATGCACTTAAAAGAGGGGGGTGTAGGGGTTGAAAATGAAAAAAATCTCAAAATATTTTTTCAGAGTGTAAAACAGGAGGGCCGTCAACGCTGACAGCCCTCCCATGAAGTTATTTGACCTCGTTGAAGTATGTACGGAGCTTGTCCACCGCCAGCTTGACACGGCGGCGGTCATCGGACATAATGAAGCTGTCGTCCAGGGATGGGGCGGGATGCGCTATGGCGTCCTCCAGCCCGGTCATGGAAAACGTCTTATTCCCCTGGGCTGTTTCAAGACGGGCCTGCTCCAAGTAAATTTCGTCAGACACAGCTTTCAGGGCCATAAAATCCGCTTCTGTCTTGCCGGGGTTGTCCCGCATAAAGTCCTCCAAAGAGATTTCCAAGGTTCGGTCGGAAAATTGATATACAATGCCCTCGCTGAACTTGTTCAGGGCATAATCGCTTTTGCGATAGTTTTTCAAGGTTTGCTACCTCCAATCTGAATTTTTGAAATTCAGATTGGAGGGCGGGCCACGGCACCGGGGCCATTTTCCGTCAAAATGTAGAATTTTTCGATTCCGTTCGGGCACGGGACATTTCAGGAAAATTTCATAGACACGTTCCGACAGCTCTTTACAAAATTCCCTATGATTTGATAGGGGACTTTGTAAAAGGCTGCCGATGGAAAAAAGAGGCGCGGACAACCTTGCGGTCATCCGCGCTTTTTGCGAAAAAAATAAGGGAGGGGCTTGTCCGTGCTGCCAAACAGACCCGTCGTCTGGCTGCGCAAAAGGCCAAACCATCGGCTATCACCTGCCAAAATTATAAAAAATAAAGGCGTCAAGGGGGCGGTCGCAGCTCCCTTGACGCCTTAATATAGCAAGTATCCAAATACAAAAACGAAGTTGGGGGTTATATATGTATATAATTGATGGTCGTTTACTATATATAGCTTTTCAAATTTTACGGCAGTATCTCTTGTCCTTCTTGCAATACCGCCTGCACGATAAATCGCTGATTGTGCCAGCCAGTACAAGTGGATAAAGTGATCACCTTTGCCGCATCCGCAAAATCAATATCAATCTGATATAGCGATTCTGACGCGGCCTGATTCATGTAGCTTACCAGGCTATCATTGTCCTCAAACTCCAGATTGTAAGCGTCACTGTCTGCCTCTACCCGCCGCACCGAAAAAATCGGGCAGATATATACGGAGTCTGACGTGGCTACGGTTAGTGCCGGATGCTCTCCCCAATAGTCCTGTGATTCATACCGTTTCAGCAGGCCGAACATTTTTCCACCCGATCCGTTATGTCCATAGATAATCAGGTGATTACTGTCCTCGTTCGTGCGATAATCAAGAAACAGACTGCCAAGGGCATTTTTGCTCCCGTCAGGCAGATGGTTCAAGTAAAACTGATTATCTGCGCCAAGCATTACGGGATAATCCACAGAGGTATCCGGGATTTGAAGCCACACAACAGCGCCGGGGTAATCGTCAGCAAATTCTAAAAGACGCATTGAAAGTTCCGGCAATTCTGTTGTTACGGTTTCATGTTCCTGCTTGTCTGCTTCTGCGTATTTGACGGACATGGATGGTTTCGGGCTGATAGGAACGGGGGATATGGCGTTCCCCGTTCCTCCAATTTGCTCATAAAACTCTTTTCCGTGCTGAAGTTCCACCAATCGAACAGCCAGGATTATGCTGGAAGCTATAAAGACGATCAGGATGAAACAATAGAAAAAGCGAAATATCTTACTTCTGTCCACGCCGTTTTACCATAAGTCTCCGATATATTGTCATGACTGCCAGTAAAATTCCTGATACCAATGTGACCACAATTAAAAGTTGCGTATAATCTCCCGTTTGCGGAATATTGGGGTTATTGGTGGAATTATTGCTGCCTCCATTTCCGGGATTCACAGGGGTGCTTGGTTCATTTGGAGTGCCGGGTTCACTGGGAGTACCGGGTTCGCCGGGGGTGCCCGGTTCGCCGGGGGTGCCGGGTTCGCCGGGAGTGCCAGGTTCGCCGGGAGTGCCCGGTTCGCCGGGGGTGCCCGGTTCGCCGGGGGTGCCCGGTTCGCCGGGAGTGCCCGGTTCGCCGGGAGTGCCCGGTTCGCTGGGGGTGCCCGGTTCGTTGGGAGCGCCGGGTTCGCCGGGGGTGCCGGGTTCGCCGGGAGTGCCAGGGGTGTCGGGAGTGCCAGGGGTGCCGGGAGTGCCGGGGGTACCAGTGTTGCCGGAATTGTTGGGAGTATTCGCAATCGTTACTGTGGAATTTGTTTCGTTACCTTCGTATGTCGTAGTGTCCAGTTTATAGCCGGTAGGCGCTGCGGTTTCTTTCAGCCAGTAGCTTTGACCTTTTATCAACCCCGAAAAAATAACGGTTCCGTCCTGGTCACTCACGCCCGTTTTAATCAAGGTCTGGCAAGCTGCGTCCGCATAAAGCCCAATGGTCGCCCCAGGCAGAGGGGTTGTGCCGCCGCTGATTACTTTATTGACGGTCAATGTCCACTGATCTGTTGTTGAGGTGTCTGTAACCTGATAATTTGCCGTAAGTGTTGCCGATGTACCATCCGGCAAAGTCACCGTTGGTTCGTCATTAACCTGGGCGGGCACGTTTACAGGCATTACTCCACCATCAGGCCGCCGGACATAGTATGCTGCTCCGCGGCGTATTCCTGAAAATTTAACTGTTCCATCAGAGGAAACGGTTACTTCCTTGACAGGAGCCAAATCAGGTTTCCCCGTGGGATCGGACGTAAATATCTGCACTTTTTCACCCGTCATCGGGATGCCGGATTCATTGACCAGCCGGAACACAAGGTCGGTTGTATGGGCCTCATTGGTCAATTTCAGTGTCAGCTCCGATTTTGCCGCTCCCGCTGTGACCAAAAGGCCCGCGTCTGTTGCGGTCACGCCATCGGGGAGGTCGTTCCAGCCAAAGGCACTCCCATAACCGGGAACACTTTCGGTTTCCACCAATTCATAGACCGCATTGGGCTTTACCTTGAACGACAGTTTTCCTTGGGCGTCAGTTTTCCCTTGGGCGAAGGGCAGGCCCCGCGTATTACTGTCGCTGTCCCATTGATACAAAGTAAAGGACACTCCTTCAAGGGGCGTTTGATTTTCACTATCCGACTTGGCAATGGTAATGACAGCTTTCCGCGCGGCGACGCCACCGCCGCCACCGCCACCGCCGCCGCTAACGGCGGCGCTGTTGTTTTTGTTGCCGCCCAGCAGAACAGAGCCGCCATCAAAACGGACGCTGTTACTGTAACCGCCCGCCTGATGGTCAATAATATCCGCCGTATAGGTCAGAACATAAGCATCCCGGCTATCGGCATCAATCGGAAGTTGTACGGTAAATCTGTTTGTGTTCGGGTCAAAGCTGGCGACTTTCAACGGTTCGCCGGTTCCAGCTTTCGCATATCCGGGTTTCTGATCTTTATTTGACGCCGTTGTTCCAGTCAGGGTCGCTTTGTAGAAAAGCAACGTATCAGTGTCCAGTTGGAGCCGTTTGTCCAACGTGTCCTCAAGGGAGGGATTTCCCGGGAGCGCAAGGCCAAAGGGGTTAATCAGCACCTCATACTGAATTAGCTCCTGGCCGTTATCCACTTTGCTGCTCTTGACGAGGCCGTGATTGGAGAAGTTCTGCTGGACGCTGTGGGAAACTTCGGCAAACTCAACTCCGTCCGCACTACCGTTCATGTGAATGGTGTTTGCCACTGTAACCGGCTTATCTCCACTAAAGCCTAAAGTTTCCGGGTCAACTTTCGTGTCAAATGTGATTATAGTTTTTTCCGTGACCGTACCTAAATTGATGGTCAGCTTTTGCCCTGTCGCACTCGCTGATGCGTCCGTAATTGTTGGGTCGGTTGCGAGGGAGTCCTCCACATAAGTCAATCCCGCTGGCAAATCATCCGTTAAGACCACATTGGCCATAGACAGCCCCGCTGCGTCTACTTCTACCGTCCATTTCATGGTGCCGCTGGCGTAATCATAGACCGGCGCTTTTTTGGTCAAGACTGTGGCGCTGACATTGGCCGTACTGTCGGCGCTGGCGGTGCGGCCCGTAGTGGCCTGACTTCCGATTAGCATATCACTTGTCGATATGGTGTTTTTGAACGCTGTTCTTGCTGTGTTATTCGCAAATATACAGGGGTCACATACCTTTGTGGTGTAGGTGAGGGTGATTGTATTTGCGCCGATTTCGCCAACTTCGATAGTAAGTTCCTGCTGGCTATATTGTAAAGCTATAAGCGCTTTTTCATCGTCTGTGGGGGCATTGCCGTCGATTTTGATGGTAATATCATCTATACTGTCCATCAATTCCAGCCCGCTTGTATGCCCAGCAGCACACCGAGGGCCAACGGCCCCCAAATCATCGGTAAAAGTGCCGCTTTTGAGATTGGCCTTGTGAGGATTGATCGTCACCGTCCATTCAATCGTCCGGGTTGCCGCGTTATAGCCCTTATTTGTCTTTACCAGCGTGGCCGTGCCGGGGGTTCCGCTGCCGTCCCCGCTGCCAATATCTTTTTTGGCTTCGGGTGTCGTATATTCCTGATCGCCATACTGGAACGTAAACCATGCGATATTGCTGCCCAGGCTTGTTCCGCTGTCGTACATATCTTCTGGCACATGGGTCTGATAGGTAATTTTAACAGCAGCATTCCCATCCGGCACGATTGGAGAGACCGTGAAGCTGTTGTCGGCACCAACTGTGACGCTCGTCTGTGTTCCATTTACTTTCAGCGAACCCCTTACCGGCTCGCTCCCTTCGGGAAGCTGGTCATGGAGGGTCAGGCCGTTGTCCTCGGTGAATGTAAAGCCATTCGGCTGGAATGTGACCGTCCAATCAGTAGTGGAGCCATTACCGGGATCACGGGTCGTGTGTCCTTCCTTTGTCACCCATGTGGGTTGAGGAATGGGAACGGTGCTACTGCTGGTGATATTCAAACTATTGAACACGTCATTTTCACCGGCAAACAAGTCGGCGGCGTTTGTTACTTTCTTACCGCCTGTGCCTCCTGGCAGGAGAAGATCATCGTTGATAGAGGTCTGATAGGCAATCGTCAGCGGCGTTGCCGGGTTCCCCTGGGTTGCTTCTCCTGCGTTGAATTTTGTGCCGCCAAAGGTCAAAACAGTGTTGCTGCCGTTCTCTGGCGTTTCCACAATCACATATGCGTCCTCATTGCCCTGGATTTCATCGCGGGAAGTATAGGCAGACACGGGCGATCCGCCGATTGTCACGCTGTTGGGTACATAGCTGTGCAAAGAGGTATCAATGGTGTCCCGCAGCTCAAAGGGGGTGTCCAGGTCAACACCATCGTCCCCGGCAGGGTTCTGCCACGGGGTATAGTTGATTGTCCAGGTAATTGTCTTATCCTGCAACGCGCCGCCTTTGTTAATCTGCGCTTTTGCCGTCACCGGCTCATTTTCCGCATAGCCGAAAGTGATTTGCTTGCTATTTTCAAATTTCATCGCATAGAGGTTGCTGTTCCCCTCTATGGGACTTTCTCCCGTAGGAACTTGATCTGCCCGGTTGCAATTCAAATAGAAAAAAGCGTTGTTGAGTTCACCATACTCTGACAAAACTGTATCAGGGCTGTCTGATTTTGCGTAAAATGTAACCCAGGCCCTACTGCCGTCTGAATAGATTTTTCCAAACGGTACTGGGCCATTCTCTGTTTCAATGGTCACTTCTGATCCATCCCTCAAATTAGGCAGAACCAAATGCGGCGAAACTTCCAGGTAGTAGTTCGTTTCTGCGGCAATTTTGGCACATTGTTCGGGCGTGATATTGTATGTATAGCGCAATACCAACTGTTTATCTTTTTCAAGCAGAGTGCCATCTTGAATAGCCGTCCCCTCTGGCTGACCGCCAGCACCAGCGTAGTGAAGGGTAATGCTGTCAAACGTCACAATGCTGGAAAGTTTTTCCTCATCGTCTGCCGCAGATGCCAGCGCGGGGAGGAAGCCCATCAGCATGGACAAGCACAAAAGGAGCGCGGCAAGCCGTGCTCCTGAATTGTTTTCAGACTTTGGTTTTCTTTGGAGCCGCTTGCCGCCGCGATTATGGCGATAGAACATACTCATTTTCTACTCTCCTTTATGTTTTCACGAATGTTTAGGAACGTCCCCTTTTTTGGCGCTGGGCTGCAAAAATATTCCGTGTTATTTGTTCCTGATCGACTTCGGTCAATTCCAAAAATCGGCACCCGTACTCGAATTTTCCCTCGTCCTTTTCTACAACGCGCACGATTTGGCTGAACATGGCCGATTCCGGCCTGTCCTCCAACAGCCTGACCTTCAGCAGAAATTTGTCTCCCTCGTGGTATCTGTACTCCGAGCTGACGCTGGCCCCGCCCACACTGATATTCAGCAGCTTGCAGGGCTTTTCTCCCATTGCCAATCCGCTGAACATGGTGGCGGTGGCATCAAGGTTTGTGGTCAGGCGGAAAAAGGCACGGTCATTTCCCACGCGGACGATGGTCAGCTCCTCCACTTGCCATATATGCTTGGGGCCGGGTGTAATTATGCCCTCCATATAGACCGCTTTGCGCTCATAGTCGCTATATCCTCTGATCCTGGCATGGATGGTTTCAACATCCTTGACAATCTCGCATTCTGAATACTGGTGCAGCTCCGCTTTTTTTCCATGTAGGCCCATCAGCTTTGCCACAAAGAGTATCTGTCCTGCATCTGTCGTTACTTCGACCCGCATCCCGGAATAAATGTCCAGCGATTCTTCCTCAGCAGCCTTTTCGTTTTTCTGGGCCGGTGTTTCTTCTGCCCGCTTTCTCCAAATGTCAAATAATTTCATGCGTCCCCTCCTGCCTCATATTATCAGTTTTGTTGAAGAACACAGAGCTTTTCCCACATCGGGCGCATCCGTTCATCGGCCCAAACGACCCGGTTCCGGCCGTTTTTCTTTGCATCGTACAGCATGGTGTCCGCGATTTTTAAGTAAAAATCATAGGCGCTTTCCGTATCAGGAACAATCGTGACCCCTCCGACACTGACCGTGACCCATTCAGCCACAGACGGATCATGGGGGATGTGCAGGTTTTCTACTGCCTGTCGGATTTTCTTCAAGTGTTCAAAAATCTGCTGCGAACTGTCGCCCAGGGACAATGCCACAAATTCCTCGCCGCCATAGCGGGCAAGAAAATCCGTACTGCGTTTCAAATAGGACGCCGCTGTCTGAGCAACGGAAGCGATCACCTTATCTCCGGCAGGATGGCCAAAGGTATCGTTATACACTTTGAAGCGGTCAATATCAAACATACAGATAGAGAACGGAACGTGCAGGCGGATCGCTTCTCTCCATTTTGTCGCGCTATATTGTTCATACCGACGCCGGTTGGCAATTCCTGTCAGTTGGTCGGTCATGGATTGCTGCTCAATCTGTCTGCGATATTTGTAAAGTTTGATATGTGTGTTGACCCTTGCCTTAACGATCAGGGGAATGTATGGCTTTGTAATATAATCCACGGCTCCTAAAACAAGTCCACGCTGCTCATTCGTCACATCTGCAAGGCTGGTAATCAAGATGACCGGGATGCTTTGAGTCACGATTTGCTCCTGCAACATTTTCAGCAGCGTAAAACCGTCCATTCCAGGCATCACGACATCCAGCAGAATGAGGGAAAAATCCCCCTCGCTCACTAAACGCAGCCCGTCCTCCGCAGTTTGTGCGACGGTAATATCATACTCATCTTCTATAATTGACTTTAGCTGTGCTGCCTGCACAATGCTGTCGTCCACGATCAATATTTTTTCCATACTCATATCCCTCACCATATTTAACTCAAGCTGCCTATTAACAACTTAATTTTTGTTATGTTGTATTAGAGTGAAGCCCAACTGCCCCAATTTCACTGTAAGGACGCAGAGAATCTAAAAAAAGGCGCAAAAAAGACAGGCGAGATAAATATAGAGAGCATCCCGTCAGTTTCTTCATGCCTAAGTTGTAAAAGGACTTGTCAGAAAGCCGTTTTTCCTGTATAATGCGATATGTATATTGACCTGTTGCGGTCTAAACAACAACATAACAAAAATTATGTTGTAAGGATCAGCCCAAGCCGCTCCATCTGTCGGGCGTGAACAAAACCGCTCTCTGCGGTATAAATGCGGGTGGTGCTGACATTGGAATGGCCCAGAATATCCGCCAGCCGGGACAAATCCTTTTCCAGCGAGTAATACGTCCGGGCGAACAGATGCCGCAGGTTGTGGGGGAACACCTTGTCTGGCTCAACCCCGGCGCTTTCACACAGAGCCTTCATATCCCGCCAGATATTGGAGCGGTCAAGGGGTTTGCCCGTCCGCGTCACAAACACCGATCCGTCGGTGATTTTTTGTTTTTTCAGATACTTTTTCAGCAGCCCGCACAGCTTCCCAGGCAGAAAGACAGTTCGCCGTTTTCCCTTGTTCGTGACCACTGTACGGCCCAGGGTCACAGCGTCCACGGTGATAAATCGGAGTTCTGATACCCGGATGCCTGTGGCGCAAATTGTTTGAAGGAGCAGGGACAGCCGTTCATTTCCCTGCCGCTGGGCCGCGTTCACCAAACGGACATATTCAGCGCGGGTCATTTCCCGGCTTTCATCACAGAAAAGGGGACGCTGTACTTTCAGCGGCCTGACAGACAGCTTCGGCCAGTCCATGAACTGGAAAAAACTGTTGACCGCTGCCAGCATGGAATTGACTGTGGCTGGGGTATAGGTATCAGCCAGATGCTCTTTCCACGCAATCACGGCCACCTTTGTGACGGCTTTCCCATTCAGAAACAACATGAAATCGTTAAGGTCATGAACATATTTCTTTACAGTGTTCTTGGCTCTCTCTTGTTCCTGGAGGTGCGCCGCATATTGGGAAATGTGGTCGGCGGTAATTGTGAAAGCTGCTTCCTGGCTGAACATGGCAATAATCTCCTTTGTATTCGATGCAGATAGTTTTCCGAATAGAAAGAAGGTTATTCCAAAGTTAGTGAATGTTCACCCCCCTTAGCGCCAAAAAAATTTGAGAACCGAGCGTGCCTTTAACCGGTATGATAGTGAACGTTCATTATCAAACTACTAAAAATGAACCGCCTCCAGCGGCACATTTTCATTTTCGTCTTGATTTTTTAGGCTTCTCCGGTTTCAAATAGCCGCTCAGTCCAGTGGTTAACAACTGAAACACAGTGTCCTCGGTTTCCTGATTGTCTGGAAGCGTCCCTTCCACCACATACTTTGCGTACATAACAGTGGATGTGAGGACGTGGAGCCACAATAAATCCTGATTGATTTTGTCCAGGCTTGGAAATACCTTTTTGAAAACGTCAACCATTCCAATAAACGTCTTGAAATAGGTCACATCCCGGCTCTTGTCATACTGGGGGAAAAACGTACTGTCCCGAAAGCGGTGATAAAAAACTGTTTCGTCCGGGCGGGATGTCCAAAACCGAAAATAGGGCACCCACAGCGCCTTTACCGCACCCATAGGGTCAGTGAGCATAAGCAGCGGGTTGAATTTCAAATGTTCAAAGATTGCCGCCGCCTGCTTGTCCACATAAGTGAAGCACTCCACCAGCAGTTGATCCTTGCCGTCAAAGTGGCGGTAAATCGCTCCTGATGAAATCCCCGCCAGCTCGCTGACGTTCTGGATGCGCACCCCTTCCAGGCCATACTGCCGTACAGCCTTGATTGCGGCAACGATGATCCGGGTCTTGGTATCATCCAGTGTAATCACTTCCCCCCTGCAATAACCACTTCTCCTGTCACCTATTCACAGAGGAATTATATACTAAAGCGCAGCTTTTGACAATACTCTTTTCTCGCTGCTACCAAGAATGCTTTCTTTCAAGACCTTTCCCGCCTTAAACACCGGAACGCTCTGCGCCGGAATTTCCACAGTCTCCTTGGTTTGCGGATTGCGGCCTGTTCTGGCGGCCCGGTGCTTCACCTCAAAAGTGCCAAAGCCAGTCAGCTTTATTTTGTCATCCTTTTGCAAAGCCTCTGTGATTGCAGACAGCATACCATCCAAGGCAATACCACAGTCCTTTTTTGCCATCCCGGTCTTGCCCGCCATACGTTCGATCAATTCCTGCTTATTCATATTTTCCTCCTATTCTGGCAAAGAGTACCCCTTTGCCAATAACATTGTGTGTGTCCAATCAAGTAAAAGACTGGACAAATCTGCATTATATAGTTGAACATCAGGAGTGTCAATAAATTTATGTATTGGAAAGCATCAAGGCAGCGTCAAAGACACAGACTTTTGGCGTGTCGATGAAGACGCTGTTCAGAATTGCGGATGCGCTCGAAGTTCCCGTTTCAAAGCTGCTTGAGGAATGAAAAAAGCCGCCCTGTCCTGGGTCTGGCCATGGATAACAATATCAGAAAGAGTAAGAGCTGTTGATTTCAAAGTCAACGGCTCTTATTCTTGTGCGCTTATCTTTATCAGTAGGTCATCACAGCTTACGGTTGGCCCAGCACTTCCACCCGCAGCAGGCCCCGCCACTCCCGCCGCTGGGCGTACTCTACCAGCTCACGGGCGTTGCCGGGATGCCATGCGTAGGCGATCAGAAAGTCGCTGTTGTCCACCATGTAGCGGTTGGCCCGGACGATAGCCAGCTTTCTCGGAACTCGCTCCATCCCCGGAGGATAAAAGGAGCCGTCAAAGCCGCTGGGCGTCTTTTCAGGCCGTTCCGCCGGGTGGTAGGGCCGCAGGCAGACCAGCCGCACGTCCGGGCGGCGCGCCTTGGCCCGCTTCACCGCGCTTGCCGCCAGCGCGTCAAAACCGCCGTAGCGCCCCACAACAAACTCCCCCACGCCATACTCCGTGATATGCCGCTCCACCAGGGCGTCCAGCTCCGGGGCCAGACTGTCCGGCGCGTCCCGGTGGCCGATAAAAAAACAGGTTTTCTCCATCGCATGACCTCCTTGTGCCCGCCCGTTCGCCGGACGGTAGGTTTTCTTATCCTGTGGTTGCCCTATTATATCATTGTATTGCCATAAATGGCAATCAGGCTCTCTAAATAATTTTCCGTTTTCGTGTTACCCTTTTAGCGGAAAGAGGGGTGCGCTATGGAAACGGAATATCGGGAGCAGTACATCCGCTTCGGATTGAAGGTGCAATACTACCGTAAATTGCTGGGGCTGACGCAGGAGGCGTTTGCGGATAAGATCGGGCGGTCATGGTCGTATGTCGCAAAAATCGAAAGCCCCACACGGGTCTTTGGCGTGTCGATGGAAACGCTGTTCAAAATTGCGGAGGCCCTGAACGTGCCCGCCTCAAAACTGTTTGAGGAATGAAAAAGCCGCCCTGGACGAACTGTTTCCAGTCAGTCCAGGGCGAAAATTATGCGTCAAGGGATGGTCAGTAGGCTGGCGTCCCGTACCCGTAAATCTCATAGTGGCCTACGGCGTAGCGGTTCTCCCGGCAGCTATCGCCGGAGTTGCCCTCCACGGTGTAGACAAGGCCGTTCTCCACCTTCTCCACGATGCCCACATGGTCGGCAAGGCCGTCCTGGGGGCCGGAGCTGCCCTTGTTGTCCCAATCAAAGTAGATGATGTCGCCGGGGCGTGGCTCATAGCTGTTGTCCTGCCATAGTCCCCGGTCTTTGAACCAGTTGGAGCCGGAGATACAGCCTGCCGTTTTAGGGATCACGCCAGCGTCCAGATACCCGCACTCGTTGGCGCACCAACTGACAAAGCAGGCGCACCACTCCACGCGGGAGTTGAAGCCGTACCACGACCAATAGGGCTGGCCCCCCACGTTGCCGAGCTGGGAGAGGGCCACCACCACGATCTCCCCGTCGCCCACGCCGATACCGTATAGGGCGCTGCTCCACATACTGCGGTTTTCTTCAGCCAGTAATTCCGCAAGCTGCGCCCGCTGGTCGGCGGTGAAGTTGTAGGCGTCCGCCATTTCATCGGCGGTCTTGTGGGTCACGGTTATATAGAGGGTCGTTGTCGTTACCTCAACTTCTTCCTCAATGATGTTGCCCGCCCCATCGTCGGTTTCCACGGTTTGGGTGGTGGTGGCGGTTTCGGTGCGGCTACTTATCTCGTTCATAGCCCAAAATATCTCTTTCAACAGCTCTTTTTTGCTGTCGTCCATCGTGGCGACTTCCTGGGGGTTGTCCGGGTCGGTGGTGGTCTTAACGGCGTATATTGCCAGTACCTCCGGCCAGACGGCGCGGGAGCCGGACATTTCAAGTGTGTCATGGGCGGTGCTGTTCTTGATCTCGTCCAGCTTGCCCTCATACTCTTGATTGATCTCCCGGACAACGGCGGGCATGGTCTGTCCCGTGCCGCTGTCCTCCCCGGAGAAGAAGATACCGAAGCAGGAGCCGACGATCAGGCCAATCAAGCAGATAATCACAACGGCGAGGATGGCAACCCAGCCCCCAGCGGCAATAGCGGCCACCAGCGCCTTAACGGACGCAATCATGGCCTTTACCGTAGCGGAAACACCCTTTGCGGCGGCTTTCGCGGTGGTGGCGGCGGTCTTGGCCGTGGCACGGGCGGCGTGGGCGGTCATTTTTGCCGCCTTTGCGGTGGCCTGGGCCGTTTTCTGTGCCGACTTTGCCGTATGGTCTGCGGTCTTGATGGCGGTTTTAGACGTATGCTGGGCGGTTTTCACGGTGCCTTTTGCGGTGCGCTGTGCCGTCTTTACCGTCCGCTGTGCGCTCTTGATGGTGCCCTTTGCGCCCCTGCCGGTGGCCTTTGCGGTCTGCCCCATAGCCTGGGCGGGCCGTTTCGCCGTTTTTACGGGCGTTTCCACGGTGTTGACCGCCGTTTCCACCTGCCGGGGCGCTTTGGCGGCGTCCTGGGGCTTTACCTGCGGTGGCCGGTCAGACTGGACAGCCCGGTTTTTCACCTGCCGTTTCCGTTCAGCCCACTTTGCGGCCTGCTTCTTGGCAAAAGTCCGCCCACGCTCTACAAAAGAGCTTACTGTATCGGTGGGGCGCTCAACGTCAACATGGGCCGGGGGCCGCTCCGCTGTGCGCTCATACCGTGGGAGGGGCTGACGCTCCGGGGCTGTCCCGGTTCGCTGGCGTGGGAGCTGTCTGTCCTGGGCGGGGCCGGTGCCCTGCCGGGGGCGCTGCCCATCCCTGGGCGGGTCGGTTCGCTGACGGGGTAATCGCCCCTCCGAGGCCGTCCCGCTGTGCCGCTGCGGGGTCTGCCCCTCCGGGGCCGTACCCTGGGACGGTTCGGGGGCGGGGGCCTGTTCCGTGGGGGCGGTGTTCTCCCGGCGCTTCTCCGCTGCCCGCTTCTCCCGCTGGCGCTGAAACAGGTTCTTCCCCTGGCGTACCGCCGTCTTTGTGCCGGACACGGCCACATTCGCCGTATCATGGGCCAGATCGTCGGCGGCAAACTCCACCTTATCCTCGGCGTACTCGCTGGGGGTGGCCTGCCGGTCGTCCATCAGCGCCGCAACGTTCCGCTTGGAGCGGATAAAGGCGTTTTTCATGCGCTGGCCCACAACAGCGGACTTGTCCAGCACTTTAATGTCCTTGCCCGTTTCACGGGTCTTGATCTTGCTCATGGCCGCTCACCTGCCCGTCTTTTCATCCAGCGGTGTTTCAGTTCGGCGGGGGCCACATAGTAGCCCCTGCGCCGCTGGCCTGTCCACTCCCGGCCCCCGGCCACACCGTCAAAGGCAAAGCCAGCGGCCCGCAGGTGGCAGGGCTTGATTTTCAATGGCATTTTCATCCCTCCAATCAAAGGGAGGGGGACAGGCTTCAAGCCCATCCCCCTCCGGGTCATATCCTGTTCACGGTCTGGCGCTCTTTTTGTTGGGATTGGGGATATAGTCGGAAAAATTCGGGACAACACGGAATATCCGCTTGTTGTTCACCCACCGGGCAAGCTGGCGGGTGATGGGCGGGGCGCTGGGCCGCTCGTAGATCATCACAAAGGGGTCGTAGCCCATGTCCCGCAGGGTGTTCACCCGGTAAAGGTCTTGTTCATGGGTGCTGCCATAGTTGGTCAGGACATACACCCGCCGCCGCCGAAAGTCCCGGATGGAGGTCAGCTCCGAAAACCGCCTGAAACAGTCCGTCAAGTCCGTGTTGGGGTCGTCCCACGCAAAATGGAGCATTTTGGTCTTTACCCGGTTCAGCAGGGAAACATTGTCCGGGGTAATCAGACGCACATCCAGCCCTTGGGTGAAGTCCACCCACGCCCCGCTCTCCGCAAGCTGCAAGATCAGCTTTTCGTGGTCGGGACAGGCCAGGAGGTTTGCGTCCAGCAGCTTAATCTCCTTTTGCCCATCCCAAAACTCGGACAGGTCAGCAACGTGGGTACTGCGCCGCCCCTCTTTCTTGGACACAATGCAAAATCCGCAGCTCCGGGGACAGCCACGGGTCATAAAGCCGTAGGCCGTGCCAGAAAACTGCGGATATAAGGCGTAGTCCGGGCGGGCGTGTTCCACCTCGTCGGGCAGGTTGGGGCCGGGGCCGTAGCCGGTGCCGCCCTTAATGACTTCACCGGCGTTGTCAACCGTGATCGTGTCCTTGGAATAGGTGTCCGTAAACACCCGGCTCTTATAAACCCGGTCATAGCGGCCCCCCGGCGTCCACCACTCAACATCATCCCCATGCGCTTTGTGGCAGGCGGACAGTTTCATCAGGCAAAGGTTGGGCCAGTTATGCCCGTCCACATCTATCAGGCCGATTTTCATGCCTGTCCCCCCGCAAAGCGGCCCTCACCGGGCCGGGTGGTCATCAAGCGGTACAGTTCGGTATTGGAGGGGAAGCGGTTGACGAAGGGCACCAGGGCAGAGCCGTACTTGATAAGCCCGCACCCGGCGGGGGCGTTGGTGATGTGGCCCATCTGTTCCTCGGAGATATTCAGCAGGCGGGCCAGCTTCTCCCGGTCGCTTGCCGCCTGGTTCAGCATGACAATGAACTCGGAGTTACTGAGCATGGTGCTGGCCTGCACGGAGTCCAGAAGATACTCTACGTTCTGCGTGATGGCGGTGGGGTAGGCGTTACGCTTGCGGAACTGCCGCCACGCGGAGTTGAAAAAGGCGGCGGAAAACTCGTTCTCAAACATGACATGGAACTCGTCGATAAAGACGTGGGTGCGCTTGCCCTTCTTCCAGTTCAGGGTGACGCGGTTGAGCATGGTGTCGGTGATAACAAGGTGGCCGATGGGCTTCAACTGTTCGCCCAGGCCGTGGATGTCGAACACCACCACCCGCTTGTCCAGGTCAACGGTGCTTTCATGGCCGAAAATGTCAAGGGAGCCGGTGGTGAACAGTTCCAGGGCCAGGGCGATCCCCCTTGCCTCGCTCTCCGGCTGTTCCAGCAGCATTTCCCGGAGGGCTGTCAGCGTGGGAGCGGGGCCACCGTGTTTTGCGTTCTCGTACAAATCCCCCGTACAGCGGTCGATAATGGAGTTGTGCTGGGGGCCTACACCCTTGGGGTCAATGCGTTCCACCAGGGACATGATAAACTGCGATTTCACCACGATGGGGTTGTTCTCACCGTAGCCGTCCACCATATACATGGCGTTCAAGCGGTCTTTGCCGCCAGCGGCCACCCGGACAACGCTGCCCAGGCCATCCATCGCTTCAATGAGGGGGGCGTACTCGCCCTCCGGGTCTGCTATGAGAATATCATCGTCCGTGTTAAGGATCAGGAACGCGATTTCCTCTTTCACACTGAACGATTTGCCGGAGCCGGGGACGCCCAGCCGGAAGGACGACTGATTGAGCAGGTTGGCCTTGTTGCACATGATAAGGTTATGGGAAATGGCGTTCTCCCCGAAGTAGATGCCGCCCCTGTCCATGATCTCCTGCACCTTAAAGGGCATGAATACGGCAAGCGATTCCGTGGTCAGCGTGCGGAAAGCGTCGATCTTCCGGGTGCCGATGGGCAGGACGGTATTCAGGCCGTCAAGCTGCTGGTATTTCAGCACCGCCAACTGGCACCGCCCGGACAGGGAGCGCACCTTTTCCGTGTCGCTGTCAAGCTGCTGTTTGCTGTCGGCGGTGATGACAAGGGTGAGGACGGCCTGCATCATCCGCTGGTCGCGGGTGGTGAGGTCGGCCAAAAACTCCTTGCTCTCCTTGCGCTGCAACTCCATGTCGTAGGGGACGATGGCGGAGAAGTTGTTGTTCTGATTCTGGCGGCGCTGCCAGTTTGTGATATTGGTTTCAACCCCCAGCAGACGGTTCTCCACCTCCCGCACGGCCTCGTCGGTGGGCACGGAGAGGATGTCAATGGACAACATCATATTGCGGTTCAGGTCGGTCAAGTCCGCCACGATCTCGTCCTGGATATAGTTGGCGTAGTCCTTCAGGAACAGTATCCGGCAATAGCGGTCGCCCAGCTTCAAATAGTCGCTGTGCTTCTCAATACCATCCGGGCAGATATAGTCCTTGAAGTCGTGGCCCTTCCGGGCCATATCCGCCATATCGAAGTGAAAACTGCCCTCGTCCCCGGCCCGGTAGAAGTCGTGGAGGATACGCAGACGGTCAGCGGCGTCCAGCTCCACGCACTTGGAGCCGAGGGCGGCAAAGCGGGCGGTCAGGTCGGCCCCGATCCGGGTGAAGTAGGCGCGGGCGTCCTCAATATCCCGCTTGTAGACGGTCACGGTGACAAGTTTCTCCTGGATGATGCCGTTGGCCCCGGTCGCCTTGTCAATGAGCATTTGGTTGTACTCCTTGCGGTACTTGTCCAGGCCGTCCCCCCGCATAGCCATAAGGACAGACTGCTCAAAGTCCGCTTGGCTCTGGCGGCGGTTGCAGATGGTGAGTTTGGTGGTGGCGGCGCTGTCCAGGCCGTTCAGCAGCTCCGAGTAGGCCAGGAACATGGTTTCCTTGTCCTCCCGGCTTGCTACCTTGTAATTGATGTCGGTGAAACGGTAGGTCTTGGAGAACTTGATGCCCACCTTAAAAATGCCGTCCGGCCAGACGCATTGAATGGGTATCACGTCCTGCACCCTGCGGGGGACGCGGTACGGCTCCCGATCCTGCCGCATGATGGTCTTGATGCTCTTAATCATGGCGCTTGTATTCCTCCTTTTCCCGCTTTTCCATGCTGGACTTCAAAAGGTCGTAGTACAGCGTGGACGATTCAAAGCGGAGTTCTCGCGGTTCCAACAGTTCCGAGCGCAGCCACGCCCAAATAAACTGCTCCGCCGCCATGCCGTGGTAGGTGAAGAAGCCCAGGGCGGCAAAGGGGGCCGCGCCCAGGACGCACATCCAGGACACGGTTTCCGTGCCGACGTAGGGTTTCAGCAGAAAGTACAGCCCCACGGCCACGACTACCGCCAGGGCAGAAAAAACGAGCTGCCGCAGGGACAGCCCGAAAAACATACTTTCCGTGTAGTTGCGAATTTCACGGTTGATTTTGACTTCCAAAAATAAGACCTCCTATCGCTCCGTCCCGCTCTTTTTCCGGGGTGCCTTTTGCCGGGAGGGGTAGGGCACAAATTCTTCCTCCCCCTCAATCATGCTGAACTCCGAACGCAAAAACGGGTGAGTTTCCAGCTTTTGATACTGACGGATCAGGTCAATCGCCAACTCTCTTGTAGCGGCGCTGCCCTGCATTTTCCCGTCCTTAAACACATAAAATCGCTTCATCCTGCCCTCCTTTACAAGCCCATCATTTCACGCACAACATGGTCGGACATTTTGACGCTGCCCACCAAAATAAGCATATGAAACACCAATTCCCCAATATAGCTCCACACCATAGAAGCCGCCGCCGCGTCCGGGTCAACAGTGGGCGGGGAACTGGCGAACACGGAGAAGATGATGCAGGCCAGCACAATGACGGCCCCCTCCAGACAGACGGCGGCGTAGCTTTTCAAGAAGCTCTTGCCCACGTTCTGGCTGGGTTCCCCGGCAAAGCTGGACAAAGGGATTGGAGCCAGCGCAGCGTACATATACATCTTAAAAAAGCGCCCGTAGACGCTCAAAATCATGACAAAGGACAGCACCCAAATGAACAGCCCGCCGATCAGCGTCACCGCCCAAAGGGGTATGCTCTCAAAAAAGCCGCAGTCCTCAATGGCCGTTACGATCTCGGCGGGCAGGACGGTGGACGATGGCGCTCCGAAGCCCGCCGCGTTCATAATGGAGGACACCACGCCCTGGATGATACTCAACAGGGCCAGCATCAGCTCCATGCCATAGGTGATAAGGGCCTTTGCCAGTGCGAAACGGACGAACATCTTTACCGCCAACTCCGGCCTTTTGAGTTCTGAGAAACTCGCACAGGTTTTTACCACGCCCACCACGAAGAACAGCACCAGCAGGGCATAGCCGATGGCCTGGAGCGCACCGTGGATGTCCGCCACCACGTTCCAAATCGCGCCGCCCTTGAAGTCCTGGGGGGACTGCGTGATAAGCTGCCATATCTCGCTCAACTTGCCATTCCAGACCTCCAGTGCGTTCTCTAAATTTTGAACTACCCAATTATCCGACACGCAAAGCACCTCCTTTTAAGGGGCAGGCTAATATGGGTTCCCGCAAAATCGAAGATTTTGTGGGAGAGGAGGCGCAAGGGAGCAGGCCCCGCTTTCGCCACAAGGCGGAAACGGGGCCATGCGGACTTTGCGCCGACGAGGGCCTGCCCCCGTGTCAGTGGATAGTGAGGGCTTACGCGCCGGTGATAAGGGTCAAAATCTCCTTGGCAAAAGTGATAATGACGCCGCCCGCCAGGGTCAGGAAGCCGTTGGAACGCTGGGAGGGGTCGTGGCTCTGGAGGGAGAGGCCCACCTGGACGATGCCCCAGCCCAGCAGAATGAGGCCCACGGCCCGGATCAGGCCGAAGATGAACGTGGACAGGTTGTTGATAACGGTGAGGGGGTCGCCGCCAGCGGCGGGGGCGGCAAAGGCCGTCAAGGTGCAGCAGCCCATCAGGGCCACGGTCGCCACCAGGGAGCAGTAGTAGCGGAAGCCCTTTTTCACCTTGTCGGGCGTGGGCAGACGGTTCTCGTTCTTCTTGAAAATGCTCATTGTGTGTTACCTCCATGATTGATGATATATTCCTCCAATTCTTCCTCAGTGAGAAGAATGAAGCGGTGTTCTCCGGCGTCCTGTTCGTCCGATTTCGCCGCCTGCTTCAGCAGTTCCTCGTCAAATTGGATGGACGCGATGCTGTGGGTGTCCTCGCCGTGCCGGTACGGTTCGGCCCCGCCGTCTGTGGTCAGTTTCACGTTGGGGTGTTTCAGAATGTCGTACTTGAAGTCCTGGATGGGCCGCTCCCCACGGATAAAAAGAAGCGCATACTGGTTGTCCAGCATACGCACTTCATCCGGCATAAGCAATTCGCGGCCCGCTAATTGCCAGTTGGTGGAGTAGCTGCCGCTCCGCCCCCTGGACTGTCCGTAGGTGTTCGTGTCGATTGTCTCTTTCCCCAGCAGTTTGGAAACGTACTCGTGGGTTGCCTGCTCATTTCCACCCAAATAGATAAACTCGTCGCAGTTGCCCACGATGCTTTCCCACTGTTTCTCAAAGAGGGCCTTTAGCTGGGCGAGGTTCTGGATGATGATGCTCACGGAGATCTCCCGGCTCCGCATGGTAGCCAGCAGCTTGTCAAATTCATCGGGCAGGGCGACGTTGGCGAACTCGTCCATGACGAAGTGGACGTGGACGGGCAGACGCCCGCCGTGTACCACGTCCGCCTGATAGTAGAGCTGCTGGAAAAGCTGGGTGTAGAGAAGCCCCACGATGAAGTTAAATGAGCTATCATTATCTGGAATGACGGCAAAAATGGCCGTCTTTTTCTCGCCCAGGCTCCATAGCTCCATCTCGTCTGTCTGCGTCATACCGGCCAGGGATTCCAGGTTGAACTTTTCCAGCCGGGACACCAGCGTGATCTGGATGGATTTCAGGGTCTTGCCGCTGCCGGAGCGGTAATTGCGGTAGTATTTCAGGGCGATATGCTCCGGGTTCCTCATTTCCAGACGGTCAAAGAGTTCATCCAGCGGCGATTGAAACTCGTCGTTGTCCTCCCTGACTTCCCCGGCCCGTATCATTTCCATGACCATCGGGAAGTTCTGTTCATCGGGCGGGGCTTCATAGTGGAGATAGAACACCAGCGCCAGCAGGAGCATTTGTGCCGCCTGATCCCAAAAGGGGTCTTGGCTCTGACTGCCCTTGGGCGTGGTGTTCTTGAACAGGTTCGTCACCAGCCGCTGGATGTCGTTGTCGCTGCGGAGATAGACAAACGGGTTGTAGCAGTAGCTTTTCTCCATGTTGATAAGGTCGATCACCTTAATGTCGTACCCCTTGGCTTTCAACAGGTTCCCGGTGTCCCGCAGCAGTTCGCCCTTGGGATCGAGGCACACAAAGCTGGTGTTGGCGTTCATAATGTTGGGCTTTGCGAAAAATCTCGTCTTGCCCGCGCCGGAGCCGCCGCACACCAAAATATTGAGGTTGCGGCGGTGTTTGCGTCCGTCCAGCCCTATGGCTACGTTCTGCGTCAGTATCTTGTTCTCGGTCACTTTCCTGTCGGCGTACTTCTTCCTGACGGCCTGGGCGGTGCCCCACTTGGCGGAGCCGTGTTCCTCCCGCCTGCGGTAGTTGCGGTCGGTGGAGAGGTAGATACCGATGCCCAGCCCATAGCACAGCAGAAAAACGAGGACAGTTTTCAGGCTGTCCCCGCACAGTACGATGTGGAACGGGTCGTTCAGCGCCGCCCCGCCGTACTGCACCAGCCCCAGCAGACCGCCGCCCACATAGGGGGCCAGCAGCAGGGCCAGCCAGACCACGGGGATAACGCCGCAGGCGTAGAGGGTCAGGTGGGCCTTGGAAAACTTATCTTGCCTCACGGTCAGCCCTCCGTTTCTCCCGCTTGGTCGGCGCGTCAATGACCTTGAGAATGAGGTCGTCCACATCCTCGGTAGGCTTGCCGTCCCGGAGGGCGTCGTTGCGGAAATCGGTCAGGCCCGCCACCATAAGCCGCTGCTCGAAGCCGTTCAGCGTGACCACACGTTTTTCATCACGCATAGAGCGCCCCCCTTACCTCGCGCCGCCGTCCCGGTTTTTCTGCGCTTTCTCCTGGGCGGCAAAGAGCCGGTTCATATCGGCGGTGATGGTGCCAGCCACGTCCCGCATGACGCCCGCCTCGGCCCGGAGCGCCTTGGCGTCCATCATGGCGTAGCTCTCCGGCAGGCGGTCAAAGGAAAAACCCTCCACCGACACGCCGCTGCGCTTGCACAGCATATAGGACACGCTGTACGCCGTGAAGTCGGGGCTTTCACAGGCGATACCACCCTTGTCCATGTGGGCGCGGGCCAGTTCCTGGGCCAGCCCCCGGAAAATGGTGGGAGCATCCAGCCCTTGCCGCACATAGATGATATTGTTCTGCGGGTGATAGGCCACGTTGGTGCCCTCCGGCAGTTCGTTGGAGATGGAGAAGCGGCAGGGGGCGTTGTTCATCAGGGCTTTCAGCAAAAGCCGCTCGTCACGGGCCACGGCGGGGGCGGGCCGCTGCTCGGCCCTGGTCTGAGAAATATCAAAGACCTTTTTCACATTGTAGGACACGCCCGTGCTTCCGTCGTCCTTTCTGTACTCCTTGCCCGGTTCCAGAATGGTGATGGCATCCTGGCCCCGCTTGACGTACACGCCGTCGGCCTTCCAACTGTCGAAGTCAGCCAGCTTGGTGGCCTCCGGGCATTGGGCGGCGATCAGGATGGCGTTGCTCACGGAGTAGAGGTCAAAGCGGGCCTGCACATCCAGATAGGCTTGGAACACGCCGCCGTCCACGCCCATGTCGTGAACGTGGCTGTCGATCATGGCGTAGACGCTCTCGCGCTCCGCCTGCTTTTTCGCCGCCCATGCGTCTTTGTTAAATTCCTCCTGCGGGGCGGGCTGGCCGGTAAACAGATCATCATAATTCGGCATTGTTATCGCTCCTTCTGCTTTTTAGATTTTTTCTTGGGGGGTGCCTTGTGCTGGGCCGGTTTCTGGCGCTTGGTGTTCCCCCTGGCCTTGTCCTCCGCTTTCTGCCGCTGTTCCGCTTTGATGTCGTTCAACTCCTGCCGGACAGAACGGCGGGAACGCTCCTGCGGATCAGAAGTACCCGGTGCGGTTCGCTCTTTGGGCTTTGAGGTAGGCTCGGACTGACGGGATTTCTCGATCCGGCCTTCGGTGGGGTTTTCGGTCTGGCCCTCCTCCCTGGTGGGGGATGCGCCCAGCACCGCCGCTAAAAACTCGTCCATATCCTGTTCGGGCTCGGGTGCGGTGCGCTCCGGGATGGGCAAATCGCCCTCCTGTTCCGGGGGCGGGGAGAGCATGGCGTCCAGCAGATCGTCCACCTCCTGCTCGGTCATCGGTTCCGCCGCCGCTGGCGCTTCCGGGGCGGCGTTCTGCTGGGCCTCCCGGCTCTGTTCGATCTCCCGCCTGACCTCGGCCATATCCACCGTAGCCAGGTTGAAACGCTCAAAGATGCGGTTGATTTTGCTGGCGTCCTCGGCCCGTACCATGATGTCGGTCAGCCCGTCCGTGGCGTCCCGGTCTTTTAGGACGCAGTAGAGGACGCCGTACTTCTTGGCCTCCCGGCAAAAAAGCTGGAGGTCGCTGTCCTTCACGGCGAACACCTTCAACTCCTTGCCGCTGCGGAGCATATTGGTCAGGCGGGTCTTGCCCTTGGTTTTCTTCTGCTCCCGCAGGATGGCGTACAAGAGGATGGCAAGCTGTTTGGCACCCTCGCCGGCCAGCTTGACGGCTACCTCACCTGTTTCCAGGGACAGCCTCACGACCTGCTCCGCCGCGTCGCCTGAATAGCTCATGCTGTGTCAACTCCTTTCGTTCGGTTTCCTTTTGCTCTATCAGCCGTTCCAGGTTTTCCTTGACCTGCCAGGAACGCTGGGCGATACCGTCACATAAGACCACCTCCTTTCGTGCCGCCCTGATTCGGCTGGACAGGGCGCTGATCTTCTGCTTCACCTCGTCCACCGCTGCGGCGTCACCCTGCCGGTTCAGCCGCCGCAGTTCCTTACGGAGTTCCTGCCGCTGGGCGGTCAGGGCGTCCACCTCCGCCGACACCGTTTCCCGGTGGGCGGTCAGTTCCCCGATGGTGCCGATGTGGTGCTTTCCCAAAAACCGGGTTTCCGCGTCCAGCCTGTCCAGCTTGGCTATATCTTCACGCAACAAAAAAGACACCCGCTTGACGGATGCCGGTCGTTTGACGATGATGTGAAGTTCATAGCAATATCGGAAGTACAGCGCCCGCAGGCCGGTAATTTTCTTCCGGGGCTTTCCCCGCACACGGTAGCGCCGGGGCGGACGATGCACTACCTCCGGGAATGGCACTTGCTTTTGGAGGTTGTGCAGAATACGCTCTTTGATCTCGTCCAGGGAGTAGCCCTCACCCAGCTTGTGGAAACGGAAGTAACCGCCAGCGTCGGGCGGTTTCAGGGCTGGATATTTCAGGGGCTTGCCGCCCTTGCCCCGTGTTTTGATCTGATAGCCCATCTCGCCCATCACCCGCAGAAAGTCGCGCTCGGTGGTGGATGCGAGGATGGCCCGGTCAATATCCGCCCGGATGGTGCCCCGGTGGGTGGGCTTACCGTTCTGCTCTGCCTGCCATTCGGCATAGTGCTTGGCCCGCCCGCCGGGGTTCTCTATCACAGAAATAGCGTACTCCCGGCAAAGCCGGTCTGACACTTCCCTCATACGGGCGTAGTCGGCGGGAGTGTTATCAAATTTCAGCCCGTCCGCAAAAGAAACGGAGTTCAGAACAAAGTGATTATGATAATGGCCGGTATTACAGTGGGTAGCTACCACCACTTCAAAGCGGTCGCCCCACAACTCCTGCGCCAGCTTGACGCCGATCTTATGGGCAATCTCCGCTGTGACCTCATTGGCCTTGAAAGACTGATAGCCGTGGAAGCAGACACGGCCCCCCATTTTGTCCCGGCCCGATATGCGCTGCCATAGCGTTTTCGTTTCAATAAACTGATGGGCGGCGGTTTCTTCTTCACAGTTCAGGCAGGACACATAAGAGCGGTGCTCGGTTTTCATGTCATTGGCGGCATACTCCAGCACATCGCCAACAGCGTGGAGGGACGCCAGTTCCTCATAGCTGCCCTCGGTGGTCTTTTCCGGGTTCCGGGCGTAGTTTATCACCCTGTCCACGCGCCCCTTGATGGGCCAGATAGAGGTAACGGCCATATCAGTCCGGCATGGTGTAGGCGTCCACGATCAGCTTCTCAACCGTGCGGAGGTCGGCCACATCCTTGCGGAGCTGGGGCACGTCCAGCAGGCCGATGGAATTGGCCCGCTTCAAAATCTGATTGAGGTTGCTCCCCACGCGCCGCACCTCCTGGATCAGCGCAGGCACGTCGGCAGTCGGCCCGTCCTTGACCTCCTTACCGGCAACAGCCGCACGGATGAAGCCCTCCCGCGAGAGGTGGGACTTGCGGATTTTTTTCGTCAGCGCGTCTAACTCGTCCTTGGAAAAATAGACGACGACGCGGCAGTTCCGTTTTCTCAAAATGAAACGCTCCTTTCTGTAAAGTCGGTTGTAAATGCGGGGTCATAGGGGCGGCAAGCCCCTGTCAAGCTGTCCTTGCTGTAGCAAGGACGTTGCTTGTTAAGACAATACCGCCCTCTGCGCCTGCGGCGCGGGAGAACGGTCGGGGTAGGTTCAAGCCCGGTCGGATTCCCCCCTGGCGGGGCGGGCCGCAAGCCAGAACTCCCGCTTGGCCTGCATATATTCGTCATAGGCAAGCTGGCGGTTGATGCGGTCAAGCCACGCCCACTCCGCTGGGGAAACACGGCGGGCGGGCCTGGGAGGGGGCTTGCTCTGCGGCGGTTTGCCCTGCATGGAAAAACACCTCCTTTTTTCAGCGGGTGACGGCAAATAACGGCGTTTTTGCCGTCACGGTTTGTTTAAGCGCAAAATAGGTGACGGCACTTTTGGCCGTTTTTGCCGTCACATGAAGTTATCCAGAAAATCCATAATGGTGTCATCCATTCCGTCATCGCCCTCCGGCTCTGCCTGCACAGGCTGAACAGGTAGTTGCTTCAATGCGGCGGCGAGTTCCTCTCGGAAAATACTGCGTATCATGCCTTGGACACGGCTGGCCCGCTCTGCATGATTGATGATTGCCAGCACAGCCTTGTTCATGGATGCCGGGTTAAGCCCTTGCAGATACTCCCACGCCTGCCTGTCCTCCGGGCGGTCAAGGTCAAAGCGGAGGGTCATCTTTTTACGTTGCATGGACACCGCCGCCCTTGCGTAGCGCCATTTCGCATAGGTACTCGTAGCCCTTGGCCGTGGCGCAAATGTCATCGTAAATGGTCACGCGGTCGGCGTCATACTCCCCAAAGTTGCGGATCAGGCAGCTCCCGCCGCCCAGCACATGGAGGCGCATGAGGGCCGGGTTGTACTCACGCTCCCGCAGGATGCGGAAAATCTCACGCACATACCCTGCGGCGGTTTCCCGGATGGTGGTCAGGTAGTCCCCCTGGATGTCCGCCGTGCCGAACCGCAGCACACGGTTGATGATGGAGTCGTCCACCGTGGCGTGGTGGGTTCGCATGACGTTCTCCCGGACGGCCAGCATACATTGGTGGGTGCCGTACTTCTCCGTAAACATTCGGTCGGCGGCGGGCCTGCGGTCGTTGATGAACATGATGTTCATGGTGCCGTTGCCAATGTCGCACAGCATATTCACGCCCTGGAAGTCCCTGATCTGGCTGGCTACCGCTGCGAAGCCCTGGGGAAACACGTCGGCCCCGGCGATCTCCACCCGGTAGGGCTTTCCCCGGAACGTAAAGCGCACCTCCCGGCTCCGCATGAGGTAGGCTTTGAAGTCCTCCCGCTGCTGGCTCACCCAGGTCAGGGGCAGGCCCACGGCGAGGCGCACCGTGGCGTCGGTCAGCCCATGCACGTTCAGTTCACGGGCGATAGCCGCCAGGGTCAGGATATAATAGTCGTCGTCCCCGGTCTTGTCGGCGGTAAACTCCTTGTGGCCCGCCCCGATCAGGTAGTACCGCCCGCCGTACACCAGCAGCTCGTCCTTGAATACCGGCTCCACGTCATGGGCGGTCAGCCCTGCGGGGAAACAGCAGTTGGCGGTCTTGATGTTGCCGTAGCCGCTGTCGATGCCGATGATCTTCATGCCCTGATAGTCCTTCACCGGCCCCATTCCTCCTTTCTCTGCACCAGCCCCAGCTTCCGCTGAAGCAGGTCGTTCACGTCCTTACCATAGGGGGGCGGTCTGTCCTGCACCGTGTACTTGTCCCCCAGGCCCTCCATGATACCCGCCGCTGCGTCCCGGCCCACCTCGTCATTGTCCAGGTGGAGATAGAGCGTGTTGGTGCCGGGGTGGTCTTTGAGATACTGGCTGAGAGCGAGGGGGATGCTAAACTCCTTCTTCCGCTTGAACACCCCGCCCAGGGAGAGTAGGGCGTCTTGCCGCCAGTTCCGGCCTGTCATTTTCAGCAGGGTGGCGTAGCTCAACAGGTCGATGGCCGATTCAAACAGGTGGACGCCGGGGGCGCTGGGGTTCTCGCTGATCGTGAACGAATACCGCTTGTCGCTGCCGGGGGCCTCGCCCTTGAAATCCCCCACGGTGCCGCGCAGGGCGGCGTACCGGGGCTGGCCTTTCAGGTCACGGCCCACGAACACGCAGTTGTGATAAGGCAGACTTTCGTATAAGCGCCCGGTCTGGATGCAGTAGTCGATCACGTCATAGTCGATGCCCCGCCCGTGGAGATAGCTGACCATGTGGGTGGCGCACCGGCTGGACTTGGGCAGGGACAGCACCCTGGGTTCCTGTTTTTTCGGCTGGGCCTGGGGCGCACGGGGCAGGGGGGAGAAATTCTGGCCCACCAGGGCCTCCACCGCCTGGGTAAAGGAAAAGCCCTGGACTTTGATAAGATAGTCCAGGGCTGTCTTGCCGCCGATGCCACGGGAAAACCAATTCCACTTGCCGTTGCTGATTTTCAGGCTGTCATGCTCACGGGTGCAGTAGGTGTTGCCGCTGACGTGTACCAGCGCATGGGGGTCAAACCGCTGGAGGTAGGTCAGCAGGTCAAGCTCCTTTGCCTGGGTGATCTGTTCCGGCGTGACATAGCCCATCTACCGTCCCTCCCGCTGGCCCGCTTTCTTTTCAGTTTGTATTACAGCGTCGGCGCGGGCCTCGATCACGTCCCGCAAGTCCTCCATGTGGTGGGTTTCCACTTTGTTCCACTCCTTGTAAATGTCCGCCAGTGGGTTGTGGGATTTCAGCAGCGCCCTGACCTGGGCCTCCGGCAGTTTGAGTGCCGACATTTCCATCACGATGTCCTCTCGGATGGTGTACGCACAAGCGTGGTCAAGGATTACATTGGGCGGCTGGGTCAAAAGCCATCCCCGGTACTTTGCTTGGGCGTTCACGATCCGCTGGTACAATTCGTCCCGCAGTTCCTCGCCTGTCATGGTTCATCAACTCCTTTTTCAGATAGTAATAGCCGGGGGACTTTCGGATTGAAAATCTCCCCGGCTATGTACGGTTCCTGTTGTATCTATTAGAAAAAGATGGTATAATGCGGCAAAAGCAAAATTTCGTAGGAGGTGCCGCATGGCAGACCACGAACATATCCCCGCCGCGAAAAAGGCGGTGTATCTGGATAAGCAGACGTTCGCCACCATTATGTGCATGATACCCGCAGGGAAGCTCACCACCCAGGAGGCCATCTGCGAGATGTGGGCCGGACGGAAGGGGGCCGACCGCTGCGAGATCGAGAACGACGGTATCACGCCCTTTGATAAAAAGCTGTTCTGGAAGCCCGCCGATATTCAGCGGGTGGACTTTATCACAGAACTCAAAGACTACGGCAAACCTGACCAAGATAGCCTGATACCCTATTGGCGCATGATCTCGCTCCGGGGGATGCTGATAGACTATGGACACTATTTTGATAAGGAAGCGCAAAAGGAGCTTTTGGAACGAGAGGGCCATGTGATCGAGCAGCCTGATCCTAACAAGCGTCTGTACCGGGTTCAGAATTACAAGGCGGCGCTCTTTGACCTGAATAAGCTGATAATCAAAGAGTAAACGGCTATTCCTCCCACTTGCTAAGTTCCAAAAATTCGCTGGGCGGGTCGCCGGTCATCCGTTTCAGGTAGTCCCTGCCGCCGTCCACGGCCACGCCCCGGCACTTGCACCATTTCAAGTCATGGCTGTGTTCAGATGTGATGATGTTGCCGCACCGCTTACACTGGATTTGATTGACGGAAATTTTCATCTTTTTTTGCTCTTTCGCCTATGAATTTTTTATTCCCGGTTATGTAGGAGGCGGCGCTGGCTGACTGCCAGCGCCGCCCTTCGTCACAGGATGCCCGCTTTTTTGAGATAGCCCACGCTGTCGTAGCAGCCCCGGAAGTAGACCGACTGCATTTCCAGCTCCACAAGCTGGTTTTGCAGGCCCACCACCTCAATGGCCGCTGCGCACTCCTGTTCGGTCAACGCTACCGCTTTCTCTGTGTCGAACATCCCCATCACATGGGGGTACTGCCGGTAAATGCTTTCGATCTTGTCCTGAATGGCCCGGTGCGCTTTGTCCGTCTTGGACAGTTTTGCTACAACGCCGCTCAAATACTCCTGCATCGCCGTCCCCTGGGCCTCTACAAAGGTTTCAAATTTGAACTCATCTGGCACCATCTTCACCTCCGCCTATATTCTGCGCCTATTATACAGCGCAGATACCGGCGCGGCAAATGTGCGATTGGGTTCACCGTTCCCGGGCAGCACCGTCCCGGTCAGGGGCTTCCTCGCTCGGTTCCCCCTCCACGATCTCGCTCTCCCGCTTATCCATGTTCAGCAGGATATTCAATTCATCCAGCCGTGCGGATTTCGTTTTCAGCTCGTCCTCCTGGGGGAAGGGCTTTTCCACCTCCTGCTTGGCGTTAGCCAGTTGGACGTTGACATTCTCAAGCTGTTCCCGGCAGGCTATCAGCCGTTCCTCCATACCTCCCAGCACATTGTCCAGACGGAGGATGTTGCCGAAAATGTCTGTGCCCAGGCCGGTGGTATGGGTGAGCGTCCCTTTCAGGGTGATTCGGAACTCCTTGGTGAAACTCTCAAAGGACAGTTCCATAGCGAAGCCCCGGTACTGGCCCAGGGGAACAGGATCGGGGCTGGTCATAGCTTTGCAGGCGGCGAGGATGGCGCTGCCTGCCGCTTTTTTGTCGGTGTAGACGGTGCCCTCCACCTCCATGGGGGAAAAGCCGTCCTCGTTGGGATGGGTGTTCTCTTTCAGCCGGTTTATGTCGGCGGTGTAGCCCTCAATGCGCTGTTCCAGGGACACGATTTTTTGCGGCAGATACTTGATGATCTGATCCTCCAGGGCATACCGCTGGCTCAAATGATTGGCTTTCAACAGCTTCAACCGCTGTACGTCGATGTCCAAATCCATCTTCTCTTTGATATGGGGATTGCCGGTGCAAAGTGCTTTGATTTCAGCGTAGGACAGGGCGGTTTCGTCGATGTCCTCCGCCGAGCGCACCGGGGATTTGCTGGTCATGATCTGCCCGATAAACTTCTGCTTGCCCTCCACCAACTGATAGAGGTAGCTGTCAAAGGTGTTCTCGGTGACATAGGTGTAAATGTCCACCTCTTCGTTCTCATTGCGCTGGCGGATGATGCGTCCCTCCCGCTGTTGTAAATCGGAGGGACAGACTTTGCGGACAATAAATAAGAAGACATTGAGTTCAACGCTATTTTGTGATATGATTTCGTTTGTTAAATCAGATAAATGGAGGTTGTATTTATGGATTTTAGTCCCAAAAGCATTGAATCCTGCAAATATTGTGGGGGTAAAGATTTAAGATATGGTTATCTTCCAGGAAACAGCAGATTGATTGGCGCACCAGGTTTTTTGGAGGATCAAGAACTGATACATTGTCTTGTTTGCGGAAGTTGTGGCTCTGTTGTATATTCGTGGATTACCAATCCCAAAAAATATCCTAAGACCATTCCCGAAAGTACATATTAAGCAACCTTTTTTAAGTTGGATTTTCGGCAACGGCGCTTGCTCTCATTGCTTTGCTGTTTGTGAATCTTTTGAGCGCAAGGCTTACAATACTTTGCCGCCGCTGAACCGGGGACAAACTCAATCCCGCAGCACTGGCACCGCCTGGGGGAGAGAACCGTCCAGCGTTTCGTGGGCCTAATATGTAACTCGTTGGAGAGAACTCCAACGAATTTGTAGTAGATTTTGATGGTCTGCTCCACCGTGCCGTCCTCTTTCTGGACACGCTCTCCCACCGTGATTTTCTCAATCAGGGCGTTGACCATAGCGGCGGACAGCTCGGCGGCGTCGGCGTACCCGGCAATCAGGGAGAAGAAGTCCGTTACCCCATTGTCGGCGGTTTCTTTTTCAGCCAGTGAAGCGTTGATTTCCTCAATCCGGGCCGAAAGCTGGGCCTGTTCCGCTTCATACTTCCGGGAAACCATGTCATAATTGCGCTGGGTGATACGCTCCATGACCTTATCTTCGTACAGGGCTGAAAAGAGCTTATCCAGCTCGCCCAGCCGCTTGTCCAGCTTGCGCTTTTCCCGTTCCAGGGCCTTTTGCTCGGTGGCCCCGATGGAGGACAGCCGCTCCTGAAGCTGGCGCACCCGCTTTTCATCGCCCTCCACCGCCAGCCTTGCGTAATGGCGAATATCAGCCAGCACAGCGTCAAACAAGTCTCTGGCTTCGATGGTGTGGGCCGAACAGCCCTCGGTGCCGTTGGTGCCGTAGTTGTTGCACACATACTGCACACAGTCGATTGGATCGGGGCGTTTGCGCCGGTTGGCGCTCATGGCCCGCATCGCGTAGCCGCAGTCGGCGCATTTCAATATCCCGGAAAAGATGTTGTCAAAGCCGCTCCCACCTTTGTCCCGCCGCCTGCTGGTCATCAGCCGCTGGACGGTATCAAACTGCGCCTGGGTGACAATGCCCTCGTGGGTGTTGGGTATCACCTCCCATTCTTCCGGGAGCCTGGAGGGGCGTTTCTTGCTTTTCATGCTCACCGCCACCCGCTTATACCCCACAAGGTTCCCGGCGTACACAGGGCTGCGTAGAATGGCTCTGACGCTGTTGTTGCTCCACTGGTAGCGGTTATCCTCCTTGCCCTCAAAGTGCCGCTCATAGCCGCTCTCGCCCCGCTCTGCGGCGGCGTAGGCGGCGGGGCGGAGGATATGGCTGGCGTTGAGGTGGTTGCGTATCTTGCCGATGCCAGCCCCATCCAGCGCCATTTGAAAAATCAGCTTCACCACCGGGGCCGCCTTTTCGTCGATGATAAGGTGGTTGTGGTCGGCGGGGTCTTTCAGGTAGCCGTAGGGGGGAGAGGTGGACACATACAAGCCGCTGTTGAACCTGGCACGGAGGGCCGATTTCACTTTCATGGACACGTCGGCGGCGTACATCTCGTTGAACACAGGTTATTGGGGAAAGGGAAAGCAAACAGGCAAAAATCCAGTATTCATGCGGGTTTGCGGCGAGATGGCTCTCAAAAGCTAACCTCACAAAAGACAGATTATTGCACAATCACATATCGTTTCTAAGGGAGAATGTTGATTCCGGTCACATTCTCCCTTTTTTCATACCAAGAAACGAGGTGATTATCTTGAACACGCAAATCATCGCCATCGCCAACCAAAAGGGAGGTGTGGGCAAGACCACAACCTGTGCCAACTTAGGGATAGGACTGGCGCAGGCCGGAAAGAAAGTGCTTCTCATTGACGGGGACCCGCAAGGGAGCCTGACCATCAGCCTGGGCAATCCCCAGCCGGATAAGCTGCCTTTTACCCTCTCCGACGCGATGGGCCGTATCCTGACCGATCAGCCGGTCCGCCCCGGCGAGGGGATTCTGCGCCACCCGGAGGGCGTGGACCTGATGCCGGCGGATATTCAGCTGTCCGGCATGGAGGTGTCGCTGGTAAACGCTATGAGCCGGGAAACGATTCTGCGGCAATACCTGGACACCGTAAAGGGGCAGTATTCCCATATCCTCATAGACTGCCAGCCCTCCCTGGGTATGCTCACCGTCAACGCCCTGGCCACTGCCAACAGGATTATAATTCCCGTCCAGGCGGAGTACCTGCCCGCCAAAGGGCTGGAACAGCTGCTCTCTACGGTGAACAAGGTCAAGCGGCAGATCAACCCGAAACTGCAAATAGACGGTATCCTGCTGACGATGGTGGACAACCGCACCAACTTTGCCAAAGAGATTGCCGCCCTGCTGCGGGAAACCTACGGCAGCAAAATCAAGGTGTTCGGAACCGAGATTCCCCATTCTGTCCGGGCAAAGGAAATCAGCGCAGAGGGCAAGAGCATTTTCGCCCATGACCCAGGCGGCAAAGTAGCGGAGGGCTACGCAAATCTGACTAAGGAGGTGTTGAAACTTGAAAAGCAGCGCGAAAAAAGTAGAGCTGGCATCGGTCGATGATCTGTTTTCCACCGAGGAAAGCCGCGCCGATGCAGGGCGGGAAAAGGTGGTAGAAATTCCTTTAAGCGAGCTGCACTCGTTCAAGGGCCACCCATTCAAAGTCAAAGATGATGATGCCATGATGGAAACCGCCGACAGCATCCGGCAGTACGGCGTTCTGGTCCCGGCGATTGCCCGTCCTGACCCGGAGGGCGGCTATGAGCTGGTAGCCGGACACAGGCGGCATAGGGCCAGTGAACTGGCAGAGAAAGAAACCATGCCGGTGATTGTCCGGGATTTGGACGATGACGCCGCCACGATTATCATGGTTGACAGCAATTTACAACGGGAAAGCCTGCTCCCCAGCGAAAGGGCTTTTGCCTACAA
>CAJTGJ010000034.1 GCA_910575695.1 Oscillospiraceae bacterium | reverse complement strand
ATGGTCTGATTTTCTCCCAAGCTCTGTCGCCTATATCATGTCGATGCTGTTCTCTTGCCATTTTTCTGCCCCCCGCTTCTTTTGGGGACTATTATAACACACCTTTATTGACGACACCATCTAGAGCAATTCTCCTAAATAATAAGAAAACTCGGTTTGTAGGGGCGGATATCATCCGCCCGTAAGATACCAACTTGCATCAGGCATCGAGATGGTCGGGTAATCCCCGTCCCTACAAGAGCGGTATCAGTAATTTTGAGAATTGCTCTAATTTGACGCTTACTTTTCTTTGAACGTAATACATCCACAGAGTACAAGGACATCTATTTCCTCAACTACATCAGCAACCTGGAGTCCAATCTGCTGCAAATGGTGGTGGCGAAGGAAAAAATCAATTTGTTCACGAAAGGCCAGGATACCGACTTGGATCAGATTTATGATAAATTCGGTATCGACTATAATCTTCTGGCCCTCCTGATGCAAAAGGGGGTGAATAAAGACGGTAATCTCCAGATTCGCTGGGGAGAACAGCAGATTGCGTGAGTTTTGGTGGCTGGTGGATTCCACTTGCCGCAGCATATCAGAGGGGACGGCTGTTGTAATGCAGTCGTCTCCTGCATTTTATTGACCGGCGCAGATGCCCCTAAAGGAGCATATTGTGATGGAATTTTATCAAACCCAAATGGGACGCGTTTTTTTGAGTGACAAGTCCCTCAGCTGATTGACGCGGTGAACGCACTCGCCGCTGCACTGTCTGAACCTGTGCCGGCGGCCCTGCCGGTATCCGCTGACCCCAATCTTCTGCGCGACCTCTTTTTCGGGGATTATGAGCCGGAAATCTCCAAGGTTTCTCCGGAGCTTCAGCGGCTCGGTCAGACTGTAAGCCAGGACGATAAGGCCCTGACGGCAACACTGTCCGAAGATAGTATGAAACTGCTGGAGAAGTATGAAACTGCGGTGTCGGAGCGAAATATCGCTGCGACAGAACAGGCGTATGAGGCCGGTATCCGCGCCGCTGTGCGACCTGCCCCGTACTATGGGATCCATAGTGAGCCGGCACCCAGAAAAGTGAACGGGGCGTTTCTCCAGATGGGCAGCCGCTATTGCACCAGAGGAGAGAAGATCAGGGTATTCAAGCGTTCTGCCCCCAAGGTCTACGTTCCCTCATGGTGTCCGCGCCGTAAGGAGCCGGATCGGATCTATGTGATGAATAAATTTTTCGATTGGAAGCGTCGTCTTTGCGGCGCTTCCAATCTTTCAGACATGAAAGGATACGGATAAAATGGTCTATATGGATAATGCGGCCACCACGAAAATGACCCCGGCGGTCATCCAGGCCATCTGCTGTCCCTGTCCGCCCACAAATTCCACGGCCCAAAAAGGATTGGGGCGTTGTATGCCCGTAACGGAATCCCCATGCCCCGACTGATAGAGGGCGGAGACCAGGAACAGGGCCGCCGCACCGGAACGGAGAATGTGCCTGCCATCATAGGTATGGCGGCGGCGCTGGAGGAGGCTTGCGCCCACATGGCAGAGAACACGCAAAAGGCCGCTTCTGCTATTCGACAATCTTCGCTGTCTTTCGAGCCTGAACTGGCATAATTTCATACTCCATTTGGCAAGGGCGGCAGCGTCGGCTGCCACAGAACAAAGAGTTTCAGGATTCGTTGGCCGCCTGTGTGATGTCCGTATAACTGCGGACAGGGAGCAATGTTATGGATTATAAAATCTATAACATTGAGCTGGTCAATCGCCTTTCGGCGTGGCAACACACGGCCTTTAAGACAAAGACTTCTATTCCGATTGCCCTTCCAGGCAGAGAGCGGGAGCCTGCGGCCAAAGCGGGCGAGCCTCCGCCTGATCAACAGGAGCCTGTTGATCCACTCAATGTTATCACATGGGATGCAGCGGATTTTGTACTTTGCCACAAAGTCCGCTGCTCTTTTCGTTGTCCCCCAACCCGATGCCGCGGCCTATTACCGGGCAGTCCAGAAATTGAAAAAGGAGATGTGAGGGAAGACCATGAACTTCAAGGAACTGCTGTCCCGGGCCAAGGACGACGACCTTCAGGCGAAGGAGGCTATCATCGACGGCGTATTTGACGAGGACCTGTACCAGGAACTCTGCGTGACGCTGTTGGACTGCATCCGTAAATTCCACATCTAAACGGTAAAAGAAAGGGACGAAGGCTCTATAATACCAGACTTTCCTCCCTTTCACCTTGACTTATCAAGACTATACACATAGATGGTTAATCAGAGTTGTTTGTTGGTAGTTGGGCCATCAGACAGCCGCACCGAAATCATGGAGGCCGCGTTTTTCTCCACCGAGTTGAGGATAAAACCGGCTAAGTCGCAGGCATAGAAATCTCCTGTCGTTTCCAGCCCCCGTTCAAGGATACAGCGGTTGAGGGCGGCATAACCTGCGGAGATGTCCCAACGGCCCCGGCAGCAGAGGTACAGATAATTCCCGGCGGGCTTCTCCTTGTAATAGGGAAAGTCCGCTTTTTCTTTGATTCGGGTGTAGAGGTGGCTGATGGCCCCTGATCCGCCCTGCTCCCCCGGCTGGTGAATGGCCCCCAACTGGAAGTCGGTCTGTATTCCGTATTGGCTGCACAGCGCCCGGCACCGCTCCAGCACAACGATCAGCAGTTCTTCCTCGCTGGCCTTCAGAGGCATCAGTCCCTCCAGCTCTCTAACGGGGAGAGCCAGCAGGTGCTCTCTCTCAAACCAGCCGGTTCGGGGAACCATGTCCGGCCCCGGCCCAAACTCCAGATTGCGCAGAGCGCCGGACAGCACAAAGTCCATGTGTTCCAGCCTCTGCCGCTCCGCCTCCAGCTGGGTCCGCTGCTCCCGCAGCAGCGCCAGCGTCTGGGCGGTGTCCTGCCCCCGGAGACAGCGGCGGATCTTCTCCAGGGGCGTGCCCGTCTGACGGAAGATGGAAATGGCGTAAAAATCGTAGAACTGCTCCACGTCGTAGTAAAAATAGCCGTTGTCCCCCTGGTAGGCCGGGAGGAGCAGCCCCACGTCTTTGTAGTGGCGCAGAGTTTCCTTGGTGGTGCCGCACAGGGCGGCGAAAGCCCCGGAGGTCAGCCAGCCTTTTTTCCGCTCCATAAAAATTTCCTCCAAAAAATGAAAAATATCTCTTGACTGCGTGGCTGCCACACGGTTTATGATACCCCTTGCCGAAAAAGATGTCAAATATCAAAACCAGGGGACCGCCGTTCCAGGCAGTCCCCCAATAAACCGGAATTTATAAACCTCGCTGGGCAACAATTACGGTATAGTTTTCCGTATCATATGTAACTCCCGTTTCTTTAAAACCATTTTTGTGCCAAAAATGTTCTGCTTGCGGATTCCCTTTTACCCAACCGAGACGGACATTTACAATCCCAATACGGGCCAGATAAGCACACAGGTCATTGATAATCTTGCTCCCTGTTCCAGTGTTCTGTACGGACACATCCGTCATAAAAAATCCAATAAAGGCTGTTAATTCATCCGGATAGGCCATAATGAAATCCATCACAGCAATCAGTTTTTCCCCATCGTAAAATCCCAGATAGTACTTATCGCACATTTCCTTGTTGGGCGGGAGCGCATTCATATCATTCATAATGCTCTGTTCTGATACAAACGGTGGACAGTATTGATAGTATAAACTGTTTTTATAGCATAATGTATATATTTCCGCTGCATCATCGGCACGCATCTTTCGAACAAGATATTGATTTGAGAATAACGAAACGTCCATTTCCCTTTTCCTCTCCAAACATTCAAATTTTGATTTATCGCTCCAAGTATAACACCGGTTTTGAACAATTACAAGCCGGTTTTATGAAATAAGAAATCTTTTCCACCAGCAGCAAGAAAGGAGAAAATCATGGAAAACACACTGGGCTCGTACCATCTACCTGTCACAGGCAAAAACATTCTGCATTTTGCCTTTCCCACCATCGTCATGACGGTGTTCAACACCTTCTACACCATGGTGGACGGCCTGTTCGTCTCCAACCTCATCGGCATGGAGGCCCTGTCTGCCATCAACCTCACCGCCCCGGCCATCGCCCTGATTACGGCAATCTCCGGTATGCTGGCTACCGGCGGCAGCGCCGTGGTCATGAAGAAAATGGGGGAGCATAAGGAACAGGAGGCCCGGCAGGACTTCACCCTTCTCATTCTCACCAATGCAGTGGTGGGCGCGGTGATGATGGTGCTGGGCTATACCCTGATGGATACCCTGCTGGGGACCATGGGCCTCTCTCCGGCGGTGTTCGGCTACTGCCACACCTACCTGAGCAACTATCTGCTGTTCACCATCCCCATCCTGCTCATGTATAACTTTTCCCTCTACCTGATTGCCGCCGACAAGTCCACCCTATCCCTGATCTGTACCGTGGCGGGGGGCGTGACCAACATCATTCTGGACTATGTTCTGATTGCTCTGTTCGACCTGGGCATCCAGGGGGCGGCTATCGCCACCGGCCTGGGCTACTCCATCACCGCCGTGGTAGGCTTCCTGGTGTTCCGGAAGAAGGACAGCCTGCTCCACTTTGAAAGGCCGGTATTCCGGGGCGGGGTGCTGTTCCACGCCTCCGCCAACGGCATGTCGGAGCTGGCCACCTCCCTGGTGTCCGGCATCACCACCCTGCTGTTCAACCTGGCCATGCTGAAATACATGGGCGAGGACGGCGTGGCGGCCATCACCATCATCATGTATGTACTTATGTTTGTCAGCGCCCTGTTCATCGGCTACTCCTACGGCGTGGCCCCTATGATCTCCTACTACCACGGGGAGCAGAACCATGAAAAACTGAAGAAGCTGGTGGGATTCAGCGTCAAATTCATCGTCGGGGCATCCGTCCTCTGTACGGTGATCTCCGTTCTGGCAACCGTCCCTCTGGTGGGCATTTTCACCCGGCCGGACAGCCCGGTGCATGACCTGGCGGTGACGGGCAATCGCCTGTGCTCCATCGCTCTGCTGTTCGTAGGGCTGAACGTCTTTGCCAGCGGTATGTTTACCGCCCTGTCCAACGGCGTGGTGTCCGCCGTGCTGGCCTTCTCCCGGTCCTTCCTGTTCACCGTTGCCAGTATTCAGATCATACCCATCCTGCTGGGGGGCGTCACCGGCGTGTGGCTGGCGACGCCGGTGGCCGAGCTGCTGGGGACGGTGATGGCGGCGGCGCTGCTGCTGAAATACCGGAAGCGGTACGGGTATTGAGCAAAAACATTTCGTGACAACGGGGTTGCATCCCCGCTCTCCTTCTGCCAATGGTGAATATCTTCCTTCGGGCCATCTACCTTTACGACGATATGATCCTCAACGGCGGAGACAGGCAGATTACCATTGACGACATTCTTCTGGACAAGATTGAGGAACACTTTGAAAGCGCCGTTTCCAACTATGCGGGGTGTTCGCCGTTGGTTGTGGTCGCTCCACCATCAGAAAACCCTGTGATTGTTGTGAAATCACAGGGTTTTCTTTGCTTTCTTTAGATATTGAACTAATATGTTTTGCGTTGAAAGCCGCAATACGGATTTGCCCCCAAACTTTACCCCTTACAGGTGCGAAACCGCCTTGAACAGGCCCTTCATCCGCTACTGTGGAAGCCCTCCGCATGGTGTTGGAGACGGCGGCATATACGTCCATCGTGAAAGCGCAGGAGCAGCGGCTCAACTGCTCCTGGACGGCCTTCACACTGTCCCCGGCCTGTAGAGCGTTGACGGCGCAGCTGTGCCTCAAATCTTGAAATCTGGTATTCTCCAGGCCAATAGAGGCAACGATCTTTTTAAAGTGATTGATGATCGTGCGGTGCTTCAGGTGTCCCCCGCGCTCATCTGTAAAAACAAGGTCGAGCGGGTTATTCCATGCTGGCCCCACCGCAAGCATCCACTCCATCTGCGGTACCTTTTGAGCTTTCAAAACCCGGATGATGCTGGGGGCAAGGTCTGGACGCTTAATTTCAGGCAGCTTGAGATGGTCTGCCGGATGGTGGCGCCGATTTTCTGGTGCTTTGACTATATCAAGAGAACATTTGTCAAGGGGGATTTCACCCAAAAGATGAAATCCCCTATAAACTGGAATTTACAGCGGCAATCATAAACTGGTATCCACTGATTTTGACCTCAAATGCCGTATCGCCCCACGGCTGAACCATCAGCGCAGTTGGTTTCAGCACCAAATGGTTCTCATATATCTGCTTGAGCTGTCCACCAGGTACGGTCATGTAGATTTCAACTCCACATCCAATTTGTGAAAGCTGATTGTCAGGAACATATCCCTCCGTGATACCAAGCAGGACAGAGTTGCCGCAAAGTGATACCCCCACCAAAGGGTCACCACTTTCCCAAGGCTGCGAAAAATCAATATTCCACCCAACCGCAGCAAATTCCTCTGCTGCCTTATAGGGGTCTATACAAGCAAGAATTGGCCGAATCATTTTTACTCACTGCCTTTACGCATACATGTAAAATTTGATTTGTCGATTTGTCATGAGCCAAGCATACCACCAATACTGGAAACTTTCAACCCTCATTTATAGGCATTGATAGTAGTGGCAAGCAATGCACAGGTATATACCCTGTGCCGCTTGTTGGTGGCCGAAGGCCCCCAAGCCCCCGGTGATCGGCGCAGTTGCGTCCGATGCACAAGCAACCGTTGGCGTCTGCTGGTATACCAGCAGGGAAGGCCCCCCCGGCGGAACCACCCCGGAGGGCGCACGACTGCCGGAGGCAGTACCACCGCCCGCTTGCGGGCGGTGAGTAAGTGCGCTCTTCGCAGAGGGCCGACAAAGAGAACGGAGCGCCCAGGTCATCCCCAGACGCTCCCCTCCTGCTGATCGATCACCGCCTTTCCAGCCTGTGTCATTTTGCCACAAATGAACCGCCAGCCAATGTGTATTTGGATGGTGAAACCACCCTTTACACAATACATCTCAGGATGCGTCTGCTGACACAATCGAAACACTGCCCCTTACAGTTCCCAAAGCGCCGTCCGGGGCCTGGAGGTACAGCTGATAGGTTCCGGGCTTTGCTGCCGGAGGCCCGACGGTAAAATCCGCAATACATTCCAGCGGTTCACCCGGCTGGCGCAGGTTGTTCACCGACCAATAGGACACATCCTTCTGCCCGTCCTTTGCGAAAAAGACTTTGATTCTATTTCCCGTTTTTGCTGAAATGTCGTACAATATTTCGTCCCCCATCGGACAATGTGTATTTTCCCAGGAAAATGGTTTCTCCTGCCTTTACGGTTTTGAAATCAACGGAGATTATTTCCACGCCGGTTTTATCATCCGGATCCTCCAGATCCCCCAACAGTTCGATCACTTCCGCTTCGGTCATATAGGCGGCGCCTGTGATTTTGTTATTTGCATTGCGGATTATTTTGACATTGACAGTCCCTTTTGGGTTCATATTCAGCGTGTAAACGGACTGGTTGGGCCGGATATCCAAAAAGATGTTGACAAGCTGGCCCTGGTAGTAATAGTCCTTCCCATCCATTGTAACGCCCACAGCCCGGTATTCCGCCGCCTGAGCTTCGGCCCATTCTTTCTCCTGCTTTTGCTTTAATTCATCAAACTCATCATTACGATCAAGTTTGCCAAAGAGCATGGATTGAAATGCCCAGTTCCCATCTTCCAAAGCCCTGTCCAGCCAAAGTTCCAGCTCCGCCTCATCCATGCAGTCCGTCAAGGTGGAGAAAAACGCCATTTCTTCCTCGGCATACGCTTTTTCAGCGAAGCCAGTAAACAGAGCCGAACTTGTGTTAAGCCGGCGCACAGCGACAGAGAAAAACGCGAAGTCTCCATCGGCATAGAACGTTTCAAGCCATTTCTTTTGCGTATTTTCATCCAGCCGGGGAAACGTGATTTCAAACAGCGGCAGACTGCCAGCCTCATAGTACCGCTCCGCCTGGGCCGCATAGTCCTTGCTGCTTGTGCCCGTATTCCCTTGTGCGGGAGTTTGGCCCACGGATACCTGGGGCTTGTTTCTGGTGCGATTAGCCGCGGCAACGGGATAAACGCCAACAAAAGCCGCCCCGAACAGCACGCACAGCGTTAACACACCCGTCAAAAGCCGCATCGCCATCGACTTTTTCTTGAAGTTCATAATTGCACCGATCCTCTCTTCCAATAGCTTTTTATTTCCGGTCAAAGTGACTGTTCCGAAGCTTTCCCTGTATCGCCCGACCGCCGCCATCGCGTCAAGAAGGGTTTGTCCATAGTCCTGCGCGCTGCCGCCCCCCGTTTTGGCGAGGACGGCTTCATCACAGGAAAATTCACAGGCCCTGGTAATCTCCCGGCACATAAGATGAACCAGCGGATTAAACCAATGCAGGCAGACGGTAATTTGAACCAGCCATTTATAAAACATATCCCGGCGTTTGTAGTGCGTCAGTTCATGCAGGATGATATAGCGAAAATCTTTTTTGGGAATATCCGCGCTGGGCAGTACGATACATGGATGGAAAAATCCAATCAGCAGCGGGGAGGAAACCAGCGGATTGACACACAGCTCGATTGGCTTGTTGAGACCTGACTGTTCTGCGGCAATGGAAAGCTGGTCTAACAGCTCAAGGTCAGAGACCGGGGCCAAGCCTGCGTTGATATACCTTATAAAGCCCTGATAGATTGTTATTTTCCGTAGCAGCAGACCCAGAGCGGCCGCCAGCCACACCAGCCAGATATGATTGATCAGCAACGCTCCAATATCCTGAAGCGGGTGGACAGCTGTTCCGTCATCCGCCGGAGGATTCACCGTTTCACTGTGCTGTTCCGCCCCAACAGCGGAGCCAGGATCGCCTCCCGGAGCAGTTTGCTGGGGCGGTAAAGGAGCGGTCTGGGATATTGCCTGATCGACAGCCTGATATGCCGTTCCCATCAGGCTTGCTTCCGGCCCGAACGGGAGCAGCAGCCGCAAAACAACAGCCAGCCAAATATAATACTGCCATTGCCGGCTGATTTTGTTTTTCAAAAACCGCTTTCCCAAAAGCAGGGCCAGAATAAGCAAGCTGCCGGAAAAAGACATGGACAGGAACATGTTCAAAACTGCGTTCATTGCCGCCCGTTTCCTTTCTCCAGCAGCCGTTTCAACTCCTCGTATTCCTGGTCTGTCAGGAGGTCGCCCATAATCAGGCTGGAAACCAGACCTTTTGCGCTGCCCTCATAAATCTTATCCAGGAAATGTTTCGTCTGCGCCGTCTGGTATTCCGTTTCCGAAACCAGCGTGGTATATTCGTTGCGGCGTCCGACTTTCCTGGCGCTCAAAAATCCCTTGTTCATCAGCCGTGACAGCAGTACAATCAAGGTATTCTTTTGACACGGCCTGCCCCTGGCTGCCAGCCCGTCCATGATATAGGGGAACAGCGTCACCTCCTCCGGGTTCCCCCATACGATTTTCATAATTTCAAGTTCGGCATCGGAAATTTGCTGTATCATAGGTTACCTCCTTAATGTATAACACGATGTTGACGGATAAAATATAACACGTCGTCGTCCTTTTGTCAAGCGTATTTTTGCAGACGCGGAAAACAAGGAACGCCGACACAGCAAGCATCAGGGATGTGGCCGCACTCCTGTAAACCGGACCTTGCCCTGACTGCGCACCGCAGAGGCCATATTGACCGATGCTGCGTTTCCGGCGGCGGCACGGGAGGACGGTCGTTCGGTGAAAAGCCGCGCCCTGGGATTTCACAGCGCCCCATTGGCCCAACAGATGACGGCATTCTTCGCTGTTCCACCTTCTCAGGCTGAATTTCCCGCCCCTTAATTGGCCGGAATGCGAAAAAGCAGGCCGCCGGATATTCCGGCGGCCTGCCTGTTATGTTATTGATTACGCGAACTTGCCGGGGTTCAGCTTGACGCCGGGGCCCATGGTGGACGCGGCGACGCAGCTCTTGACGTACTGGCCCTTGGCGGCGGCGGGCTTGGCCTTGACAATCGCGCCCATGAGGGCGTTCAGGTTGTCGCCCAGCTTCTCGGGACCGAAGGACACCTTGCCGATGGGGCAGTGGATGATGTTGGTCTTGTCCAGACGGTACTCCACCTTACCGGCTTTGATCTCGTTGACGGCCTGGGTCACGTTGGGGGTGACGGTGCCGGCCTTGGGGGAGGGCATCAGGCCCTTGGGGCCCAGCAGCTTACCCAGACGGCCCACCACGCCCATCATGTCGGGAGTGGCCACCACCACGTCGAAGTCGAACCAGTTTTCCTTCTGGATCTTCTCCACCATGTCCATATCGCCCACGAAGTCGGCGCCGGCGGCGCGGGCCTCGTCGGCCTTGTCACCCTTGGCGAACACCAGCACCCGGGCGGTCTTGCCGGTGCCGTGGGGGAGGACGATGGCGCCGCGGACCTGCTGGTCGGCGTGGCGGGAGTCCACGCCCAGCTTGACGTGCAGCTCCACGGTCTCGTCGAACTTGGCGGTGGCGGTCTTGATGACCAGCTCCATGGCCTCGTTCACATCATACTGGGCGGCGCGGTCGATGAGCTTGGCGCTGTCCACATACTTTTTGCCTTTCTTAGCCATTGCTTCTTCCTCCTTCCCTTATTCTTCCACCTGCACGCCCATGGAACGGGCGGTGCCGGCGATCATGCTCATGGCGGCCTCCAGGCTGGCGGCGTTCAGGTCGGGCATCTTGGTCTCGGCGATCTTCTGGCAGTCGGCCTTGGACAGGGTGGCGACCTTGGTCTTGTTGGGCACGCCGGAGCCGGACTCGATGCCGCACGCCTTCTTGATGAGCACGGCGGCGGGTGGGGTCTTGGTGATGAAGGAGAAGGAGCGGTCGGCGTACACGGTGATGACCACGGGGATGATGAGGCCCATGTCCTTTTTGGTGCGCTCGTTGAACTCCTTGGTAAAGGCGGCGATGTTCACGCCGTGCTGGCCCAGGGCCGGACCCACAGGGGGGGCCGGGGTTGCCTGGCCGGCGGGGATTTGCAGCTTGACATATCCAGTAATTTTCTGTGCCATTTGAAACAGCACCTCCTACATAAAATGTGGTGGTGACGGGATCCGCTTCCGGATCCCTCCCACAGCAGGTTCTGTCCTGCCGGTTGTTTTCTCTGCTTTTTAAATGGTCTCGACCTGGTCCAGATCCAGCTCCACGGGGGTCTCCCGGCCGAACATGGACACGACCACCTTGACCTTGCCCCGGTCGGTGTCCAGCTCCTCCACCGTGCCGATGAAGGAGGCCAGGGCGCCGTCGGTGATCTTCACGCTGTCGCCCACGCTGTAGGCCACCACGACCTCCCGCTTTTCCACGCCCAGGGCGGCGATCTCCTCGTCGGTGAGGGGGATGGCCTTGTTGCCGGAGCCCACAAAGCCGGTGACGCCCCGGATGTTGCGCACCAGGTGCCAGGTCTCGTCGGTCATAACCATTTTCACCAGCACGTAGCCGGGGAACACCTTGCGCTCCACCGTTTTCGGCCCGGTCTCGGTGATTTCGGTGACCGTCTCCAGAGGGATGGTCACCTCGGCAATCAAATCGTGCATATTGCGGTTTTCCACTGCCTGCTCGATGGACACAGCCACCGTGTTCTCATAGCCGGAGTAGGTGTGGGCCACATACCACTTCAGTTCGTCCGCCATGGCGTTTTAACTAAAGAGGTTGAGCAGGGCGCCGACCACGGCGTGGGCCAGAGCGTCGAACACCCAGATGCACACGCCCACAACGAGCACGCACACAATGACGATGCCCACGTTTTTGGCCACCTCCTTGGCGGAGGGCCAGGTGACCTTTTTCAGCTCGCCCTTCAGGTCCTTGAGCCAGCGCAGGACGCGGTTTTGCTTCTTGGCGTCTTTCTTCTTCTTGGCATCCTTGGCCTTCTTGTCGGAGCTTACGGACTCCTTCTGAGCGGCGTTGTCCCGCTTCTCCTGTTCAGACATTCAGTTTAACCCTTCTTTCGTTTGAGCTGCGGCCCATTACTTGGTTTCGGTGTGCAGAGTGTGCTTCCTGCAGAAGGGGCAGTACTTGTTGAGCTCCAAACGCTCGGTGGTGTTGCGCTTGTTCTTCTTGGTGTTGTAGTTGCGCTGTTTGCACTCGGAGCAGCGCAGTACGACTTTCACACGGTTACCGGCTTTCGCCATTCTCGGCACCTCCTTTTGAATTTGGCCGTCCGGCAAAAAAGCGCCGGTCCGGCCTTTGCCGGTCCAGCGCCTTCATCCGGGCAGAATACGCCCAGGGGCTGCGGGAAACCGGCGCATTGCCTCCCTGCGGCCTCCGGGGAGGATCAGGGTTTTTGCCCGCGCCCCGTAAAAACGCGCACAAAAAGAAAGCCCTGCTCACAGGTATGGACAGTCTATCATACCGCGGGGGGCTTGTCAAGCGTTATATTTTCGGTTTTTTTGGGTTTTTCGGGCGGGCGCGCCTCGGACCGCTCCTCCCCCTTTTCTCGCGGGGGGGGCAAACCGGGGGTTGACATTGGTACGAAATCGTACTATAATCGCCGGTACGATTTCGTACCAAGGAGGGGCTTATGGAACCTGCGAAACAATTCAGCTATCTCACCAGTGAAATTGATCTGGCCTACCACGAGGCCGCCCGGCGGCTGGGCCAGCCGGACAGCGCCATGCGGATCCTGTACACCATCTGCCTGAACGGCGGGAGCTGTCCGCTCAGCGATATCGTCCGGATGTCCGGCCTCAGCAAGCAGACCGTGAATTCCGCCCTGCGGAAGCTGGAACAGTCCGGCGCGGTGGACACACAGGGCGGCAGGACGAAGCGGGTCCGCCTGACCGAAGCGGGGCAGAGCCTGGCCCGGGACACCGCCCTGCGGGTGCTGGAGATCGAAACCGAGATCTACGATTCCTGGTCCAGGGAGGAGCTGGACAGCTATATCACACTGACAGAGCGGTATCTTTCCGCGTTCAAGGAAAAAATCAAAGGACTGTAACGGCCGTCCCGCCGGACGGCCGGGGAGAAAACAACCATGATTCAATTATCCGACCACTTCAACTATCAGAAATTGCTGCGCTTTACCTATCCTTCCATCATCATGATGGTGTTCACCTCCATCTACAGCGTGGCGGACGGCTTTTTCGTATCGAACTTTGTGGGCAAAACGCCGTTCACCGCCGTCAACTTCATCATGCCGGTTTTGATGATCCTGGGCTGTGTGGGCTTCATGTTCGGCGCCGGGGGCGGCGGGGCTGACCAACATCCTGCTGGACGCGCTGTTCGTGGCGGGGTTCCGCTGGGGGCTGGTGGGCGCGGCGGCGGCCACGGCCCTGAGCCAGTGCGTGGGCGGCGTGCTGCCGCTGGTCTATTTCAGCCGCCCCAACTCCAGCCTGCTGCGGCTGACCCGGACGGAGTTTGACGGGAAGGCCCTGGCGCGCACCTGCGCCAACGGCTCCTCCGAGCTGATGAGCAACATCTCCATGTCCGTGGTCAGTATGCTGTATAACTTCCAGCTCCTGCGGTACGCCGGGGAGGACGGCGTGGCCGCTTACGGGGTGCTGATGTATGTGAGCATGATCTTCCAGGCCATCTTCATCGGCTATTCTGTGGGCGCCGCCCCCATTGTCAGCTACCACCACGGCGCGCAGAATTATGAGGAGCTCCGGGGCCTGCTGAGAAAGAGCTTTGTGCTCATCAGCATATTTGCCCTTGCCATGTTCGCCGAGGCGGAGCTGCTGGCAAGGCCGCTGGCCATGATCTACGTGGGCTATGACCAGGATCTGCTGGACATGACCCTCCGGGCCTTTTTCATCTATTCTTTTTCCTTCCTGTTCTCCGGGTTCTGCATTTTCGGCTCCTCCTTCTTCACCGCGCTGAACGACGGCCCGGTGTCCGCCGCGATTTCCTTCCTGCGCACCCTGGTATTCCAGGTGATCGCGGTGCTGCTGTTCCCGCTGGTCTGGAAGCTGGATGGCATCTGGCTGTCCATCGTGGGGGCGGAAGTGATGGCGATTACGGTGACCATGCTGTTTCTGGCGGTCAAGCGTAACAGGTATCACTATTGAGGCGGAAGAAATTCCGGTGTGGGTGTGGAATTTTCTGCGGGGCTGCGGTATAATACGGCTATAACGGCTTTGAGGAGGAATCTGAGATGAAACGCAGCGAGATCAACGCCGCCCTGCGGGAGCTGGAGGCCATGGCGGAGCGGTACCGCTTTGCCCTGCCCCCCTTCTGCCGCTTTACCCCGGAGCAGTGGCAGACCCTGGGCCATGAGTACGACGAGATCCGGGAATGTATGCTGGGCTGGGACATCACCGACTACGGTATGGGCGACTTCCGAAAGGTGGGCTTTTCCCTCGTCACCATCCGCAACGGGAACCGGGCGCTTGCGGAGAAATACCCCAAGGTGTACGCGGAAAAGCTGCTCTATCTGAAGGAGGGCCAGTACTCCCCCATGCATTTCCACTGGTACAAGACCGAGGACATCATCAACCGGGGCGGGGGCAGCGTCCTCATACGCGTCTACAACTCCCTCCTGCCCGACGAGGAGATCGACCGGATCTCCGACGTCACCGTCCACACCGACGGGCGCACCTACACCGTCTCCGCCGGGACCCAGATCCGCCTCACCCCCGGCGAGAGCATCCATATCCCCCAGCGGCTGTACCACGACTTCACCGTGGAGGCGGGCACCGGCCCGGTGCTGCTTGGGGAGGTCAGCCAGTGCAACGACGACAACACAGACAACCGCTTCAACCCGCCGGTGGGCCGCTTCCCCGCCATCGAGGAGGATGAGCCGCCCTACCGCCTGCTGTGCGGCGAGTATCCCCCCGCGAAGTAAGCCCCGTCTCGGGACAAGATAAACCGCCCCGCCGGATGCAGTCCGGCGGGGCGGTTTATGCGTTCATTCAGCCGTTCAGCCTGGCCACGTCGTCCACATAGATGGACACCTCGCCGCACTGGGGGCAGATGGCCGTCCTGGGCTTCCCGATGCGCCCGCTGAAAATTTTGCCTTCCTCCGTGGACAGCACGATGCCGTAGCCCGCGCCCTCCACCTTCACCGTGCAGCCCTCCTGCATTTCCGCGCCGCACCGGATGCATTTCCTCATAAGAATACCGCCTTTCTATGCTTGGTTGTATGTTGAAAACAGGCCGCGCCCGTCTCAAACCTTCCCGGCGGGCCGGCCCAGCTTCAGCGTCCAGCGGGCGTACACCGACTGGCCCGCCGCCCACACGACGCACACCGCCATGGCGGGCAGGAAGCCCCAGCTGAAGAACATCCCGCCCAGGGCGAACACCGCCCACAGCACCAGGCACACCCGGCACATGGCCTGGTACGCCTTGAACGCGCACTGGCCGATGATGGCCCGCTCCGCCTCGTCGCAGCTTTCAAACCATTTTTTCTGGAACCTGGTGTCGTACACCGAGCCCTCCTTCTCCGGGTTGAGCTGCTTGGCGAGATCCACCAGCTTCTGCTGGAGCACTATGGACGCGAACAGGGTGGCCAGGAACGCCGCCAGCGCGCCGAAAAACAGGGGCGCGGGAATCTTCGGCGGGGCGCCCGCTGAGGCCGCAAGGCCGGAGAACAGGGCCGCTAACAGGAAGAAGGCCAGCACCGTGAAAAGGCTGGTGATCCAGACGCACACCGAGATCCTGACCTCGATCCCGCCGCTGACGGCTTCGTCCTCCCCGTCCCAGAGGGCCAGCTGCTTTTTCGCGCTGAAGTAAAGGGGCAGGCACGCCGCCAGCTCCACCACCGGCAGGGCGATGATCAGCCAGCCCGCTGCCCTTACGGTGAAAAACCGCGCCGCGGCGTCCAGTGTGCTGTCAAAGTCCTCCAGGCTCAGCTTCACCATGAGCAAGCCCAGCGCACCGCCCAGAATCAGGCTGCACACCACGATCAGGATGAACTTGGGCAGGGCCTTTTTGTTTTCCCGCCTTGCGGCATTGTTACTGTTTCTCATCGTTCTCCTCCTCCAGGCTGAATATGTCCTCCACCGCCATCCCGAAGATTTTCGCCAGGGTGAGGGCCAGCGTTACCGACGGGGAGTAGTCCCCCCGCTCAATGAGGCTGATGGTCTGTCGGGACACCCCGGCCAGCCGCCCCAGCTCCTGCTGGTTCACCCCCAGGGCGACGCGCCGCTCCTTCAGACGGTTTTTCAGCATTACCGCCCCTCCTCCGGCTCCGCCGGCCCTTCCTCGGGGAAGACGGCGTCCCAGAGCTGCCGCAGGCGGCTCTTTTCCCCGCTGATTCCCAGTTCATTCCAGATCATAACGATTTCCTCCTGACATATTTCTTTGTCGATCTGACAATGTGCGTTGTCATTTTGACAACTTTATTTGTCATCCATAGGATAGCATACCCTGCACCGGCTTGTCAAGGGCATTTCAAAAAATTTTCCAAAGTGTAAAATTTTTTCCGGGGCTTGTCAAAGGGCGGTGGATTATGTAAAATATAAGAATAAGCTGACCAACCAATCCCACTGAGAAAAGGAGAGCCCATGAAAAAACGCGTTGCAGTTCTGCTCCTGGCCGTGCTGCTGGCGATCAGTTCCAGCACTACCGCGATGGCGGCCAACAACTCCCTGTTTACCGACCTGCCCGCAGACCACTGGTCCTACCAATATGTGTCCGACCTGTACCGGCAGGGTGTGATCAAAGGCTACCCCAACGGCTCCTTCCAGCCCAAAAAGAACGTCACCTACGGGGAGACCTTCAAGCTCATCCTGCTGGCCATCGGCGTGGCCGACCCCGCCCCCCAGGCCGGGAAGCACTGGGCGTATCCCTACATACAGCCCGCCCTCAACAACTATCTGGTATACTCGTTCAACTCCGCCAACCTGGACAAGGTGCCCACCCGGCTGGAGGTGGCCCGTATGGTGGGCCGGGCGCTGGACTACACCGACGTATCCGGCGCCAGCCCCTATAACGACTGCACCGACGGCTTTGTGGTGAAGCTGTACGAGAAGGGCGTCATGGACGGCTTCCTCAACGAGGACGGCACCCGTTCCTTCCACCCGGAGAAGCCCATCTCCCGGGAGGAGATCTCCACCATCATCTGGCGCATGAAGAACCTGGACCTGACGGCGGGAATGTTCCGCTCGGGCACCGCCATCCCCTACTGGGTGGACGTGTTTCAGGACTTCCCCGCCAACCCCTATACCAAGGACCAGTTTGTCAAGGACGCCAAGGGCCGTCTGAGCTATACCGGCGGCTACTACGCCCATGGCATCGATGTGTCCCGCTTCCAGGGGGATATCAACTGGAACGCGGTGGCGGCGGACGGCATCGACTTCGCCATCATCAAGGCGGGGGCCCGGGCCTATGTCACCGGGGCCCTGCTGGAGGACGCCGCCTTTGACAAGAATATGCAGGGGGCCATCGACGCCGGCCTGGACGTGGGGGCGTACTACTTCTCCAACGCCATCACCGTGGAGGAGGGCATCGCGGAGGCCGACCTGCTGATCAAAAAGCTGGAGCCTTACCGGGAGCACATCACCTACCCGGTGATCTGCGACTGGGAGTATCTGGGCGGCAAGCAGTCCCGGGCCTACGGGGTGGACAGTGAAGATATCACCCGGGCCATTGCCGCGTTCTGCCAGCGGGTGAAGGACGCGGGCTATACCCCCATGCTCTATTTCAACGCGTTCTGCGGCTATGTGAAGATGGACCTGCGGGATCTGGACCAGTTCCATTTCTGGTATGCCCAGTATGCCAACGCGCCCACCTTCCGGTATAACTTCCAGTTCTGGCAGTATTCCAGCTCCGGCAAGGTGGCCGGCATCAACGGTGAGGTGGATATGAACCTTTGCTTCATCCCCATGGGCAAGGGCGCCGTGAACCAGCCGGACCCGGAGCCCACGGACACCCCGGAACCCACGGACACCCCGGAGCCAGAGCAGACAGACGGGCCGGAGCCCGATGTGACGGACGTCCCGGACGAGACGGACGCGCCGGAGCTTGAGGACCCGTCGAACACGCCGGGCACGGACGGGCCGGGGTCGGGCACGCTGGACGAGGGCCAGCTGACGGTCCAGGCGGATCCTGCGGCGGAGCAGGAGGGCCCCGCCGCCCAGGACGGCGCAGCGGAGCCTGAGACAGGCGGATAACCCAATAAAAAACAGGGAGGCGCGGCGCGCCTCCCTGTTTTTCTGTTCAATACCGGCGGATGACCGCCACCACCCGGCCCAGGATGGAACAGCCCTCGCCGTCGATGGGCTGATATTCCGGGCTGGAGTTTTCCGGGTACAGCCAGATATGGCCGTCGCCCTCCCGGCAGAAGGTCTTGACGGTGGCCTCATCCTCAAAGAGGGCCACCACAATGTCCCCGTTCCGGGCCAGGGGCTGCTGGTGGACCACCACCAGGTCGCCGGGGAGTATCCCCGCCTCCAGCATGGATTCCCCCCGCACCTTCAGCGCGAAGTGCTCTCCGGTGAGGCCGTTGGTGTCAAAGGTGATGTAGTCCTCAATGTTCTCCTGGGCCAGGATGGGGGCGCCCGCCGCCACGTAGCCCACCAGGGGCACCTGATCCTTGCGTCCCGCGGCGCCGCCCTTGATGGTGATGGCCCGGGTCTTGCCCTCCGCCTGGGAGATATAGCCCGCTTCCCGCAGGCCCTTCAGGTGGAAGTGGACGGTGGCGGGGGATTTCAGCTTCACCGCCTCCGCGATTTCCCGCACCGAGGGGGGATAGCCGTGTTCGTCGGAAAAGTCCACGATATAATCGTAAATCTGCTGCTGCTTTGGGGTTAGTTTACCCATGGCGCAAGCTCCTTCCCAAATAGATCCGGCGCCGGGGAGCCGCCGCCGGTATATCCTCTGCTACGCCTAGAAGTATATCACAAGATGTTCGATGTGTCAAACGTTCGTTCTAAAAATTGATAAATTTTTTAGAAAGAAGGGATTGACATTTTCGGAATTGGCGTTAAAATAGGAAGCACGCTAATGATTAGCGTGCGAATTATTTTTTGGAGGGATTCCCATGGAGAACGAGCTAGGGATGGTGCTCCATATGCTGATGCGGGCCCACCACAACGCCTGCATGGCGGCGCTGGCCCGGAAGGGGCTGCGGGACATAGGCTCCCCCCGGCTGCTGATGGAGCTGTTCCACTGTCCGGACGACCCCGCCCAGGCCCCCACCCAGAAGGAGCTGGCCGACCGGCTGCACAGCGCGCCGCCCACCATCGCCGCCTCGCTGAAGGTACTGGAGCGGCAGGGCTACGTGGCCCGGCGCACCGACGAGAAGGACAGCCGCCGCAACCGAATCTTCATCACCCAGAAGGGGCGGGACGCCGTCCTGTCCGGGATGGAGGGCTTCCGGCAGGTGGACGCGCATATGTACCATGGCTTTTCCCCAGAGGAGCGGGAGCTGGTGCATGGCTTCCACCGGCGTATGTTGGAAAACCTGTACCAGATCGGCGGAGACAAGCGGCAGGAGCCGCTCCATGACCCGCTGGCCCCGCCTCCTCCCCCGGGCCCCCCTGACTCTTTGGAAAGGAAGTGTGACCTTTGTTAAAACGTTTTGCCTCTTACCTGAGAGGCTACGAAAGATATGCCATTGCCTCCCCTGTCCTTGTCATTGTGGAGACGGTATGCCAGCTCATCATCCCCCTGCTGATGGCCCAAATTATCAATGAAGGCATCCTGAAGGAGGACATGGCCCCCATCTGGCGGGCCGGGGTGCTGATGGTGGTGGTGGCGCTGTGCGCCACCTTCACCGGCGCGGTGGCGGCCAAGTGCGCCACCAACGCCGCCCAGGGGCTGGGGGCCAATCTGCGCCGGGCGGAGTTTGAGCGGATTGCTTCCTTCTCCTTCGCCGACATTGACAGATTTTCCTCCTCCTCTCTCATTACCCGCATGACCAACGATGTGACCAATATCCAGAACACCTCCATGATCTGCCTGCGCATTCTCATACGGGCGGTGACCATGCTGGTCGCCAGCATGGCGCTCACCCTGTCCATCAACCCGCGCCTGGCCCTGGTGGTGCTGGTGATTCTGCCCGTCATGGCCGCGGCGCTGGCGGCGCTGATGAAAATCTGCTTTCCCCTGTTTGAGAAAATGCAGAAGGCGCTGGACCACCTCAACGAGCGGGTGCAGGAAAACCTTGTGGCTGTCCGGGTGGTGAAGGCCTACGTCCGGGAGGACCGGGAGCGGGAGAAGTTCATCGACGCCAACGACGGCTTCACCGCCGCCGGCCTGCGGGCGGTGCTGCGGATGGTAGCCATACAGCCGGTGATGATGATCTGTATGTCCGCCGCCACCGTGCTGGTACTCTATTTCGGCGGTCAGATGGTGCTGGGGCTGGAGATGGACCTGGGCTACCTCCAGACCGTGCTGGACTACATCATGCAGATCCTCATGTCCATCATGATGGTGGGCATGGCTGTTCTCCAGCTCACACGGGCCCAGGCGTCTATCCGCCGGGTATTTGAGGTCATCGACGCCCAGCCCTCCGTCACCAGCGGGGACGGGAAGGACCTGCCCGCCCCCAGGGGCCGGGTGGAGTTCCGGGACGTGTCCTTCCGCTACCAGACCGAGGGGGCCGGGGAGGACGTGCTCCGCCACATCAATTTGGACATCCAGCCCGGCCAGTTCGTGGCCATCGTAGGGGGAACCGGCACGGGCAAGTCCTCCCTGGTGAACCTGATCCCCCGGTTCTACGATGTACACAAAGGCCAGGTGCTGGTGGACGGGCTGGACGTGCGGAACTACCCGCTGGACGGCCTCCGCGGCCGCATCGGCATGGTGCTGCAGAACAATGTGCTGTTCTCCGGCACCATCCGGGAAAACCTGCTGTGGGGCAATGAGGACGCCACAGAGGAGGAGCTCATACAGGCGGCGAAGGACGCTCAGGCCTACGACTTTATCATGTCCTTCCCCGATGGCCTGGACACCAATCTGGACCAGGGCGGCGTCAACGTGTCCGGCGGGCAGAAGCAGCGCCTGTGCATCGCCCGGGCCATGGTGCGCAGGCCCGCGGTGCTCATACTGGACGACTCCACCTCCGCCGTGGACTCCGCCACGGAAGGGCGCATCCGGGAATCCTTCCGGGAAAACCTGAAGGGCACCACCGTCATCATCATTGCCCAACGCATCAGCTCGGTGCAGTACGCCGACAAGATCGTGGTGCTGGACGAGGGCGCCGTGGCCGGCGCGGGCACCCACGACGAGCTGATGAAAACCAATCAGATCTACCGCGAAATCTATGATTCCCAGCAGGAAGGAGGCGGCTCAGATGAGTGAGAACAGACAGCCCCGGGGCCCCAAGGGTCCCGGCGGACCCCACGGCGGGCCGAGGGGCGGCTACGGCAAGCCCAAGGAGCTGCGCCGCACCGCCCTGCGCACCGTAAAATATATCGCCAACCGTCCCGTCCTGCTCCTGGCGGCGCTGGCCAGCGTGGTGGTGTCCGCCCTGCTGGGGGTGGCGGCTACCTATCTGCAAAAGCCCATTATTGACGGCATCACCAGCGCCTGGGCGGCGGGGCAGGCCGACTGGCCCGGCCTGGCGGCGTGCTGCCTGCGGCTCATGGGAGCCTACCTGCTGGCGGCGGCCTGCGCCTACGTCCAGGCAAACCTGATGGCCCAGCTGGCCCAGAAGGGCTGCAACCGGATCCGCAAGGAGCTGTTCGACAAGCTCCAGGAGCTGCCCCTGAGCTACTTTGACGCCCACACCCACGGCGAGCTGATGAGCCGCTTCACCAATGACGCGGACAACGTGCAGCTGGCCCTGGAGCAGTCGGTGGTGCAGCTGCTGTCCAGCGTGGTCACCTTTGTGGGGGTGGTGGTCATGATGATCGCCCTGTCCCCTGTGCTGTTTTTGGCCTCGGTGGTGATGCTGGCCGCTGTGATGGCGGTATTCACCGTGTTCGGCAAGCGCAGCCGGAAGTATTACGCCAAGCAGCAGGCCGCCCTGGGGGCGGTGAACGGCAACATCCAGGAGATGATCGAGGGCATGAAGGTGGTCAAGGCTTTCAACCACGAGGAGCAGGCCAAGGCACAGTTCCAGGCCCTCAACGAGGAGTTCCGCGAGTCGGCCAGCCAGGCCGGGTTCTACTCCTCCGCCATCATGCCCATCGCCGCCAACCTGACCTATATCGGCTACGCTGTCACCGCCGTGCTGGGGGCCTCGCTGGCTATGAGCGCCGGGGTGAACGTGGGCTTCACCCTGGGCTCCCTGGTGACTTACCTGAAGTACAACCAGCAGGTCACCCAGCCCGTCAACCAGATCTCCATGCAGATGACATCCCTGCTGTCCGCCATGGCGGGGGCGGAGCGCATCTTCCAGGTGATGGACGCCCAGCCCGAGGCGGACCGGGGCAAGGTCACTCTGGTGCCGGTGGACAAGGACGCCAACGGCTCCCTGTCCAGGTTCAGCGGCCAGGGCCGTCCCCGGGCCTGGGCCTGGAAGGTGCCCCGCTCCAGCGGCCTGACGCTGGTGCCGGTGCTGGCGGGTCCGGACGAGGCGCTGTCCGAGCTGGGCCAGGCCGACGAGGAGAACGGGAGGCTGAAGCTGCTGCCTCCCGGACAGGATTCCCAAACCGGGCTGTGGGTGCGGGTGGAGGCGGACGGCTCCCTCCGGCCCATCACCAACGCGGAAATGGCCTCCCACGGCTGGGCCTGGAAGTACTCCGGACCCGGCGGGGAGATGGGCCTGCACATGATCCGGGGGGCGGTGCGCAATGTCCCCGGCGAGGACTGCTGCTACAACGAGCTTCGGGGCGCGGTGCGGCTGAACCATGTGGACTTTTCCTACGTGGAGGGCAAGCGCATCCTGAAGGACGTCAGCGTCTACGCCAACCCGGGTCAGAAGATCGCCTTTGTGGGCTCCACCGGGGCGGGCAAGACCACCATCACCAACCTGATCAACCGCTTCTATGAGATCCAGGGCGGAACCATCACCTGCGACGGCATCGACGTGAAGGACATCGAAAAGGATTCCCTGCGGCTGAGCCAGGGCTGCGTTTTGCAGGATACCCACCTGTTCACCGGCACGGTGATGGACAACATCCGCTACGGGCGGCTGGACGCCACCGACGGGGAGTGTATCGCCGCCGCCAGGACCGCCAACGCCGACGGCTTCATCCGCCGCCTGCCGGAGGGCTACGGCACCATGATCACCGGGGACGGGGCCAACCTGTCCCAGGGCCAGCGGCAGCTTTTGGCCATCGCCCGGGCCGCCGTCAAGGACCCGCCCATCATGGTGCTGGACGAGGCCACCTCCTCCATCGACACCCGTACGGAGCAGTATATCTCCAAGGGCATGGACGCTCTGATGGAGGGGCGCACCGTGTTTGTCATCGCCCACCGGCTGTCCACCGTGCGCAACGCCGACTGCATCGTGGTCATCGAGCACGGCGAGATCATGGAGAAGGGCAGCCATGCCCAGCTCATGGAGGAAAAGGGCCGGTATTACCAGCTCTATACCGGGCAGTTTGAATTGGACTAGGATGGCAGATCGGCCTGCCCCGCTCGGGAAATAACGAGCATTTGCTGCGGGGGGGCAAGCCCCTCCCCTGCGCAAACCCCCGGCTCCGCAGCAGCGGAGCCGGGGGTTTTTGTGCCTTGTTTACCGGAGCAGGGTATTTTCCCCGGACACGGTGCTCAGTGAGCTCCCGGTGGAGAAATACTGGGCCAGGATGCCCGCCGCCACCTCGCCCAGGGCGGTGCTGTCGTCGCTGCCCTCCGCCACGATGCACAGGGCCACCTGGGGGTCGTCATAGGGGGCGAAGCACACAAACAGGACGTTGGTGGACGCGGCCTTGGACTGGGTCTCGGCGGTACCCGTCTTACACCCCACCTCCACCGGCAGGGAGTCGAAGAACTTGGCCATGCCGGCGGTCTTGGACAGGTCGTACATTCCCTGCTTCACCGCCGCCAGATGCTCGGGCTGGATGTCGATGGAGTTCATCAGCTTGGGCTCGAACACCTCGGTGACGGTGCTGTAGTCGCTGGACTTGTACTCCTTGAGCAGATGGCACTGGTAGTTCTTCCCGCCGTTCACCAGGGTGGCCACGTAGTTGGCAAGCTGGAGGGGGGTGAACTCGTTCATCCCCTGGCCGATGGCGGCATACATGGTGTTGCCGTCATACCACGGCTGGTCATACATGGCGGAGGTCTCCGGCCCGGCTACATGGCCCTTGGCCTCCGGGATCTCGATGCCGGTGTACTCGCCCAGGCCAAACTTCTTGGCGTATTCGTCGATTTTGGCGATGGTGGTGCGGCGGCCCGCATCATAGAAAAACACGTCGCAGGAATCGGTGATGGCCTTGGTCACGTTGTCCGGGCCGTGCCCGGAGCGGAGCCAGCAGAAGGGCTGGGAGATGGCGTCGGAATAAAAGGTGTACCTGCCGGTGCACGGGATCGTTTCGCCCACGGTGATGGTCCCGGTGTCCAGCGCGGCGATGGATGTGAGCATCTTGAAGGTGGAGCCGGGGGCATACCGTCCCTGGGTGGCCCGGTTTGTCAGGGGCCTGTTTTTGGTATCGTTTGCCAGCGTCTCGTAGTCGTCCCAGAAGGTGGTCATGTCATAGCTGGGGTAGGAGGCCAGGGACAGCACACCGCCGGTCATGTCCACCACCGCCGCCGCCATGGGCTTGCGGTCCTCCTCGGGCCGCCGCTCCACGTACTGGGCCAGGATATCCTCCACCGTGGATTGGAGGGCAATGTCCAGGGTGAGCACCACGTTTTCCCCCGGCTTCGGCTCCGGCTGCCACTCCTGGCTGATGATGTTGCCCGCTTCGTCCAGCTCCATGAGCCGGGTGCCGCTGGCTCCGTGGAGGCGCTCCTCAAAGGCCAGCTCCACCCCGGCCACCCCCACGGTGGCGTCCATGGGGTAGTTCAGCTCCTTGTAATGCTCGCTGGCCTCCGGGGTAATGGCCCCGGTGTAGCCCAGCACATGGGCGGCGTAGTGGGTCTCATACCGGCGGTCGGCGGCGGTGACGATGGACACGCCGTCCAGGCCGGATTCTTTCACCTTGGTGATAAAGGTGATGTCCACCTCCTTGGCAAAGACGCAGGCGGTGTTGCTCACCTCGTACACCCGCAGGTACAGCTCGTACAGCACCCCGGCCAGCGCCCGGTCCGCCTGGTCCGGGGTCTCGCCCTTTTCGATGAGGCCAAAGTCCTCACACATGGCGGCAAACAGGCCGGAGGCGGCTACGGTGTCCTTTTTGGCGTCCTTGACCCAGCCGCACTCCTCCGCCAGCGCGCCCAGGGCGGTGAGCCGGGGGGTGGTCTCCCCCTCTTCGTTGGTGTTCTGGTAATAGAGGGGGGTGGCGGTGGTATAGCCCCAGGGGGCGGTCTGGGAGATGGGCAGGGAGTCGTTCCACTCCACCCCCTCCTCCCGGGAGATCTCCAGGAGGCGGGTGAGCGTGTCGATGCGGCCGGAACCCATGGCTTCCCAGTCCAGCTCCACGTTGTAGGTGATCTCGTTGGTGACCAGCACCCGGCCGTACCGGTCCAGAATTTCCCCCCGGATGCTGTCCACCTGCTGGGTGGCGGTGGTGTGTGTGTTGGTGCTGTTCAGGTAGCTCTCGCCGTTGACGATCTGGACCTGATAGAGCACCGCCATGAACAGGCCCAGCATGGCGCAGAAAAAGGCGATAATCAGCTGGGTGCGCCGCTTGAGGCGGCTGGCCTCCCGCTCCGCCTTTTCCTCCTGGATGTGGGTGTGGTCAAAGGGGTTATTCATGATAGATCCTCCCATAGTGGATACAGCAGAAACGGCCCGCCCAGTATACGGGCAGGATGAACGCAAGGGAGCAAAGCAGCTCGGGCACGGCCACCCGGAGAAGGATTTCCAGCGGGGCCACGTGCCGCAGATAGCGGATGCCCACCGCCCAGCCGTCCCAGAGGACCAGCGCCGCCAGGGAGCAGATCAGGTGGCCCCACACGTCCCGGCGCAGGGCGTACTGGGTGGTCAGCCCCGCCGCCCAGCCGAACAGGGCCAGCGCGGCGATACAGCCCGCGTTCTGGTTGCCCAGGCCGGACTGCACCGCGCCGCACAGGATGCCGTAGAGGGCGCCGAAGCGGGGGCCCTCCAGCGTCCCTCCCGCCACCGCCAGCACGGGCAGCATCAGGGGCAGAGGGATGGGCAGGGGGCCCAGGACGTAGAAGTTCACCACCGCCGCCAGCCCCAGGGCGATCAGATAGGCGATCCATTTGATGATGATGTCGCGTCGGGTCATATTGTTCATACCAGCTCTCCAAACAGCGCCCAGGTGGAGCAGTCCACGATCTTGATATCGGCGTACCGTCCCGCCAGGGCGGGGTCTCCGCTGAGGTGGACCAGGCGGCCCCCCGCCGTCCGGGCGGTGAGGCTGTTCCGGGGGTCACTGCTCTGTCCGTCGATAAGGCAGCGCTGGACGGCGCCGATGTAGGCCCGGTGCTTCTCCAGAGAAATGCGGTCCTGCACCTTCAGCAGGCGGTCGAAATTGGCGGATTTCTCCGCCTTGGACATGGGGTCGTCCATTCCGGCGGCGGGGGTGCCCTTCCGGGGGGAGTAGAGGAAGGTGAACAGCGCGTCAAAGCGCACCTCCTCAATCAGGGACAGGGTGTCCTCAAACTCAGGGGTGGTCTCCCCGGGGAAGCCCACGATCACGTCGCTGGTGAGCACCACGCCAGGGACGCGCTCCCGCAGGGCCTTCACCTTGTCCAGGTACTGTTCCCGGGTGTAGCGGCGGTTCATGGCGGTGAGCACCCGGGTATTCCCCGACTGGAAGGGCAGGTGGATCACCGGGGCAACCTTATCACATTTCGCCATCACGTCAAACAGTTTTTCGGTGGCGTCCTTGGGGTGGGAGGTCATGAAGCGCAGGAGAAATTCGCCGGGGATGGCGGCGGCGCGCTCCAGCAGGGCGGGGAAATCCATGTCCCCCTCTAGGTCCTTGCCGTAGGAGTTCACGTTCTGGCCCAGCAGGGTGATGTCCTTGTACCCCTGCTCCGCCAGCTCCCGGATCTCATTGAGGATGACCTCCGGCTCCCGGCTGCGCTCCCGGCCCCGGGTGTAGGGCACGATGCAGTAGGAGCAGAAATTGTTGCAGCCGTACATGATGGACACCCAGGCCTTCAGCTTCCCCGAGCGGCGCACGGGCAGGCCCTCGGCGATGGCCCCGTCGTCGGGCTGTGTCTCAAACACCCGGCCCCGGCGCAGGCACACCCGGCGGAGAAATTCCGGGAACCGCCACAGCTGCTGGGGGCCGAATACCAGGTCCACGTGGCGGTAGGACTGGCGCAGGCGCTCCGCCACGTGGGGCTCCTGGGCCATGCAGCCGCACAGGCAGATGATTTGATCGGGGTTTTTGCGCTTGCCGTGGACCAGGGCGCCCACGTTGCCGAACACCCGCTGCTCGGCGTGCTCCCGGATGGCGCAGGTGTTGATGACGATGACGTCCGCGCCCTGGTCGGTGTCGGCGATTTCATAGCCCATGCTGCACAGCATACCCCGCAGCAGCTCGGAGTCGGCCTCGTTCTGCTGGCAGCCGTAGGTGTCCACATAGGCGCGAGGGGGCGCGGGCCGCTGGGCGTTGAGTGAGCGCAGCTCCGCGCAGTATTCCTTCTGCCGCTGGATATCCTCAGCGGGGATAACGGGTGTGGTTCGTTTCAAGGGGGATTCCTCCATAGGAAAAGTTTGTTGGATAAGCCGGGAAACTTTTGCTTGACACGCGTTATGTCACCTGTTCAAGCTGTGTGGAAATTGTTGAAAACTGTGTGGAAGCTGTTGAAAACTGTGGAACGGTGGGGGTTTGCGCCGGGGGGCCTTGGGGAAGAAGGTCGGATTTTGTCACTTTTTGGGGGTGAAAAACTGGACAAATAAATTATTTTTTCCCTGTCTGCCCCGCAAAGTAAGCCTGGCGCCGGTTGATATTGGTTAACCGTCCCTTTCGCGCAGCCCGTTTTCTCTGGAAATTCGGGCACAGAATTCCTTTATTTCATCTGTTCTATCTTTCAGCGCTTCCTTGTACTCAATGGAGCACAGCCCCAGGCTTCCGCTGGGCGTAATATCCAGATGACCGTAAAAGTGCTCAATGCTTTCGATAATCCGGCTGCATTCTTTGATGTTCGGGCCTGTACGCAACGCGATGGAATACCCCTTTTTGCCGCTGCCAATCACGGCGTGGGGCTCATGGGTATTACACCAGGGTGTGCACCGGTCGATAAACGCTTTAAACTGTCCGGGGATATCCGCCCAATAGGAAGGGGAGACAGAGATGATGAGATCGGCCCATGCGTACTGCCCGAGGAGCTTGGTGGTATCATCCTGCTGGACGCATTCCGCTGTCTGATGGCAGCTCCTGCACCCTTTGCAAAACCGGATCTCGTAATCGTCAATACAGACGCTTCTGATATCAGGCTCCCCGGCCAAAAATGCCTGTACCATTTTTATGATTTCCGCGGTCGCGCCAGTCCGGACAGGACTGCAATTCACCAACAATACGTTCATTGCCCGAGACCCCCGTTAAGCCGCGCCGCCGCCACCCGGGCGGCCTTCACCCCGGACGCCCCCGCCTGGGCCAGGCCACGGGTGACCCCCGCGCCGTCCCCTACGGCGAAGAAGCCGGGCAGGGCGGTCTCCAGCTCATGGGACAGCTTGATGCGGGCGGAGTAGAATTTGACCTCCGCGCCGTAGAGCAGGGTGTCGTAGTTGGCGGTGCCCGGGGCCAGCTTGTCCAGGGCGTAAATCATCTCGATGATGTCGTCCAGCTGCCGCTTGGGCAGGGCCAGGGACAAATCCCCCGGCACCGCCGCCGTCAGGGTGGGCCGGACGAAGGAGTGGCCCAGCCGGTGCTCGTTGGTGCGGATGCCCGCCGCCAGGTCCCCGAAGCGCTGCACCAGCACACCCCCCGCCAGCATATTGGACAGAGACGCGATGTGCTTGCCGTAGCGGTAAGGCTCGTTGAAGGGGGAGGTGAAGCGGTTGGACACCAGCAGGGCGAAGTTGGTGTTCTCCGAGCGCAGGGCGGGGTCGGAGTAGGAGTGGCCGTTCACCGTGTTGATGCCCTCCACGTTCTCCGCCACCACATGGCCGTAGGGGTTCATGCAGAAGGTGCGCACCTGGTCGCCGTACTGCTTGGTGCGGTACACCAGCTTGGATTCGTACACCACGCCGGTGATGTGCTCGAACACGGTGGCGGGCACCTCCACCCGCACGCCGATGTCCACCTGGTTGTTCAGCACCTCCAGCCCCAGGGCCTTGCACTGGTTGGCGAACCACTCTGCCCCGGAGCGGCCCGGCCCCGCGATGAGACAGGGGGCGGTGAAGCGCTCCCCGCCCTCGGAAACCAGGGTGTACGCCCCGTCCCTGGCCTCGATGGAGGTGATGGCGGTATCAAATTTGAAAGTGTGCTTGTCCCGGATGGCCTCGTAAATGCTGGTGAGGATGTTCAGGTTGTTTTCCGTGCCCAGGTGCTTGCACCGGGCCTGGAGCAGGTGCAGGTCGTACTTCAGCGCCTCCCGCTCCAGGGCCTTTGCCTCGGGGGTGGCGGTGGAGTAGGCCTCGGTGGTGGCGCCGTGGCGCACGTTCAGGGCGTCCACATAATCGATGAGCTCCATGACCTCCCGCTGGTCCAGGAAGTCGGTAAGCCAGCCGCCGAAGGCGGTGGTAAAGTTAAATTTCCCGTCGGAAAAGGCCCCCGCGCCGCCGAAGCCGCACATGGTGCCGCATACCCTGCACTGGACGCACGAGCGGGTTTTGCCCGCTACGATGGGACAGCTGCGGCGGTAGATGTCCGCCCCCTGGTCCACCACCAGCACCCTGGCGGAGGGGCATTTCAGCGCCAGCTCATAGGCGGCGTAGATGCCCGCCTCGCCGGTGCCCAGAATCATCACGTCGTAGTTGGTCGTCATAGGGGAACTCCTCTCTGAAAATGTTAGGGGTGCGTAAAACAATCCAACATAGTATATCACGATTCCACCGGCCGGCACAAGGGGGTGGGAGGAAAGTTTAAAATTCGGGCGGCTGCGGGCAGGGCCCTGGAAAGAGCGTAAACCGGGGGACAGGAGGGCGTAAATCCCGGATGTTAACGCGCGCTGCCTGCGGCGACTATAATAGAGGATGCCGCGAAAAGCGCCTGTCCGCCAACCGGCGGACAGGCGCTTGCGTTTATTCCACTCCGGGATACCCCATGGTCACCGGCGTCACGCCGGGGGTGATGGCGGCAAAGGTATATCCCGCCGCCTGATAGCCTTCAATAATGGCGGGGAGGGCGTCTGCGGTGGTGGTCCGGGCGGCGCTGTCGTGGGCCAGCACCACCACCAGGTCCCGCCCAACGCCTTTCAGGCAGTCCTGGGCGATGTCGGACGCGGGCCGGGGCGTGCGGGTGGCGTCCTGGGCGGAGGCGTTCCAGTCGTAGTAGACGAAGCCCCGGCGGGTCATTTCCGCGATGATCTCCTGATACACGCCCCGGTCGTAGCTGTTGATGCTGCCGCCGGGGAAGCGGAACACCGAGGGATACACCCCGGTGATCTCGTAGATCCACTGGTAGAGCCTGTCGAACTCCGCGAGGAAATCCTCCACCGAGGCGTAAACCTTGTTGTAGTCGTGGCTCCAGCTGTGCATCCCGATGGCGTGGCCCGCCGCCACGATCCGGCGCATCCGCTCCTGGTCCGCCTCGCCGGTGCGGCCCACCACAAAAAAGGTGGCCTTGACGCCATACCGGTCCAGGATCTCCAGAATCCGGTCGGTGTTGGGGGAGGGGCCGTCGTCAAAGGTGAGACAGCACACCTTCCCGCCGGTGACCGCCTCCCCGTCAAAGGGCGGGGCGTAGAAATCAGGGAACAGGGCGGCGTATTCGGGCGCTTCCCCGCTGGGGGAGGCCATGGAGTACCGCGACAGCAGGTCGATGGTCTTTTCCGCCTGGTCCAGCTCGGCCTGCTGCTGCTCCAGTTCCTGCTGCTGGCGCTGGAAGCTGCTCTGCCAGCCCGCCAGCTCCTGCTCCAGCCGGGCCACCTGCTGGTCCAGCTCGTTCTCCCGGTCCAGGACGCTCTGCTGGTGCAGGGACAGCCAGCCGCAGGCCGCCGCCAGCACCCCCGCCGCCGCCAGAGCGCCCAGGAACAGGCGCTTGAAGGGCGTCCTGGCGGCGCGCTCCGCTTTATGTTTGTGGTGCTTTATCATGTCTGCCGCACTCCCGAAGTTTGATGTCAGTATTTATAGGGATATTCAACATTGACGACAGAGGGCCGTCGAGGGCAGCGGCCCCTGCTGCCGGACATTTTTGATGGTTCTTATAGTATAGGTCGAATTTTGTCGAAAGTCAAGGGGGTGGACTACATTGTAAACCTTTTGTAACCCCTGTTATTTTTCTGTTTCCGGTTTCTCGTCCGGCCCCAAAAAACGCCCGCCCCGCGTACCGGGACGGGCGTTTGAGGCGGAAAATGCCGGGGTTCAGCCGCGCTGGATCCGGCCGTAATACCAGCCGGTAATGTAATTTTTTTTCACCAGGCATCCCCGCTGGGTCTGGCACACCAGGGACAGCCTGTCTCCCGGGCACACGGGCAGACGGTAATCGGTGGCGTCCTCGGTGTGGAGCTTTCCGTCCCGCCAGGTGGACAGGAAGCTCCGGGGCACCCAGAGCTCCCGCCCGGAGGAGGGATGGCGCACCAGCACGCTGTCCCCCAGGTCCGCCAGCGGCTCCACCACGCTGTCCGACCAGCGGATGTTCAGAGAATCGGCGGATTCCTCCTGGGCGTCCAGGGCGGTCGCCTGCTCCAGGCCGTCGTAGGCGGCGAAGTCCATCTCGTCCCCGTTGATGTCAGGGATGAGCAGGGCGTTGAGCTGTCCGTCCAGCTTGAGCACGCAGCCGCCGTCGATGGAGGCGATGCGGCGCTCCCGGTCAAGGATGGGGGCGGAGCGCTGTATGTGGGGATTGTACAGCGTCACCGGCCAGTGGCCCACCACCACCCATTTTTGGAATCGGCGCCCCTGGCCCAGGAAATCGTCGTTTTTCATGCAGGAATAGGCGCTCAGCTCGTCCAGCCGGTCCTCCCGGGGGACACCGCCGTGGACAAAGATAAAATTCCCCGCCTCCAGGATGTGGGGCAGATTCATCAGGAACGCGGTCTCCTTGGGGAAATAGTCCAGCAGCGCCGCCCGCAGGGCGGGCAGGTCGGACTCCCGCTGGGGCATGGGGTAGCCGAGCTCCAGCGCCATCTGGATCAGGACGGAGCGTTCCCTCCAGTGTTTCAGCACCGGCCACAGCAGCTTGTCCGCGCTGTCGTGCCGCGCCGGGGCGCCGTACCGCCGGTTCATCTGAACGGAGAAGGCGTCGTCGGGGACTCCGCCCTCCAGGAACACGCGGTCGATGTAGTCGCAGTTGCCGCACAGGGGATAGACGGTGTATTTTTTCTGAAGGTCCATCACATACCGCAGGGTGGCCAGGCTGTCCCGGCCCTTTTCCAGGATATCGCCCACCAGGACCAGCACGTCGTCCCGGGAGAGCTTCACCTCCCGGAGGATGCCCTGCAGGAAGGGCAGATTCCCGTGGATGTCGCTGACGGCGACCACCCGGCGGCCCGGCTGGATATCGGGGCGGATTACGGTTGCAAGACGGCTCATAGGCCCACTTCCTTTGCGTAAGATCGTTGCTTATATCATATCACAGCCGCCGGAAAATGAGAAGGAAAAAATATGGCGAAAAAACCTGTTTACTTTATCTCTTTTATCTGCTAAAATACAGCAGGAAACAGGCCGCAGGCCAGAAGGAGGAAAGGCAATGCCCAAGGCGGGAAACAAAGAGCGCAGCATGGCTCTGTACGAGAGCATTCTGGAGCTGGAAAGCCTGGAGGAATGCCGCGCTTTTTTTGACGATTTGTGTACCGTAGGCGAGCTGCGCGCCATGGAACAGCGGTATGATGTGGCGCTGCTGCTGGACCAGGGGCTGGTATACACAGAGATCCTGGAGAAAACAGGGGCCAGCTCGGCCACCATCAGCCGGGTGAACCGGATTTTCTCCTTCGGCACGGGGGGCTTCCGCAGGATGATCGAGCGCCGGAAGGCGCGCAAGCAGTGACGCAAAGGGACGCGCCCGCCGTATGGCGGGCGCGTGGTCCGGCGCGGCCCAGTCACACGGACGGGGCCGCGTTTTTTTGGTTGGCCTGCGTTTGCCCCTTTCGCCCCAGGTACGCCCGGACGGTGAAGATGGGCAGCAGGATGGTCAGTACCGCGATGAAGATAAAGAGCAGATACAGCAGCAGAAAAAAGACGAGGACGTTCAGATTGCCCCCCGATTGTTCCGGGAGTGTCAGCAGCTCCGGCAGGAGCGCGAAGCCGTGCAGCGGGGACATCACCCGGTCGAGAACCGGATAAAACATGATCGCCAGCAGCGGATAGCCCACCAGCCATGCCAGCCAGCCGGCAGTCAGCCAGGGGTGCTTTTTCGCCAGCAGCAGGGGCAGGCCCAGCACAGCCAGCGCCGCCGCAATGCCCAAAAGCCCGTCGGACGACAGGCAGGCGGCGCCCAGCGCCATGACCATCCCTCCGGCAATCAGGAATATCCCCAGCGCCTGAGTGGCGGTCTGGACGGCGGTGAACCGCCGCCCCACGTAAACCACCGTTGGCCCCTGGGCGGGGGTTGGCCGGGGGATTTCCCCGTCCCGCACCAGCTCGTCCACGCTCACCCCGAACAGGTCCGCCAGCTTTACGATCTTGTCCAGCTCCGGCACCGACTGGCCCGTCTCCCACTTGCTGACCGACTGCCGGGATACCTCCAGCTTCTCCGCCACATCCCCCTGGGACAGCTTGCGCTCTGTGCGCAGGGCGGTGATTTTTTCCGAAAGATTCATCATGACAGCCTCCTTTCTGTTCCTCATTTTAACAATGATCGGGGGCAAAGGCAACCAAGAAGCCTTGGAAATATTAGCAACCAGCGGTTGCACCCGGCCCTGTACGGCGAAAAACACAGGAATGCGGTACCAACGCCGCAAATTCTGTCGGGATTTTCAGTTGTCCCACCTGGCAATTTGTGATATAGTCAATTTGATGATAAACCAGAAAAATGATTGGAGGGGATCTGCTGTGCGCCATCTGATCGACTTTGGGGACCTGTCAAGGGAGGAATGGGACCGGCTGTACGCCCGGGCGGAGGGGATCATCGACGCGCCGGAGCGCCACCTGGACGCGTGCCGGGGCAAGGTGATGGGCTCGCTGTTCTACGAGCCGTCCACCCGCACCAATTTTTCCTTCCAGACCGCCATGCTCCGGCTGGGCGGCACGGTGTTCGGCTTTGCCGACCCGAAGTCCTCCTCCACCGCAAAGGGGGAGAGCCTGAAGGACACCATCAAAATGGTGGCGGGCTACGCCGACGTCATCGTCATGCGCACCCCCTGGGAGGGGGCGGCCAAGGCCGCGTCGCTGTACTCCGAGGTGCCCGTGGTCAACGCCGGGGACGGCGGGCATATGCACCCCACCCAGACCACCACCGACCTGACCACCATCACCCGCCTGCGGGGGGCGGTGGACGGGCTGAGCGTGGGGCTGTGCGGGGATCTGAAAAACGGGCGCACCGTCCACTCCCTCATCAAGGCGCTGGCCAAGTTCCGGAATATCCGCTTTTTCCTCATCGCGCCGCCGGAGCTGGCCATACCCGACTACCTGCGGCGGTTTATGAAGGAGAACAATATGCCGTTCCTGGAGGTGGCCGGGCTGGACCCGGTGATCCCCCAGCTGGACGTGCTGTACATGACCCGCATCCAGCGGGAGCGGTTCATCGACCCGCTGGAGTACGAGCGGTGCAGGGGCATTTACGTCCTCACCCGGTCCAAGCTCCGCCGGGCCAGGGAAAATTTGCTGGTGATGCACCCCCTGCCCCGGGTGGACGAGATCGCGGTGGACGTGGACGACGACCCCCGGGCGGTGTACTTCCAGCAGGCCCGGTACGGGATGTTCTCCCGGATGGCCCTGCTGGCGGACCTGGCCAACCAGCCCCGGTCGGACCCCGGCCCGGTGGAGATCGGACACGGCCCGGTGTGCCGCAACCCCCGGTGCATCACCCAGACGGAGCACTATCTGCCGCCCCTGGTGAAGGAGACGGGGGGCGTGCGGTGCTGCGCGTTTTGCGACGCGCCGCTGTGACAAAAAAGCGCCGTGCGGGGGATCGTCCCCTGCGCGGCGTTTTTGATGGTAAAAAGCTCTTGCATTTCCCGCTGTGATAGGATAATATTGGGGTGGAAGCATAAAAGGCGGCAGGCCGTGGGGTGCTGGAACACCCCACAGCCCTGCGCGAGTGACCTCACCACTCAACACAGCGATTAACTATCGTACCACGGGTTTATTATATCTGTTTTCCGTCAGATTGGCAAGGCGGGAAACGATGGAATAGGCTTTGTGTTCGCGTTGATTTTTTCAAGGCGGTGTTGGGTAATTGAACTCGACACCGCTTTTTATGTTTCCGGCAGGCCCCTGGGGCGGGTTCACGGCCCCGCCCCGGGCCGGTCTGTTGGAAATCATAATTAAAGGAGACGAAAACATGAAAAAACGACTTTCAGCATGGTTCCTTGCGCTGGCCCTGTGCCTGGGGCTGGTTGTCCCGGCTTTTGCGGCGGACAGCGATTTCGTCATTGAGAACGGCGTCCTGAGTGAGTACAACGGTCCTGGTTCAGAGGCTGACAATTATGGCCCCGGTGAAAACATAGTTATTCCAAACGGGGTGACTGAGATTGGCGAGTTTGTGTTTCGAGCTTGTAACGCGTCCAGCATAACGATTCCCAATGGAGTGACCGCAATTGGTTCACGGGCGTTCGCCTATTCTTCCATATCTAGCTTGATTATTCCCAGCAGCGTAACCCAAATCGGTCCTGCCGCATTTGAACACTGCGATTACCTGACTACAGTGACCATTCCTGGCAGCATAACCACAATTACTGACGGGATGTTTGTTTTGTGCTATGGGTTGACCAGCGTGACCATTTGTGATGGGGTAACTGAAATTGGTGGCAACGCCTTTTTCAGCTGTGAAAATTTGACCTGTGTGACTATTCCCAGTAGCGTAACCACAATTGGTGAACAGGCATTCTGTTATTGCAAGAGCCTAACCAACATAACCATCCCCAGTAGTGTAACCACAATCGGGGCGGAGGCGTTTGGGGAATGTGACAGCTTGACTATCTATGGAAAGCAAGGCAGCTATGCGGAGCAATATGCCAAGGCAAACGGCATTCCCTTTGTCGCAGGCGCCGCGCCTAAATTTACCGACGTGCCCGCCGGAGCGTTCTACGCGGACGCGGTGAACTGGGCCGTGGAGCAGGACATCACCAACGGCACCGGCGGCACTTCCTTCTCCCCCGGCAGGGATTGCACCCACGCCCAGATTCTGACATTCCTTTATCGCGCGGCGCGGGGTGAGGGCACTGCTGATGCCGGGGACATGGATAAGGCAATCAGCTGGGCTCGGGAGAAGGGTATGATCGGCGCAGACTTCAATTCATCCGCTCCGTGTACCCGCGCCGACGCGGTAAATTACATCTGGCAGGCATTTGGCAGGGAAAGCGCCGCCGCCAGCGGCTTTAACGACGTGCCCGCCGGGGCGGGCTATGCCGCCGCTGTGGACTGGGCGGTGGCCAACGGAATTACCGATGGCACCGGAAACGGGAATTTCAGCCCCGACAAGGTCTGTAACCGCGGCACAATCGTTACCTTCCTCCACCGGGCCTATGTCCCCGAGGCCCGCCTGCCATAATAAAAACCCCCCTCCCCTGTGCGGGGAGGGGGGTCTTTTATCTGTCCGAATCTGCTTGGACAAGGGCCAGCACGGTTTCCGCTTCTTCCTCATTGACAGTGATTGTCTTGTCCGCCGGATGGTAGTCATAGCCCAGGCAACCTTGGAAGCCGGCCAACTCACCACGCTGCATCTTCATTTTCAGGCCCTTTTTGACGTTAGCGGAAATGTTTTCTACTTCCTGCTGTGCCACAGAGCTTAGACAGTGTTTACACGAGTTAAGTGCGAATAGCAGCCCAAATAGCGATACAACGGACGTGTACCGCAGCGATAAAAGCATCTGAGGTTTTGGCATAGCGAGTGGCAATCCCTCTCCAGCGTTTCAGAACCAGGAAGCAGTTTTCTACCAAAT
>CAJTGJ010000033.1 GCA_910575695.1 Oscillospiraceae bacterium | reverse complement strand
GGCCTTCTTCCTTGATTTTTGTTTCGCAACTTAATCATAGTCGTTTCCCCTGTGTTGCCAAGGGCTTGTTCAGTTTTTACCACCCACTCATTCTACCGATGAGCCGGAAAAAGTTGTGATTTACTGCCCGGAAGTGGCACACAGAAAATACCGGGAACACCTGGCAGAAAAGGGGCCGGATCTGAAAATCGGACACGATCACGCGCTGGTAAAGAAGTTGGAAGAACTGATCGTGGAACAGCGGTTTTCCCCAGGCGCGGCACTGGCGTTTATCAGGAACGGCGGAACCGGGGAAAGCTACGAAACGGAGATATGCGAAACAACGCTTTATAACTATATTTACCGTGGGGACGTGTTCCTTGTACTGGATGAAAAATACCTGTATGAGAAGGGACGGCGACATTATGCGGAGAAAAGCAAAAAGCAGACTGCAAGAGCGCCACGCGGGACAAGCATAGAGAAGCGCCCGAAAGAGATCGGGAGCCGGGAAAAGTTCGGTCATTGGGAAATGGACAGCGTTATGGGGTGCAAGGGATCAAAGCAAGCGCTGCTGGTGCTGACAGAACGGCGTACCCGCATGGGGATCATGATTCTGGTAGAAGACCACACGGCGGCAAGCGTAGTAAAGGCCATAAACTACCTTGAACGGAAGTTCGGGAAGCTGTTCTATACCCTGTTCAAAAGTATTACCGTGGATAACGGGAGCGAGTTCCAGGACTTTGAGGGAATAGAGATTGCACACCGCCGGAAGGGCAAGCGAACGATCGTTTTCTTCTGTCACCCGTATTCCGCATATGAGCGCGGAAGCAACGAAAACATGAACAGACTGATCCGCCGCTTCTTTCCAAAAGGAACCAACTTTGACGAAGTAACAAAAGAACAGGTGGCGGAAGCGGAACGGTGGATAAACAACTATCCGCGAAAACTGCTGGGGTGGAAATCCGCCGCCGATCTATTTGGCGAAGAACGGCTGGCGGCTTGACCAGCGGAACTTAATACAAATGTTCTAAACGAGCGAGAGAACACCGCCCGTTTAGGTTTTTGTACGCATTTTGCTGTCAAATAGTACAAAACAGGCGCGGCGATTTTGTGCGCTGTGCTGATTATTCTAATTTACTGCAATTTATTCTTGACTTCTGGCCACACGGATTCAGGTACGGCGAATTGAACACATATCTTGCCGACATTGACCTTCAGGCAGAGGAAATGTTCTTTCAGTTGGTAAAAGATTACGACCAGCGGCAGGGCATAACGGAGCGGTTAAAGGCTGAAAATCAGATGAAATGGGTGGGTCGGATAAATGACTGCAAGGCCCAGGCGGAAGAAGTCATTATGGCGGAATTGATTATGATATGACAGAAATGCGGGGCAATCTCCGCATTTCTTAATAATAGCACCTTGCATATAGGGCAAGTGACAGTCTATACTGATTTCGACAAAATCTAAATGTGCCGTGAGGGGTGTCCGCTCTGCACAAGCCTGTGTGGAAAACACTGTTTTCAAAAATATTTCAAAAACCTTGTAAGATTTTTTGAAATGCGAAGTCTTATAAGGGAGGAGGTGAGAAAGTGGCAGATTCAAAAGATGAATTTGAGGAAATCTATAAAAGGTACTTTAATGATGTATTTCGTTTTCTCAAAAAACTGTCCAAAGATGAAAATCTTGCAGAGGAAATCACAAGCGAAACATTCTTCAAAGCAATGCGCTCAATAGATGCTTTTCACGGCGATACAGATATTCGCGTCTGGCTTTGTCAAATCGCCAAAAACTGTTATTTCTCTCACTTGAAAAAGCAGCAGGGGCTTGTAGATATTGATGATGTTGAATTTACAGATAACATAGACACCATTGAGGAACAGATAATAAACCGAAGTGATGCCATGCGAATACATCTGCTGCTGCACAATTTAGCCGAACCGTATAAGGAAGTTTTTATGCTGCGGGTTTTTGGAGAGTTGAGTTTCAAACAAATCGCAAAAATTTTTCAAAAAACAGATAACTGGGCCTGTGTCACCTATCACCGGGCGAGAAACAAAATACTGGAACAAATGGAGGGCAATAATGATTGATAGATGCAATTTAATCAAAGACATACTTCCGCTTTATGCAGAAGATATGGCAAGTACGGATACACGGGAATTTGTCAGCGAACATCTTGAGCATTGCGCGGAGTGCCGTGCTGAGTTTGAGCGTATGCAGAAAGCTGCAAAATTCATCCCTGATGCTGTTCATGATGCTGATATTGTGCCGTTGAAAAGGGTAAAGAGGGACTTATTTATCAAACGCTTGCAGACTATTTGTTTCACGGCAATTTTGGCCTGTGCCATCGTAACGATTATTTTTGGGATTTTAACATCACCTGAATTTTTCCCCTATTCCGATAATCTGCTCAATGTGATCGATGTCCCTGATGGGGGCGTTATCATCACCTTTGATCGTGAGGTGACAGGTTATAGCTGTAATCAAGTGTTTGACAATGAAACAGAAACGGCAATTTATCGCATAAATGCTTGGACTACCACTTGGGACTTACGTCTGTCTGATCGCGGAAAACAAAATATGGTGATGCCTTTTGACCATGAAACTGAAATTCAGATTTTCTATGCTCAAAACGATGGCTCTGAGGATGTACTGATTTATGGGGCAAATCAAAACACGGAAGAAAACGGCGTAACCCTGCCAAGGCTGATCCTGATGCCGTATTTCCTGTTAGCTTTTCTTGCCCTTGTTGTCCTTGTAATTTTACGATTGCTATTAAGAAATAAGCAAACAGCCGTTGCTTGGATTGACAGGGCTATACCGTTCCCAATTTCCTATATGGCAGCGCAGCTTTGCACAAAAGGCTTTAACTTCACGACATATTCATCGCAGCGAGATTTCTGCATTATCATCCTGGTTGCTATGCTGCTTTATTTTGCAATGCTGACGGGAAAATCTCTTTATAAAGCAAAGCTGAACACTTCGAGGGGATAGAGGGATGAGCATGAAAAAATCTCTGTTTAGACTAACGGATATGTTAGAGCTAAGTATTGCATATATTTTCTGCTTTTCTCTCAATTTGCTTTTGGATTATGCAAAGACTTTGGATTTGGATGCCTATATTCTAAAGGCATTTTTGAAAAATTTTATTGATTACCAGCCCTTGATTGTTTCATTGTTCACCTTCATTGTGATAGTGTTCCATTATCAAATGCTGGAGAGAAAAAAGGCAGAAATATTTTGCAGAATACTTGTAGGCGGCACTATGTTCAGCATCACCATTCGGTATGTGCTGGACTGTCTTATGATACTAATTTTCGTTTATCTTCTATCGGCTTTGGTAAATTTCCATTTTGGGTTCAATTCAGCCGGCAATTTTTATTTAATCCCTATTCTTGTCACATACATACTAATCAGCGCAAGGCGGGTACGGAAATATGAAAATATTTAAATTTATTGTTTCAAAAATATTTTTGAGAAAAGCAATCCTTGGTATCGGCATCATGCTGTTGCTCCTCATGGCGAATTACATAACCTTTACTGCCGCCCGTTCCATTTTGTCAACATTTCAAGGGTATCAGGAAACAAAATATGTAAATCAAGAGGGAGTTTACATCGCCAACTTAGACCCGAACAGTCATATTGATATGAGCATAGTTGGCGAAAGCGGAACACAAGCAGTATATGACTATTTGAACAGTAGCTTTAAGTATGCTTTTTATACAGACGGGTTTATCGTATCTGTTCCCAACAGCGATGATATGAAAATATCATTGGGATATCTGAACGAGCAGTATTACAGATTAAATGAATTTGAGCTTTCACAAGGGACAGATTTGGACTTTGATTACCAATCAGACGGGGAAATCCCTGTTTTAATAGGAAAAGGGTTAAGCAAAACATACCCCGTTGGAGCAACGATAGAAATGGAAGAATCTGCTCTTGGGCGGCCTTTAACGCTAAAGGTTCAGGGCGTGTTGGAGCAAAACGCCTACCACTCTAATTTCTATGCCCTCAACTCTAAGGCATACTATAATTTCTCAATCCTCTTTCCAGTGAATGAGGAATTTATCAATCATGCGAACATGGACATCAAATTTAATGGCCTCATGGATATTATACTTCTGGACACCTCAAAAGAAGAAATAGCGGATTTGAGTGAGGTTATCAAAGATAATTTGGGTTTAAGCTTCAATTTCTTTAGCCAAAAGGAAAACTACGACTATTTTAACGAATACTATCTTCATTCCCTGAAAATTATATTTATAACGACCTTTATTCTGCTGATCGTCATAACTTGTCTTTCTGTTTGGAACGCATTGGTGAGTGTTCGCTTAATGCTGAAAGACTTTACCATCAATCTATTGGTTGGATTGAGTTACTCAAAGCTGAAAAGAATTTTTTATGGTTACTTTGGTATGCTCTCCTTTGTTAATGCAGCACTGATTGCCACATTCACCGCTTTTAACCGATACGGGTGCTGGTTAAGGAAAGACGCTACCTTTGCCACTTACGGATTGTTTGGTTTGATCGGAATGGACTGGCTGGCTTTGTTGCTGGTTGTCGTTTCTGATATTGTTATCGGAATAATTGTTGTCGAAAGTATGTTGTGGAAAATCAAAAAGGTTCCAATCTCCTTGGGGGTATTGCAATGACGAAGATAATTGATCTGAGCGTTAAAGAAAAAATCTACAAGAGTAAAAAGACGCAGATTTCAATTTTAAATGATTTCAGGCTTGAAGTCGCCGCCGGTGAAAAAATTGCCATTGTAGGCGAATCGGGAGCAGGCAAGAGTTCTTTGCTCAATATCATTGGATTGCTTGATAGAAATTATGTTGGTGAATATACGCTTTTCGGTTCTCCGACAGATCAGTTACATACAAGTCAGTTGGCGCAATGGCGAAATCAACGGATTGGCTTTGTTCTTCAAGAGTCGGCACTCATTAACTCTTTGACGGTTGAAGATAACATCAAACTGCCGTTTCTCTATGCCAGTCCTGACAAAAAGGGTGTTGGGGAGATTGAGGATTTCGATGCTGTCGTTAGTGCGATTGAGATCAGGCACATACTAAAAAAGAAACCTCTTGAATGTTCCGGCGGAGAAAAGGCCAGAGCTGTATTTGCCAGAGGAATCATCATGAAACCTCAACTTATTTTGGCTGATGAACCTACGGCATCCCTGGATGTGGAGAACAGAGAAAGAATTGTAACCTTGCTTTTTAACATGAACAAAGAGTTTAACACCACCATCATTACTGTAACTCATGATTTGGAAATAGCCAATCGTCATGATAGAGTAATCCATCTTGAAAGGAGCAAATAAAATGGGATTTTTTGCGATGATTGCGTCAATGCTGCTGGGGATATTGTTTGCTGCAATCGGGATTTCCCGCAGAAAGCAAAAGGGGTGGCCTGTAATCCTTATCGCACTCGGAATCGTGTTTGTTCTCATTGCGGTTTATTTGGGATTTCCTAAATAAAAGCCAAGTCTGCCCAGCGGCAGAAAAGAAAAAACGCTGCTGGGCAGGCCGACTCCTTATGTCGAAACGCTCTTTCCAGCGGCGGTTTTGATGATTCAAAGCCGCCGTTTTTATATCCACCGGCGGCACATAGGAGGATGCCGCCATGCGACTATGAGAGATAGTCACTTGTCAAAAAAAGCCTGACCCTTGCAACGGCACCCCCTACCCGAGCTTGCGAAAACCTTGACTGAAAGGTTGCCTTTTATTCCTTTTTTTACACAAACTTTTCGGGGCTCTCTAGGCTTCCGCCGCCCGCCCCCTGGGTTCATGCTGGAAAATGCTCTTGTCTGCCGTGCTGCCCTCCGCCAGCCGCACCGTCGCCGGGATCACCGCGTCCATCACGGGCAGGTGTTTCCCAAAATTCGATTTGACGGTGGCGGCAATATCCTTGCGGAAGTTGGTTTCATTCGCCATCGTCAAGAACACGCCGCCGATCTTCAGCCGGGGGTTGCTCTGACGCTGGATACTCCGCACCGTCCCCACCAGTTCCGTCATGTCCTCAACCTCCAGACGGTCCGCCTGGACGGGAATAAGAACATAGTCCGACGCGGACAGGTCGTTGATGGTCAGCATACCCAGTGAGGGACGGCAATCCAACAGAACATAGGCATAGTCCCGCTTCACGCTGTCCACATACTGCCGGAGTACCGTTTCCCAGCTCATCACGTTCACCAGACTGACCTCCACGGCGGACAGGCTGCGGTTCCCCGGCACGAAGTCAAAGCCCTCATGGTGGTGCATGATCTCCGGGTGGCCGGTCGGCTCTTTCCCGGACACCACATCGCTCATGACATTGGCGAGGATCAGGGGCAGATCGTGGGGCTTGCGTTGGCCCAGCATCTTGGTCAAATCCCCCTGGGGGTCTGCGTCCAGCATCAGAACTTTCTTGCCTTCCAGCGCAAGACCGGCCCCCAGGTTGTAGACGGTGGTGCTTTTACCTGCACCGCCCTTTTGATTTGCCATGCTTATTACTTTCGGTTTAGCCATTTTGGGGTTCCCTCCTTTCATAGATTTAGCCGCCTGCGGCGAAACAGTCGGCTATGTATGGGCATAGAAAAAGCCGCCTTTTCGATGCAGAAAAGACGGCCTATACAGTCGGACAGTATGTGATTTTCAGGTGGCTATTCAGGGGCAAGGCTTAAAACCGTATGTCCGCATTTCCCCGCGTTTTGTCGTATCAAAACTCATTCCTTGGTAGTAAATTCGTAGTAATTGAGGTGGCCTGTTGTCAGGAAATGCGGTGTAATGCGCGGTTTCACAAGGTTTTGCGGGCACTCACAAAATATTTATGTATAAGTTCAGTATGAGAAAATCCGGCAGGAGCAGATGATAGGATTTGCGATTGAATAATGCCAATGCCCGCCTGACTGTCCGGACGTTGTCCACAGAATATCCGTTGGTTTCCAGTGTATATTCCAGACCATCAATCAGGCTCAAATCGTCCTCAACATAAAGTATCGTTTCCATCATCTATTTCCTTCTTCTTACCGTCTTTTTTTGCCTTTTTCCAAGCTGTATATGTGGAATACAAAAATAAAACGCACAAAACAGCGTAGCGGGCAGCGTCCTTTGGTTTGCCAGACACACCACTTGCAGCCACTACGATCAGCCAGATTGCGCTAATCATTCCACGAACATACACATGACGCATAAATGATCCCCCTTAAATTAAGAATTACAGGGCGAAATATTCAGCAACACACTCAGATAATACTGCCGCCCATTTTTCTCCGTCAGCAGCGCCCCGTGGTACTTTTCCGCCACCGCTTTGATATTAGAAAGCCCGGTGCCCGCCGGGGGCAACGGCCCATCCGAGCAGGTGTTCTCAAAGGTCAGCATATAGAAATCTCCCTGCTGCTTTCCGCTGATGCGGATGGCCTTGGCGCCATCGTTTGCGCGGCAGGCGGCGATTGCGTTGTCCAGGGCGTTGGCAAAGAGCACGCACAGGTCAAAGTCGTCGATCCCGCAGGGCTTGGGCAGGACCAGGGACACCTCTGCCGCGATCTCCTTCGCCAGCCCCAGCTTCTCCCCCAATAGAATGTCCACCACCGGGTTGCCAGTCTGATAGGGGAAGGACAGAGACTCCGAGACGGCCTCCAGTTTTTTCAGGTACTCCCTGCCCTCCTCCGGCTTCCCGCCCCGAAGCAGGCCGTCCAGGACGGACAGATGATTTTTGATGTCGTGGCGGAACGATTTCGTCTGCTCGTAGCGCGCCTGGGCCTCCGCAATATAAACCTTTTGCTCATGGGCCGCCTGGGCCAGCGATTGCAGCTCCGCCTGGGCCTGAAAGCCCCGGCAGAGCTGGCGGTAGGCGTACAGGGTGCACAGCAGCGCCGCCAGCCCCATGACTTGCAGGAGCAGCAGCGCGCTGTGCTTTCCTACCTCCTCCAGAGAAATGACGGGGGCAAAAAAGCTGTAGGCAGTCTCCAGGATATACAGCTCCGCGGCAAAGAAAAACAGTCCGGGAAACAGCAGCAGACCGATGTAGGGCGTCTGGCTGTCCTCCGTCCAGTCCAGGAGCTTCAGTACGGCATAATAGCAGCCGGCGCACAGCACAAAGAACAGGAGCTGTGCCGCCAAAAACAGCAGATAAAACAGCGGACTGCCGATGAAGCGGGGAAAGAGCGCCGCCTCCACCGAGTTGATGATCCCGAAGGAGAGCTGTGAAACGTAGTAGGACAGCACGGCGGCCAGCCAGGACACGGACCGCTGATTTCTCATCCCATAGCGGCTGAGTCCGTAGAGCGCCAGCACGCCTGCGCCAACGGGGAGTGTCCCGTCAAGGGCGAGCCTGTCCGAGATAAGCTGAATCATACCCAGGATGAGAAAATAAACGGCAAAATACCATTTTTTCAGTCTCTTCCTGGTGAGGCGCCTGATAAAGACCATGTGCATCACCCCATGTCCCACAAGGAGGCAGAAGCTGTCCAAAAACAGAGCGAAATAGTCCATATCAGATACTCCTCTCTTTCATATAGCGCAAAAGAGCCTGGGTCAGTTCCCGCTCCCGCAGCCGGGAGGCGGGGATACGCTCCCCTTGGAACAGCAGGACCTGCCCGTCCTGGCACCCGCGCACATAGTCCAGATTGACCAGATAGCTCCGGTGGCACTTGAAAAAGCGCCCGTCCACCCGCCGCTCCAGATCCTCCAGCTTGTCATAGTAGTCGCTCACTGTCCCGTCACTTTTATGGAGGTAGATTTTCCGGCCCAACACCTCGCAGTACACAATGTCCGACAGGAGGACCACCTCGCAGCCGGTTCCCCGCTGGATTACGATGTTCTCAGACGTCCTCTGTTCCAGGGCGCGGAGCACCCGGTCCATCGTCTGTTTGAAGCGGGCGCTGTCCAGGGGCTTGAGCAGATAGTCGTATGCCTCCACCTGAAAAGCGTCAAATACCAGCTCCTTCAGCACCGTCACAAATACCAGCAGGCTGTGGTCTCCCCGCCGGCGCAGCAGCTTGGCCGTCTCCATGCCGTCCGGCTGTTCCATCTGGATGTCCAGAAAAATCACATCAAAGCGATCAACCGCATCCAGCAGGGCGCGGCCATCAGGAAAACTGCTGAGGTCGTAAGCGGTGATTAAATTTTCTCTCATATAGTCCGCAAGATGGCCGGCAAGCTCCCGGGCCATCATGGGTTCATCGTCGCAGATCGCAAATTTTATCATGTTTACCACCACGGTTCTGACGCTCTTATTCTATTCTCCCCGCCGGAGGCGGGGAGAATAGAATAAATTCAGAATAACAAAAGAGAAACAGGGATACAACCCCCGATGTCATGAAATGCTGCGGATATGTCATGAAATGTTTTCATCCCGCGCAGAAGGCCAGCGGAGCAGCCGCAGCCGCCCCACTGGCCTGGAGGGGAGATGGAACTGAACTGCAATCAGGCAATATCCCGTTTCAATATCCACGACAATGTTCCATGAAGTCCCTTGTGTATAGACCGTTTCATAACGCTTTCCCCTGTTTGCTATTCCTTGTCAAATCATATCCTTATTTATGAGTTGTTTTCTCGAAATCAGCCACGAAATCCCATAAAGCAATACGCCTGCAATAGTCACAAGACCACAAGCGAGCAACTTGTTATCGATTAACAGCGCAGCTCCTACAAACATGAAAGCGGAAAGAGGGTACGCAATGATTAAAGCCAACATACTTTTTTCTTCACTAAGCAGGAATGTGAGTGGTATTGTCATGCTACCAGAAAACAATGCCATAGCAACGCTGACACCAACAAACAGCATCATAGATTGATAGTCAATTTGACCTTTTATAATGGATGCCGCAACACCCAGAATGACGCCTGAAAGCAAACCAATTCCACTAAGCAGTAAATACAGGATATATTTACAGTCCAGAACAGCCGTTCTGGATACAGGCAAAACAATCGAAACTTTTTTCCAGCCAGAGTTTCTGTCCATATTTATCGTTGTTACAGAGATCATTCCGAGCATAACAGTTGCAATTACAGTTAAAACCCATGTGGAAGTCAAAAAAGACATTCCTATTCCAACCACTGCAAAAACTACAAGTATGATATATAGCACAGACCTGATTAAATAATAATCTTTGAGTAATAAGCCTTTCATTTTATTTCCCCCTTTCTCCTTTTACATAGAGAAGCATAATTTCGTCAATCGAAGCTGAAACAATCAGTGCTTTGGGATATTTTTTCTTCATGGCAACACGATCCGCAACCAAAACCTGCCATTCATAATCCATCTTGCGATATACGATGATGTCCAGTTTATCCAATGCCTCGAACTGTGCGGCTCCACACTTAATGATACCATACTGCTCCACCAGCTCGTCCTTGGGCTTGGAAAAGACCACTTTTCCCTCATGGATGAACACGATATAGTCCGCGATCTTCTCCAGGTCGCTGGTGATGTGGGAGGACACCAGAATGGAGTGGTCCTCCTCCTGAACAAAGTCCAGCAGCATATCCAGAATGTCGTCCCGGACCACCGGGTCCAGGCCGCTGGTGGCTTCGTCCAGGATCAGCAGCCTGGAGTGGTGGGAGAGGGCGACGGCAATCGCCAGTTTCATTTTCATTCCCTTGGAAAACTGCTTGAGGGGCTTGTCAGGGGGCAGGGAAAACTGCTGCAAAAGGCGGAAGTATGCCGCTTCATCCCAGGAGCGGTAGATGTTCCTCATGACCCCGTTGAGCTTCCTGGGGGAGAGGATTTCGGGATAGTTGCTGCCGTCAAAGACCACGCCGACCTCTTCCTTGGTATCGCCATCCAGTCCTTCCTTCCCGAAAATGGAGACCTGGCCCGCCTCCTTCTGGATCAGGCCCAGGACCGCGTTGATGGTGGTGCTTTTCCCGGCGCCGTTTTCGCCAATCAGGCCCACAATGGAGCCGCTGGGGACGGAAAACGAGACGTGATCCAAAACAAAATCCTGATACGTTTTGGTCAGCCCCGAAACAGTGAAAGCATTTGTCATGGTCAATCCTCCTCATATAAAAGCGTTAGCAGGTTCAGCATTTTATCAAGAGAGATTCCGCTGGTGCGGGCAATCTCAATGGCCTCATTAAAATGCTCCTCAATTTTCTTTTGCTGCTCTTCCAGATAGAAGTCCTGATTCTGCGCGGAAACAAAGCAGCCCTTTCCCGCCGTTGTCTCAATAAACCCGTCCGTTTGCAGAAGGTCGTATGCCTTCTGCACCGTCAAAACGCTGATTTGCAGGGACTTGGCAAGGGAACGAATGGAGGGAAGGGGCTCTCCCGCTTTCAGCTCCCCGCTCATGATCTGCGCCTTGACCTGGGTCGAGATCTGTTCATACAGGGGACGGCTCGTTTTGTTGCTGACTACAATCTCCAAATTTCCACCGCCTGTCTGTCATTTACTGTATTGTACCGACAAGTACAGTATAGATCAGATTGCAACAGTTGTCAAGAGGGATTTTCAAAAAATGAAGGACATGGGGCAGACTTGCCTCATGTCCTTCTCCGCATTATGCACTGCGAAAATACAGTTTGATTACTTATCCGCAAAACCTGCTATATACCGGGCCCGTTCGGATCAGGCAGGCCGCGCCTTACTCCTGCCCGTAATAGGCGCTGGGGCCGTGCTTGCGGAAATAGTGCTTGTCCTGAACGCGCTGGGGGGCGGGACCGGCGGCGGCCCGCACCTGCCGGGTGAGGATGGCCATCCGCGCCACCTCCTCCAGCACCACCGCGTGATACACCGCCTGGGCCGCGTCCTTCCCCCAGGCAAAGGGGCCGTGGCTGGCGCACACCACGCCGGGGACGGCGGTGGGCTCAATGCACCGCTCCCGGAACGCCTCCACAATCACTGTACCGGTGTATTTCTCGTAGTCCTCCTCCAGCTCCGCCTGGGACAGGTGGCGGGTGCAGGGGATGGAGCCGTAAAAATAGTCGGCGTGGGTGGTGCCGAAGCAGGGGATATCCTCTACCGCCTGGGCCCAGGCCACCGCGTGAGGGCTGTGGGTGTGGACGATGCCCCCCACCCCCGGGAAGGCCCGGTACAGCTCCAAGTGGGTTTTGGTATCGCTGGAGGGCTTCCATCTGCCCTCCACCCGCTCCCCGGTCTCCAGGCTGACCACCACCATATCATCGGCGGTCATGCCGTCGTACTCCACCCCGGAGGGCTTGATGACCATCAGGCCCCTCTCCTGATCCAGCCCGGACACATTGCCCCAGGTAAAGGTGACCAGGTTGTACTTAGGAAGCAGTAAATTTGCTTCCAGCACCTTTTGTTTCAGTTCTTCCAACATTTTAAAACACCTCCACTGATTTGCGTTCCACGTCCGGCAGGGCGCGGCAACGCTCCATATAAGTGTTGAATCCCGCCGCCGTCTCCCCGTCCGGCTGGACGGCGGAGCCGGATCCGCCTGCGAATGCCCGCGGGTTCAAATTGTCCCCCCGGTGTGCGCCGCCGCCATGAGGGCTGGTCGATGGCGGCGGACGCCGGGGGCACCATAGGCTCAGTATAACCGCCCGCCGGGGAGGCTGTCAAGGCAGAATGGCGCGCACCGCCGTCAATCTGTACCGCCCCGGCCCTTATCCGTCCTGGGTCAGCTTCTTCATCCACTGGTATTTCCGGAACCGCAGATAGGTAGGCAGGCCCTTGAAAATCTGGTCGGACTGGATCACCAGCACCACCGCCTCCACCGGCCACTTCCACCAGAACGCCGACAGGAAGGACAGCGGCATCACAATGAGCCAGGTCGAGATCAAATTCATTTTCATCGTAAATCCGGTGTCGCCGCCCCCCTGGATGATGCCGAAGCTCACCGGCATCTGATAGGACATCCCCACCATCACAATGCTCATCACCGCGATGAGGTTCAGCGCCATCTCCTTTGCCGCCGGGGTCAGGGCGTACAGGGACACCAGCGGGCCCCTCAGCAGGAACAGCGCCGCCGCCAGCACCGCCCCGATGAGCACGTCAATGGCGGCCATGGTCCTGGCGTCCGACTTGATGCGCTTCAAATCCCCCCGGCCGATGGCGTTGCCGATCATGACGGCGGAGACCGAGGACATGGCGATGACGATGACCTTCAGATACTGGTAGAAGGTGGTGGCGATGGAGTTGGCGGCGATGGCGTCGTCCGACAGGCGCCCCAGGATAGCCGTCTGCATGGGCACCGAGATCCCCCACAGCACCTGGGAGCACATAATGGGGATGTAGACCTTGGCATAGTCCCCCCGCAGGCATTTATCTCTGCGCCACACGCCTCCGCCGCTGAACAGGCAGAGCTTTTTGTCCCATTTCAGGATGTAAGCCAGCACCACAACAAATTCCAGCGTCCGGGCCGTCAGGGTGCCCACAGCCGCTCCCAAAATACCCAGCTCCGGGAAGCCGAACCGGCCGAAGATCAGCGTATAGTTGATGCCGGCGTTTACGATGAGTGATACCACAGAGACATAAAACGAAATGTTGACCACCCCTACGCTGCGCAGAGCGGCCATCAGCACATTGGTCAGGATGAACAGCGCGAAGGTCCACTGGATCAGGGACAGGTACCGCACCCCCTCCGCCACGATCTCTGCGGAATCGGTAAACAGGTACAGCAGAGGCTCCGGGAACAGGGCGCATACGCCCACCAGCGCCGCGCTGATGAGCACCCCCAGCTTCAGCGCGATGCCCGTCAGCGTCCGCACCGGCTCCACCCGGCCCTGCCCCCAATACTGCGCGCCCAGCACCACCAACGCGTTCCCGATGGACAGGGCAAACTGCTGTACCATAAAGAACACCTGGTTCACCGTGGCGGCGGCGGAGAGGGACGCCTGATCATATACCCCCAGCATGATGTTGTCCGCCATATTCACGCTGTAGGCCACAAGGTTTTGCAGCGCTACCACCAGCAGCATTTTGAACAGCGTCCTGTAAAATTCCCTGTCCTTTGTGAAAAAACGCTCCCTGCTCTCTGTCTGTCCCATTATTTTATCCATGATATCAACTCCGGCTGTGTCTATTTGTGATAAAAAGCGGGAATCAGTATACCACGCGAATATGGAAAAATCAATTTGAAATTCGCTGAAGCAGCCAATTACAGGACGCACAACTTTTTCTTGACACTACCCCGTTTTTGTGGTATGCTCTCAAACAGACCAACGGTTTGTTTAGAGGAGGGAGCTTGGTGGCGCGGAACAAATATCCGGAGGAAACTGTGCGCAAAATCTTGGATACGGCGGAGCGTCTGTTCATTGAAGCGGGCTATGACCACGCCTCCCTCCAGGACATCATCGATGAAACGGGCCTGTCAAAAGGAGCTATTTACCACCATTTCAGCTCCAAAGAGGACATTTTCTACTCGGTCTGCGATCGCATTGGACAGCAAAACGCTAAGATTTTGATGGAGGTCCGGGACGACCCGGCGCTGAACGGCCTGGAGAAGCTGCGCACCATCTTCAAGGTCTCCCTCCAACCGGAACGTCAGGCGAAAATGTTCTGTATGATGCCCTATCTCATGGATAACGCCAAATTTCTGGCCACTGAAATGCGGAGCATCTTTCAGGAGGTCGTACCGCTCTTTGTGGAACCGATTATCCGCCAGGGCATTGCGGACGGCTCCATCCAGACCAGCCACCCCAAGGAGCTGTCCGAGGCCATGCTGCTGCTGTCGGACATTTGGATCAACCCCATCGTCCAGCCCTCTACCCCCGGGGAGATCGAAGCCCGGTGCATCATATATAACCACCTGTTCAGCAGCTTCGGCATTGTTCAGCTGATTGACCAGGAGATTATCGACACGCTCACAGAGTATGCTAAAATGGCCCATCACCCACCCCGGAACCGGGATCAAGCGGACTGAAGGGAAGCTGCCCATGGGGCAGGTTCTTTTTAGCAATATAGAAACCGACGGTCGGTTTAAAAGGAGGATTTTTATGAATCAATCGCAGACACCCCTGTTCCGCCGGGATTTTACCCTGGTGGTGATCGGACAGATCATATCCCTGTTCGGCAACGCCGTTGTGCGGTTCGTCCTGCCCCTGTACCTGCTGCGGCAGACCGGGTCCCCTGCCCTGTTCGGCGCGGTGGGTGCGGCGGCGTTCATCCCCGCCGTGCTCTGCTCCCCCGTGGGCGGCGTGGTGGCGGACCGGGTAAACAAGCGGAATATTATGGTGGCGCTGGATTTTTCCACCGCGTGTCTGATCCTGGCCTTCGCCCTTCTGCTGGACCGGGCGCCGCTGGTCCCCCTGCTGGTGGTCTGCCTCATGCTGCTTTACGGCATCGCGGGGGCCTACCAGCCCTCTGTGCAGGCCAGCATCCCCCTGCTGGTGGGGGCGGAGCAGCTGACAAGCGGCAACGCCGTCATCAACATGGTCAACACCCTGTCCGGACTGCTGGGCCCCATGATCGGCGGGGTGCTGTTCGGCTCCTTCGGCATTCAGCCCATTTTGTGGATGAGCATTGGCTGTTTCTTCCTCTCCGCCGTCATGGAGCTGTTCATCCACATACCCCATCAGCCCCAGCAGGCCCCGGGAGGCGTACTGGCCACGGTTCGGCAGGACCTGGGAGACGGCTGGCGCTTCATCCGCCGGGAAAAGCCGGTGTTTTTGTCCGTCATGCTGGTGCTGGCGCTGTTCAACCTGGTGCTGTCCGCCGCCCTGATCGTGGGCATACCCGTGGCGGTGGTCCAGGTGCTGGGCCTGAGCGACTTCCATCTGGGCGTCACCGAGGCGGCCATGGGCCTGGGCGGGCTGGCAGGCGGCATCCTGGCCGCGTGCTTTGGTCCGCGCCTGCGGCTGCGCCGGGGCAATCTGCTGCTGCTGGCCGCCGCCCTGACCGTGGCGGGCATGGCGGCGGCCCTGCTGCCGGGAACGGCCCCGGCGGCGGGCTATTGGGTGGTGACTGCCATGAGCTTTGCCATCATGATTCTGTCCACCATGCTTATGGTGCAGCTCAGCGCCGCCGCCCAGGGACAGACCCCGGCCAATCTGCTGGGAAAGGTGATGGCCTTTATCATGGCGGTTTCCAACTGCGCCTCCCCCTTGGGGCAGGCCGTATACGGCGTCCTGTTTGAGAAGTGCCCCTCCTGGACGGTCCTGCTGGGCGCGGCCTGCGCCGCGGCCGTCACCGCAGTGTATTCCCGGACTGTATTCCGGGCGCTGGACCCCAGCCCCAGCCGTCAATAGGCACTGGCATCCAGGCCAGCGCGTCATTGGGACTATCCTTGTCCCAATTTCTCTGATATAATATCCAGGGACAACATACGGCGGGAGGGATCGGCATGGACAGAACATTCAGCGAGCCGGATTTTCGTGAGGTATGCCAAAACCTATACGACGGCATCCACATCACCGACGGAGAGGGCGTCATCGTTTTCATCAACGACGCCTACACCCGCACCACAGGCATCCGCCCCGAGCAGGTGCTGGGCCGCAGGGTATCCGAAATTGAGGGCCTGCTGTACAAGGGCTCGGTGACGGGACAGGTGCTGAAAACCAAAAAGCGGGTCAATTCCATGGCCACCATCCTGGAGCTGGGCAAGGAGGTGCTGGTCACCGGCACCCCCGTGTTCGACGAGGCGGGGAACATCAAGCTGGTGGTCACCAACACCCGAGACTTCCCCGAACTGAAGCGGCTGGAACACCAGCTCCACACCTTGACGGAGGAGCGGAAAAAGGTCCATCAGGAGCTGGCCTTCCTCCGCCGCCAGCAGGCGGGGGGCCGGGAGCTGGTCTACCGCAGCGAGGCCATGGAGTCGGTGATGGAGCTGGTTCGCACCGTGGCCCAGACCGACGTGACGGTGCTCATCACCGGGGAGTCGGGCACGGGCAAGGAGCTGATCGCCAACGAACTGTACCAGGGCAGCGCCCGCCGGGACAAGCCCTTTATCAAGGTGAACTGCGCCGCCATCCCGGCGGAACTGCTGGAATCGGAGCTGTTCGGCTACGAGGAGGGGGCGTTCACCGGGGCACGGCGGTCCGGCAAGGCGGGTATGTTCGAGCTGGCGGACACCGGGATGATCCTGCTGGATGAGATCGGCGATATGCCGCTGACTTTACAGACCAAGCTGCTCCGGGTTTTACAGCAGCGGGAGCTGATCCGGGTGGGCGGCAGCAGGCCGGTGAAGCTGGACCTGCGGGTCGTCGCCGCCACCAACAAGAACCTCCGGGAGGAGGTGCGGCAGGGCCGCTTCCGGGAGGATCTGTACTACCGCCTCAACGTGGTGCCCATTGAGCTGAAGCCCCTGCGGGAGCGGCAGACGGACATACCCCTTCTGGCGGAGCGGTTCTGCCGGGATTTCTGCAAAAAATACGGCCGGGATATGCGCATCACCCCGGACGGGCTCCAGCTTTTGACGGAATATCCCTGGCCGGGGAACATCCGGGAACTGGAAAACCTCATCGAGCGCCTGATCGTCACCAACGGGGAGGGCGGCGCCGTCACCCGCGGGCACGTGCTGGCGGCGCTCAGCTCCAGCGGCAGCTTCCATGGCTCGTCCGCCGCCGCCGGCACACTGAAACAGCAGGTGTCCGCCTATGAGCGGGAAATTGTCCTCCAAGCCGTGAAGCGGGAGGGCTCCATCCGCCGGGCGGCAAAGGCGCTGGGGGTGGACCACTCCACCCTGGTCAAAAAGCTGCGGCAGTATGGGCTGGCGGAGGCGGAGCAGCATGGTGAATAATCTCACCGTCCAGGTGACAATTTTCACCACGCTCCAAATTGCCGCGGTTTCTTCCCACTTTTTTTGTTTTACCCTGCCACACTGCATTTTCAATTTCATTTTGCGAAAAAAATAACATAGTCTACCCAAAACCTGGGCGGTGATTTTTTTCACCATCCAGGTTTTTTCCCCTTCTCCCCCGCCCTCCGGACAGGCTCATTTTCCATTGCCCCCCAACGGATTTCATATTTTTTTGCTGTGCAGGCAATTTTGGCACGGGCCTTGCGTCATAAACAGGGCAAAGGGCAGGTTGCCTGAAACACGGAAAGGATGACAGTTATCATGAACAAAACCATTATTACGGTAGCAACCACCGGCGCGTGGCCCAAGAAGGAGAACAACCCCAATGTCCCTATGACCCCCGCCGAGATCGCGGAGGACGTCTACGCCTGCTGGAAGGCGGGCGCCGCCGTGGCCCATCTGCATATGCGGGACGACAACGGCAACGGCACCATGAGCGCCGACAAGTTCCGTGAGACCGTGGAACTGCTGCGCAAGAACCACCCCGACTGCGACATCATCCTCAACATGACCACCTCCGGCGACCTGAACGCCACCGATGAGACCCGCCAGATCCACCTGAAGGAACTGCGCCCCGAGATGGGCTCCTATGACTGCGGCTCCATGAACTGGCTGCACTCCAGCCTGTTCCTCAACCACCCGAAGTTCCTGGAGGAGCTGGGCAAGAATATGCAGGAGTGGGGCGTGAAGCCCGAGATCGAGGCCTTCGACCCCGGCATGATCGCCAACGCCGCCTACTATCTGAAAAAGGGCGTGCTGAAGGGCCCCCTGCACTTCCAGTTCTGCATGGGCTGCGCCAACGGCATCCCCGGCAGCATGAAAAACCTGGTGTTCATGAAGGAGACCATGGAGCAGCTGTGCCCCGGCTCCACCTGGAGCTGCTTCGGCGTGGGCCACTCCGCCATGGAGATGCTGTACGGCGCCATCGCCATGGGCGGCCATGTCCGGGTGGGCATGGAGGACAACGTGATGTACTCCAAGGGCGTGCTGGCCGACTGCAACGCCCAGTTTGTGGAGCGGGCCGTCCGGGTCAGCCGGGAGTTCGGCCGGGAGGCTGCCACCCCCGCCGAGGCCCGTGAGATCCTGGGTCTGAAGAAATGAGCTGGGGCGTTTTTTGGATGTTCTACCGCTGCCCCAACTGCGGTAAAAAATTCAAGTCGGGGGCCGATACCATCACCGACCCCGCCTTCGGCCGCTGTCCCGCCTGCCACACCGAGGGGGAGCTGGTGGGAGAGAGCAGCCGGGACTATCCCCCCGACGCCAACGATTATGAGGACACCTCAGACTGAAAGGAGCGCCAACTGACATGGACATCAAAAATATCCTGATCTGCGGCGGCGGCATGATGGGCAAGAACATCGCCTTCGTGTTCGCCTCCAACCCGAACTACCAGATCGGCGTGTACGACCTGTACCAGACCGACGTACCCGGCGGCATCCGCACCAACACCAAGCAGCTGGTGGAGCACGGCGTCCTCACCGACGCCGACGTGGACGACCGGCTGAGCCGGATCTCCTTCACCACCGACATGGACAGCGAGATCGTCACCAAGGCCGACCTGGTGATCGAGGCCGTGTTCGAGGATATGAACATCAAACGGGAGACCTTCGCCAAGCTGGAGGCCCGGTGCCGCCCCGACACCATCTTCTGCACCAACTCCTCCGTCATGAGCCCCTCTGAGATCAGCCGGGACCTGAAGCATCGGGAGCGCTTCGTGGGCACCCACTTCTGGAATCCCGGCCACCTGATCCCCCTGGTGGAGGTGGTCAAATCCGACGCCTCCAGCGGCGAGGTGGCCCAGACCGTCATGGACGTGCTGGCCAGCGTGGGCAAGGAGCCGGTGCTGTGCAGGAAGGACGTGCCCGGCTTCATCGCCAACCGGATGCAGCACGCCCTGTGGCGTGAGGCCATCTCCATCGTGGAGCGGGGCATTGCCGACGCGGAGACAGTGGACAAGGCCGTGAAGTACGCCTTCGGCCTGCGCCTGCCCCAGCTGGGCCCCATCACCAACTCCGACATGGTGGGCACCCAGCTGACCTACAACATCCACGATTACATCCTCAAGGATCTGGAGGATTCCCACGAGCCGTCCCCCCTGCTCAAGCAGATGCTGGACGAGGGCAAGCTGGGCTTCAAGTCCGGCGAGGGCTTCATGAAGTGGACCCCGGAGCAGATCGCCAAGGAGAACGCCGACCTCAACGAGTACCTGATCCGGATGCTGTACGGCAAATAACGCTCATTGCCATTTTGTCCGGCTGGTTTTTCCCCGCAAACTATGAGAGAACAAGGAGAGAACGCAACGTGAAAAAAGTCAACCAACTGCCTGACGGAAACAAAAATTCCATCTTCAACTTTGGCCTGTGGGGCTGGATCACCATCCTCTACTGCCTGCTGATGTTCTTCCTGTACGTGGGTATGTGCAACGACGGCGCCAACATCACCGCCCCCGCCATTGCCGGGGCGCTGGGCGTGGAAAACGGCATCATCATGAACATGAATTCCATTGCCGGCCTTGTCGGCGTGGTATTCTTCATCATCGTGGGCCAGATCAACCAGAAAATCGGCCCCCGCCTCACCTCCGGCATCTGCTGCATCGTGGCCGGCATCGCCTACATCGCGGCCTTTAACGTCCCCAGCGTCCCCCTGTACTGCGCCGCCATGTGCTTCGTCTACGGCGGCATCATGTCCGCGGGCTACGTGGCGGGCGGCACGCTGGTTGCCTCCTGGTTCCCCAAGAAGAAGGGCGCCGTCATGGGCTACACCACCATGGGCCACAACTTCGCCTCCGCGTTCTATGTCCAGCTGGTCTCCATCCTGATTGGCCCCACCGTCCTCAAGACCATCGGCGGCGCGGTTGTCCCTATCGGCATCGCCGCTATGGTGCTGGGCGTTCTGGGTATGGTCCTGATCCGCAACACCCCCCAGGAGCGCGGCCTGAATCCGGACAACGTGTCCGACAAGGTTTACCAGGAGGAATACGACACCAGCAGCAGCGACGGCGGCGGCTGGACCGTGGGCAAGCTGCTGTGTACCCGGGAGCTGTGGCTGGCCGCTATCACCACCGGCGCGTTCCAGATCTGCTCCGTGGGCGTCATGACCCAGCTGGTGCTGCGCAATGTGGAGATCGGCTTTGAGCAGCAGACCGCCCTGAACATCATGACCGTGCTGGCCCTGGGCGGCGTGGTAGGCTCCTGGCTGGTTGGCGTCATCGACGAAAAAATCGGCACCAAAAAGACCATGATCGGCTTTGGCATCTGGTACTGCATCGCCCTGCTGCTGAACTTCGCCACCGGCATGAGCATCACCCCGCTGGTGTACGCCTCCCTGTTCATGATCGCCATGGGCATCGGCGGCTCCGCCAACTTCACCACCTCCCTGCCCACCTCCATTTTCGGCCGTCAGGGCTTCGACAAGGTGAACGCCGTGATCTTCCCCATCCAGGGCGCCATCACTGCCCTGTGCTTCGCCGTAAACGGCTTTGTCCAGCTGGCCACCGGCGGTCAGATCCGTATGGCCTACCTGGTGTTTGCCGGGGTGGCTCTGGTCAATGTGGTGCTGGTGCTGTTCATCGACGAGCACAAGTACAATCGCGACTGGAAGGCCGCGCAGAAGATCAGCAACTAAGTCCTTTCCACTTCAAAACTGCCGGACAGCTTGCTGTCCGGCAGTTTTTTCGCATTTCTTAAATAATTCTTATAGTTCTCCCCGATGGTTTCTTAACCTCCAGGCGATATACTGTCCGTACCAACACAGGTAGTACAGTTTGGAGGAAACACATATGTCTATTCTGGAAGTCAATCATGTAAAGAAAGTCTATTCCACCCGCTTCGGCGCACAGAAGGTGGAGGCCCTGGCCGACGTGTCCTTTACCGTCGAGGACGGGGAATATGTGGCCATCATGGGCGAGTCCGGCTCGGGCAAAACCACCCTGCTGAACATCCTGGCCGCGCTTGATAAGCCCACATCCGGCTCGGTGCTGCTGGCGGGGCGGGACCTCACCGCAGTGCGGGAAAAGGAGCTGGCCGCGTTCCGCCGGGACAACCTGGGCTTTGTGTTCCAGGACTTCAACCTGCTGGACACCTTCAGCCTGCGGGACAACATCTTCCTCCCCCTGGTGCTGGCGGGGAAGAAATACCCGGAGATGAAACGCCATCTGGCCCCGCTGGCGGAGACGCTGGGCATTGAGAAGCTGCTGGACAAATACCCCTATGAGGTATCCGGCGGACAGAAGCAGCGGTGCGCCGTAGCCCGGGCGCTGATTACCCAGCCCCAGATCATATTGGCCGACGAGCCCACCGGGGCGCTGGATTCCCGGGCGGCGGACAGCCTCATGGATTTGTTCACCAAGATCAACCAGGCGGGCCAGACGGTGCTGATGGTCACCCACTCCACCGCCGCCGCCAGCCGGGCGGGCCGGGTGCTGTTCATCCGGGACGGCAGGGTGTACCACCAGCTCTACCGGGAAAACCGCACCGACGGCCAGATGTACCGCCTGATTACCGAGACCCTCACCCGGCTCACCGACGGAGGTGAGAAGCGTGCGTAACGGACTTTACCCCAAGCTGGCGGCACGGAGCATGAGGCAGAACCACCGCTTCTTTGTCCCCTACCTGCTGGCGCTGGCGGGGCTCACCGCCGCCTTTTACGTCATGGCCGCGCTGGTGTCCGACCCGGGCGTGCTGACCATGCGGGGCTTTGCCTACGTCCAGGTCATGATGAGCATCGGGATGTTTGTGGCGGGCATCCTGTCCGCCGTGCTGCTGCTGTACATCAACAGCTTTCTGATGAAGCAGCGGAAAAAGGAGCTGGGCCTGTACAATATCCTGGGCATGGGCAAGGGAAATATCGCCCTGATCCAGTGCTGGGAAAGCCTGTATACCGCCCTGATCGGCATCGTGGGCGGGCTGGTGCTGGGGGTTGTCTTCCACAAGCTGGCCGCTATCGGCCTGGTCTCTCTGCTGCAATTCTCCATCCCCTTCCACTCCTCCTTCTCCCTGCCCGCTATGCTCATGACGGCGGTGTTCTTCGGAGTGCTGCTGGCGCTGGCCCTGCTGCTCAACCTGTTCCGGGTGCGGCTGTCCAAACCCATCGAGCTGCTCCACGGCGGGAGCGTGGGGGAAAAGGAGCCCAAGACCCGCTGGCTGATGGCCGTCATCGGTGTACTGGCCATGGGCGCGGGCTACTTCATCGCCGTCACCACCAAGGACCCCACCCTGGCTATGCTGCTCTACTTCCTGGCGGTGCTTCTGGTCATCATCGGCACCTACTGCCTGTTCACCGCCGGGAGCATCGCCCTGCTGAAGCTGCTGCGGAAAAACAAGGGCTTCTACTATCAGACGGGCCACTTCATCGGCGTGTCCGGGATGCTCTACCGCATGAAGCGCAACGCGGTGGGCCTTGCCAACATCTGCATCCTGTCCACCATGGTGATGGTGATGATATCCGGCACCCTGGCCCTCTACCTGGGGCAGGGGGAGATCATCGCCGCCCAGTACCCCGCCAGCTTCAACATAAGCGTCTCCTATGACCCCGCTCAGAGCCAAAGCCTGGATCTTGACGGCGCCAAGGCCCTGGTGGAATGCTTCGCCCGGGAACAGGATGTCCCTGTCACCGATTTCCGGGCGGTGGAGTACCTGCGCTTCAACACCGCGCCCGAACCCGGCGACAGCCGCCTGGATGTGGGCCGCACCGACAATACCAGCGACAAGCGCGCCACCTATTTCATCACCGCAGATGACTACGCCATCCTCACCGGGAATCCCGCCCCGGCCCTCCTGCCGGGGGAGGCGGCGGTCTGCGGAGCCTTCCCCGACGGGTTCGGCTCCACACTCACCCTCCAGGGCTTCCGGGATGGGGCCGAGACCGGCTCCGAGTCCTTTGACCTGGTCCAGACCCTGCCCGCCGTGCAACACTTCACCATTACCTTTGACATGAAAACGCCCCTCTGCCTGGTGGTAGCCGACCAGACCGCGCTGGACCGGGTCTGGGAGCTCCAGCACACCGCCCTGGATTACAATGCGGCAAATATTTCCGCCGACCTTCTGGTGGAGCTGGACTGCACCAACGAGAAAGAGATCGATCTGGTGTACGCCTGGTCCGATGCCGTCATCGAAGATGAGCACTTCTTCGATGGCACCGGCGACTGGGGGTCCTGGCGGGTGGACAGCCGGGCCGAGATGGCGGTGGACGGCTACGCCATGGCGGGCGGCTTCCTGTTCCTGGGCATTGTGCTGGGCATTGTGTTCCTGATGGCCACCGTGCTCATCATCTACTACAAGCAGGTGTCCGAGGGCTACGAGGACCAGGGCCGCTTCGAGATCATGCGCAAGGTGGGCCTGAGCCAGCAGCAAGTGAAATCCTCCATCCGGGGGCAGGTGCTGATCGTATTCTTCCTGCCCATTCTGGTGGCGGCGGTCCACATCCTGTTTGACTTCAACCTGGTAGCCCGTATGCTCACCATGTTCGGGGTGCGGAACGTGATGACGGTGGTTCTGTGCACCGGGGGGACGCTGGCGGCGTTCCTGGCGGTGTACGCCGTGGTGTATCTGCTCACCGCCCGCACCTATTACAAGATCGTCAAATAACTTCCCTCCTATAGCCACCGCAGTGGAAAAGAAGCAAATGCTTCTTTTCCACTGCGGTAGACTTCTTCACAGGCAAAACACAGCCCATTTTAATGGGCTGGCGGGCTTTGCCCGCCTTGAAAACCGACCGATTTTCAAGTGTTTTGACTATATTGCGGAAAACCCGGCAGGCTCCAGGAGAAGCCTGCCGGGTCTGTATTTGTTCCGGTATTTTCCTCGGGCAGGATATGGCCGGCCCATGAAACGCGCTGTCCAGCCGCGCATTCTGGACGAAAACGGCACTCCGGCCCGTCAGTCATTCCGCCTGAAATGCGCTGTCCAGCGCCGCCAGCAGGGTTTCCTGGTCAAAGGGCTTGTCAACGAAGCCCTTTGCGCCGATGCTCTTGGCCTCGTCAAAGGTATCCTCATAGGCCAAAGACGACACCATGACGATTTTCGCCTCCGGATACTCCTCCAGGATAGCCTGGGCGGTCTCCAGCCCGTCCATCCCCGGCATGATGATATCCATCGTCACCACGTCGGGCTTCACCTCGTCATACACCGCCAGGGCGTCCTCTCCGCTCCGGCAGTATTGCGCCACCTCGTAGTCCGTTCCCTCCAGCAGACTGCGGATCTGGACCTCCTGGATCCGGGAGTCGTCTACCACCATCACTCGCTTCGCCATGATTTAACATCCTTCCTTTTGTCCAAATTAGTTTGAATGAGATTGTGTCCAGCCGTCCCCGTCCGGATGGGCCGGGACGTGGTGGACCAGCTCAGCGGCCTCATTTCTGCCGCTGGAATAGCGGATTACAAACTGCTCTTTATGGCCCGCCGGACTGTACCTCCCCCAGTGGAAGGAGGGTACGCTGAACCGGGCGGAAACATGGGTCGTCTTGTACAGCGCGGCGGCGATGTGCCCGCACAGCACATTGAAATATTCCTTGGCCACATCTTCCAGATCCTGAGCGGTGGTCTGCTCCACACTTAGCATGGACTGCGCCAGCCGGGCGAACAACGCGGAATCCGCCCGCAGGGACAGGCTTGAGTGGAAGCCCCTGCGGAAGCCGATATGTACCGTGCAGATGTTCTCACCCGGCTCCGCGTCTCCCCGGGTCAGCGCGATGCCCGTGGAAGCCTCCGTCACCTCTCGAATGATCTGATCAAGGCCCTCTCTCAATTTCTCCTCCGGAATGGCTTTATCCACAGCTTCACTTCCTTTCCGTATCAAACAACACAGATCTCGCCGTCCACCAGACTGGCTGCAACGGGACGCGTCTCCTGCTGGAACCGGTAAAACGCCGGGCCGATGCGCACCGATGCCCCGGGATAGGCCACCGAGCAGGTCAGGCGGTGCACACCAGGCGCCTCCTGCTCCTCCTCCCGCAGCTCCTCCAGGTCCCGGTCGAACTGCTCCAGCTTGCTCTTATTCAGCGACAGCTGCATCCGCAGCTTGCCCGCACGGGAAAATTTTGTGGGGCTGTCGGGCTGGAGCTCCATTTTCTCCAGCTCCTCCTCCAGGCCGGTAATCTCCCTGACCAGCACCTCGTGGTCGAACTCCTGGCAGGGCAGGCCCCCCAGCACCACGTCGGTGCGGGTCTCAGACCGTGCGCCCAATACGCTGGCGTTCACCTCATGGGCGGCCCGGATGCTGCCCCCGATGATGGTGCCACGGCCGGAGAGCACCTCCACCAGCCCGTCGCAGTACACGTCACAGCTGATGATGCAGTCGGCGTGAAGGTCCTCCATGGCGTAGACACAGCAATTCTCCAGATACTTTGCGAAAATGCTGTGACTGGCCCGGAGCACCGCCCGGTTGTCCCCCTGGGCGCCCTTCACCATGACGAGGTCGCCGCCGGCCTCCACTGTCGCCGCCTCCACCACGCCGTCTATGGTGATATTCCCCATGGCGCGGACGGTAAACCCGGTGCAGACGTCGCCGTGGACATGGACATCCCCCAGAAAATTGATGTGTCCGGTGGAGTAATCCACGTTGCCGTCGATCTCCATCACAGGCTTCACCTGGAAGGTGCGGCCGTTGAACTCCACGTGGCCCGTCTTGGCTGCCACCAGGGCGTCCCCCGCCTCATTGAGGACGGTGTTGCGCCCCTTGGGCGGGGCAGCGGGCCTGCCGTCCCGGGCGGGGAGCTCCTGGCCCAGCACCGTCCGGCCCATTTCGCCCCGGGTGGGTGCGATGATGCGGCAGATGACGTCCCCCTCCTCCGCGTTCTGGATGAAGCTGATCGAGGCGTAATCCACCCGGTTGTATTCATCCACCGCCAGCTCCCGCTCCGGCCTGCGCTTGAACATATCCACGATGCGGCCGTCCTTGCCGTGGACCGCGGGCTGGCCCTGGGCAGCCAGGAACAGGGAAAAATACCGGTCCGGACGGCCGGGGATGGCCTCCAGCAGGGCCTCATCCACGCCGTGGATCACCTGTTTTTCCCGCAGGGCCTGGGACAGCATCTCCCGGCTCAGCCCCTTCCCGCCGCCCACCGGCGGATAGGCAAACACCCACGCCGCCAGCCGGGAGGCGGACACCACCGCCACCGCGCAGGCGTCCAGCTTCGGGGGCGCAGGCGGATCTTCCCCCGCTTTTTCATTTTTCCCGGGGACGGCCTTACCCAGCCGCTGGTTGGCGGAGGCGTTTACCGTCAGCAGGAGCCGTGCCAGCTCCTGCTTGGCCTGGGCGGCGCCCACCGCCTCCCCGTTGTCCTCCGGCCCTCTCAGGCTGAAGCGCGGGGAGGGCTGTCTCCCCGCCTCATCCTGCCACAGCCGCAGCAGACGGTATACCGCGTGGTCCCTGGGCAGCGTGAGCTGGAAGGGGTCCCCCATCTCCTGCCCGGCATCCGGCGCGGCCCGGGCCGGCTCTTCCCGGAGCTGGACAGGCCCCTGCTCCTCCTGGGGGTTTTCCTCTCTTTTGTGGCCAAACAACCAGGACAGCAACGGATTTTTTTCTGTCATATGGACGCCCCCTTTCCCAATCCTATTTTGACTATATTATACTCCTTCATGTTCGCCGCCGCAAGAGGTAACCGGCCCGTCTTTGTGACTTTACGGCGGACAGCCCCGCACAAAGCAGGAGCGGCCCCGGCGGCGCGGTGAAACGCAGCCGGGGCCGTTCAAAACGTCCTTTACGGTTAGTTCGCAGTCCATCAAGTCATTATGCGGGATAAATTCCGGGTAAAGCTGATCTTCCCTGAATCAAGCAGCAGGTACGCTCATGTCATGGCACACTATCTATTGCGGCAGGTATCTCTCTGACGGCCGCTATTCAGTTTTCAAAAGAAGAATGTTGTTCCACCTGTTTACTCACGAATGGCTGATTTTGAAAGTCTACTCCGCAAAATATCCAGAGGATGTAGAAAAAGCACCTGCCCGTGGCCCAATGGCCAGAGGCAAGCGCCTGGTTTCAGTTTATATTCTCTAAAAAAGTTTTACATCTGAGAAATTCGCACAGGTTTTTGCCACGCCTACCACGAAGAACAGCACCTGCAGGGCGCAGCCGACGGCCTGGAGCGCACCATGGATGTCCGTTACTGCATTCCAGATCGCGCCGCCCTTGAAATCCTGGGGGACTGTGTGATAAGCTGCCGTATTTCGCTGTTGGCTTCCTCCTCCTGACACCGTTCCCTTTCGTTCCGGTAATAGCTCCTGTATATGACGCCCCCCTATGTAGTTCTTATCCTACACAGGGGGGCTTTTGTCTATTATCCGTTTTTATTGGAGGTTGCAGAGGACTGCGGAGTTTGTTATTCCTCGGGCTTGTCTTCCTCAGCAGGCTCCTCGCCTTCCACCTCGGCGTCAACAGGCTCCTCGGCACCCGCCGCCTCGTCGTCAGCGATCTGGCCCGCCGCCTTGATGTCGGCGATACGCTCGTTGTTGTAGGAGATGCGGGCCAGGGCATCAGTGATGCGCTGGCACAGGTCGGCATAGGCCGCCTCGGGGGCGGAGCCCCGCTCGGCATAGTACAGCTTGCCCAGGTCGGAGTAGGCCTTGCGGATGGCCTCCTGCTCGGTGGAGTTCTGCACCTTCAGCTTGCCGATCTCGGACAGTTCCTTGGCCTTGACCGCAGCGGTATCCGCCAGATCCTTGGCCTTGGCAATCCCGGTGTCAGTCAGCTCCTTGGCCTTGTTCACGCCGGATTGGGCGAGAACCACAGCCTTGTCCTTCAGGCTCTCATAATCAATGCTCATGTTAAATTCCTCCTGTCATATTGGTGTGGGCCGCCCAGCGGCGCTGCCCGGCGCCGCTTTATTTCCACGTATGTTATTTTAGGATATGCCGCCCGGAATTGCAAGGGTATTTTCCCAATATTTATAAAGGTTTAACACTTTGTCAAGATTTTTCGCCGGTTTCCTCCTCCAGCACCTCCCGGATGAGGAAGCGGGGCCTGCCCTTGCTCTCCATATAAAGCTTGCCCACATATTCCCCGATGATGCCCAGGGCCAGCAGGATCAGCCCGCCGATGAGCCACACCGAACAGGCCAGGCTGGCCCATCCGGTGACCGTGTTCCCCGTGGCCCAGCGCACAACGTTATATACGATCATCGCCAGCGACACGAAAAACACGAGAAAGCCCAGCCCGGTGATCATCCGCAGGGGCTTGACGGACAGGGACGTGACCCCCTCCAGGGCAAATCCCAGCATCTTCTTCAGCGGGTACTTGCTCTCCCCGGCAAACCGCTCCCCCCGCTCGTACTCCACGGTGTCAGTGCGGTAGCCGATCATGGGCACGATCCCCCGGAGAAAAAGATTGACCTCGGTGAACTGGGCCAGCCCGTCCAGGGCCCGTTTGGACATCAGGCGGTAGTCGGCGTGGTTGAACACCGTCTCCGCCCCCAGCAGATCCATCATGCGGTAGAACGCCTCGGCGGTGGTGCGCTTGAAAAAGGTGTCCGTTTTCCGGGAGGAGCGCACACCGTACACGATGTCCACCCCGTCCAGATACTTGTCCACCATGGCATCCACGGCGTCCACATCATCCTGGAGATCGGCGTCCATGGACACCACCATGTCCGCCCGTTCCCGGGCGGTCATCAGCCCCGCCAGCAGGGCGTTCTGGTGCCCCCGGTTCCGGGACAGATCCGCGCCGCAGAACAGACCGTTTTCCCGGTGGAGCGCCTGGATTACCTCCCAGGTTCTGTCTTTGGAGCCGTCGTTGACAAACAGAACGCGGCTTTGGGGACTGATTTTCCCGGCGGAAATCAAGGCGCGGAGCTTGTCCCCCAGACGGCGGGCTGTCTCGGGCAGGACCTCCTCCTCGTTGTAGCAGGGGACGACAATGTATAAGGTATTTCCGGGCATAGGAGCCTCCTGACTGGCCCGGATTGGGCCAAATTATGGTAAACTGCATCTTAACAGAAAGCGGACCCGCTGTCAAGGATAGACTCGCTGTCTGTCATCTGCGTCCGGTGGAGCCGAACCCGCCGCACCCCCGCTCTGTGCCGTCCAGCTCGTCCACGCTCTGGAACTGGGCGGTGAGGTACGGCGCGACCACCAGCTGTGCGATACGGTCGCCATCCTCCACAGTCTGTGGCTGTGTGCCGTGGTTGTGGAGGCAGACCATTACCTCGCCCCGGTAGTCGGCATCAATGACGCCCACCTTGTTGGCAGGGGCCAGCCCATGCTTGCAGGCCATACCGGAGCGGGCGTACACCAGCCCCACATAGCCCCGGGGGACGGCAAGGGCGATCCCGGTGCGGATCAGCGCCGATTCGCCGGGGGCGATCTCCACCGGTCCGTCGGCGAGGGCGTACAGGTCGGCCCCGGCGGCGTCTGCGGAACCATAGGCGGGCAGCTTGGCCCGGGGGGCTAACAGTTTTACGGAAACAGGGGTGGTCATGGCAAAGCCTCCTTATACAGTGATGGATTGGATGGTCATGTCGCCGTCCCACAGGACGGGGGCATGGGCCTTGATGCTGGCGGGGACATTCAAAATCCGCTGGTTGGACGAACCCCGGAAGCGCAGGTTCAGGTCCTTTTGCGCCAGCACAAAGGGTCCGTCCACCAGAACGCCAACGCAGGACAGCATTTCATCGGTGCATTCGCACCGGGCGCGGCTGTCCCGCCACAGCTCCCCGTCCAGGGTGTAGCCGGAATAGCACCACACCTCTTTCTCCGGATAAGCTTCCTTTACCCGCCTCAGCAGGGGGAGCAGAGCCCGCTGATTATCCGGCTCGAAGGGCTCGCCGCCCAGCAGGGACAGGCCCTTGATGTGGGCGGGGGCCAGGGCCTCCACGATCTTGTCCTCCTCCGCCTGGGTAAAGGGCTGGCCGTAGGCGAAGTCCTGGGCCTCCTCGTTAAAACAGCCGGGGCAGCGGTGGGTGCAGCCCGATACGAACAGGGACACCCGCACGCCGGGGCCGTTGGCTACGTCGGCCCATTTAATGGCAGCGTAATTCATACAAATCTCCTTTAAGACAGAAGGGGCGGCCGGCTGGCCGCCCCCCCATTATTTCTTATTATCGTAATGCCCTGATAATGAACAAGTCCAAAAATTGCACAAATTTTTTCTGCGCTAGATACGGTATGCAGTTAAGCATTCAGCCACAATATATCTGCCGAGTTTTGCGCAAAACACAAAAATTGCTCATTTTGAGTTAAAGAATAAATGCAATCCCTGATAAAATTACAGCGATTCCAAGTAATATGTTTTCTCTGCTTATTACCAAACCTTTTCGCTACATTATATTACAAATGGATAACACCGTCAAGAAGTTTTTATGTATGCTGATTTCCCAATCACAGATGAAGAACCCGGGACGCGATCTCCTTGGTTTTCCCCTCGTTCCAGAAATTTTCCCCCAGATAGCCGCAGGTCCGGCGGGTCACGTTCATCTTGGCGCGGTCCTTGTTGTGGCAGCAGGGGCACTCCCACTCGTTGTCCTCGTTGACAATGATCTCTCCGTCGAAGCCGCACACCTGGCAGTAGTCGCTCTTGGTGTTGAACTCGGCGTACTGGATGTTGTCATAGATGAACCGCACGACGTCCTTCAGCGCCTCCAGGTTGTGGCGCATATTGGGGATCTCCACGTAGGAGATGCAGCCGCCGCTGGAAATCTTCTGAAACTGGCTCTCAAACACGAACTTGGCGAAGGCGTCGATGTCCTCCCGCACGTCCACGTGATAACTGTTGGTATAATATCCCTTGTCCGTTACATCGGGGATTGTCCCGAACCGCTCCTTGTCGATGCGGGCGAAGCGGTAGCACAAGCTCTCCGCCGGGGTACCGTACAGGGCGAAGCCGATGTTGGTCTCCTGCTTCCACCGGTCTGTAGTGGCCCGCAAATGGTTCATCAGCCGCAGGGCGAAGTCCTCCCCCTCCGGCTCGGTCTGGGAGCAGCCCTTCACCAGCTTGGTGACCTCGTACAGCCCGATGTAGCCCAGGGAGATGGTGGAATAGCCGCCGTACAGCAGCTTGTCGATGGTCTCCCCCTTCTCCAGACGGGCGATGGCCCCGTACTGCCAGTGGATGGGGGACACGTCGGAGCGGATGCCCTTCAGGGCGTTGTGGCGGCACATGAGGGCCTCAAAGCACAGCTCCAGGCGCTCCTCCAGCAGGGGCCAGAACTTTTCCTCGTCCTGGCCGGAGAGGATGCCGATCTGGGGCAGGTTGATGGACACCACGCCCTGGTTGAACCGGCCCTCAAATTTATAGTTCCCATCCCCGTCCTTCCAGGGGGACAGGAAGGAACGGCATCCCATGGGGGAGAAGATGTTGCCCGCGTAATGCTCCCGCATCTTCTTGGCAGAGATGTAGTCGGGATACATCCGCTTGGCGGAACATTTGACGGCCAGCTCGGTGAGATAGTCGTACTTGCCGCCGGTGAGGTTGTTGCACTCGTCCAGCACGTACACCAGCTTGGGGAAGGCGGGGGTGATGTACACGCCCTTCTCGTTCTTGATGCCCTCCAGCCGCTGGGACAGAATCTCCCGGATGATCGCGGCGTTTTCCTCCATGTAGGGGTCGTCCTCCCGGAGCACCAGGAACAGGGTGACAAAGGGAGACTGGCCGTTGGTGGTCATCAGGGTGTTGATCTGGTACTGGATGGTCTGTACGCCGCTTTTCAGCTCGTCCCGGGTGCGGGCCCGGGCCAGCTTTTCAATCGTGGCGTCATCCAGCTCGGGGGCAGTCTCCCGGGTGCGGCGGACGTACTTCTCATAGGTCAGCCGAAGGTATTTGCCCAGATGGCTCATCTCCACGGACTGCCCGCCGTACTGGTTGGAGGCCACGCAGGAGATGATCTGGGTCACCACCGTGCAGGCCACCTGGAAGCTCTTGGGGGACTCGATGAGCTTGCCGTTAATCATGGTGCCGTTGTCCAGCATATCCCCGATGTTCACCAGGCAGCAGTTGAAAATGTGCTGGACAAAATAGTCCGCGTCGTGGAAGTGGATGACGCCCTCGTCGTGGGCCTTGGAGATGTGCTCGGGCAGGAGGATGCGCCGGGTCAGGTCCCGGCTCACCTCGCCGGCGATGTAATCCCGCTGGGTGGAGGCGATGGCGGTGTTCTTGTTGGCGTTCTCCTCCGCCAGCTCCTTGTTGTCGTTGCGGATCAGAGAGAGGATGGACTCGTCTGTGGTGTTGGCCTTGCGCACCAGCGCCCGGGTGTAGCGGTAGATGATGTATGCCTTGGCCAGCTCATACTTACCCGCGGCCATCAGCCTGGTCTCTACCATATCCTGTATATCCTCCACCAGCAGGCGCTGGCGGCCCTTGCCCGCCACGGAATCGGCGATTTCTTCAATAGACGCGTCATCAATGCGGTAATCCCCGGCCACCGCTTCGTTGGCTTTCCGGATGGCGGCTACAATCTTTGCCCGGTCAAATTCCACAATAGAGTCGTCTCTCTTGATTACTTTCATTGGTAAGCTCCCTTCTCCTCAATCAAACGTCTTTTCCCTGCGCACACGGGCCAAGTTCACGCCCCCTCGACCCGGCGCAGACACAGGGTCCCAGCGAGAGGCGCTCCATCATGATACTATATATTGTGGTTTGTGTCAAGATAAACCGGGAATATTTCGCAAATATTGTGTGCCCCTCCGCCAACCCCTTGTCCCCCAGCGGGTTGCGGCTTTTGTGTCCGTTTTCCAGGGCCCGACATAGACTGGAATGCACCCAGGCGGGCCCCGATGCCTTTGCGAAGGCCCGGCCGTCCGACCCTGGCCCCCGTCGGCGGCGCCCTGCCTCCTGGGACGGGGCCGATGAAAGGAGCGTACCTCATGAGTCAAATTTATCTGAACGGACCCTCCGTGGGCAGATCCGTGTCCGCCGAGGAGTTCGCCGCCGGGGCCTGCCAGCGTCCCGGCCCCCAGCCCGGCCCTGCCCCTGGCTGCGGCTGCGGCAATGCCCCCGTTCCCCCCTTGCCGCCTGCGGGCTGCGGCTGCGGCGGAACCGCCTCAGACTGCCCGGGGGACAGCTGCGGACAGGAGTCCGGCTGCTGCCAGCCCATGATCTGCTGCTGCCGTCCGGCCCCCGCGCCCGCCCCCCAGCCGCCCCATGTAGAGGAGGGCTGCTGCTGCAAACAGAGCTTCCGGGCGGCGCTGTCCCTGCTGTGCGACCAGCAGATCTCCAGCCTGCTGGACTTTGACGCCTCCGCCTTCCTGACCAGTACCTACTCAGCCGGCGCCGCCCTCACCTGCGGCAAGCACTCCGGCCGCGGCCCCTGCACCCAGGCAGAAACGGAAGCCGACGAGGCCAGGCGCCGTCCCCCCTGCCCGTCCTGCTCCGGCGGGGCGTCCGACAATCTGGGGACGCTGTCGGGCAGCTTCCGGCGGTTCGCGCCGTGCACCTGCGACCTGCTGGACATCGACGCCAAGCTCCATCCCGCGGGGCGGAAGGACTGCGGCTTCACCGCCACCCAGGTGTCGCTGTGCCATCTGGACGCGGTGGCCATCCAGGGTGCGCAGGCCTGCGCCGAGGGCGACCTCACCGCCGATGAGGTGACGGCCCGGAACTTCCGCTGCCTGCGCCAGCGGCTGGCTCAGCGGCTGAACCCTTGCGGCGCGCCCTGCGGAGAGAGCTGGTGCTCCTGCGCCTGCGACGGCCGGGACTGCTGCTGTGCGGCGGGCCTGCTGGCCACCCTGGCCCAGAACAACATCAGCCGCCGGGTGTCCCTGACGGCGGGCCTGCTGGCGCTCAGCGGGGTCACCCTGCTGGGCACTGTGGGCAACGTGCTGGTGCTGTCCAACGACGCGGACAACCGGCTGTATTTCGTGTGCGTCAACAGCATTCAGTTTATCGGCTGAGCGAATTTGCGCCCCTTCCGCTGTGGCGGAAGGGGCGTTTTTCAGGGTCAGCTTCCGATCCGGCTGTCGATCCACGCCTGCAGGGACTGCCTGCTGATGATGCAGCTCTCGCCAACCTGATAAATGGCGGAATCCAGCTGGCCGGATTCGATCAGCTCCATCAGGTCCTCTGTGGGAATGCTCAGATATGCCGAGGCCTCATAGGGGGAGAGGTAATCGCCAAACCGCTGTGTGCCGTCGCTGGTGGATACGCTCAGGCTGGAGGGAAATTGGGCCGTTTCGGGCAGTCTGCCTGCGATCAGCGCACCTGACACCACGATCGCCGCCGCTATAACACAGCAGCCCAGAAAATGAAAGATGCCCTCAGTTTTCATATTCCGCGCCTTTCTCACACGTTGAACCGGAACAGAATGATATCCCCGTCCTGCACCACGTACTCCTTGCCCTCGGAGCGCAGCAGGCCCTTCTCCTTCACCGCCGCCATGGTACCGTTGGCCTCCAGGTCCGCGAAAGACACCACTTCCGCCCGGATGAAACCCCGCTCGAAGTCGGTGTGGATCTTGCCCGCCGCCTGGGGGGCGCGGGTGCCCTTGGTGATGGTCCACGCCCGGCACTCGTCCTCCCCGGAGGTCAGGAAGGAGATCAGCCCCAGCAGGGTATAGCTGGCCCGGATCAGCCGGTCCAGGCCGCTCTCGGCAATGCCCAGATCCTCCAGGAACATGGCCTTCTCGCCGGCGGGCAGCTCGGCGATTTCCGCCTCCAGCTTGGCGCACACCGGAATGACCTGCGCCCCCTCAGCGGCGGCCCGCTGGGACACCTGATCGTAGTAAGCCACGCTGGAAGGGTCGGCAAAGCCGTCCTCATCCAGATTGGCGGCGTAAATGACAGGCTTGAGGGACAGCAGTTCGCTGGTGGCGATCAGCGCCCCGTCCTCCTCGTCCACCTCGGCCAGATAGGAGCGGGCGGATTTCCCGTCGTTCAGCCAGTCCCGCAGGCCCTCGAACACTTCCGCCTCATGGTTGAACTTCTTGTCCGCCTTCGCCGCTTTGCGGGCCTTGTCGATGCGGCGGTCCGCCATCTCCACGTCCGCCATGATCAGCTCCAAGTCGATGATGTCCATGTCCCGGATGGGGTCGGTAGAGCCCTCCACATGGATCACGTTGTCGTCGTCAAAGCACCGCACCACGTGGACGATGGCGGCGCACTCCCGGATATTTGCCAGGAACTTGTTGCCCAGGCCCTCGCCCCGGGACGCCCCCTTCACCAATCCGGCGATGTCCACGAACTCCACCACGGCAGGGGTGGTCTTTTTCGGCTTGTAGAAATCGCTGAGCCAGTCCAGGCGGCTGTCCGGCACCGTCACGATGCCCACGTTGGGGTCGATGGTGCAGAAGGGATAGTTGGCGCTCTCCGCGCCCGCGTTGGTGATGGCATTAAACAGAGTGGACTTTCCCACGTTTGGAAGTCCGACGATTCCTAATTTCATATATCCTCACAACTCCTTTGTTTTCAACGGTTTCCAAAACGTCTACGCCATTTCTACGCCATTTTACTCTTTGGACGGGACGATTTCAAGAGGAAACCATCTTGATATTGTTGGCTTCAAACTGCTTTACGGCTTTGGACAGAGAATCTTCCGTCACGTGTACGTAGGTGTCCATGGTGGTCTGGATGCTGGAATGGCCCAGCAGCTTTTGCAGGACTTTCGGCTGCATACCGCCTTCAATGGCCCGGGTGGCATAGGTGTCACGGAGGGCGTGCATGGAGAGGGGCGCAATGCCAGCGGGTTCGCACAGCTTGTATAGATGCGTGTCATAGGAACTGTTCTTGTTCGGCATCCCGGTGCGGAAATTGATGAACACCAAATCACGCATAACGAGGGAGGCGCTTTGACCCGTCCGGCGGTCTGTGCAGGTCAGCACCTGGGATAATTCCTCTGACATTTTCCGGGCTTCCCGCACGCTGTAGAGTTCCTGAAGGATGCTGTACGCCCGGTTGGTCAGCGGGATCGTCCGATAGCTGGTCTGGGTCTTGGGCGGGCCAGCCCGCCAAGTGTGCTGATTGTGGCGGAATTCCAATGTCTTGTTCACGGACAGGCTTTGTATAGCGAACGCCGTCCATGGGGTGTTTCCCGATAATGTCGTTCATGACAGCGGCCCGGAACATGGTCCCCATGGCAATGTACGCCTGACGGATGGTTGACCCGGCGTATACCGCCATCATTCGGTTCAATATCATCTTACAGTGCATGGGCTTTACATCTGCCATACACATTTGACCGATTACGGGCTGGATATTCCGCTCGTACCGCTCCTTATAGTTCCTCCTGGTGTTGGGAGACAGGTCGCAGATGAGGTTATCGAACCAGTAGTTGAACCAGGAATCAATGGTCAAGGTGTCAAAATACTTTTCTATCCGCTTGCCAAGTCTTGTAACGTACCTCGCCGAATATTTTTTATCCTTCCGCTGAGACAGCCCCTTTCCGCATTCTCTGCCTTTCAGGTCTTTTCCCTTGCTCTAACCCCTTTCTGTGATGGTGGCGGGGAAAGAGCCTGATATAACGACCGCATTATATCATATTGGCACCTTCCCCGCAACTGTTGAAACGCTAAATTACAAGCTGACGGCTGATAAAGTCCTCGAAAGCTTTTCGCTTCACCAATTTTTTAGTACCCACATATAGGGCAAACGGGCAATTCGGCTGCCGCAGCAGGCTGTGAATCTTTGTGATGCCGATGTTGCTGTACTCCGGGACGCTCAGCGTTACCTTTTGGGGAATGGGAACCCGTTCTTCCATATCAATTTTCTCCTTTAAAACTCAACGCCGTCATCCTCGGCATTGTCCGAGTTATCACCAAGGACACCACCATGCTTCAACCCCATGATTTTTCCAGAATCCACATGATATGGTGGTATGTTTTCGTTTTTCAGCGTGATATACGATCCGAGGTTTTTTCCTCCCTGGTGAACGTTATGCCAACAGCCTCTAAGTTGCTTTTTATGCCGTTCAGCCGCCGGGACAATACATTTGGTTGAGATGGTAAGCTTTTAGAATGCTTGCTGATACCATGTTCCTCCGCCATGTTGACCAGTTCAAATGAGAAGCTCAGAAGCTCGCCCACACCATTCTTCTCGGTTCGTCATAAACGCAATAGTCAATGACGCGACGGCATCGGCTTCGATAGCTGCGAGATTCTGGCGCTCATAGGCGCTCATATTTGTTTCGAAGAAAAAACCAGGAAAACGGGAGCAGGTGTGGTAAAATGGAAGGCATGGAATACATCGACTTGAGGAAAGCAGGGAGAGAGGGGCTCAAGGAGATACGCAGGCAGGTAGTACGGCTCAAGGAATTGGGAAAAACGGGAAAAGAAATTGAGGAATTAACCGGCGTACGCCAGAATCGCGCGAGCGAAATATGGACAGCGTATCAACGAGAAAGATCAGCCTCCCTGGAGCGGAGGAAATACGGGCGAAAGCCCGGGAGCCATATGGCGCTAACCCCGGAAGAACAAGAGAATGTCCGGAAGACAATTGTGGAGAAAGTGCCGGAAGAATTCGGAATCACCGGCAGGCTGTGGACATTGGGACGGACGCGGGAATATATCCAGAAGGAATTCCACAAAACCATCAGCGAGCGGACGCTGTCAGATTACATGAAGCGCTGGGGCATGAGCTGCCAGCGCCCAGTGAAGCGTGCGCGGAGACAGAACCCTCAGGGCATCTAAAGGTGGAAAAGCGAGGAATATCCCGCTGTTATGAAGCGTGCGAACGCAGAAAACGCCATCATCTATTGGGCAGATGAGACTGGGGTAAGCAACTGCGAAATAGTAGAACGCGGCTTCTCACCTAAGGGTCGTCCACCCGTGCTGCCGGTGGAGACGAAACGGCAGAGGGTCAATATGATCTCTGCCATCAGCAGCCAGGGCAGCGTCCGTTTCATGGTTTATCAGGACTCCATGAACCAACAGCGGCTGATTCGTTTCATGGAGCGGCTGATTCGCACATCAGAGCAGAAAGTGTTCTTGATTCTGGACAATCTGAAGGTGCATCACGGCAAGCTTGCTGCGGCCTGGCTGGAGAAGAATAAGGAGAAGATAGAGGTGTTCTTCCTGCCTCCCTACGCGCCGGAATACAACCCTGATGAATATTTGAATCACGCTTTAAAAATTTCCGTTCACTCGGGACAGCTGCCCTATACCACGGAAGATATTTCCCACAAAATCCAGTCATTTATGCGCAGATTACAGCATCATCCCTCTGTCGTTTCCAGTTTCTTCCTCCATCCTTCGCTTTCCTATCTTTTGCTGCAGAAGTAATAGCTCGGTCAATATACCTTGACGGCGCTCCGCTGCGCTCATGTTCTCACCCCCCTGTTTCCGCTCTCTGCATACAAGCATAACAGGATAACCTGAAGGGTCATTTCAGGTATGGAAAAATTTTTTAAAAAATTTTTTTCAAGGCTTTGACCTCCAAAAATCTTAAATTCGCTGGTTTTCAAATTTTTGGAGGGCGGGCCACGGATGTGAATATACTTCCGGCTGGGGCATTTCCGGCTCCAGCTGTCAGCCAGTATCGTTTTATGTCGAATATTGTCGAAAAAAAAGAAAGTCACGAGTAACCATACGATTACTCGTGACTTAATAAAGCTATAAATATGATTCTGCCGCTTTTTTATACCGCTACACGGCTTGAAAGGGCGACCGCATAGGTAGATCACCTACCAAGAGAGCCGTAGACAACTAAGCCATTACGTTCCCTACTTCTGCCGCTCTTGGTGTGGGTTGGAAAGGACTGTTTTAAGGCTTAACGGACATACTACTCAAAATAAACTCACTCCTGGAAAAACCAAACATCCGCTTTATTCTCTCGTGAGTAGCTCAGCCACTGGGGCCGAGATGCCGCCGCCTTTTTTCCATTGATTGGCATTGGATGTATGTACTATACCACTTAACTTAGTGTTATGTCAAAGACTATATTTCTTCATAGAAAAATCATTACAAACCGTACTTGTTTTTTATGTGATTAAAGTAGTTTTGAAGTTCAAGTCTGGCATCATCCGGGATTTTTTGGTCTGTCAGCCACTGGGGAAGCTGGACATGGACCAATCCTTCCCGACACCGATGGAAACGCAGGGTTTCTTTTTGCATATCCAACGTAACCATTTGATACCCTTCCGTGATCCACGCCTCGGCAACGGTATTGCAGTTTGTACGCGGATACCAAAACTCGAACTTTTTCGCGCCGTCTGGGGCAAAAGACGCTTCATGATTTGTTCCACTTGTGCAAAGATGAGAGTAAGATGACCTTTCTTCGTAATTTTTCTTACCTTAATATTGAATTGGACCTTTTCACTGGCAAGATGCACCTGTTGCTGGGTTTATTGGCAAAATCTTGTCCATTAAGACTATCACAACTTATTAAATTGGTTAAAAAAGGAGGCTCATCGGTAGAATGAGTGGGTGGTAAAAACTGAACAAGCCCTTGGCAACACAGGGGAAACGACTATGATTAAGTTGCGAAACAAAAATCATGGAAGAAGGCC
>CAJTGJ010000032.1 GCA_910575695.1 Oscillospiraceae bacterium | reverse complement strand
CACCCGTTCCCATCCCGAACACGGCAGTTAAGCTCACTCGCGCCGAAAATACTTGGCTGGCGACGGCCCGGGAAAATAGGTAGTGCCGACACAAAGAGATGGACAGTCTAGAAGGCTGTCCATCTCTTTTTCGTTTTAAGGCAAAAAGGCGGCGGAAAATCCGCCGCCTTTGCTGTTGGCATAGGGTCTAGTGCCCCCGATGCTTCTGCCTGCGTTTCTCCTGCCGAAGGGCGAGCTTCCGCTCCCGCTCCGCCTCACGGCGCTCTTTAGAGCCTGCTTTCCGCTGTGTTTTCATCTGCTCCCGCTGGAGTTGGAGGGCCTGCTGGGCCTTGGTACCTGTTCCGGATGGCTGGGTGGCCTTGTGAGCCTCCCGGCGCATCCGCTTGGGATTGGGCTGACGGCTGGCCTCCCGGGACCCGGCCGTCAAAGGGCTGAAGCGCAAATCACGCCAATGGTTCAGCAGCCAGGCCAGCACCTCCTGGTCCCTTGGCTCACCGCCGAAGGTGATTTTGCACACCTGACAGCCGACCCCATCCTCCCGCTGGTACAGCCCAACCCAGAAGGGCGGGTCGAAATACACAGTGAGGCTTGCCTTGGAAACGCACATATTCAGTTGTCCTCCTTTTATATAGTATGCGGAGAAGGGACAACCAAGGAGGCAGGTTACTGGCGGGCGGGAGGGCTCCCGCGCCCCGACTACCCGACGGGGACTGTGTTTTTATCTCCACTGGGGAGAGTATAGCACATTTTTGCAAAAAAGTACAGCGGCGAGCCTGTGCCCGCCGCTGGATCAAAGCTGCTTGTACATGGCGGCCGCGTCAGCCTTGCCCACGATGTCAGCGGTGGACAGTACCTCCACCCGAATGAGCTTTTCGCCGAACTTCAGCTCCAGCACATCGCCGGTTTTCACGTCGTAGGACGCCTTCACCGGCCTGCCGTTGGCGGATACCCGCCCTGCGTCACAGGCCTCGTTGGCCACGGTTCGCCGCTTGATCAGCCGGGAGACCTTCAGCCATTTGTCCAATCGCATAACGACCCTCCAATAGGTATTCCCACCTCCGAATGGAGGTGGGAATGATTTTTTATTGAGCAACAGTGTCCTTCAGGGCCTTGCCCGCCTTGAATACAGGAACCTTGGAAGCGGGGATCTGGATCTCCTCCTTGGTGTGGGGATTGCGGCCGGTGCGGGCGGCGCGGCTCTTCACCTCAAAGGAACCGAAGCCGACCAGCTGCACCTTATCGCCCTGTATCAGAGCTTCAGTGATCACATCCACCACAGCGGCGACAGCGGACTCGCTGTCCTTTTTGGACAAACCGGTTTTTTCGGCAACGGCGTTTATCAGATCTGCTTTATTCATGTCTTTTCCTCCTGAATTTGTAAATAAAGTGGCGGCATTGCCGCAGATTTATACTTAAAGCGCAATGAGGCGAGCGCTGTAAGCGTCATTGCGGATGCTCCTTGGCTTCGTTCCACAGAGCAATCTGCTCGGTGTCGGACAATTCGTCCAGCCTGAGCCCCCGGGAACCGGCCAGCTGTTCCGTCCTGCGGAACCGGATGGAAAACTTGTCGCAGGCGGCGTGAAGGGCATCCTCCGGGTCGGTGTCCAGAAAACGGGCCGCACAGACCGCGGCGAACAGCAGGTCGCCCAGCTCCTCTGCCGGGTCGCCGGAGCCGTCCAGGGCAGCGGCTCTCAGCTCGTCCAGCTCCTCGGACAGCTTGTCCAGCGCACCGGCGATGGTGCGCCAGTCGAAGCCTGCCTTGGCGGCCTTCTTCTTCATCTTCTCCGCCCGCCACAGGGCAGGCAGGGTGCGGGCCACCGCGTCCACTGCATCGGCCTGGGTGGCCTGGCCTTTCTCCTTTTTTTTCAGTTCTTCCCAGTTGGACAGGATCTCCCCGGTGGAATGGACGGTCACATCGCCAAATACATGGGGGTGGCGGTAGATCAGCTTTTTGCAGACGCCGTCCGCAACGTCGTCCAGGGTGAAGGTTCCCGCGTCCTCCTCAATGGAGGTGTGGAACATCACCTGGAGAAGCACGTCGCCCAATTCCTCCTTGAGGCCGTCCAGATCGTTGTTGTCGATGGCCTCCACCGCCTCGTAGGCCTCCTCCAGGAAATTGCGCCGGATAGACTGGTGGGTCTGCTCCATGTCCCAGGAGCAGCCGCCAGGGTGGCGCAGAATCCGGACGATTTCCATCAGGTCCTGACTGTTATAGAAAGGCTTGTCTTTCCAGTCTACCATAGTATCACCTGAATTACAATAGATTTTTACATAAAAACGTTTTATTGTATGTGCAGGACCTTGGCGATCTTGTCGCCTTTTGGCATCAGGGAGAGGTCCTCTCGGGAGATGGCCCGGGTAAACAGGATCAGGGCGAAGTAGACCACCGCCGCCACGCCGATTGCCGCCATAACGGCCAGAGCGTTGCCCTTCCAGGACAGGATAGCCTGACCCGCCTGGTCGAGGATGGCAAGGCCGTCCTCCCCCTTCATCTGGAATGGACCCAACTTGACCAGCACCTTGGACAGCAGGCCGCAGATGGCCCAGGCGGACGCGCCCATGGCGGCGGCGGCCAGGGCGGGCTTGGCGAATACCCGGACATAGCTCAGGGAGCGGGGCAAGGCCAGCTTGATGATCACCAGATCCAGCAGGGCGATGATGCCGAAGCAGGCCACGGTGCTGATTGCGCCGCCCCGAATGCCGATGTCCGGGTTTCCGATGAGCACATAGCCTACGATGAGCTTCAAAATACAGCCGATCAGGGTGGTGACCATGGGCAAAGTGACCAGCTTGTGGGCCTGCATGATGGAGTTGCTCACCAGCATAAAGCACACCGCGATGGAGGCGATGCCCAACACGGACAGCATCCAACCCGCCAGCGCCACGTCCTCGGTGGAGGGGTAGAGCAGGCGGATGATGGGTTCCCCCAGCACAAACAGGCCCACCCCGGCGGGCAGGGCCAGCAGGGCGGTGGTGCGCAGGGTGGTCTCGCTGATCAGGGCGCCCTGCTTATAGTTCCGGACGGTCCGGGCGGCGGACACCGCGGGGATCACGCTGGAGGTCAGGGGCACCATGAAGGAGGAGGGCAGATTGTACAGCGTCATGGTCTTGTTATAGACGCCCTTCAGGGTGCGGGCGGCGTCCTCCGTCATGCCCAGCGCCTCCTGGAGCCGGTCCATGAGGATGGCGGAATCCAGGATGTTGGTGGCGGCGATGATGGACGAGCCGATGGTGATGGGGATGGCCAGCTTGGCCAGGGTGGAGAGAATCTCCCGGCTGCCGTCGGGGGTGTCCTTGCTCTTTCTCTGGTGGGCCTGATGGCCCCGGTAGCACCAGTACATATACAGCATGGCCAGCAGGACGCCCACCGAGACGCCTAAGATTGCCCCGGCGGCGGCAAGGGACTCGTCCTGGCCCGCCCTCATGATGAGGGAGGCCAGGACCAGACCGATGACCAGCTTGCACATGGCCTCAAGGATCTGGGAGATGGCGGTGGGGGTCATGAGGGAGTGTCCCTGAAAATACCCCCGCAGGGCGGACATGGGACAGATGAAGAACACCGCCGGGGACAGGGCCAGGATGCTCCAATAGCTGCGGCTGTTGTTCATCAGGCCGGCCAGCTGTTTGGGGAATACCGCCATGATGATAAAGCTGAGGGTGCCCAGCACACAGAACGCCACCGCCGCCAGATGGAACACCCGGTTCACCTGGTTGACCCGGCCCTGGGCATTGGCCTCGGACACCATTTTGGACAGGGCCACCGGCAGGCCGCCGGTGGAGATGATGATGAGCAGGGAGTAGATGTCGTAGGCTGTGTTGAAGTCGGCAAAGCCCCTGTCGCTGAGAATGTTGCCAAGGGGGATCTTATAGAGCGCGCCGATGAGCTTGACGATGATGATCCCGGCGGTCAGAATGGCCGCGCCGCCGAAGAAGGAGTTCTTTTTGGGGTTGGATGCAGACATATCCTAAACCGTTCCCTTCACTTGAAAATAAGGGGCAGGGCATACTGCTTGACCTCGGCTTTGATTTTGTCCAGGTCCAAGGTGATGAAGGCCCCGTTCTGGTATATGATTTTTCCACGGGCCATATTCATCACAACGTTGGAGCCCCGGGCGGAGAAAACAAGATTTTCCGCCTCGTCGTGGCAGGGGATCAGGCTGGGGGTGTCGAAGTCCACCAGAATCAGGTCGGCGATGGCGCCGGCCTTGATCCGCCCGGTGTTCCGGCCCAGAGCCCTGGCCCCGTTGACAGTGGCCAGCTCCAGCGCCTGCCGGGTGGCGAACGCCTGGGGGTCGCAGGCCACGCCGTTGTGGAGGACCGCCGCCAGCTTCATGTCGGCGAACATATCAATGCTGTTGTGGGAGCTGACGCCGTCGGTGCCCAGGGCCACGTTGACCCCGGCCCGGATCATGGCGGGAATGGGCGCGACACCGGAGCCCAATTTCAGGTTGGAATAGGGATTGTGGATGCAGGACACGCCCTTTTTTGACATGATGGCCCAGTCCTCGGGGGTGGTGTAGACACAGTGGGCGGCGATGGCCCGGGTGTCCCACACGCCGTACTGGTTCAGCACCTGGATGGGGGTGAGGCCGCTGTGGCGGGCTTTGTGGCGGGCCTTGCAGTCCTCGTGCTCCTTTTTCGTTTCGGAGATATGCACGTGCATCCCCAGGCCGTGGGCGTGGGCATAGTCCGCCATCCACTGCCACAGGGGGGCGGAAGAAGTATATTCCCCGTGGATGGAAGCGTCCACCAGGATCTGCCCGTCCCCGGCCTTGTGCCACTCCTCGGTGACAGCCTTCTGGTACGCGCAGTCGCCGCAGGTATCCGGGGAGAAATCCGCCGGATCGCCGAAGTACACCCCTCCCACGGACAGGTTGGCGGAGATGCCCGCGTCCATCACCTGCCGTGCAATGACCTCGGCGCCCATATACATATCGGCGATGCAGGTGACGCCGGAGGCGATCATCTCAGCCAGTCCCAGTCCGGCGGCGGCGGCGATGGCCCTGTCGTCCCACTTGGCCTCGGCGGGGAAGATATAGTCGTTGAGCCAGGTTTGCAGGTCGTGCCCCCCGCCGTAGCCCCGCATGAGGGTCATGGGGATGTGGGTGTGGCAGTTGACGAAGCCGGGCATCATCACCTTGCCGGTGCAGTCGATGGTCCGGCGGAAATCCCCCTGTGGGCGCACAGTGCCCGCATAGGAGATTTTATCCCCTTCCACCGCCACATAACCGTTCCGCAGGGTGGTAAAGTCCCCATCCATCAGCAGGGCGGTGACGTTGGTAAACAGCGTAGACATGAAAGCGCCTCCTCTTTACAGCTTTTCCAGGCAGGACAGCACCAGCCGGGAGAATTTGTCCTTTGCGGCCCCGGCGGCGTCCAGCACTTCCTGCTCGCTGAGGGGCTGGTCCAGGATGCCCGCCGCCATGTTGCTCAGCAGGGTGAAGCCCAGAATCTCCATGCCGCAGTGGCCCGCGGCGATGGCCTCGGGGGCGGTGGACATACCCACGGCGTCGCCGCCCAGGACACGGACCGCGCGGATCTCGGCGGGGGTCTCGTACTGGGGGCCGTAGCAGTAGAAGTACACGCCCTCCCGCAGGGGGATGGACAGCTCCGCCGCCGACTGGCGGGCGATCTCCTGGAGCCGGACGGTGTACAGGTGGGAGGCGTCGGGGAAGCGGACGCCGAACTCGGGGATATTGGCCCCGCGCAGGGGGGACTCGGAGAACATTTTGATCTGGTCGGTGATGAGCATCAGGTCCCCGGCGTTCCAGTCGGTACGCACGCACCCGGCGGCGTTGGTGACGATAAGGGTGTCGCAGCCCAGCAGGCGCAGGACCCGCACGGCGTAGGACACGTCGTCGTAGCCGTAGCCCTCATAGTGGTGCATCCGGCCCTGCATGACGGCCACGGGACGGCCCGCCAGGGCGCCGAACACCAGCTGTCCCTTGTGGCCGGGGGCGGTGGACGCCTTGAAGTGGGGGATCTCCCCGTAGGGGATGGCGGTGGGGTTTTCCACCACGTCGCCCAGGAACCCCAGCCCGGAGCCCAGGACCATTGCAACTTTGGGGATAAAACTGCCGATTTTTGTCCTGATGTAATCAGCACTTTCCTGATACTGCGTGAATGTGTATGCCATAGCAACAGCCTCCTATGGATAAATTTTGGTGAATCAATCTAGTTTACACCATTTTCCGTCAAAAATCAATGAACAGGATATAAATTCCGCAAAAAGTGGGCTGGAGTTTGTAAGCTGTCCCCGTTGCTTTTTTGGAGGATTTGGGGTAAAATACCGCTGTTCCTTCGTTCCTTTTTCTCGAGAGAAAAAGGAACCGAAAAGAGCTTTCAGTTCGCTGACGGTGCGGATGCGGCATTTGCACGATTTGCGCACGACAACGGAAATGGGTGCAAATTTAGGACAATGTTGAAAATATTTTTGGGATAGGAGGCCGAACTCATGAGGGACGGCTTTGTAAAAGTTGCGGCGGGAACGCCGAAAATCCGGGTGGCGGACTGCGATTACAACGCGGGGCAGATCATCGCGTTGATGAAGGACGCGGCGGCAAAGGGTGTGAAGGTTTTGGCCCTGCCGGAGTTGTGCGTCACCGGGTATACCTGCGGGGACCTGTTTTTGCAGGATACCCTGCTGGACGGGGCCGAGCGGGCCTTGGGGCGGATTCTGGAGGAGACGAAGGAGCTGAACCTGTTTGCCGCTGTGGGCCTGCCCATCAGATACCGAAACAAATTGTATAATTGTTCCGCTGTAATACAGAACGGGAATATCCTTGGCTTGATCCCCAAGACCCATATCCCCAACTACGGCGAGTTTTACGAGGCCCGCTGGTTTACTTCTGGAGACGATATGGGGGCAACGGACTATTGTATTCCCTTCGCAGGCCAGGAATCGGTGGAGTTTTCCGCCGGGATGGTATTCCGCTGTGTGGATCTGCCCGAACTGGTTGTGGGGGTGGAGATTTGCGAAGATCTGTGGGCTTTAGACCCGCCCTCCAACCGTTTGGCCGCCGAGGGGGTTACGCTGATGCTCAACCTGTCTGCTTCAGACGAGGTGGCGGGCAAGGCGGATTACCGCCGTTCGCTGGTGATGAGCCAATCTGCCCGTCTGGTGTGCGGCTATGTCTATGCCGACGCGGGAGAGGGGGAGTCCTCTACCGACCTGGTATTCGCAGGACACAATATGATTGCCGAAAACGGCGTTTTATTGGCAGAAAACCAGTTCCATACCGGCTTGACGGTGAGTGAACTGGATGTAAAACGGCTGGCCTATGAACGCCGCCGGATAAATACTTTTTCCGCCTCCTGCCGGGACGTTTATCCCAACTATTTTACGCTGAAGCCTGTGGACACCCCCCTCACCCGCCCCATTTCTCCCACCCCCTTTATCCCGGCGGACGAAACCCGCCGGGCGGAGCGGTGCGAGGAAATCCTCAAAATCGCCGCCCTGGGCCTGAAAAAGCGTTTGGAGCACACCAACGCCTCCTGCGCCGTGGTGGGGCTGAGCGGCGGGCTGGATTCCACCCTTGCCATCCTCATCACCGCCAAGGCGTTTGATCTGCTGGGCCGGGACCGCAAGGGCATTCTGGCCGTTACCATGCCCTGCTTCGGCACCACACGCCGCACCCGCTCCAACGCGGAGCTGCTGGCGGCGGAGCTGGGCACAGACTTCCGGGAGGTGAACATCGGCGCGGCGGTGGAACGGCACTTCGCCGACATCGGCCAGTCCATGGAGGACCACTCCGTCACCTTCGAGAACGGCCAGGCCCGGGAGCGCACCCAGGTGCTCATGGACCTTGCCAATCAGCGGGGCGGGCTGGTGATCGGCACCGGCGACCTGTCCGAGCTGGCCCTGGGCTGGGCCACCTACAACGGGGACCATATGTCCATGTACGGGGTGAACGGCTCCATTCCCAAGACGCTGGTGCGCCACCTGGTGGCCTGGGAGGCGGACCGCCTGGGCGGGCGGGCCGGGGAAGTGCTGCGGGATATTCTGGACACACCCGTGTCCCCGGAGCTGCTCCCCCCCAAGGACGGGGAGATCGCCCAAAAGACAGAGGACCTGGTGGGGCCCTATGAGCTCCACGACTTTTTCCTGTACTACGCCATCCGCTGGGGCTTCCGGCCCCGTAAGGTGTTCCGCCTTGCCGTATATGCCCTGGGGGACCGGTATGGCCGGGACACCCTGCTGAAATGGCTGAAAAATTTCTACCGCCGCTTTTTCTCCCAGCAGTTCAAGCGCTCCTGCCTGCCGGACGGGCCCAAGGTGGGCTCGGTGGCGCTGTCCCCCCGGGGGGATTGGAGAATGCCCAGCGACGCGGTGGCAAAGCTGTGGCTGGATGAATTGGAGGAAATTGAGTGATATGAACCTGCTCGTCGATTTATTTCTGACCTTTGCCCGTATCGGCGTGTGCACCTTCGGCGGCGGCTACGCCATGCTGCCCATCCTCCAGCGGGAGCTGGTGGAGAACAAGGGCTGGGCCACCGAGGGCGAATTGGCCGACTACTACGCCGTGGGCCAGTGCACCCCGGGCATCATCGCGGTGAACACCGCTACCTTTGTGGGCCGCAGTCAGGCGGGGATCGCCGGCGGGGTCTTTGCCACCCTGGGCCTGGTGTTCCCGTCCATTGTGATTATTATGGTCATTGCCGCCTTCCTGCAAAACTTCATGCACCTGGAATTTGTGGTCCATGCCTTTAACGGCGTCCGGGCCGGGGTGGTGGCGCTGATTTTTTCCAGTGTCATCAAGCTGTTCAAAAACTCCGTCGTCGACTGGCCTACCCGCGTTATTTACGCCGTGGTGCTGGTCATGGCCGGATACAGCACCTTTTTCTCCCTGCCCCAGGGCCAGCTGGGCACGGTGCTGGGCGTGGTGGCTTCCCCGATGTTCCTGGTGATTGCCGCTGGTGTGGCGGGGCTGTGTGTCCGTGCCGCGAAAGGAGGGCTGAAAAAATGACTCTGCTGAGATTGTTTTTTGAGTTTTGCCGGGTGGGCCTGTTTTCCGTGGGCGGAGGCCTGGCCACCATCCCCTTCCTCACCGACCTGGGGGAGCGCACGGGTTGGTTCGGCGCCGGGGACCTGGCCAATATGATTGCCATCTCCGAGTCCACGCCCGGCCCCATGGGGGTGAATATGGCCACCTATGTGGGCTTCCACACCGCCGGGGCGGCGGGGGGCGTGGTGGCTACCCTGGGCCTGATTTTCCCGTCGGTGGTGATTATACTCATTATCGCCGGGTTCCTCCAGCGGTTCCGCCAGTCCAAGGCGGTGGACGGGGTATTCTACGGCCTGCGGGCGGCGTCGGTGGCGCTGATCACCGCCGCGCTGCTCCAGGTAGCCAAGATCGCGCTGATGTTCCACGAGACAGCCGGACCGGAGATGGCGCCCGGTTCCGTGGTTCCTATGTACGAGGCGTTCTATTGGCCTGCCATTATACTGGCTGTTGTCATCTTTGCGCTGGTGAAGTTCTCGCCGCTGAAGAAGCTGCACCCCATCTGCTTCATCGGGCTGGCGGCGCTGGCAGGCGTAATCTTCCAAATGTGATACGCAGGCCCCCGCCGCCGGACGGGGGCCTGCTGTACACCGGTGAAGTTTTATCATTTCTTAAGCAGATTAGGGTTGACAGATTAAAACGTTCGTTCTATGATAAGAACACACTGCTGAATGGCTGCGGAGGTGTACCCATGCCGAAATTTGAAGTCGTATCCGAATATACCCCCAGCGGCGACCAGCCGGAGGCCATCGCCGGCCTTGCGGCGGGCATTGAAAACGGCCTGGACGAGCAGACCCTTTTGGGCGTCACCGGGTCGGGCAAGACCTATACCATGGCAAAGGTGATCGAGGCCGTCCAGCGGCCCACCCTGATCCTGGCCCACAACAAGACGCTGGCGGCCCAGCTGTGCGCCGAGTTCCGGGAGTTTTTCCCCAACAACGCGGTGGAATACTTCGTCTCCTATTACGACTACTACCAGCCAGAGGCGTACATCCCCCACACCGACACCTTCATCGAAAAGGATTCGTCGGTGAATGAGGAGATCGACCGCCTGCGCCTGTCCGCCACCGCCTCCCTGCTGGAGCGGCGGGACGTGATCGTGGTGTCCTCGGTGTCCTGCATCTACGGCCTGGGCGAGCCGGAGGACTTCGCCAAGATGATGGTGGCCCTGCGGGTGGGGACGGTCATCAAGATCGAGGACCTGCTGAAAAAGCTGGTGGCTATCCGCTACGAGCGCAACGACATCGCCTTTGAACGGAATATGTTCCGGGTGCGGGGGGACACAGTGGAGGTCTGGCCCGCCTACTGGAAGGACACCGCCATCCGGGTGGAGTTCTTCGGGGACGAGATCGACCGCCTGTCCGAGATCAACGTGGTGACGGGCGCGCCCGTCCGGCGGCTGAACAACATCCCCATCTGGCCCGCCACCCACTACGTCACCCCCAAGGAGAAGATGGACGCCGCTATCCAGCATATTTATAAGGAGATGGAGGAGCGGGTGGCCTTCTTCGAGAGCGAGAACAAGCTCATCGAGGCCCAGCGCATCAAGCAGCGCACCATGTACGATATCGAGATGATGCAGGAGCTTGGCTACTGCTCCGGCATTGAGAACTATTCCAGGGTGATTGAGGGCCGTCCGGTGGGTTCGCCCCCCCACACCCTGCTGGACTACTTCCCCAAGGATTTTGTGCTGTTCATTGACGAGAGCCACGCCACCCTCCCCCAGGTGCGGGCCATGTTCAACGGCGACCGGGCCAGAAAGACCACCCTGGTGGAGTACGGCTTCCGCCTGCCCTGCGCCTTTGACAACCGCCCCCTGAAGTTCGATGAGTTTGAAAAGCGGCTGAACCAGGTGGTGTACGTGTCCGCCACCCCCGGCGAGTACGAGCGGGAGCGCTCAGGGCAGATTGTGGAGCAGGTGATCCGGCCCACCGGCCTGCTGGACCCCAGGGTGGAGGTACGTCCGGTGGACGGGCAGATCGATGACCTCATCGGGGAGATCACCGCCCGGACGGCCCGGGACGAGCGGGTGCTGGTCACCACGCTGACCAAGAAGATGGCGGAGAGCCTCACCGACTACCTGAAGAACACGGGCATCAAGGTTCGGTATATGCACCACGACATCGACACCATCGAGCGGATGGAGATCATCCGGGACCTGCGGGTGGGCGAATTCGACGTGCTGGTGGGCATCAACCTGCTGCGGGAGGGCCTGGACCTGCCGGAGGTGTCGCTGGTGGCCATCCTGGACGCGGACAAGGAGGGCTTTCTGCGCTCGGAGACGTCGCTGGTGCAGACCATCGGACGGGCGGCGCGGAACGCCGACGGCATCGTGGTTTTGTATGCCGACACCATTACGCCGTCCATGCGGCGGGCCATGGACGAGACGGAACGCCGCCGTTCGATCCAGGACGCCTTCAACAAGGCCCACGGCATCGTGCCCAAGACGGTGAAGAAGTCGGTGCGGGAGCTGATGGTGCTGTCCGCCGGCGACAAGCCGGACTACAACGACAAGGAGCTGGCCCAGATGACCAGGCTCCAGCGCATGGAGGCCATTGCGTCTCTGGAGAAGCAGATGAAGGAGGCCGCCAGGATGCTGGAATTCGAGGTGGCGGCGGCTTTGCGGGATCAGATTATCAAACTGCGGGGAGAGGGGAAGTAAATGCTGGACGAATTTTTGGCCCGGTTCTATCAGACCATCTCCTTCGGGCCGGGCAAGCCCTTTCCTGCCGGGGATTTTCGGGCGCTGTTCCGACCGGACGCGCTGCTGCTGGAATGGGCGGAATCCGGGTACGCCTCGAAAACGGTGGAGGAGCACATCCGGGAATTTGAGACGGTGGTGCGGGATTACCCCGAGCTGTTTGCGGAGGGGTTCGCTGAGCGTCAGACCGCCCTGGAATGGACGGAACAAAATGGCGTGTATCTTGTCCACAGCGGGTATGAAAAGCGGTATATGCGCGGCGGTCAGCCGGTGGCAGAATGCGGGGTGAACCATTTTACAATTCTCGTAGACAGAGGAACGCCGTATATTGCCTGCGCGGTTTGGGAGTGAAACCATGTCCAAACAAAAAGAGGAAAAAACCAATGTCATGCGCGTCCTGGATCAGAAAAAGATCCCCTACACGCCCCACGCCACCCCGTCGGGGGACGCCGCCCCTGACGGGGTGGCGGTGGCCCGGCTGCTGGGTCAGGACCCGGCGGCGGTGTTCAAGACCCTGGTGGCGAAGGGGGCCTCCGGGGGGTACTACGTGTTCGATATCCCGGTGGCGGATACGCTGGATCTGAAAAAAGCCGCAAAAGCCGTGGGGGAGAAGTCGGTGTCCATGCTCCCCGCCAGGGAGCTGCTGCCCCTGACGGGCTACGTCCACGGGGGCTGCTCCCCGGTGGGGATGAAAAAGCGGTTCCCCACCGTATTCCATGAGAGCTGCCTGGAGCACGAGACAATCTGCGTGTCCGCCGGAAAGGTGGGCTTCCAGGTGGAGCTGAAGCCGGCGGAGCTGATTGCCCTGGTGGGCGCGTCCGCCGCGGATTTGACCATATAAGAGGGAGGAACACCCATGAACTACGAATGGCTGGATCAATACCTGCTGGACAAGCCCGGCGCGGAGAAGGACTACAAGCTGGAATGGGGCTGGCACCGCTACATGGTGCGGGGGAAGCTGTTTGCCGCCGTGTGCTCCCCCCAGGGGATGAAGGACGAGCGCTACAATGACCATGACCTGGTGAATTTGAAGTGCGACCCCCGGCTGTCCGAGGCGTTCCGGGTGGAGTACCCGGAGATCCTCCCCGGCTTCTACTGCGACAAACGGCTTTGGAACGCCGTCCTGCTGGACGGGGACCTGCCCGACGTGGTGCTGAAGGACCTGTGCGATATGTCCTACGAGCTGGTGGTGTCCAAGCTGCCCAAGTACGTCCAGAGGGAGCTGAAGGGCGAGTGACCGCCTGTTTTGGAGAGGAGGAATTGGTATGGCGTTCGTGTCCCTGTTTTTTATCTTCCTGCTGTGGCCCGTGTGGATCATCATGATCGCCCTGGCTTTTATCCTGCCCTGGCTGGGCATTGCGCTGACCACGGTGGCGGCGGTCCTGCTGGCCTGCAACGCGGGCTTTCTGGCCATCCTGCTGCTTGCCCGCTTCAAGTGGAAAGCCGCCGGACGGATGGACAAGGAGTTCATTGACGGCTATGAGGGCTGGAAGCGGTACGGCCTGCTGGCGGCGAGGATCATGCTCAACGCCGGGGTGGTTTGGGAGCTCCTTGTGAGCCTGGTGTTTGCCGCCCTGCTCATTTTCCAGCCCTGGAACGCCGCCCTTCCCTGAGCGGGGGGCCGCGCCCCTCTGCGCGGCGTACGAAAACAGGGGTTGACATTAAAAATTTGTTTCATTATCCTATGTTTGGGCCCAAATTTTACAGATATTAAGGAGAAACACCCATGCAGGACAAAATCGTCATCAAAGGCGCGAGAGAAAACAACCTGAAAAACATCGACGTCACCATTCCCCGGGATAAGCTGGTGGTGCTCACCGGTTTGTCCGGGTCGGGCAAGTCCTCCCTGGCCTTTGAGACGCTGTACGCCGAGGGGCAGCGGCGGTATGTGGAGTCCCTGTCCTCCTATGCCCGGATGTTCCTGGGCCAGATGGAGAAGCCGGACGTGGACTATATCGAGGGCCTGTCTCCCGCCATCTCCATCGACCAGAAAACCACGTCGAAAAACCCCCGCTCCACCGTAGGCACCGTGACGGAGATTTACGACTATCTCCGTTTGCTGTGGGCGCGCGTCGGCACCCCCCACTGCCCCAGCTGCGGCAAGGAAATCAAACAGCAGACCATCGACCAGATCATCGACCAGGTAATGACCCTGCCCGAGGCCGCCCGGATCCAGGTGCTGGCCCCGGTGATCCGGGGCAAAAAGGGCGAACACCTCAAAATTTTTGAGGACGCCCGGAAGTCCGGCTATGTCCGGGTGCGGGCGGACGGCTCCCTGTATGACCTCACCGAGGAGATCAAGCTGGACAAAAACAAAAAGCACTCCATTGAGATCGTGGTGGACCGGCTGGTGATCCGGGAGGATGTGGCCCGCCGCCTCACCGACAGCGTGGAGACCGCCTCCAACCTGTCCGGCGGCATCGTGATTATCAATGTGCTGGGGGATGAGGAGCGGGACATTCTGTTCTCCCAGAACTACGCCTGCGAGGACTGCGGCGTGTCCATCGACGAGCTGACACCCCGGATGTTCTCCTTCAACAACCCCTTCGGGGCCTGCCCCACCTGCACCGGGCTGGGCAGTCAGATGAAGATCGACCCCGACCGCATCCTCCCCAATAAGTCCCTGTCCATCCTGGAGGGGGCCATTTGCGCCTCCGGATGGAACCACATCAAGTCCGACGGCATCTCCCGGATGTACTTTGACGCCCTGTCCAAAAAGTACAAATTCAAGCTCTCCGATCCGGTGGAAAAGCTGTCCAGCGAGGTGATGGACATCATCCTCTATGGCACCAAGGGGGAAAAGCTCACCCTGAACTACGACCAGCCCCGGGGCAAGGGCACCCTGAACCAGCCCTTCGAGGGCATCATAAACAACCTGGAGCGCCGCTACCGGGAGACCCAATCCGACGCCATGAAGCGGGAGATCGAGGAGTGCATGAGCGAGTGCCCCTGCCCCACCTGCCAGGGACGGCGGCTGAAACGGGAGGCGCTGGCGGTCACCGTGGGGGGCAGTTCCATCCACGCGTTCTGCGAGAAGCCGGTGGATGAGGCCCTGGCGTTTCTGGACACCGTCACCCTCACCGAGACGCAGAGCATGATCGCCGACCAGATTTTGAAGGAGATCCGTGCCCGGCTGGGCTTCCTGCGGTCGGTGGGCCTGCAGTATCTGACCCTGACCCGGCAGGCGGGCACCCTGTCCGGCGGCGAAAGCCAGCGCATCCGGCTGGCGACGCAGATCGGCTCCTCCCTGATGGGGGTGCTGTATATCCTGGACGAGCCGTCCATCGGCCTGCACCAGCGGGACAACGATCTGCTGCTGGGCACGCTGAAGCACCTGCGGGACCTGGGCAACACCCTGATTGTGGTGGAGCACGACGAGGATACCATGCGGGCGGCGGACTATATCGTGGACATCGGCCCCGGCGCGGGGGTCCACGGCGGGCAGGTGGTGGCCTGCGGCACCGCCCAGGAGGTGATGGACACCCCCGGCTCCGTCACCGGCGACTATCTGGCGGGGCGGAAAAAGGTGCCCGTACCCGCGGAGCGGCGGAAGGGCAGCGGCCATATCCTCACGGTCCGGGGGGCGGCGGAAAACAACCTGCGGCACATCGACGTGGACTTCCCCCTGGGGACGTTTATCGCCGTCACCGGCGTGTCCGGCTCAGGCAAGTCCTCCCTGGTGAACGAGATCCTGTACAAGCGGCTGGGCACGGAGCTGAACCGCACCAAGGCCCGCCCCGGCAGGCACGACGGCATGGAGGGCATCGAGTTCTTAGACAAGGTCATCGCCATCGACCAGTCCCCCATCGGGCGGACGCCCCGCTCCAACCCCGCCACCTACACCGGGCTGTTCAGCGACATCCGGGAGCTGTTCGCCTCCACCCAGGACGCCAAAACCCGGGGCTACGGCCCGGGGCGGTTCTCCTTCAACGTCCGGGGCGGGCGGTGCGAGGCCTGCTCCGGCGATGGCTTGCTGAAAATCGAGATGCACTTCCTCCCCGATATCTACGTGCCCTGCGAGGTGTGCAAGGGCAAGCGTTACAACCGGGAGACACTGGAGGTGCGCTACAAGGGCAAGAACATCCACGAGGTGCTGGAAATGACGGTGGAGGAGGCCCTGCCCTTCTTCGAGAACCTGCCCAAGCTGTACAACCGGGTGAAAACCCTGAAGGAGGTGGGCCTGGGCTATGTGAAGCTGGGCCAGCCCTCCACCACCCTGTCCGGCGGCGAGGCCCAGCGGGTGAAGCTGGCCACCGAGCTGTCCAAGCAGTCCACCGGCTCCACCATCTATATCCTGGACGAGCCCACCACCGGCCTGCACACCGCTGACGTCCACCAGCTGGTGGAGGTGCTCCAGCGGTTCGTGGACAAGGGCAACACCGTGGTGGTCATCGAGCACAACCTTGACGTAATCAAGACGGCGGACTATATTATAGACCTGGGGCCGGAGGGCGGCTCCGGCGGCGGCACGGTGGTGTGTACCGGTACGCCGGAGGAGGTGGCCCGGCACCCCGGAAGCTATACGGGGAAATACCTGAAAACGGTTCTGGGCTAAGGAAAAGAGGGGTTTTATGAATATGGACGTACTTCCCGCAGATCTGATGCAGTGGCTGACGGACACCATGGCGGGGGAGTTCACCCTCACCGTGCTGGTGTCCATGATCCCGGTGGTGGAGCTGCGGGGGGGGATCCCCTTCGGCGTGGCGGCGGGGCTGCCGGTGTGGGCGGCGTTCCTGGCCGCCGTCATCGGCAACCTGATTCCCGTCCCCTTCATCATCGTCTACATCCGCCGGATCTTCCAGTGGATGCGCGACAAGCTGCCCAGTCTCAACCGGGTGGTGGACGCGCTGGAGCGCAAGGCCCATTTGAAGGGGCGGCGGGTGAACAAATACAAATACCTGGGGCTGGCGCTGTTTGTGGCCATCCCCCTGCCGGGCACCGGGGCGTGGACCGGCTCGCTGGCGGCAGCGTTCCTGGATATGCCTCTGCGGAAGGCCATCCCGTCGGTGATTGCCGGGGTGGCGGCGGCGGGCATGGCCATCAGCATCCTGACCTATGGGATCGCGAGTCTGATTTGAGGGTGAATTGCCATGTATCTTTATCTGGTGCGCCACGGCCAGTCGGTGGGCAATGAGCGGCAGCTCTTTTTCGGGGTGCGGGACCATCCCCTCACCGGGCTGGGCCGGGAGCAGGCCCGGCAGGCGGCGGATAAGCTGAAAGAGGTGGAATTTACCCGCTGCGTGTCCAGCGACCTGTCCCGGGCGTGGGACACGGCGCTGATCTGCGTGGAGGGCCGGGGGATCGCCCCCGAGCCGGACCCCGCCCTGCGGGAGCAGGACATGGGGGCGCTGGAGGACCTGACCTGGGCCAAGGCGGAAAAGCTGTGCGGCGGGCTGGTGGGCCGGATGCTGGCCGACTGGTACCACGCCACGCCCCCCGCCGGGGAGAGCCCCGCCGATATGCTCAAGCGGGTGGGGGGCTGCGTGGACGGGATCATCCGACAAGGGGAGGACACCCTCATCGCCGCCCACAACGGCTCGCTGTCCCTGGCGCTGTTCCATCTTGGGCTGATCGAGGAGAAAAACCTGCTCCAGCACGGCTGGTTTTTCAAGCACGGTACATATACCGCCGTCCGGGTGGATGAAAACGGGGCGGAGCTGGTGTGCTTCAACCGGTGACAAAAACGCCTCCCAGGCCATAGAATGGCCCAGGAGGTGGCATAATAGTGGAGTTCATTCAATGTATCGCGGTTTTTCTCGCGGCCTTCGGGCTGGTGAGCCTGGGCTGGCTGGCGCTGGGGCTTTTGCTGCTGCCGGGGAGCTGCGCCGCCCGGATGGTGGTGTGTGCGGAAGGGGACGGCGGCGGGCTGGAGCAGACCGTCAAGGGCCTGCTGTGGCTGAGGCGGTCGGGCCTGTGGCGGGGCGAGGTGGTCATTGAGGACTGCGGCCTGGACGGGGACGGCGCGGCGCTGGCCCGTGCCCTGGCGGAGGAAAACGGCGTATTGTTTACCGGGGATGTCCCGGACCGGATCTGAGCCATAAGAAATTCACATAAGAAATTGAGGGAAATGCTATGGAATTAAACGAGGCCCTGGCCAGGCTGGCCGAGCTGCAAAAAAAGCTGTACGCCTACCAGGCGGCGGACTCCGCCCTGTATCTGGACGGCACCACCGTGGCCCCCAAGGACACCGCCGAGGGCCGGGGCGTTGCCCTGGGCATCCTGGCCGGGGAGCGGCACAGGCTGTTCTCCGCCCCGGAGACGGGGGAGCTGCTGGACTTCCTGTGGGAGCGCGGGGCGGAGCTGGACCAGCTCCGCCGGCGGCAGGTGGAGGAGCTGCGCCGCTCCTATGCCCAGCTCACCCGCATTCCGGCGGAGGAGTACATGGAGTACGCCATGCTCACCAACGAGGCGGGAGACGTGTGGCACCGGGCCAAGGAGGCGGGGGATTTTGAATTATTCCGCCCGCTTCTGGAGAAACTGGTGGCGTTCAACATCAGATTTGCCGGGTACTACGACAGCACCAAGGCCCCCTACGACGCCCTGCTCAACGAGTACGAGCGCGGGGTGGACACGGTCTATCTGGACGGGTTTTTCGCCGCCCTGCGGGGGCGCATCGTCCCCCTGCTCCGGGCCATCGGGGAGAAGGAACAGCCCGACGACAGCTTCCTGTACCGGCACTATCCCGTGGAGGCCCAGCGGAAATTTTCCGATTATCTGATGGAAGTGCTGGGGCTGGACCGGGCCCACTGCACCATCGGCGAGACGGAGCACCCCTACACCCTGGAGTTCAACAACAAGGACGTGCGCATCACCACCCACTACCACGAGGACGACGTGGGCAATTCCATGTATTCCGTCATCCACGAGGGGGGCCACGCCAAGTATGAGCTGGGCATATCCGACGACGTGCAGTACACCTGTCTGGCGGGGGGCGTGTCCATGGGCGTCCATGAGAGCCAGTCCCGGTTCTACGAAAACCTGATCGGCCGCTCCAAGCCCTTCATCCAGGCTGTTTTCTCGAAAATGCGGGAGTTTTTCCCGGAACAGCTGGGGGACGTAACGGCGGAGCAGTTCTACCGGGCGGTGAACAAGGCCCGGCCCTCCCTCATCCGCACCGAGGCGGACGAGCTGACCTACTGCCTCCATATCATGGTGCGCTACGAGCTGGAAAAGCAGCTCATCGGCGGCACGTTGGAGGCCAGGGACGTGCCGGAGGCCTGGAACCGGCTGTACAGGGAGTACCTGGGGGTGGACGTGCCCGACGACAGGCAGGGCTGCCTCCAGGATTCCCACTGGTCCGGCGGGGCCTTCGGCTACTTCCCCTCCTACGCCCTGGGCAGTGCCTATGGCGCTCAGATGCTGAAAAACATGGAGGCGGAAATAGACGTGTGGGGCCCGGTGTCCAGGGGCGACCTGAGCGGCGTGTCCGAATGGCTCCGGGAAAAGGTCCACCGGTACGGCGGGCTGCTGGAGCCCGCGGATGTGGTGAAAAATGCCTGCGGGCAGTTCGACCCGGCGGTATTTGCGGATTATCTGGAGAAAAAGTACAGCGAATTGTACGGTCTGTGAGAAGGAGGGACAGCCATGAGCTTTGAGGAGATTACCGCCCAGGCCCGCACGGCGGCGGTGGAGCTGCTGGACGCGGCGGGGCTGAGGCCGGGGGATATTTTCGTGGTGGGCTGCTCTTCCTCCGAGGTGCTGGGGGGCCGCATCGGCAAGGCGTCCAGCACCGACGGGGCCAGAGCGGTATTTGACGGCATTTACCCCGTTCTGCGGGAGCGGGGCGTGTATCTCGCCGCCCAGTGCTGTGAGCATCTGAACCGGGCGGTTATCATTGAGGGGGGCTGCGCGGAGCGGTACGGCCTGGAGCCGGTGTGCGTGGTGCCCCAGCCCAAGGCGGGCGGCTCCTTTGCCGTCCAGGCGTGGCAGGCCTTTGAGCGCCCCACGGCGGTGGAGCGCATCCGGGCCCACGCGGGGCTGGACATCGGCGGCACCCTCATCGGGATGCACCTGCGGGAGGTGGCGGTGCCGGTGCGGCTCAGCGTGGACCATGTCGGGCAGGCCATCCTGCTGTGCGCCCGCACCCGGCCCAAATTCATCGGCGGAAGCCGGGCGGTATACGAATAAACCCAAACAGGGGGGGCGGCTTGGGGCCGGGGTGCCGCAACGAAGTATTCTATGTATGGCAGGGCTGTGACTGTAAAAGGTCACAGCCCTGCCTTTTCAGGCCGTTTTCCGTTTCTTGCGCCACTGCCCCCTGCCGTCCCCGGCTTCGCAGAGGTCGTCCTCAGTACTGCGAGGAGAGTTTGTCAAACCGCTCCGGGCTGAGCCGTCCTGCCGCCACGTTTTCGCAGATGCGTTTGAACAGCACATCCAAGTCCTCGTCCCGCCGCTTCAGCGTCACGGCCCGGTTTAAAGTGGGCGGTGCAGGTTCCTGTGTTGCTGCGGTAGCTGCCGCAGTGGAAAAGTCCAATTGGGTGCTGCGGGCAGCGGAGGGGCATCTGCTGCCCGTATACGAGGAACTGCACCGGCAGCTGGTGAAGCGTGAGGTACGCCACGCCGATGAGACCACCCTTCAGGTGCTCCACGAGCCTGGGAAAAGGACCAAATCAAGAGCTATATGTGGCGGTACCGGACAGGCCGGGACGGCGGGGCGCCCCTTGTGCTCTATGAGTACCAGCCCAGCGGTCAGGCGGAACACGCGGAAAAGTTTCTCGAACCATATTTCCGTTCACTGGCCTACTGTGTACTGATCGGTTTTATGTGCATCGACTTACCAGGCCCGCTCCAATGCTGCTGCTAATTTTTCTTCTGGAACCGCTGATTGAATCAACGTATGCGGATTGGCAGTCGGATGTTTCGCCTGGCAAGGCAAAAAACCGCAGGAATCCTGACGGATTTCAAGTTTTCGGAACTTTTTGAGAGTACCCGGCCTGATCGCAGAACGCGCTCTCTGCGACATGGTTTCATCCAAGCAACCCCAAAGCCCCCCACCAGAACACGGCGCATACCACAGTGACCAGCACCGCGCAAAGCAGAGGCAGAGACATTTTCAAGGTTTCGCGCTGGGTATACATCCCGTTTTCCTTCCCCTGTCCCACCAGCATATTCAGGTGATGGAAGGGCAGGCAGTAGTGCCCCGCCACGCTTAGATACACGATCCCGATGACCGCCAGGGGGGATATCCCCGTCCCCGCCGTAATGGACAGAAAGGCGGGAATGGTCACCCCCATCACCGCGATCACTGAGCCCATCAGCATATGGACAGCCACGGACAGCCCGGCAATGCACAGAGCCGTCAGCACCGGGCTGTCGGGCATGGCGGCGGGGAGAAGGGTGTCCGCGATCCAGCCGTTCATGCCGGTGGCCGCCCCCACTCTGCCGATGGCAATGGCGGCGGTGAGGAACACCATCACGTGGACGGGGACCTCTCCCCAGTCTTTGGCCTCCAGGACGCCCCCCACCACGGGCATACTCATCAGCATGGCGATCAAAAGGGTGATCCAGCCGATGTCCAGCCCGGTGAAGCCGTTAGTAAGCCACAGGGCGATGGCAGCCACCACCCAAACCAGGGTGCGCAGCTCCCGCTCTGTCAGTCTGCCCAGCTTGGCCTGGGCGGCACGGATCTCCTCCAGATCCAGTTTCACCTGGGCGGAGGGCCGGAACAGCAGCAGGATCAGCCCCAAGGTCAGGACACTGAGGAGCAGGGCGGGGGGGCCAATGACCTGGAGCCAGCGCAGGAAGCTCACCTCCCCGGCATAGCTGGCGGCCAGGGGGTTGATGGTGGCGTCTCCGGTGAGAAAGATCAGGGAGACGGGCACGGAGGCGGCAAACACGGTGAAGCCGACGATCACGCCGTCCGCCCGGGGAATGCGGGCGGAACGGATCACCACCAGCATGACGGACATAATCAGAAACGCCCGGGGCCAGGGGTGGGGGATGAGCAGGGAGAGGATCAGGGTCAGGGCAAAGACAGACACCAAAATGCTCCGCCAGCCTCGGACAAAGCGGAGAATGAACCAATAGCTCAGCCGCTCCCCCAGGCCGGAGCCCCGCACCGCCGATGCGATGAGGTAGGCCCCTGCCACCAGCCAGATGGTGGAGCCTGTCCAGCCGGAGAAGATCACCGACGGCTCCGCCACCTTGAACAGGCACAGCAGCATGAGGTATACCCCGCTGACATAGCCTGACTGGGCGATCTGCGCCGCCCACCACACCACCGTCATCAGGGTCAGTCCCAGGCAGAGCTGCCCCTCCCGGGACAGCCCTTCCAGGGGCAGCAGGCACAAAACAGCGCACAGGACGATCCCGCCAAAAAATCCGGCGGCCTTGCTGTACCGCTTCATGCTCCCGCACCCTTACAGCTGGAGGCCCATGGTTTCCTCGCGGAAAATCCGGGCGTCCATGGGTTTGATCTCGTCGGCCAGCAGGGGGCGGAACTCCATCCGGGCCAGCACGTCGCGCTCCAGATCCGCGCCGGGGGCCAGTTCGGTGAGCAGGATGCCGCCCTCCGCCAGCTTGAACACGGCCCGCTCCGTGATATAGGTAACCTCCTGTCCGGTTTTCCGGGCGTAGCTGGCGGAGAAGGTGATCTGCTGCACGTGCTTGATGAATTTCACGCCGGGGCCGTCCTGAACAATGTCCAGCCTGCCGTCCCGCACGCCGATTTGGCTCTTTCCCGCGGTGAAGCCGCCCAGGAAAAATACCCGGGGCGTGTTCTGGGAGATGTTGATAAAGCCGCCGGGACCGGGACAACGGGGGCCGAATTTGGACACGTTCACATTGCCGTACTGGTCAATCTCCGCCGCCCCCAGGAAGGTCATATCCAGAAAGCCGCCATCATAGAGGTCGAAGGTGTCGCAGATAGAGTTGATAACCTCCGGGTTCATGGAACCGGCGAAGCCCACCCCTTCCACCGGGACGCCGCCGATGGGGCCGGACTCCAGGGACAGGGTGGTGTGGGGGGCGATGCCCTCCTCATTGGCCACGGAGCCCACGCCGGAGGGGATGCCGATGCCCAGGTTGATGACACAGCCCCGGCGCAGCTCCAGCGCACCCCGGCGGGCGATGACCTTGCGCACCCCCATGGGCATGGGGGCGATGGCCTCCACCGGGCAGCGGGTCTCTCCGGTGAGGGCGGGCTGGTAGCCCGTGCCCGCGTAGTTCTGCATATGCAGCTCCGGGGAGGGGGCCTTCACCACGTAGTCCACCAGGGTGTTGTGTATGCGCACCTTCCGGGGATGGATGGTTCCCCGCTGGACCACATCCTCCACCTGCACCACCACCGTGCCGCCGCTGTTGTGGACGGCGGCGGCGATTTCCAGTTCGGTGCCGGTAAGCCCCTCGTGTTCGACGGAGATATTGCCGTCCTCGTCGGCATAGGTGCCCCGCACGAAGCAGATGTCCAGGGGGAAGGCGGGATAGAACAGGTACTCAGACCCGTTCAGCTCAATGAGCTGGACCACCTCCCGGCCCTGGGTCCGGGCCTTGGCGTTGGCCTTGCAGCCCTCACTCCGGGGGTCGGCGAAGGTGCCCAAGCCCACGCTGGTGATCACCCCCGGTTTCTTCCCGGCGATGGCCCGGAACAGCTGGGCCATCACGCCCAGGGGCAGGGTATAGGCCGCCAGCTTGTCCGCCGCGGCCATCGCGCTGATCCTGGGCGGATTGGCCAGATGTCCGGCGATGATGGTGTCGATAAGCCCTTCCCGGGCGATGCGGTTCATGCCCAGGTCGGCCTGGGAGTTGTCTCCGGTGCTGATGCCGGTGACCACGGTCAGTCCGGCGGGGCGGCCCGTCTCCTGAAACCGCTGGGACAGAGCCTCCAGCAGGGCGTCCGGCCCGCAGTAGGAGCCGAAGCCCCCCAGGGCCATGGTGGATGCGTCCTTGACCAGCTCCGCCGCCTCCCGCGGGGTGATAAAGTTTGCCATATAAGCATCTCCTTTTTTCAAAGCATATTGAATCTGCCGCTTATGCCGGATATGTACCGCAAAAAAGATGCCAACCCTCAAATGGGGAGCGGGAAGGCGGAATCTGCCGGAAAAACAGGGGATAGGGGGCTGAAAAACTGGGGTAAAATCTACACACAGCCACTGCGTATGTTTTAAAATCCCTACATTTCCTGTTGACAGAATGTCCGGAGCTGTGGTATTTTGCAAGCGGGAGGGGATAACCGTGCCTGACGACAAGACATACGGTCTCAGCCGGCGCATGGAGCCGGAGGCGTTGAAGACGCTGATGCAGAAGGCCCTGATCAATTTGGGCGAGGTGGTTCTGCTGGACGAGGCGGGGCGCATGGTGTATATCAGCCAGGAGTACGCCAAGAATATGCACATATCCATTGAGGAATCCCTGGACCGCCGGGTGGAGGACGTGATCGAGGACACCTGCCTCCACCGGGTGCTCCGCAGCGGGATAGCGGAGCAGGGCGGTACCTACCACCGCCGGGGCGAGGTGTTTTTCGTCAACCGCCTCCCCATCTGGGAGGACGGGAGGGTGGTGGGCCTGGTGGCCCAGGCGGTGCTAAGCAGCGTGCTGGAGGACAAGGTTCAGGAGGGGGTGAGCGGTTTCACCAAGGAGCTGAACTACTATAAAAACAAGCTCCACCAGATCTCCGCCCCCAAGAGCACCTTGGACACCATTGTGGGGGACAGCCTGGTGATCCGGGACCTGAAGGAGTCCCTGCATATGGTGGCCCGCACCCGCTCGTCTGTGCTGATCACCGGAAAGAGCGGCACGGGCAAGGAGGTGTTCGCCGGAGCCATCCACAACCTCAGCAGCCGCCGGGACAATGCGTTTATCCGCCTTAACTGCGCCGCCATTCCGGACAGCCTGCTGGAATCGGAGCTGTTTGGCTACGAGGGGGGCGCGTTCACCGGAGCCCTGCGGGGCGGCAAGATCGGGGATTTCGAGGCCGCCAACGGCGGCACCCTGTTTTTGGACGAGGTGGACTCCCTGTCCATCAATATGCAGGCCAAGCTGCTGCGGGCCATCCAGGAGCGGGAGATCAAGAAGGTGGGAAGCACCAAGCCCATCCCCATCGATGTGCGCTTCATCTTCGCCACCAACAAGGACCTCCACCAGATGGTAAAGGACGGCGCGTTCCGGGAGGATTTTTACTACCGCATCAACGTGATCAACCTGCATCTTCCCCCGCTGAGGGACCGTCGGGAGGATATCTGCCCCCTGGTGAACAATTTCATCGAGAAGCTCAACCGGGAGCTGGGCCGCAACGTGCGGGAGGTAACGCCCGAGGCCATGGCTATGTTGGAGGCATATGACTGGCCGGGGAATATCCGGGAGCTGGAAAATTGCGTGGAGCGGGCGTTCAACTATGTCACCGGAAGCGTGGTAGAGGCCCGGCACATTGTCCTGCCCGGGCAGGAGAGCTTGCGGGCGCAGCCTCCGGCTGTCCCGGGGGGTGAAACGCTGAAGGAGGTTCGCGCCCGGGCGGAAAAGGCCGCCATACAGCAGATGCTCCAGGCCTGCGGCGGGAACAAAAAGGAGACGGCGGAGCGGCTGGGCATCGACCGGAGCATCCTCTACGACAAAATAAAACGGTATGGACTTTAAGGACGATTGGGCATTGTGCATGAAAAAACCGACGCGGGGGAAAACCGCGTCGGTTTTTTTCGACAGTTCTTTGGCTGGGTTTCCGTTTCCGCGCCGGGAAGGGCCGGGCCCGGAAAAAAATTCTGAGGCCAAAAAAGGCGGGTGGCGCAGGACATTTGCTCCTGTGCGGTACATGGACCGGGGGACTGCGGGGAAAGTTGGCATTGGGTTTGCGGTTCAGAAAAAACATCTGCGGCACACGCCGCAAAAAACGAAAGAGAGGGTACGCTTATGGAACAGCAAAAACTGTCAATGCCAACCGCAAAGCTGGTCAAAATCCTGGTATGCCTCGCCATTGTGGCGGCATTCTGGGTCATGCCGGCCCCGGAACCGCTGACCGCGGGAGGAATGAAGGTCATCGGCGTGTTCATCAGCACCGTGCTTCTGCTCAGCACAGTGGACACGGTTTGGCCCGCCATCCTGGCCGTGGCCCTGCTGGGACGGACCGGGGTGGTCAGTGTCAACGAGGCCATCGCCGGCACCCTGGGCAGCTGGATCGTCTACTTCGTGCTGATGAGCTTCGTCATGACCTACGCCCTGAACAAGTCGGGTTTCACCGACCGGCTGGTGGCCAAGTTTATGAGTATGAAGTTTGTCAGCAAAAGTCCCTGGACCTTCACCATCTCCATGGCCACTATTGGCCTGATCCTGGCTTGCTTCATGGATCAGGTGCCCGCCGCGTCCTTCATGCTCATGTTCGCCGGCAAAGTGTACGAGGAGCTGGGCTACACCAAGAAGGACGCCTATCCCCACATCGCCAACATCATCGTGATCTACGCCGTCATTATCGGCGGTGCCATGACCCCCATCTCCCACTCCCTGGCCCTGCTGGGCATGGGCATCTACGAGACCGCCGTGGGTGCGCCCATGAGCCTGTTCACCTACCTGTCCTTCGGTGTGCCCACCGGGCTGGTGCTGTATGTGATCTTCGTGGTTATCATGCGCCTGACCTGCGGCAGGGTGGATATGGGCAAGTTTAAAGACTTCGACATACAGAAGGTGCTGAAGCAGCAGGAGAAGATGCAGGCCCGGGAGCTGGTCACCGTGGTCGTCTTCTTCGGCACCGTGGTCATGTGGATGCTGCCCGGCGTGGCGGGCCTGTTCACCGATGCCGCCTGGGTCAAGACACTCAACGGCTTCGGCATCACCTTCTGGGCCATCATCTCGGTGGTGCTGATGTCCGTGATCAGCGTCAATGACGAACCCATCATCGACCTGAAGGAGGTTTTTAACAAGCAGACCAACTGGGGGATTCTGGTGTTCATCGCCATCGGCGTGTACCTGGGCAGCGCACTGTCCAACGAGGCCACCGGGCTGAACGCCTGGATCACCGCCAACATCAGCCCCCTCACCACCGCCGTGGCCCCCATCGCAGTGGTGCTGATCATCACCACTGCCGGGGTGTTCCTCACCAACTTCGCCTCCAACGTGTCCACCATCACAGTGATGACCGGAGTGGGCGTGGCGGTGGCCCTGGCCAGCAATGGAGCTATCAACCCCGCAGGCATAGCCCTGTGCACCACCATGGCCGGCTCCTGCGCCTACCTCATGCCGTCCTCCTTCGCCTGTATCGCCATGCTCCACGGCAACGAGTGGAGCGACAGCAAGAAGGTCTATGTCTACGGCCTGATCATGTGCGCCCTCAGTTCCCTGGCCATCGGCCTGGTGGGTTATAACATCGGCTGCGCCCTGGCGGGCTGAGCGGCTCCCGTCCCAATCCGGAACCAATTAGTTAAGAAAGGAAGATACATCATGGCAAAGCGTAAAATCATCATCACAGTGGCCCAGACCGGGGCCTTCCACGGCAAGGAGGCCAACCCCAACATCCCCCTGACCCCCCAGGAAATCGCCGATTCCGCCTACGACTGCTACAACGCCGGGGCCGCCATCGTCCACATCCACGCCCGGGACAAGGAGGGCCTGTCCACCAACGACCCCAACGTATACAATGAGATTGGCTCCAGAATCCGCGCCAAGTGCAATCTGGTGACCCAGTATTCCACCGCCCCCGCAAACCGGGCGGGCACCGGCGCGGAGGACGGCATGAAGCTGCTGTATGACCCCAACCTGGTGAAGCCCGATATGTGCTCCCTGGACTGCTCTCTGATCTCCACCAGCTGGGACGGGCGCACCTTCGTTTATGAGTGGTTCCGGGACTTCCTGCTGAAGTACGCCAAGATGATGAAGGATATGGGCATCAAGCCCGAGCTGGAGTGCTTCGAGCCTACCGCCGTGGAGGATGTGTTTAACATCCTCCAACCTGCCGGGGTGCTGGACGACCCCGTCTCCCTGTCCTTCGTCATGGGCATGGACAAGATCAGCCAGGGAGCCATCTCCTTCTCTGAGGAGAATATCGACTTCATGATCCGCAAGCTGCCCAAGGATCGCTTTGTGAACTTCAGCACCATCTCCATCGGCGCGAAGAACCACGTTCCCGGCATGGCGATGACCGTCCTCAAGGGCGGCGGCGCCCGGGTGGGCATGGAGGATAACATCTACTACGGCCCCGGAGAGCTGCTCAAGAGCAATGCCCAGATGGTGGAGCGTGCCGTACGCATCATCCGGGATTTGGGCTTCGACGTGGCCACCCCCGACGAGGCCCGTGACATTCTCAAGATTCCCCACCTGAGCTGAACCATTTTTCCGCAGGCCGGTGCTGCCCGTCAGTGCCGGCCTGCGCCATAAGGAGGACAAGCCATGACACGACAGCAAATACCGCCCCTCTCCAGCCTGGATCGGATCTCCAACCAGGTAATCTGGAAGGGGTGCGGCTATTCCGGCGGCGACCTGTCCCGCCCGATTATCGGCATCGCCAACGCCTTTTCCGATATGGTGCCGGGGCACACCAGCCTGCGGGAGCTGGCCCGGCAGGTGAAGTACGGCATCTACCGGGCGGGGGGCGTACCCGCCGAGTTCGGTGTTATCGCCTGCTGTGACGGGTTGGCCGGGGGGCACGATGGCAATAACTATGTACTGCCCTCCCGGGACAACATCGCTGACAGCATTGAAATCATCGCCTGCGCCCACCGGCTGGACGGGCTGGTGCTGCTGGGGAGCTGCGACAAGATCGTGCCCGGTATGCTGATGGCGGCGGCCCGGCTGGATCTGCCCTGTGTGTTGGTGGCGGGGGGCGGTATGCTCTCCGGGCCGGACTGCTGCGGCCAGGAAAAGCCGGACACCACCTCCGTCAGCGAGGCCATGGGCCGGGTGCAGGTGGGGGAACTGACAGAGGACGACGTGCTCCGTCTGGCGGACCTGTGCGCCCCCACCTGCGGCTCCTGCCAGTTCATGGGCACGGCCAACAGTATGTGCTGTATGGCGGAGGCCATGGGCATGAGCCTGCCGGGGAGCGCACTGATCCCGGCGGTATACAATGAACGGCTCCGAACCGCTTTCGCCAGCGGCGAGCGGGTGGTTCAGATGGTGCGGGAGGGGCTTACCGCCCGGAAGATCCTTACCCGGAAAGCCATTGAGAACGGGATCATGCTGATGATGGCGGTGGGAGGATCCAGCAACACGGTGATCCATGCCTGCGCCCTGGCCCACGAGCTGGGCATTGACGCCGGAGAGGTTATCGACGCCTTCGACCGCTTCAGCGGAGAGATCCCCCTGCTGGCCAGGATCAACCCTGCCACCCACCAATATGACGCAGCGGATCTCTACCGGGCAGGGGGCGTGCCCGAGGTGATGCGGCGCATGGCGGCGAAGCTCCACCTGGAACAGCTCACCGTCACCGGGCGGTCGGTGGGGGAGAATCTGGACAGCGCGCCGCCCCCTGTATCCCCCATGCCGGATCTGATCCGCGCCATGGACAACCCCCACAGCACGCTGGGCGGGCTGGCCATCCTCCGGGGGAACCTGGCGCCGGACACCGCGGTCTCCAAGCCCGCCGCTATCCTGCCGGAGGCCCGCCGGTTCACGGGCAGGGCCATTTGCTTCGACTCGGAGGACGCGTGCACCGCCGCTATTGAGGCCAGACAGGTGAAGCCCGGACACGTAGTGGTTATCCGCTATGAGGGGCCCCGTGGCGGGCCGGGAATGAAGGAACTTTACAAGCCTATGAAAACCCTCTATGGGCAGGGGCTGGCCGCCTGCACCGCCCTCATCACCGACGGGCGTTTTTCCGGTACCAACAGCGGCTGCTTTGTGGGGCACATCTCCCCGGAGGCCGCCGCCGGAGGCCCGATTGCCCTGGTAGAGGACGGCGATGAGATCACCATTGACGTGATGGAGAAAACCCTCACCCTCCACGTGGAGGACGGGGAACTGGCCCGGCGGCGGGCCAGCTGGGTCTACCGCCCCAAGCCTGCGGGCGGCTATTTGAAACGGTACGCGGCCATGGCCTCCTCCGCCGACCGGGGGGGTGTACTGTTGGCTCCGGATGAGACAACGCGGGAAAGGAGCGGCACAGATGAAGGAATTAATAGAATACGGCATTGACCACGTGGGCTTTATCGTCCCGGATCTGGACAAGGCGGTGGCCCACATGAAGGAGCATTACGGTATCCGGGATGTGATGACGCTGTCCCCCTACCTGGAGACCTGCTGGACCAACGGGAGCCCCCATCCCCAGCAGTGCCGGTGCGCCATTCTCTCTCTGGCAGGGAACCAGTGCAGGATCGAGCTGCTGGAGCCCGTGACAGAGGGCGGCTATCACTGGGATTACATTCAGCAGGGAGGCAGCGGTATCAACCACATTTGCTTCAAGGTCCATGACTTTGACCACTGGAGGGACTATTTCCGGGGCAAGGGGGACGACATTTTCTTCGAGTATGAGGCGGAGGACGAGGAAAACGGCTACCGCCGCTGTATGTACGCACGGGACGGGGTAATGGATCTGATCTATGAGATCAAGGAGATCAACCGCTACCGCAATCCGGACGGCACCTTGCAGGACTGAGGGGAGGGAGAACCATGCTAAAGCTGGGATTTGCGGGATTGGGTTCCATGGGCCTGAGCATGGCCCTGTGCCTGCGCAGGGCGGGCTTTGAGGTGATGGGCTGGAACCGCACCCGGGAGAAGGAGGCCCCGCTGACAGCCGCCGGGGGAGTGAGTGCCCCCAGCCTGGCCGCCATGGGGGAGGAGTGCGACGGGGTGGTGCTGTGCCTGCCCCACGACGGAGTGGTGCGGGAGGTGCTGCTGGGGCCGGACGGCATCCTGTCCGGGAAGAACCGGCGGGTGCGCTATGTGGTGGATTGCAGCACCATCGACGTCACCGCCGCCCGGGCTCTGGGGACGGAGCTGGCGGCCCTGGGGTTGCGGTACTTTGATTCCCCGGTGAGCGGCGGGCCCCAAGGGGCCAGGGACGGTTCACTCACCATCATGGTGGGCGGAGATGAGGAAACATTGAATGAGGTCCTTATGCCCGTCTACCGGGCCATGGGGAAAAACATCCTGTATTTCGGGCCAAACGGTTCCGCCCAGCAGATCAAGCTTATCAACCAGATCCTGACGTGGGTAAACCACGCGGTGCTGTGCGAGGCGGGGGTGCTGGCTAAAAAGGCGGGGCTGGACGAGAAGAAGCTGTACGACTGCATCCTGACCTCCTACGGTTACAGCCGGGTGTTTGAGGTGTGCTATCCCGCCCACATCATGCCGGAAAATTATGATAACCCTACCGGGATGGCAATGATGGTGAAGGATTTGGAGCTGGCCCAGCGGTTTGCCGCCTCCTGCGGGGCGCGGCTGCCTATGACGGACGCGGCTATGGTGATGTACCGCAGGGCCATTGAGCTGGGCCAGGGGGGACGGGATCAGAGCATTATTATGGAACAGCTCAAGTAAGGGGGGGGTATGGCAGACGGTTTTGAGGTGCTTCAGAATACTATGCTACAGAGTGGCTAACCCAAACCGCACCCCATTCTACGCGGGGAACAGATGGAGATAACCACGTTGTTAATTTATTCCTCCCCGAATCACGGAGGAGGCCCCCCTTCGTTTATCAGCGTTGAAATTTATTTCGCACGAGGTCTGTTGTTTTTCAGAAGTAATATGAACCCTGGCAGCCATGAACTCGGGCCAAGCTGACCCGAAGCGTGGAGAAACATGAAAAGGCAGCGCTCTTTGCCGGGCGCTGCCTTTTCGTGTTTCTCCACGGGACAAGAGGGAAATGGAAGGTTTCAACCCCAATTCGGAAAGCCTGCAATGAACATCAGAGAAGATAATATTTATGCCAGACAGTGCGTCCATGTACGCCCGATGTTTGAAATGTACGCCGAGCCCGGGAGCTCCTTCGGGGACATCAGCGATGGTTTCATTGCAGGTTCCTCCGCTTGTTCAGATTTACGGAACCTCATTATGGGGCCGCCCCCCCTGTTTTTTGGGCGCGGTCCGGGCGGACGGGCCTGTTGAAAAATGGAATCAATCCCAGCCGGCTGCAGGAAAAATCGATTGAGATGCAATTTCATATTGACAGGCGGGAAGAATCCCTATATAATTATGATGCAAATGGTGTTCCCTGCGGAGGCGTCTTTTTCGGAAATGAAATGGAGAGGGGCGGCTCTTGCAAATTGTCTGGACAGCCGGTTTTCAGGGCGTGCGCAGGGCATGGGCCGGCGCAGGCCTGTGGGGCGGCGGTTTGGCGCAGTACAGCGCTGAACGGGGCGCGCCCCGTTTTTCGTTCCCCCCTTCCCACGGGGGAACGATGGCCCATTCCCCGCAAAATGCGGGGCCGGGCCGGAATTTATTTTGGTTTAACCTGTGCAGGATGGGCGGCAAATCCGTTTTGCCCGGTTAAATATAACAAAAAATAGGAGGATAAACATGAAGAAGTTTCTTAGCTTAGTACTGGCACTTGCTATGGTCTTCAGCCTCGCGGCCTGCGGCGGCCCCGGCGGCGAGACCAACAACAGCAACCCGCCCAGCGACGGCAACAGCAGCAGCCCCGAGAATCCGGGCGGCGGGCCGGGCGAGTTCACCCCGGTCACCTATGAGGACGAGGTCCTTTATATGGACGCCCTGGGCGATTTCTACGAGGCCATGCAGAAGGCCCAGGAGGCCGAGGACGCGGACGAGATGTACGCCCTGCTGGCCGTGGCCGAGGCCAAGCTGATGGAGAGCGGCTGCTTCGTCACCTATGCCGGCGACGACGGCTACTACCGCATGACCCGCATCGTGGACAAGTCCGTCCCCACCGTTCAGTATGGCACCGACTACCGCCGCTATGAGACCGCCATCGTCACCAACGAGATCCTGAAGGTGGAGGACCGCGACGCTCTCAACGAGATGTGGCGGGAGAAGGCCGGCACCGGCACCTTCGAGCAGTCCGCCAAGGATTACCTGACCGAAAAGGGCTACACCTTCAAGGACACCATCGGCTACTGGGACTACACCCTGGATCCCGAGACCTGGGACACCCTGTCCGCCTGGACCAACTCTGTGGGCGACGCGGTGTGCCAGACCGTGGAGGGCCTGGTGAAGTATGATATGGAGAACGTGCTCCAGCCCGCCCTGGCCGAGAGCTGGGAGTGCTCCGAGGACGGCCTGACCTGGACCTTCCACATCCGCGAGGGCGCGGTGTGGACCGACTATCAGGGCCGTAAGGTCGCCGACGTCAAGGCCGACGACTGGGTGGCCTCCCTCCAGCATATGTTTGACTACTACGGCGACAGCGGCGCCGAGGTGGTGGCCCCCCTGATCGTCAACGGCCTGGACTACTGCGACGGCAACATCACCGACTTCTCCCAGGTGGGCGTGGAGGCTGTGGACGACCACACTCTGGTGTACCACCTGACCAAGCGCGTCAACGCCTTTGAGTCCATGCTGACCTACTGCGGCTTCTTCGCCCCCCTGAGCCGTGAGTACTATGAGTCCCAGGGCGGTCAGTTCGGCAGGGGCCTGTCCGCGGAGGACCGCAACGGCAACTACGGCCTGACCTCCACCAACATCGCCTACTGCGGCCCCTACATGGTCACCAGCCATACCAACAAATCCATGATCGTCTATGACGCCAACCCCAGCTACTGGAACGCCGACAACATCAACGTCAAGAAGGTGACCTGGTACTTCCAGGACGGCACCGACCCCCTGAAGGTCTACAATGACTTCAATAGCTCCACCCTGGACCTGTGCGACATGGGCCCCAACGCCATCCAGCAGTCCAGGACCGACGGGCTTTTTGACACCTACGCCATGACCTGCCCCCTGAAGAACACCACCCGCGTGGGCTTCACCAACCTGAACCGTCAGGCGTTCGCCCTGTTCAACGACCCCAGCATCAGCACCTCCAACCAGAGCCATGAGAGCACCGACCAGATCGACCGCAACGGCGGCGTGTTTACCTCCGATGTTCTGGACGATGCCGCCCGCACCCACGCGGCCATGAACAACCACAACTTCCGCCTCGCCATGAGCTACGGCTTCGACCGGGTCAGCTATATGGCCCAGCAGGTGGGCGAGGAGCTGAAGGAGCTGTCCATCCGCAACACCTATACCCCCGGTGACTTCGTGAACCTGTCCAAGGAGGTCACCATCGACATCAACGGCACCCCCACCACCTTTGAGGAGGGCACCTTCTACGGCGCCATGGTGCAGGCCCAGATTGACGCCGACGGCTATCCCATCAAGGTGTGGGACCCCGCCGCCAATGACGGCGTAGGCTCCGGCGACGGCTTCGACGGCTTCTACAACGTGGACAACGCCCGGGAGTGCATGGCCAAGGCTGTCGAGGAGCTGGCTGCTCAGGGTATCGAGATCACCGCTGAGAATCCCATCATCATCGACTTCACCTACGCCGCCTACTCCGAGACTGCTACCAACATGGCCAATGCCTACAAGCAGAGCATTGAGAGCTCCCTGGAGGGCCTGGTGCGGGTGGATATGTTCGGCATGAACGACAGCAACGAGCTGAACTCCGTCTCCTTCCTGAACAAGACCGGCGCTGAGCTGTCCTGCGACTTCCCCATCGGCACCGGCTGGTCCGCCGACTACGCCGACCCGTCCTCTTATCTGAATAACGTCCTGCCCTACGGCGACGGCTATCAGACCAAGAACCTGGGCCTGTGGGGCGGCTGATCCGCAAACCGTAAAGACGTCTTTGTAAAAGATCGATCATAATGCGCGTGCAGGAGAATGGTGCGTGCCATTCTCCTGCACGCGTATCTGGCACAATTCTCCCCCTTACAGGGGAGGGAATGGCCCGCGGGTCGTTTCCTCCCCCGCGCGGGGGAGACAGAACAGAAATTAGGTGCGTGATATCATGGGAAAATACTTGCTCAAGCGTATCCTGCATGGCCTTGCATCCATCGTCATCGTGGTAATCATCGTCATGGTGCTGATCTATTCCATGCTGGACCGGAATCAGGTGTTCACAGAGGACAGCAATTTCGGGCGGCAGGGCGGCAACGCCCGGGAGGCGTTCTGCTACAATAAGTGGGAGCAGTACGGCTACCTGGACTATGTGCCTTACACGGAGTGGCTGAACGCCCTGGCCGCAGACGGCGAGATCGACGAGGAGACCCGGTCCGAGGCCGCCGCCTTTGGCCGCAAGCCCGAGGACGATACCGAGATCGCGGCGGAATACGTGGCGAAGTTCACCGAGTACTACAAGTCCCAGGGCTATGAGGTCATCCGGCTGAACGCCATCATGAGCGGGCGCAAGGTAGCCAACGGCGGCGCGCAGCTGCTTTTTGCCACCAAGGACCTGCCATTGGCAGGCCGTGTGCTGAAATATTTCACCGGCCTGGTGCGGCTCGACAACATCCACAGGGCGGCGGAGGTGGAGGGCGAGCGCGGCCTGACCTTCACCCTTCATGACCCGCTGTACGGCGGGGATAAGTTTGCCCCCGCCATCATCGGCAACGGAACGGAGCACAAATACCTGCTGTATTTCGATAACCAGTTCCCCTATATCCATCAGAACCTGGCCACCCTCCATCTGGGTGTGTCCTATACGGTGAACCAGGGCATAGACGTGGCTGAGACCATGAGCACCAGCCAGGGCACCTATGTGCTGCGGACCACCACCTATCCCACAGGCCATGTGGAGGAGAGCGCGGACGATCTGCACACCGCCACCTACCTCCAGGGGAGCCGGGAGGCCAACGCCCTTAACGCGGACCGCTTTGTCGATGACTACACCGTGGTGGGCACCGTGCGGGGCGGCTTTGCCAAGCTGGGCTATTCCTTTGTCATCGGAATTATGGCGGTAGTCATGTCCTACTGCCTGGGCCTGCCTCTGGGCGTGCTGATGGCGCTGAAAAAGGACAAACTCATTGACAAGCTGGGCACTATCTATACCATTTTCATCATCGCAATGCCCTCCCTGGCCTATATTTTCATGTTCAAGGGCATCGGCGGCCAGGTCTTCGGCCTGCCCACTACCTTCGACATCGAGTCGGGCAACAACCTGATCTTTGTACTGCCCGTGATCTCCCTGGCCCTGCCTGCCATCGCGAACCTGATGAAGTGGCTGCGCCGGTATATGGTGGACCAGATGAACTCCGATTACGTGAAGTTCGCCCGGTCCGGCGGTCTGTCGGAGGGTGAGATCTTCTCCAAGCACATCGCGAAAAACGCGGTGATCCCCATTGTCCAGGGCATCCCGGGGCAGGTGCTGGGCGCGATGATCGGCGCCATCATCACCGAGCGCGTATACGTGGTTCCCGGCGCCGGCAACCTGCTGACCGAGGCCATCAACAAGTTTGACAACGGCGTCATCGTGGGCGTCGTGCTGTTCTACGCGGTGCTGTCCGTGACCTCCGTGATCCTGGGCGACGTGCTCATGGCCACGGTGGACCCCCGCATCTCGTTCACGACGAAGGATAGGTGAGAGCTATGGATCATGAATTTGATATTAAGGATTTGGGTATGCCGGAGGAGAAGCTGTTCTCCTTCCACAAGCACAGCGATCTGGAGTCGGAAAAGATCACGGCCCCCCGCTATTCCTACTGGCAGTCGGTGTTCCGCGTGTTTTTCCGCAAGAAAACCAATATCGTCATTCTGGCGCTGTTCGCTTTCATGATCGCGTTCGCGTATATCTACCCCGCGCTGACGGAGTATGACAAGTACGGAGCCCTGCTCAGCTCCACCGCCAAGCATCTGTCCCCCAAGGCGGCGATCGAGCAGTACGGCTTCAGCATCAAGAATATCCTGGGCACCGGCGCCGCCGGACAGTCCACCTTCGACGCCATCTGGAACGGTTCCAGGATCTCCATCTCCCTGGCGTTCATGTGCGGCGCCATCAATATGACCATCGGCGTGATCGTGGGCGCCATCTGGGGCTTCTCCAAAAAGGTGGACGCCGTCATGATGGAGGTCTACAACATCCTGGGCAATATCCCCTATGTGCTGCTGATCTCCGTGCTGCTGATGCTGTTTACCCCCAGTTTCTGGACCATGGTGTTTGCCCTGACCGTCACAGGCTGGCTGTATATCGCCTATCAGATCCGTATCCAGGTGGTTATTATCCGTGACCGCGAATACAATCTGGCGTCGAAATGCCTGGGCACCTCCACGGTGAAAATTGCCATGAAGAACGTCTTGCCCTTTATGACCTCTGTGATCGTGACGCTGCTGGCCACCGAGATCCCCTCTTATATCTCCTACGAGGTGTTCCTGGCCTACATTGGCCGCGGCATTCCCGAGATGACCCTGGGCCGGCTGATCTATGAGGCGCAGGGCGCCATGGTGACCCCCGGCTGGCAGTTCGAGTTCTGGAGCCCGGTGGCTATCTCCGCGTTCATCACCATCGTGCTGTATGTGGTGGGCCTGAACCTGGGCGACGCGTCCGACCCCAGGACCCATATGTAAGGGGGCGTCAGCATGGATGAGAGAAAAGTATTGCTGTCCGTCAAAGACCTGGATGTCAAATTCCGGGTCCGCGGCAGGATTTTGACCGCCATTCGGGGGATTTCCCTGGATATCTACGAGAACGAGTCCATCGCCATCGTGGGCGAATCCGGCTCAGGCAAGTCGGTGTTCACCAAGACCTTTGCCGGTATGCTGGATTCCAACGGCTTTGTCAGCAACGGCTCCATCGTTTTCAACGACGACGAGCTGGCGGACACGGTGGTGAAGCTGGACTCCTCGGCCCGGTCCCTGATTGAGCGGGCCAGGCAGAAGCTGGACGAATATTCCCATCTGGAGCTGGGCGCGGAGACCTACCGCAAAATTCTGGCTCTGGAGAACGAAAAGAAGGAAAAGAGCGGCCTGAGCGGCGAGGAACAGGCGGCGGCTGAGGCGGAGCTGAAGGAGCTCAAGGACAAGCGCACCGACCTGTACAACCTGAAGCAGACCTATGACCCCGCGAAGGAGAAGGACAAGATCAAGCAGGCCGCCCGGGAGCTCAAGGAGTACGACGCCAAGATCAAGGAAGCGCAGAAGCGCAATGAGGCGCTGGCCCGGGAAAAGAAGCACAACGTGGATGCGGACGCGGCCTACATGAAGCGTTACCATGAGGAATCCGCCCGGCTCCACACCCAGTACGACAAGGAAATCAAGGGGCAGGTTTCCCAGGAGGCGCTGAAGCGCAACGAGATCCTGGCCAAGGAAATCTATCTGTCCGTGGGCCGGTACAGCTTCCGCAAGCGGAGCAAGTGCGTCAGCGGACTGCTGGACGCGCTGAAAAAGGCCATGGAGCTGGGGGTGGACCTGGACGATGAGGGCCAGCGCAACGCCGTGTTTGACAACGTGACCTTCCGGGTGCGGTACCTGGACGAGACGGCGGAGCAGCTCCACGGTACCTGCATTTTGAACCTGGCAAACGTGAAGGATTCCAAGGATTGGACGAAGATCCGCGGCAGGCGCATCGCCACGGTGTTCCAGGACCCCATGACCTCCCTGAACCCCATCATCACCATCGGCAAGCAGATCACCTCCATCATCCTCAAGCACCAGGACTGCACCGAGGTGGAGGCCCGCCGCCGGGCGCTGGAGATGATGGGCAAGGTGGGCATACCCAATGCCGCCGCCCGGTTCGACGACTATCCCTTCCAGTATTCCGGCGGTATGCGCCAGCGCATCGTTATTGCCATCGCGCTGTCCTGCCAGCCCAAGATCCTGATCTGCGACGAGCCCACCACCGCGCTGGACGTGACCATCCAGGCCCAGATCCTGCAGCTCATCAAGGATCTGCAAAAGGAATTCGGGTACACCATCGTATTCATCACCCACGACCTGGGCGTGGTGGCCAACATCGCCGACCGTGTGGCGGTGCTGTACGCCGGACAGGTCATTGAGCTGGGCACCGTGCGGGACGTGTTCTACGACCCCAGGCATCCCTATACCTGGGCGCTGCTGTCCTCCCTGCCCCAGCTGGCGCAGAAAAATACCAAGCTGTATTCCATCACCGGAACCCCGCCCTCCCTGTACAATCAAATTGTGGGCGACGCGTTCGCGCCCCGCAATCCCTACTGCCTGGAGATCGACACCGTGGCGGAGCCGCCCATGTTCCAGGTCAGCGAAACCCATTTTGCCAAGACGTGGCTGCTGGACCCCCGGGCGCCCAAGATTGAAAAGCCCGAGGGCATCCAGGACATCCACGAAAAGCTGATGGAAGCATTCAACATTTGAGGAGGGTCGGTCTGTGAGTCAAGAGAAAGCAAAAGTGGTCCGTTCCTCCGTTCTGCCGGAGCACGGACCGTTGGATGAGAACGGCAGAGAAATTTTATTGTCCCTGAAAAATGTGGACATCACCTTCGGCAAGGGCCCCGACGCGGTCCGCGCCGTCCAGGACGCCTCCTTTGACATCTACAAGGGGGAGACCTTCTCCCTGGTGGGCGAGTCCGGCTCGGGCAAAACCACCGTGGGCCGTGCGGTGATCCGGGTGAACCCGCTGGCCGCGGGCGAGATCACCTATAAAGGCGTGCGCATTTCCGGCAAGATTCCCCGCGCCCTGGACCGGGAGGTCATCCGCAATATCCAGATGGTGTTCCAGGACCCGGCGGCGTCGCTGAATGAGCGCGCCACCGTGGACTATATCATTTCCGAGGGCCTTTACAACTTCCACCTGTTCGAGAACGAGGCGGACCGGGTGAAAAAGGTGGAGACCATGATTGAGGAAGTGGGTCTGCTTCCCGAGCATCTCACCCGGTATCCCCATGAGTTTTCCGGCGGACAGCGCCAGCGCATCGGCATTGCCCGGGCCATGGTTATGGAGCCGGAGCTGGTGGTAGCGGACGAGCCTATTTCGGCGCTGGACGTGTCCATCCGTGCCCAGGTGCTCAACCTGATGAAGAAATTCCAGGAGGAGAAGGGGCTGACCTACCTGTTCATCGCCCATGATCTGTCTGTGGTGCGCTTCATCTCCGACCGCATCGGCGTCATCTATAAGGGGCGTATTGTGGAGGTGGCCGAGGCGGAGGAGCTGTTTAACTTCCCCCTGCATCCCTACACCCACTCGCTGATTTCCGCCATCCCCATCCCCGACCCGGAGCTGGAGAAAAACAAGGTGCTGTATACCTATGACCCCTCTATCCACGACTATTCGGAGGATAAGCCGGAATTCGTGTGCGTCGGGCACGACCACTATGTCTACGGAAACAAGAAGGAGATCGCCCAGTACAGGGCCACCCGGGACGCGGACGTCCCGGTGAAGCCCATCACCATCCGGGACCCCAATGCTCCGGTGGAGAAAAAGCAGGCCGCCCAGGCCGATCCGGTCCGGGCGGACGACCTGCTCATCCATCCCGCCCACGATACGGGCAGCATCTGGTACAAGGTCATATCCTTTATCCTGCCCCTGCTGGGCCTGATCGCTATGGCGGTGTTCCATCATTTCCACCATTTCCGCAACGCCAGGGCGTGTAAGAAGGGCGCGGTTGCCGGACTGATCTTCCTGGCGGTCATTCTGGCGATTTTCCTGCTGTTGATTTTGCTGGCGGTGCTTTGACCTTGGGACGCAAAGCAAGGGACAAGCGGCCCAGGGTCAAGCCGGTAGAACGCATCGCCCTGCCCGAAGGGAATACGGCCCTTCGGGCGGCGGCGGCAGTCGTGTTTCTGGTCATCGGCGTGACTTTGCTGATATACGCCGCCAGCCGTCTGTTCGCGGTGGACCCGGGGTGGCAGACCATTGAGGCGGGCGCCTCGGAGGGAACCACCTGCGGGGACGAGTTCGTATTCAGTTACGAGCTGGGAGCCGGGGAGGCCTCCGCCGCAGCGGAGAGCCGGGGGCTGAAGGCGGTGTACACCGCGGCCTGCCGGAAGGCGTACCAGCTGTTCCACACCCTGGAGAGCTTTGAGGGCGTGGTGAACCTGCGGGAGATCAACCTCCACCCCAACGAGACGCTGACGGTGGACGAGGGGCTTTACCGGGCCTTTGAGACGGTTCAGCGCTCAGGGGAACGCACCCTTTATCTGGGCCCGGTATACGCCCGGTTTGAAAACGTGTTTTCCTGCATTGACGACGCACAGCTGGTGGAGTTTGACCCCCAGGCCAGCGAGGACGTGCGGCGGGAATACGAGGCCATGGCGGGCTATGCCCGGGACCCGGAGGCGGTGAACCTGCGCCTGCTGGGGGACAACCAGGTGTGCCTGGAGGTTTCGGAGGATTACCTGTCCTTTGCCCAGCGGGAGGAGATCGACCGCTTTTTGGACTTCGGCTGGATGAGGAACGCCTTTGTGGCGGATTATCTGGCTGAGGAGCTGGCGGAAAACGGGTATACCAACGGGTTCATTTCCAGCTATGACGGCTTCAGCCGCAATCTGGACAGCCGGGGGACGGGCTACAGCCAGAACATTTATGATCTGGTGGACGGAGTCACCTATCCGGCAGGTGTGATGGAATACGATGGCCCGATGAGCATTGTCTACCTGCGGGACTTTCCCTCGGACGAGCTGGACAGCCGCCGGATGTACCAGCTGAGAAATGGGGAGCTGCGCACCACCTACCTGTCCACGGCGGACGGGCGGTGCAGGAGCGCGGCGAATAACCTGATCTGCTACTCGAAAATGGCGGGGTGCGGGGAGATCACCCTGCAAATTGCCCCGGTCTACGTGGCGGATACGCTGGACGCTTCGGCGCTGGAGGCGCTGGCGGAAAGCGGAATCCACTCCATTCGCTGTGAGGACTGGGTGGTCCGGGGGACCGACCCGGCGCTGGCGCTCACCAATCTGTATGAAAATGAGGATGTGCGCTATACTGCCTCATTGGGTTAAAGAAAGCGCCCCCACAGCGCGGTGCTGTGGGGGCGCTTTGTGTGCCCACGACGGGAAAAGCCGCCCTCCTGGGCGGCTTTTTCCCGAATCACGTGATATGACTCCGGTACAGCGCTTGCTGAACCGGGGAGCGCGGCGGGCGCCATTGCGCAGATTTACAGGTACAGCGGCCTGCGGCTGTACCTGGGCAATATCCTGAGAACATCGTTTTCCGTTCCTGTGAGGCAATCAAAAACATTACTGCTCGTGATTGGATTGTTAAATGTTTATTTGAAATATTTTGTGAGAACCGGCAAAACCTTGTGAAACAGCGCATTACGCCGCATTTCCTGACAACAGACCACCCCAATTACTACGAATTTACTACCAAGGGATGAGCTTTGATACGACGAAACACCGGGAAATGCGGACATACGGTACAGCGCCGCCCTTTGAACAGCTCCCTAAAATCACATATCGCCCGACTGGATAAGCCGTCTTTTCTGCATGGGAAAGACGGCTTTTTCCATGCCCATACATAGCCGCCTGTTTCGCCGCAGGCGGCTAAATTCATGAAAGGAGGAACCCCCAAAATGGCGAAACCGAAAGTGATAAGCGTAGCAAATCAAAAGGGCGGAGTTGGCAAAAGCACCACTGTCTACAACCTGGGGGCCGGTCTTGCGCTGGACGGAAAGAAAGTCCTCATGCTGGATACAGACCCCCAGGGGGATTTGACCAAGATGCTGGGCCAGCGCAAACCCCATGGCCTGCCCCTGACCCTTGCCAATGTCATGAGCGATGTGGTGTCCGGGAAAGAGCCGACCGGCCACCCGGAGATCATGCACCACCGTGAGGGCTTTGACTTCGTGCCGGGGAACCGCAGCCTGTCCGCCGTGGAGGTCAGTTTGGTGAACGTGATGAGCCGGGAAACGGTACTGCGTCAGTATGTGGACAGCGTAAAGCGGGACTATGATTATGTTCTGCTGGATTGCCGCCCCTCGCTGGGTATGTTGGTCATCAACGCCCTGTCCGCGTCGGACTATGTTCTTATCCCTGTCCAGGCGGACTATCTGGCGGCGGAGGACATGACGGAGCTGGTGGGCACGGTGCGGAGCATCCAGCGGCAGATCAACCCCAAGCTGAAGATCGGCGGCGTGTTCCTGACAATGGCGAATGAAACCAACTTCCGCAAGGATATTGTCGCCACCGTCAAATCAAACTTTGGGAAACATCTGCCCGTGATGGACGCGGTGATCCCGGCAACGGTGCGGCTGGCGGAGGTCAGCACAGCGGACAAGAGCATTTTCCAACATGAACCCAGGGGGCGGGCGGCGGAAGCCTACCGCAGTCTGACAAAGGAGGTGTTGAAGATTGGCGAAAAGCAGCGCAGCCGGACTTCTGACCTCAGTCGATAGTATGTTCACCACCCAGGAGGAACGGGACAACGCCCAGCGCAGCTATGTGACCGACTTGCCCATCGCTGAAATCAGCGACTTTCCCGACCACCCGTTCAAGGTGCGGATGGACGAGAGTATGACGGAGATGGTGGAGAGCGTCAAAGAACGCGGTGTTCTCTCTCCCGTGCTGGTGCGGCCCATGCCGGACGGCGGTTATCAGATGGTGTCCGGGCACAGGCGAAAAATGGCGGCGGAGCTGGCAGAACTTCCTACGGTGCTTTGTATCGTCCGGGAGCTGACCGATGATGAAGCCATTATTATCATGGTGGACAGCAATCTCCAGCGAGAAAAGGTTTTGCCGTCAGAAAGAGCATTTGCTTATAAGATGAAGTTAGACGCTATGAAGCGGCAAGGCCAACGAACAGATTTAACTTCTGCAAACGATTTGCAGAAGTTGGTGCAAGGTCAAACGAGCCGGGAAAGCATCGCAAAAAAGGCCGGAACAAGCCATGAAACTATACGGCTATATATTCGTTTAACCAACCTTATCCCTGAACTGCTGGACATGGTAGACAATACTGTGCTGAAAGAAAAGGGCACGTTACAAATGGCCCTGCGCCCCGCCGTGGAGCTGTCCTATCTGCCGGAGAACGAGCAGAACGCTTTGTTGGAGGTCATGGAGAGTGAGGACTGCACCCCCTCCCACGCCCAGGCCATCAAGATCAGGGACTTTTCCGAAAAGGGCAAGCTGAATCCTGATGTGATTTTGTCCATCATGCAGGAGGAAAAGCCCAATCAGGTGGAGCAATTCAAAATGCCCCGGAACCGCATCGACAAGTTTTTCCCTGCGGGGACGCCCGCACAGAAGATCGAGGACACCATCGTGAAGGCGTTGGAGATGTACCGCAAGCGGGAAAGGGCGAGGGAACGATGAACGTCGAGAGCGCCGAAAAATTTGTGTAAAAGAGAATAAAAGGCATCCATTCAGTCAAGAATCGGAGCAAGGAAAAACTTGATTGAAAGGATGTATTTTTATGG
>CAJTGJ010000031.1 GCA_910575695.1 Oscillospiraceae bacterium | reverse complement strand
CACCCGTTCCCATCCCGAACACGGCAGTTAAGCTCACTCGCGCCGAAAATACTTGGCTGGCGACGGCCCGGGAAAATAGGTAGTGCCGACACAAAGAGGGGTCCGGTCTTGACTGGACCGGACCTCTCCTATATTCCTCCTTAGCTCAGTTGGTAGAGCATGCGGCTGTTAACCGCAGGGTCGTTGGTTCGAGTCCAACAGGGGGAGCCATTCTGATTCGTATGCCGTCACTCCTTCAGGTGGCGGCATACGTGAATCAGAGAGTATGACCGGCGTGGGCCTTTAGCTCAGTTGGTTAGAGCAGCCGGCTCATAACCGGTCGGTCCCGGGTTCGAGTCCCTGAAGGCCCACCATACAGGGGTATAGCTCAGTTGGTAGAGCATCGGTCTCCAAAACCGAGTGCCGAGGGTTCGAATCCTTCTGCCCCTGCCACTAAAAATGACAGCTTAGGCTGTTTTTATACAGAAGATGGCGCGGTAGTTCAGTTGGTTAGAACGCCGGCCTGTCACGCCGGAGGTCGAGGGTTCAAGTCCCTTCCGCGTCGCCATTCGCTGCTATAGCTCAGTCGGTAGAGCGCATCCTTGGTAAGGATGAGGTCCCCAGTTCAAATCTGGGTAGCAGCTCCAACAAAAAGTACTCAAACTTAGTGGTTTGAGTACTTTTTGTTTTGTTTTAATAATTATTTCTGTTAATTTGAAAATCAGAGATTTTTGGTGTTTTTGAAAAACCGCAACAAAAACCGCAACCGCTAAATAGCGGCATTTTACCTTGAATCATGGTCCCAACAGGATTTTATATTTTTTTGTGCAAACTGCTATTTTTAATGAATGGGAAAAGGCCGGTCAGGAGTTCAATCCTGTCCGGCCTTTAATGCTTCCCTGAAAATATCGCCAGCCCTTTTGATGCTCTCCTGGTCGGCGTGGGTGTACATACGGAGGGTGACGGCCTTGTCACTGTGGCCCAGCTTCTCGGATACGCTGGCTACGTCTGCCCCGTTGGTGATGGCGATACTGGCAAATGTGTGACGCAGCTTATGCGGGTGGAAATCCTCAATGCCGTACCGCTTGCTGAATCGCTGGAAGTAGCGCGTCGGTGTCTGGGGATTCATCACGTCCGGCTTGCCCTCCTGCGTAAAGACCCACTGGCTGATACAGGAAGCGGCCTGCTCGTTCTGGTGTTGGCGCAGGAGCTTCAGTACGGACGGATCGACGTCGATGGTCCTGGACTTTCCACTCTTAGGAGTGTCCAGGTAGACGCCCTTGTGGGGCGTGTAGCAAAGGTTGCCGCAGATCGCTATCGTACCGGCCTTGAAGTCGATGTTTTTCCATTGGAGGGCGCAGCACTCTCCCCGACGGATGCCGGTGTCGATCAGCAACCGGAGGAATACGCGCCACTTCAACGGCTCCTGTTCCAGGCCATCAAGGATGCGCCGGACCTCCTCCACGGTATACGCCTCCACCTCGTTCTGAATCTCTCCTTTGCGGGGCTTGGGGCGCGGTACTTTGTCCATGGGATTCTTCTCGATGGCATCGTTGAGATAGGCCATCTTGAAAAGCGTGTTGAGAACCGTGTACACCTTGACAACCGTGGCATGGGCCCGCCCCTGGGACTGGATGGACAGCAAGAGGGCGGAGATGTTCGCGGGGGTGATGTCAGGCATCTTCAGATCCCCCAGGGCCGGATAGATATGGTTGTCCAGGTTGCTCTGGAAGCTACAACGGCTGTTCTCGGCAACCGTTACAGTCTTGGCAGGCATGAAAACCGTTTCCCCGTACTCGCGCAGGGTGAGGATCTGGGCGGCTTCGCGTTTTTGCTGAAGCTCCTGTTCCTGCTGCTCCGCGCGGCTGATGACCTCGCCGGAGTCGGCCTGCCGCTCAAACTCCGCAGTAACCTTGGCAAGCTCCCGGTCGATGGCCCTCTTGCTCCAGCCGTCCGGAGGATACCAGCGCTTGGTGAGCTTGGAGCGCCCCCGGCCCCGGCTGACCTGGATCTCATAGAAGATCTGCCCAGACTTTGTTGTCCGTTTGATAGTAGATGCCATTTTGCCTCCTTTACATATTCGGTCAGCAAAACCAAGGCCGTGTTAGGCTTTGATTCTGCTGACCGTTTGTTTTCTGAAAAACGGAATCGACGTAAATATAGCTTTCCCTTGTTTATCCTCTGCGCCCGGTACGAAACCGGGCGCTGCTGTACAGGGACAGCTGGTGGCGTTCTGCTCCTGTCATCAGTCAGAATGATGGCGGCGGTATACATTCACCCCTACCAATGAATACGTGTACTATCAACTATATCTCAACTTCCACCATATCGCCGACTACCTGTATAGCATCAGTATCAATGAGCATCAGGAAAAATTTCGGGCGGCTCGGTGAAGTTTCACCCCAAGGCGAAGACTGTTTCCAATCTGCGCTCTGAAGAAATTCAAAGTCACTTTTTTTATCGACAGCCAAAACGATGTTTTCACATGGCTTTTTTGAATTGTACTTAATACGATCCAAAACATCCTTCAAATCAGCTCGTGAATGCCAGGAAAGAGACCAGACATGCCATATGCTTTCCGGCTTCTCTTGTTTGCAGACGAAGTGCTTTTGATGATAAGGCACCACAAGGCGATGCTGTGCGGGGGAACTCCCCTTGAAATTGGCCATATGCTCATTGTTTATAAACGTGAAGCTGCATTGAAATTTTTTAGAAAGGTAGCCTCTGAACATGCGGATGAGCCCGAAATCAATTTTCTTCGATTCCTCCTGACGAAGATAATCCTGAATTCTGCACAACTTTTCCTGCAAACCGGAGAAATCATCGATCCGTTGAGTCAGAGCAGAAAAGCCAGCTTCCCAGGCGGGATCATATTTGGTGTTTCCGGCCAGTATCTCGTCTAGTTCTGAATCATCCACTGCCAGGATTGTGGCAATTGCTGTTTTTGTTATAGAGGGATTTGTCATCATAAGGATGTTGAGGAAAAGTGAGGCGTCTATCTCATGGTTACCATCACCCAGCCGATGGTCGCCGTCTTCTCCGGTTTTTAACCAATTAATAGAAACACCTGTGGCATCAGCAATTTTGTCCACTAAGTCATCAGAGGGGCACTTAGCGTTGCGTTCGATTACGCTGACATAGTTTGCTGAAACACCAATCTTAGCCCCCAGGTCAGCTAAACTCATGTCCATTTTTTGTCGAATGAGACGTATCCGCCCGCCTAATGTAGACGTATCGACGTATTTCATAAAATCAATCCTCCTTTTTATATTATTATATCACAGTGTTAATTATAACACAAGCGAGAATTAAATAAAATGCGCTCAAGTAAATTAAAAATAGCTCTTGACATGGTTTAAAACTTGTGCTACAATTGGGGTGAAGTTGAGCAGAGACAATGAAGAAAGCAACGAAAGGAGGAAAATCTCATGAAAACACGGCATGAAGAGCCGTACCAGAAAATTGCGGATGCCTGCCAGACGACAGGGTTGTCTCAATTTTTTCTCAGAAAAGGTTGCCGGGATGGCACAGTTCCCCATATCCGGTCCGGGAGGACATACTACGTCAATGTTCCTGTTTTGTTGGAAAAGCTGAGTGGAAACCATGATGGCACCAAGAGATGAAGAGTTAGATGGGGAAAACCCAGGAGGTAAACATATGTTGAATTTGCATGGCTTGAAAATTAAGGGACTCAAAGAGGCCAGTGAGAAAACCCAAGACTACGCTTTCAATAGTTGTATGTACAATGAAATTTTCTATGATCGCGCGACTGGAGAAGTATGGACGGTGTTTCAGTGCAGTCTAGGCCACAACACCTGGACGAAATATCATGACGAGAACATCATCAAAGTTTGCAATGCCACTGAAAAAATGTCCATGCAGTACTTGGCTGACTTGATTGCCGAGGCCGTTGCTGAGGAAGACCTGGAGGCTGCCTGGGAAGCGGAGATCGAGCGTCAGTATCGCAAAGGGCTACTCTGATGTCGACAAGAATGAATCTATTGCAATGCGAGGTGAAAATAAGATGAGAAACGCAATTATTTGTAGCTATGACAGCTTTAATTGGCGGCGGTATAGTCGCCCTTGGGTGTGCCGCATGACAGAGCGGGGCGGGTATGATTTCGATAGCCCTATCGGGACCTACACCGGCGCGGAGCGCGGAGAAGCGGGTGATCTGGTCGTGTTCGAGCCCAGTGAAGGTGTTGTTTACGGCTTTGGGCGAAAAGATTACCGTGGCAACAACACACAGGTTAGGCACGCGATTTGGGACGGCGAAAAGTTTGTCCCTTGTGATAAACTGGGCCGGGTAAAGTAGTCTTGGCACTGTGAGCTATGGGGCCGTGAGTCATCACGGCCCCCAGGGCCGTCGCCAGGAACTGCCCCACCTGGCCTGACGATGGCAGGGCAACAAGACCTCACCAATCGGTAGCATCTTTTGCAGAAGGGCCTGAATCACTGTTTTTTGACAAGGAGGATAAAAAATTTGCTACAAAAAATGAATAGGAGGTGGTTTCCGTGTCAAAGACGAAGAACCAGATTATCAACGAAGTCATTGACGCCACCATCGCCAGGCTGACCCCGGCGGACACCCCCGAGACCATTTGTGAGGAGGCCACGCAGGACATTGAAGCCCTCATCGTCTTGGAAAACATATCCCGGGGCAAGGGCTCCCGCTTGCGGGGCATCGAGGTCCTACCCAATTCCGTTATTGCCCAGTTTATGGCGGCGATGTTTCCCATCCGGTGCATCGCCTGCGCCGGGCTGGAGACTGACGCGAAGTTCGATCTGCTGTGCCTGTACCAGACGGACGGTCCCGACGCCGGGACTTACATGGAGAGTGATAACGAGCTCTACAAGCTGGCCATCCGGTACAACGTCCAACTCACGGAGAACGGCTTCAAGGAAATCTGCCGCCGCCTGCGTGGCATCGTCCCCCGCGTGGCCCGCACCATGGACCCGGACTTGATTGCCGTGAACAACGGCATCTTCGACTTCCGGACCAAGGAGCTGCTGCCCTTCTCCCCCGACTACGTGTTTCTGGCTAAATCTCACGTAAATTATGATCCAAACGCCGTCAACGTCACGATACACAACAGCACCGACGGCACGGACTGGGACGTGGAGAGCTGGGTGGAAAGCCTGTCGGACGACCCGGAAATCGTCGAGCTCCTATGGCAGATCATGGGCGCCATCGTCCGTCCCTTCGTGCCGTGGAACAAGTCCGCCTGGTTCTACTCCGAAGAGGGCAACAACGGCAAGGGCACCCTCTGTGCCCTCATGAAGCAGTTATGCGGCGAGACCGCCGTAGCTACCATCCCCATCAGTGATTTCGGGAAAGACTTCATGCTGGAGCCCCTCACCAGGGCGACGGCAATCATCGTCGACGAGAACGACGTCGGCACGTTCATCGACAAGGCGGCCAACCTGAAGGCCGTCGTGACGGGGGACGAGATCAGCATCAACCGCAAGTTCATGATCCCCATTCGCCACCGGTTCTTCGGCTTCATGGTCCAATGCGTCAATGAGGTTCCCCGTGTCAAGGACAAGTCGGACTCGTTCTACCGGCGACAGCTGGTCGTCCCCTTCACCAAGTGCTTCACGGGACGCGAACGCAAGTACATCAAGAACGACTACCTGCGCCGACCGGAGGTCCTCCAATACGTTCTGTATCGAGTACTCAACATGGACTTCTACGAACTCGACAACCCGGCGGCCTGCCAAGCGGTGCTCCAGGAATACAAGGAGCTTAATGACCCCGTTCGCCAGTTCTTCCAGGACGTGGAGACCCGGTTCGCGTGGCAGGCCCTGCCCTTCGAGTTCCTATATGATCTGTATAAAGCATGGTCAGCGAAGTACAACCCTAGCAGCAGGGTCCTGGGCCGGAAGAATTTCAAGAAGGCGCTCCTCAACGCGGTTAGAAGCAGCACCATCTGGTACGCCCCTGGAGTCCAGTTCCGCACCAAGAAGATGATGGACGCCCCGGAGCCTATGATCGTCGAGTTCAACCTCAAGGACTGGATGAACCCTGTAGCCACCGCCAGCAGCAACCCCGACGTCATCGCCCGAACAAAGCCGCTGACTCATTACCGGGGGCTACTTCGCTACGGCTGTGACGACAACACGGACGACGACAACACGGAAGATTGACAAGAACAAACGGTCAAGCCCCTGGGGAGCCAAGAGACTCCCCAGGGGCTTGACCGATCTTGGCGGCGTTTCCAGAGCGGATACCCTTATCCAGGACGGGCGCGGCATTGGAATTGCGCGAAAAAGTTGCAAAATCCTCGTCACAGCTTTGAGATCAGAAATGTGTGACAGTCGGCTGATCCGTGTGACGATTTCAGCCGTACACCTGCCATGACGGCGGATTTCATTGAAAAATCGTCCGCAGAGCACTTTTGTAGATTATACATGGAAAGAAAAAGTACAAGGGAAATGGCCTGATCCGGGATAGCGATCAGGTTATTTTTTTGTAATTTGGCTTTGCGGTGATTCTACAAAATTATTCTTGATTTTTCGTGCTCGACGGGATGAATAGTACGGGGGAGAAGGAGCGGTTCTCGGTTTTCCGAACATGTACAGTGAAAAAGACGAGGAAAACTGCTGTCCGCTTGCTATCTTTGCACTTTTCCGCCTGTCACAGCTTTCAGTACAGCTATCGAGGGCTATCAGAACCCGGAAACCGTTGGTACACAAGGAATCCCGAAGGATCATGGAGATTACCTTGTCACAGGTGTTACATATCCAAAATTACAGAAATCAAAGAAATGTGACGCTATTCTCCAAGACTATCAACGGTTTTCTTCTTAATGTCACAGATGTTATATATTATTTTAAGTTAGTAGGATAATAAATTTAATATGTATAATATTATACATACGAAAACTACATTTTACATGCGTACCGTGTAATGCGTTGTCGAATGTAGATTTGTTTTTATGGGATGTATATAATTTTACATTGTATATGTATTATAGGGGGGATGTCCAAAAAAACTGTTACATCGTGACTTTTAGGCTTTTTGACATCTAAAACCCGTGTGTTTCAACGGTTTTTGGCGTCACAGTTTTTGTTTTAGTACGTATTGCACAAAAACCCGCAAAAAGTGATAAAAAGTACCGGAATCAGGAAAACCCGATTCCGGTACTCGTGGACGCCGAGGTCCTCAGTGGTCTTTTTGCCTACTCTGACTGCTGGGGCGGGCGTACAGCCCGCCCTATCCGTTCGCGTCCGGCCTCCCCGTGTATAGCCATCCAATCTCCTGGGGCTTGCCCGTGTACTTTAGCCTACGATCCGCTTTACCCCCTGTACCAGGGCTCCCAGTGCCGCCAGGGCGATAATCACCGGCGTAACTGAGAGCAGATGGGGAAGCAGAACGATGGCGGAGGCACCGATGAGCACACCCTTGACGATGGGGCCAAGATATTCGGCGATGCAGGTAGCGGAAAGAGCCAGGAAGAACACCCCGAGAATAGGGGCAGCACCAAGCAACAAAACGTAAAAAAGCATTATAATTTCTCCTTTGTAATCTTCAATCTTTTCACGTTCCCTCTGCGGTGGGCAACCAGCCCGCCGCATCCATGTCCGATTTCCCCCGGTGTACCTGGATCGGCGCTCCCGTCGCACGGGTGCCAGCCCGTGCGGGGGTGCGTGCCACGCGCAGCGTCGGAATGCTTCTCCTGGACTTCCCCCTTCCGGCGTACCTGATCGTCGCCCCCGTCGCGTGGGCGTCAGCCCATGCGGGGGGCGTGCTGGCTTACCATGTCCGCCAAGTAGGTGGTCCGGCGGCAGCCGGGCCCCGCTTTTTCATTCTATGCGGACATGGGGAGGGCGGCGGCTCCGCCGCCGTGGAAGGGCTCCCGGAGGGAGTCCGCTCTCTGGGCAACCCGAGCGTAGCGAGGGCAAGGACATGGGTGGCACGACTGGCGGTAGCCAGGTCGGCCATCCATGTCCGCAGTAAGGGGCCCTGAGCCGAAGGCGAGGGGTGGACCCGGAGGCCGCGTTAGCGGTCGTAGGGTCCAGGGCTGTCGGCTGTGCCGACCACGCCCGCGCAAGCGGGCGTGACGCCCCCCCTTATGCCCTTTTGCATTTCGGGGCCGATTTTTTCTATATTGTGTCGAAAACACCGTTTTGCCAAGGCGCTCATGGCTTTCCGATGGCCCACTCGTCGCTTTTTCAGTGGGCCATCGGTGGGCCACGTGGCCCACATACCCCTGGAACCGTTGTCGCTCTAAGGGGGCGGTGGCCCACGGGGAGAGGCCCTTGTGTCACGCGTGGCCCACACATCCCGACGGCGCTTTTGGCGCCGTCAGGGCGGCCCACGAGGCCTCTCCGCACAGTATAATGGGGGCGCTGGTAGCGCCCCCAGGCCGGCAAGTTCGACACGGGCCTGCACGTGTACGGCGTAGCCGGGGCCCCGGGCATTTGTGGTATACCCCGCCGGAGGCGAGGTCGCGGAGCTACGCATGGGCGGCATCTGATATGCTGTCCCGACCTTTGGGAGGGACTGCCAGCGCCGCCCCAGCTCCCGCGCAATGGTCCGTAGCTCTCGCCTGCTCCCCCCTGCGGCGTACCGGCAGCTATGCGCCATAGCGGGCGTGTGGTTCGCAACGGACGGCTGTGTCGTCCGCTGCCGGCGGTCCGTGGCCTGGTATGAGTTTTGGCGCGCCGCACGCTCCAGGTGTCCCCACCTGTCTATAAAAATTGGCCTAATTGTGACCAATAGCCGTAGAAATTGGACTATTACTGACCAATAACTAAAGAAATTGGACTATTAGTGTCCAATAAGCTGTGGTAATTGGACTATTCCAGGGCTAATGTTGTCCAAAAACTAAAAACAAAGAAAAAACGAGATGTTTTTTTGCATAAAAGTTTGATTTTCTATTGATCTGTTGTGCTTGCTGTGGTATACTATATTTGTAATTAAATATGAAGTTCGCGAGATGAGGACTGTTTGATATCGGTGAAATGGACACCCACCGGCAGAGGTCACAGCGTCCTACCTGCTAAGGGGATTCGGTTCGGTTACGGCACGAGCGGCGGACAGGTTCGACACATGGAATATCCATGCCACAAACCTGTCCGCCGTTAAAATTACCAATAAGGAGGGTTTAATCATGAACAGCATGGAAAGTAAGTGGCTGGCTTCGCTGGGCTTGTCCGGAACATCGGTTAACGAGACTACAGTGCCGATGTTTGAGCAATCTGGCCGCCGATGGTATCAACTGATTGCATTGTTTAGGGCCTTGGGATTTCCGGAATCCGGTATTGGTAGCCTGCCAACTAAGATCGGCTACAAGTTTGACGATAGCGGTGAATTTCAAAAGTACCAAGATACCTGGTATGGGACGGCTTCAGGGCTCTCCCTGTACGTGGAATATTTGTGCATGTTTCAGTATTCGGCGACGGCCAGTGAGCAAAGCAAGGAACTGGCCCGTACTCGGGCCGTGTGTCTCCAGCAATGGTTGTCCAGCATAGCCAATGTACCATTAGAGCCGTCCGATCCTAAAGCCGACGAAAACTTGCCGTGGCCGGAGGACGAGTCGGCCAATGTGCCGCCTGATTCTGCCCCGAACGCAGAGGTGGTGATGTGCGCGGCCAGGAGCTCGATCGTTCCGGATGGGGCTGCTATTGGCGGCGTGGCCCAGCCCGACGTTGCCAAGGAGGCGGAGGCCGCGATACGGGCCACCAGGAGCGGCCTGCTCCCGGACGGTCCGGCCGTCGGTATGGCGCTGGACGCCCTGCTGGACAGGACGGATTTGCTGTGCGGAGCGTTCGGCATCGACAAGGGGTTGCCCCGCGACGGGAAGCTGGCCCGCATCATCTGGTTGCTGATGTTCGAGGCGTATGAGTTCCCGTATTCTTCCGTGGGCGTCCTCCGTTCGGCGAGACCGTCGGTATCGGACACCGTGTACGAAGCCATGGCAGAGGCTATGGGACCGGAAGAGACCTTGTGGCAAGGCCGGAGGAACTGCTCCGTCAGGGATCTGGTGGAAACTGCCATGTTGGGACGGTGAGGGTAAGAAAATCCCCCGGAAGGCTCCACCGGGGGATTTTTGATGGTCGTTGTCTTGCACGACTTCACTTGGCAGGGATTCCGTGGAGCTCCTGTCCTTGGCCGACTTCGTGACGGCCGAGAGGGAGGAGCACCGCAACGAGAGCGTCCTGGGGCAGCAGAACCAGGACCAGGACCTGATGCGCGGGTTGGCTGGCGAGAAGCTGCCCGGATTGGCGTCTGGTCGTCAAAAGGCTTGGCGCAACATGATTCCTGTCCAAATAGATGGGGATGGCCTGTACGACCTGAGCCATCTCGGCATCGACGGGAAGTGCGTGCCGGCTATGGCCTTTTTCGACAAAAACGAGAACGGGAAGTACCGGTACGGCAATACGTCGCTCGTTCTGCAAGTCGGCGTTGAATCTGATCAGAAGCTGCAGGGAACCGTGGATAATCCGCTCAAAGGCGGCGTGGCCGTCGTCAATTCACGCGGTGGCGGAGAGTTGCCGAGGACCGGCGGCGCCGGGACGGAGGCATATGTGGTGATTGGCACGGTGCTGGTCGTCATGGCAGGTGCGGGAGCTACCTGGTACGTTGTTAGAAAACGAAAAGACGGCGGGGATGACGGCCGGGATGCCTGACGGTGGAACGAAGGCTCTGGCATAAAAAAATTCCCCCGGGAAGGCTTGTAGCCTTTCCGGGGGAATTTTGTGCTGTGATAGCGGTGGTGAGGCGGGGTGGTAGCGGGGTGGCGGCCCCGCCGTATGATGACACCATCAGGAAAAGAAAGCCCCATCCCTGCGTATGGCAGGGATGGGGCTGTGTGTGCGGTTTGGATGGCAACCTTGGACTGATATGCTGTGGCGTTTCTTGTGCATATGAAAAATGACCATGTTGGAGGCATCGAAACAGCCCTCCACGCGGTGTCCTTTGCACACGTGAAAAATTTCCTTGGAACCGTTTTCCGTGAGCTGTACATTGTGATATTCCTTGCGCATGGGGAAAATCTTCGACATCCTCACAATGGGGCGGCATCCTTTGTATGTGGGGAAAACCTGCCCAACTTTATCCCAATTATAGCACAAGTAGCGGCATCCCCTGCGTATGGGAAGAGTCCTCCCAGGGATGCGGTTCATTTCCCGTCACAAAGGTTCCCGCTTCACTGACCGCAGCCCTGCGTAGCAGGGTCTTGTGCAGTCTCCACGGGCGTATGAGTTCGGGCCCACCTCAGCCCTACTTTGTTGAAATATTGCGGCGGGGTAGTGACCCCGCCGTAGGGGACGAGTATTTCAACCGGAGAGTGAGCCTGTCGTTCAACATCCACCTTCGGTATCTCCTGTGCGTGGGAAAGACCGCATCGGCGTACTGTTCCACAAATTCTACCATAGTAGCGGTGTTCTTCGTGTATGGGAAATCTTCCGTGGACGCAGTCCGTTTTCCTTCACAAAGGTTCCCGCTTCACTGACCGTTGCCCTATATAATAGGGTCTTATGTGATCTCCACGGGCGTATGAGTTCGGGCTCACCTTCGCCCTACTTTGCTGAAATATTGCGGCGGGGTGGCAACACCGCCGCGAGGGGAGCCGTAGGAACAACTTTGCCGTTTTTGAGGACAGCGGAGCCGCGATGGGGAGTGTCAAGCCACGGAGGAACAACTGGGAACAAAAAAAACCTCCACCGACGCCCGTGGCGACGGTGGAGGTGATGAGATACAGCTTAGTGGCCATAGATAGTACCGGCCCACTTTTTGTAATACGCGGCATCGAAAAGCGCCTCGTTCAATTTTTTAACAGTCTTGTTGAACTTGTCCACGACGCCGGCATACTCGTCCGCTTCATAGCTGCCGACTTTGAATTTGTTGTAGGCAGTGGTGCAAAACGGGCCGACGTTGGTATAGTCGTCGCCGGTCTTCTGCTTCGCCCAGTAGGCCTTCACATTGGCAGCGTAGGTCTTATTGTCTGAGCCGACGCGGGCGCTACGAATACCGGCGTTCACGTCTACGATCTCCCAGCGGCCGTTCAGGTACACGATGTTGAACGAATGGTTAGGACTGGAAGTGTTCATGACGTGGCAGGGGATACCCAGCTCGCGGCACATGATGGCATATACGTTGGAAAAGTCTTCGCACTTGCCGAGATGGGAGTCCCACATGGTGTAGCCCTTGGCAGAGCCGGACGCCGCGGCAGTTGCCCAGCGGTAGTCGCCATCATTGGCGAAGTATGCATCTTCGTCATAGGCGATGTTCTTCTTCATCCAGGCGAAGAGGGCGTAGGCCTTGGCGTAGTCGCTGGCGTTCTCGTCCGGGCAGATCTCGTGGGCAAGACCACGCCACTTGCCGCTGTTGTCAGGATAACGGCTGGTGTTGGACTTGAACGGGTAATGAATAACCGTGACGTCGGCGGCCTTCTCCAGGTCGTTGCCGCCCTGCTTGGCGACCCAGGCCTGGAAGATATCATCTATCGTGAGGCTGTCCTTTTTGTCAGTCAGCCACGTCTTCATCGCCTGGTCGCTGGCCTGGAGCTCGCGGTCCGCGAACTTGCCGACGCCGTCGCTCACGTAGACGGTCTGCCACGCGCTGACGGTCTCGACAGTGCCATCTTCATGAGTGAAGTCGAACCACACGCAGAAGGCGTAGGGGCCGTTCTTCAAGTTGGTCGTCTTCGCGGTGTGTTCCGTGTTGGCAGTCGCGTCCAGCACGATCTTCTCGGCGTCGTCGTACGTCCGGAACTCGACGGCATAGACCTCCACGTTGTCCAGGTCCGAGAACGCCTCGTAGGTCAGGACGTTGCCCTCGATGCTGGCGCGGACGCCCCAGAAGCCCTGGCGATCCGTATAGATCTTATTGACGTACTTGCCGTCGAGGGCGTTGCAACCCGCGTACCAGGTGTCACGGAAATCGTAGAAGTACGTGTACTTGCCGGATTTTTCCTGGTAGTCCAGCTTGCGGAACGTATCGTAGCTGATATTGGTCAGGCTGGGATATTTGGTAGTACCGTAGGCCACGCGGGTCTTGGCCGTGTTGGAAGTGCTTGCGGCCACGGCAGCGACGGTGTTGGCCGGGGTTTGATTATAAACCTCCGTGTAGGCCGTGCCCTGGGGGAGGCCCTTGGGATGGACGTCGTTGCTATCGCCGCCCAGGTCGAGGATGCTTAAGCAGAGAATGGCGAGGATGCTTGTAATGAGAATGGCTGCGGTAAAGCGTTTGTTCTTCTTGTCGGGAAAATACATTCTGATCGCGCTCCTTTCTAAGCGTAATGATAAATTTAGTAGGCGGGCCTGCGGTTTGCTGTTCTTGTTCTGGCAGGTCTGCTCTACTCCCACCGTTGTGCCACGGCGAGAGCCGGGGCACATGTGGACGGAGGGTGCTAAGCCGATGTCCCAAGCCGTCCGCCGCGTTCCGGTCCCCGGGGCGTGGCGGGGTTAGCGGATCTTTCGCCACGCGGCGTTGGCCTGCTCGCGGTAATCCCGTGCTTTTCGGATGTCGGAAGCGGCGCCATACTTTTGGGCGTTGCGCTCCCAAAGCCGGGCCAAATCCTCCAGGTGCTCCGCCTCCGCCCGGGCCGCCTTGCGCTTCTGCGCGTCAAGGGCGTCCCTACGGCGGCGTTCTTCCATGCTCAACCGTATATTCTCGATGTTCTGTTCCAAAGCCTCCTCCGATCTCTGCTTCTCTCTTCGGCAGATGCCGGGGAAAGCGCTGATGAGAGCGATGCATATCGCAGCGCACACGGCCAGGGAGAACAGCGGCACGCCCGCCATGGATAGCCCGATGACGAAGAAGGCCCCAAGAATGATCATGCCCGCCTTTGCCAGCTTCGGGTGCTCCGCCCAGAAGCGTCTCCAGAGCCTCCACAGCTGCACCAGCACCACGGCTGCGACGGCCATTCCGACCCCAAACAGGGGATCACCTAGCTCTATCCCAGCATATAGCGAGCCTGCCACCGAAAGCACCGTTATGAAAATATATTCCATTCAACCCTCCTCTATCTATTTGGATATTGTCCTCGACGTTCCGCCCTTGGGGGTGGGGCCTTCCCGTCCCCCAAGAGCTTCTTGGACCGTCGAGACAACAAAAGCGGCGCAGGGCACAATAATCCCTACACCGCTGAAGCTACGCACACAAGCCATTGATTTCCCCATTGATTATTGCCGGGAAAACCGTTATAATGGGCTTTGGGCGCAGAAAATTTCTGCTGTGTGGGGCTGGTTCTTAACGGGGACTCCCTACATAGGACCTGGGGGGTTGCCGCCCCCCAGGCCTGCCTTATGCTTTTGTTATCTCGTTGCCCATTATAGCTTATGCTGGAAGATAAATCAAGGGTTTTTGACACGGTTCGCACTGGCGAGCCGTGATTTTTTGTTGCAAAACCCACCACGGGGGCGGGCGTGGCCGGATGGTGACGGCTAATCGTATGTGCATGGCAACCCCCTTATGCTGCGGCGGGGGCCCGGAGGACCTGCCGCTCCCACTTGGACATGAAAGCATTGACTTCCGGCGTCGGATCGCAGTTTCCCTTTCCATGCACCTGGATGATCTTCCTGCCCCGAACCTCCACTGTGTAGAACGGCTTGGCCAGGTTCTCGCACCGCCGCAGGAACAGGATGATGCACTCCTTCCGCGCCACGCGATTCGCATATGATCCGACACAGTGGTGTAAAGCGTTTCCCTCAGCGGCCAACTCCTCCGGGGTAGTCGGCAGAAGGAATTTCATGCCGTCTGCCTCGAAGTCCAGGCGCCCGGAGATGGCCTTCATAGCCGCCTTGAAGTCCCGGCGCAGCTGGGCGTCGGCCTTGATCTTCACCCTGCGGGCCACCCTGTCATGCGCCTCCCGCAGATTTTTGGGGTATAGGACGAAGCTGTTGCCCATGTCGTAGTCCAGCTTGGCGCACATGTCCAGGTAGTCGCGGTACTCCGACACGGCGGACTGCATATTATAATAGCGGCCTCTGCCGCCGTCGGTGCGGAGCGCGGCGAACTGCTTGTCCATGTATTTCATGAGCTTGTGGGCCGTCATATGCTTCAGAATCTGGGTCACGTCGCGCTCCACGCCATGCTCCCGCCGCCATAGGAACAGCCCCTGCCGGTCCTTGGCGTCCCCGCACTCCCGGAACGTCAGCAGGTCCCCCACATCCACGTCCAGTGTCCGCAGAAAGGCCACGTCCTCCGGGGCAACGCGTAGAATCCGGTGGGTGCGGCCCTGGGATTCGTCCAGGGTGTCCTTAGATAACTGCCTGTAGGCGAGATCGGCCGCCAGACTGAAGAAGCCGGTTTTAACCAGGTGCTCCAGCCGGGGGTGCTCCAGGTACGCCCGCAGGAACGGCCAGAGCTGCATGGGCTCGTGGAAATGTTCATAGAACGCCGTGACAGGGCAGTACTCCCAGGGCGTCCCCGCCAGTGTCTTCGGCAGGTTCCGACAGTACACATGGCCGCAGGTGACGGCCTCGAAGTTGTCGTTGTAGGGATAGAAGATGGGCCGGTCCCCGGGCATCCAATGGGTCAGCGTGCCCCTGTTGTAAGAATAGTAGTACGGCTCGACCGCCGCCTTGCCGTCCGGGCCGAGCCGGATGAATACGCGGGCGTTCTCGTATATCCGCTCCGTAGGCAGAAGATGGTCGCGGTCGTAGTCGTAATAGACCTTCACGACCCGGGCCACGACCTCGCTGCTGCTGATACGCTCCATGACCTGGACGGTATCGCGGTCATAGGTCCGCCCGGCCTTCCCTGCGGACTTAACCGTCAGCTCCCGCTTGCAATGGGGACACGTAATTTTGCTGTTGTGCGCCGCGCTGGGCAGCGTGGCCTCCTTCCCGCAGGACGTGCAGATCCCGGTCACGGGACGCCGCACCGACGTGTGCCCGCAACGTAAGTACGCCGGCATGACCTCGCGCCGTACCCAGTCCTCCAGGCTCCGGGGAAGGGCGTGGAGGGGGCGCATACGGTCAATAGTCCGCCTCTCCCGCCTGAGCTGGCGCTCCGTGCTGCGCTTGTCAAGGATGGCCTGCTGGGCGTAGGTCAGAGCTTCCATGCCGTCGTGGTTATGGTCGTGGAAGAAGCTGCATACCCTCTGATTGTCCGGGGCGGAGTAGAACACGCATTTCCTGGTGAAGGAATAGTCCTTGCCCAGCCGCTCGAAGCTGGCCTCGCGCCAGCGGGTGGAGCCGTCCTCCCTCCGGGCCAGGGTGATATAGTCCTCTCCCGCCTGGAACATCGTCCAGACGGGCCGAGAATCGCCGGACGCGGCCCGCTTGCGGTCGTAGACGTACAGCACCAGCGTCCGGCGGCGGCCGATGATTTTGACCGCCGTGCGGACGATGTAGTCCACCTGCGGGGCATGGAGTAGCCCATGCCCCGGCGGGATGGCGGGGGCAGGATTGTCAGCGGTAAACTTTCGCAGGGCTTTTTTGTCCAGCATTTCCACCCCTCCTTACATCAGGCTGATTTGTTCCATACCAGCATCCTTCGGCTTCGCGGCTTTGGGCTTCGCCGCAGGGGCCGACTTTTTGCCTGCCTTGCCCTTGTCCGTCTTACGGGGAGTGGAAGCAGGTACATACGGCTTGGGTACGAATTTTTCATCTTCATTATGATCCTCCTTGGCATTTTCGTCCTTGAAATAGTCCTCGGCCCATTGGAAGCACAGGCCGTCCGGCACGTCCAAGCCGTAGACGCCGGTGCGCTGGATGCCGTTGTCCTTCATTTCCTGCTCGGCATACTCCTGGGCCTTCCTGTTGATATACTGAAAGCAGTTGACCATGCTCTTGGCCGGGTCCATGACCAAGGTGGCGAAGGCGGTGTCCTCGTGGCACTTGGCCTGGATGTGCCCAGCCACAGATTCTTTCATGTTTCGGCGGGTCAGACGTTCCGTATCGGCGGCGACGCGCTCCACGGACGCGGCCAGCAGATCGGCGGCGGCCATGGCGGCGATGCGGTCAAGCGCGGCCTGCCGGGCCGCTTTCTTCTCGGCTTGTCGGGCGTCAAACTCAGCCTTGCGCTTGGCCTCGGCGGCCTCGTGGGCCCTGCGCCTGGCGTCATCGTCCGGGGTGGGGGCGGCGTCCTTCGCCACGTCCAGCTTCAGTTCGGGCGGCGGAGGGGTGTGGGCCGACAGCTCGGGCGGTTGCTCCGGGGCCGGAGCAGGCTCGGGCTGGGGCGGGACCGGCTCAGGTGGAGCCGGTTCGGGTTCGGGTGCGGCGGGAGCCGGCTGGGGCGGGGCCTCCCGGGGCAACGCGCCCTGCTCCGGCGCGGCGGGCTGGGACGTTGCGGCGGAGCGGGTATTGCGGCGGGCCTCGCTGGCGATCTCGGAGAAAAATCCCATGTTTCATGCCTCCTGTTGATATGGCGAGAGCGCAGCACGGATTTTCCGTACTGCGCTCCCTGTATTTTTCCTCTGCTATTACCCTTGAGGGCGGCGCAGCCGCCCTTCTTCGGCTTGGCCCTCTGCCGCCAGCTCCAGGTATTGTATCTCGCACGCATCCTGCTTCCTGGCATACTCAATCGTGTTGCGCGTGCCGCCGCTGACGCCGGTGTAGGCGGCAATCAGCAGCGAAGAGCGGTCCACCATCCACTCGTTCCGGCACTGGTATGCGGACCGGGAGTAGGAGTCGCAGACATAGCGGACGGCATCCGCCGCTTGGATGACACGGGCGAACAGCTCCGAGTACCCGTCCTTCCAGTGCAGGCCGAAGCCTTGATAGGGCACGGCGCAGACCAGCCGGATCTCTGGCCGGGAGAGCCGTCGCTCCAAGACCAGCTCCGCCGCCCAAAGGTCAACCCCTTTCGCGGCCCCGGAGATGAACGTCGTGTATCCGCGCCCTATGGCGGCGGTGATCGCCTCGTCCAGCCGCCGGATAACGAGATCGGGGCCTATTTCCAGCTTTTCGGGCCGATGCCCGGTGAAGCAGCAGCAGTATCTTCTATCTGGCAGTTCTTTCATGGCTATTCCTCCGCTTGTGTGGTATACCACGCAATTATAAGTGCATCATCCTATATAATCAAGTCAAATGTGTGGATTGCCACACAAACGGCATGGGGGTGGGTGCGCATGGATCAGAAAGTCAAGCAGGATTATTGTATCGGCGCGAACCTCCGTCAGCTGCGGAACCAGGCCGGGTTGACGCAAGAGCAGGTCGCCGCCCAGCTGCAAGTGGCGGGCATCGACATGTCGAGGGACTTCTACGCCCATATCGAATCCGGCGACTACAACGTCCGGGTGAGCGAGTTGTCCGCATTGCGAAAGATATACCAATGCTCCTACGATGACATTTTCCGGGGGTTCTGAGGATCACCACACCTGTTTCCAGCCGGGGGCGCCGATGAGCTTCTCCAACTGCTTTTCTCGACTTTCGGTTTCCTCCTGCTCGCCCTCGTCCGGAAAATCGTGTACGTCCAGGTCGAAAACATCGGCGCCAACGTCGCCGCCCTTGGCGTACACGGCCCGCACCAGGCCGCCGGACACCTCCACGGCGACGGACACGGGGACGGCCAACTCCTGCTCCTCAATGCGCCAATGCTCCACGTCGCCGCCAGCGCGGATGACGGCGGCGTCCTGGCGGCACTCGCACTCGTCCTCGTCCCCGTGCTCCTTGGAGGCGTAGCCCCAGGCCGTGACAGCCTCGTTCCACTCCTTCCGCATCGCGTCCCATGCGGCCTGCTGGCCGGCGAACGGCTTCACTTTTGTATCGCAGGCGGAGTCGGTGTCCTGCCCGTGGATCAGCAAAAATATCTTCATTTCCATTTCCCCTCGTAAAGCTCCTCGCGGGTCCCGTCCCGCCAGTAGACGTTCCGGCGGGTCCAGCCGTTGTCCTGGAAGGTCACGACGTCGATCCGGTCTTTCGCAATGGATATGGAGACCTGCTCTATGTTCTCATTCGTGCCGTCGAAAGAGGCTCTGCTGCCTCCGTACTCGTCCATGAGCCGCCGCATCCCGTCCAGGTCGGTGGAATCGAACTCGACGGCGTCGGCCGCTTCTGTCCAGGTGACTATCCAGGCGGGGCGGTTCTCGGGAATGTCGTAGGTCCACTCGCCGTTCAGCATGAGCCCGTGGCCCTCGCGGAAAGTAATCTCAGCGCCCGCGTGCTGCGCCTGGCAGCCAAGGGCCTCGTCCTTCGAGTAGAATGTTTCCTGCTTTTGGATACTGATTTTCATTTGCAAACCTCCTTAATGCGTGCGGGGCGGCCAGGCTTCAGCCTGGCCGCCCTATCTGATTTATCACGCCGCCGCGTCGCCCCCGGCCCTGCCGCCCAGGTTCAGCGCCGCGTCCAGCTCCGCCAGCCGGGCGGATTTCCGTTGCAGCTCGGCCTCCATGGCGAAGGGCTTCGCGGCCTCGGCCCGGGCGGACTCCAGCTGCTGTCGCAGGTCGGCCACCTTGGCCTGGTACTCCTTCATGTGCTCCGGCAGCCTGCCCAGGGCGTTGTCGATGCGGGTGATGTTGCCCGTCGCGCTCTCGCCCAGGTCGATGGTGTACGAGACAACGCCCTTGAAGCTGACCTTGTGGTCGCCGAACATGACCATCTGGGCGGTGATGTAGAAGCCCCGGTAGCTGCCGATCTCCACGGGTCTCGTCTCAGAGACCGCGGCCACGGCGTCCAGCAACGCCTCACCGGCCTTGTCCTTCTCCAAGTAGTTGCGGCCATTGACCTTCATGGCAAAGCCGTCCTCCGGGCAGGGATGGGCCGCGAGGGTGTCCATATCCGTCTGGATGCCCGCGATCATGGCCTCGGCCTGGCCGACCTGGGCCGGAAGGTACTTGGCGGCGTCCTCCAGCCGGAACTTCTTGGACTGATAATCGGCCTTCATGATGCGCAGCCGGGCAACCTCCACGTCCAGCTCCATGCGCTCCTTGATGCGGGGGTCCCCGGCGCACAGGGCCTTGATCTCGGCGAAGGAGAGGGCCGTCTCGTCCACGTCCTCGCAGGAGCGCAGGGGCGTCCGGCTGGTCATGACCTGGGAGATGAATTTCTGCTTGGCCTCCAAGGTCTGCCACAAATAGGCGTCGAAGGTCGATTCGGTCACATAACGGTAGATGTGGACCTTTTCGTTATCATTTCCCTGCCGGATGATGCGTCCAGCGCGTTGCGTAAGGTCCCTTGGACGCCATGGTGCGTCCAAGTCGTGCGAGGCTATGAGCCGGTCCTGAATATTCGTCCCGGCGCCCATCTTCTGGGTGCTGCCGATGAGAACGCGCACCTGGCCGGAGCGGACTTTGGCGAACAGGACCTTCTTCTGCTCGTCGGTGGCAGCGTCGTGGATGAAGGCGACCTGCTCCAGGGGCATCCCGGCGGCGGCCAGCTTCGTCTTGATGTCGTCGTAGATGTTGAAGCCGCCCTTGCCCGCCGTGGGGGTGGAGATGTCGGAGAACACCAGCTGGGTCAGCTTCTCGTTTTCCCCGTCCTGCCAGTGGCGCAGGATGTTGGCGACGCACTGGTTTACTTTCGTATTGGCCTCATCAGGCAGGGCCGGATTTATAATGCGCTGGTCCAGACCCAGCTTCCGGCCATCCGACGTGATGCGCAGCATATTGTCCTCGCGGGCGTCCACGGTGCCGGAATGTACTTTCTCCGCCCGCTTGGACAGCTCCTTCACCAGGGCCTTCTGGTGCTCGGTGGGCTTGCAAACGACGGTGTGGTACTCGGCCTCGGGTACGGGTAGGCCCAGCTGGTCGGCGGTCTTGATGTCGGCCACTTCCTTGAAGATCGCCATGAGCTCAGGCAGGTTGAAGAACCTGGCGAAGCGGGTGCGCGCCCGGTAGCCGGTGCCCTCCGGGGCAAGCTCCAGGGCCGTGACCGTCTCTCCGAAGCGGGAGGCCCAGCTGTCCAACGTGCCCATGCCCATCTCCATCAGGCGGTCGTACTGGAGATACAGCTGGATGGTATAGCACTCTACCATGCTGTTGCTGATGGGCGTGCCAGTGGCGAATACAATACCCCGCCCGCCCGTGATTTCGTCCAGGTAGCGGCATTTCGTGAACATATCGGTGGACTTCTGGGCCTCAGCGGTGGACAATCCGGCCACGTTGCGCATCTTGGTGTACGTGAAGAGGTTCTTGTAGTTGTCGCTCTCGTCCACCAGCATCATGTCGATGCCCAGCTGCTCGAAGGTGATGACGCCGTCCTTCTTCCAGTCGGCTTTTAATTTTTCCAGCTTGGTCTCCAGGTCCTTCTTCATGCGCTCCATTTGCTTGACGGTAAACCTTTCGCCCTTGCTGGCCTTGACCTCGGCTATGGCGAGAGTGATGTCGTCAATCTGGCCGTCGATGATCTTCTTCTGGCGTTCATAGCTGACGGGAATCTTCTCGAACTGGCTGTGCCCGATGATCACCGCGTCCCAGTTGCCGGTGGCGATGCGGGCGCAGAACTTCTTCCGCTTCCGGGTCTCGAAGTCGCGTTTCGTTGTCACCAGGATGTCGGCGGCGGTCTGCTGAGTCAGGTGGTTGGGTACGACGAAAATCGACTTGCTGCACAGGCCAAGGTACTTGCACTCCATGGCGGAGGCGATCATCTCGAACGTCTTCCCGGCCCCGACCTCGTGGGCCAGGAGCGTGTTGCCGCCGTACAGGACGTGCGCGATGGCCCCCAGCTGGTGGGGCTTGAGCGTGATGGCCGGGTTGATGCCGTGGAAGATGATGTGGCTGCCGTCGTACTCCCGGGGCTTGATGCAGTTCATGGTGTCGTTGTAGTGCCGGACCAGCTCCCGGCGGCGGTCCGGGTCCTGCCAGAGCCAGTCCCTGAAGGCGTCTTTTATCATCTGCTGCTTCTGGGCCGCCAGGGTAGTCGCCTTGGCATTGAGCACGCGGCGTTCCTTCCCGTCCGGGTCGGTAACGGTATCGTAGACCCGCACGTCCCGCAGGTTCAGGGACTCCTCCAAAATCTCATAGGCGCTACGCCGGTCGGTGCCGTATGTGGTATGCGCGGTAACGTCCTCGTCGGAGATCCATGCCTTATTGGTGATGAACCATGCCGACGTGGCCTTGACATACACGACCCGAATGTGCTCCTGATGGTATTTCGTCATATGGAACGTCTCGACCATGAACTGCTGGATGTACTTCGGGGCGATCCAGGTGGCGCCCAGGCGGACCTCGATCTCGCTGGCCTCCAAGTCCTTGGGGATGGCGGCAGCAAGGGCGTCCACGTTGGGCCGGTAGGCCGGGTCGTCCTCCACCGCCCGTTGGGCTTCCCGGAGCTTGCGGCGGACGTTGCCGGACAGGTACTCGTCGGCGGTCTGCCAGGTTTCGGTTTCCGGGTCCCGGTAGATGGTGCCGCTTGCGCCCAGCTCATCCGTCAACTCCGATACCGGCCTGTCCGTCAGCTGGGCCATGTAGGGCAGGTCCACCCGGGCCTGCTCCCCGATGGAGACGGCCAGGGCCTCCTGGGCGGTGTCCACGTGGGTGACGGGCTGGCGGTTCTGGATTGTTCGCTTGGTGAAGATGTCCGCCTTGCGCTCCAGGTTGCCGTCGTCGTCCAGCACCTCCAGGGAGCACAGCAGGTAGTAGGAGTTGTCCCGGCTGAAGGCCAGGCGGTTGCCCCGGCTGTTGATCAGCCCGTAGCGCGACGTGAAGCCGTCGTAAAGGGCGTTCAGCCGCCGTTGGTGGCCGTCCAGGGGGGCGTCCGGCTCCATCTGCGCCGCGATCAGCTCCTGGAGGCAGTCCCGGAGCCCGACCATGCCCTTGACGCGGGCCCTTGCCGTGGCGTTGAGCTTGGGGCGGACCATGACGGAGTTCTCGCGGAACCAGACCTCGCCGTCCACGACGGCGTAGGAAAAGTTCTTCACGGAGGGGTCGGCGGGGATGGAACCGGCGGACTCGTCGCCAGGCTCCGTAGGAGCGGCCTCGCGGTACGTCCCATAGATGCGGGCGACGGCCCTTTGCAGCTGTTCGGCCAAGTCTGCGCCGGGGGCGGGATGCACGGTGTAGTCGTGGCCGTACCGGGTACTCTCGAAGCCGGGACAGCCCAGCACCATCTCCGGGTGGTCATTGAAATAGACGTTGATCGGGTAGCCGTCCTGGTTCTCCATGACGCTTACCCAGTCGGGCAGCTCGACGGCGGGTTCCTCCCGCTTCTGGAAAAAGATGATGTCCGCCACGACGTCCGTCCCGGCGTTGGCCTTGAAGGCGTTGTTGGGGAGCCTGATGGCCCCCAGCAGATCGGCGCGCTCCGCCAGGTACTTCCGCACGGTGGAATCCTTCGCGTCCATGGTGTAGCGGCTGGTGACGAAGGCCATGACGCCGCCGGGGCGGAGCTGGTCCAGGGCCTTGGCGAGGAAATAGTTGTGGATCGTGAAGCCCAGCTTGTTGTATCCGGGGTCGCTGACCTTGTAATCGCCGAAGGGTACATTGCCGACGGCGGCGTCAAAGAAGTCCTTGGGGTACGCGCTGTGCTCATAGCCCCTCACCACGATGTTGGCCTTGGGGTAGAGCTGTTGGGCGATGCGGCCGGAGATGGCGTCCAGCTCCACGCCGTACAGCCTGGACGCGGACATGGACTCCGGCAGGCAGCCGAAGAAGCTGCCCACGCCGCAGGAGGGCTCCAGGATGTTGCCGGACTGGAAGCCCATGCGGCCCAGGGCCTCGTAGATGGCCCGGATGATGATAGGCGGCGTGAAGTGGGCGTTCAGGGTGCTGGCCCGCGCCGAAGCGTACTCGTCCCCGGTCAGCAGGGCCTTCAGCTCGACGTACTCGTTGGCCCACTCGGCTTTGTCAGGCGCGAAGGCGTCCGGGACGCCGCCCCAGCCCACGTAGCGGGAGAGGACCTCCTGCTCGTCGGGGGACGCGGCGCGCCCCTCGGCCTCGACGGCCTTCAAAACCCGGATGGCGGCGGTGTTGGCGGCGTACTTGGCCTTGGGGCCTCCAATGCCAAGATCGTCGTCCGTGATGCGGAAGTTAACGGCCGCAGGGGCTGGCCTGGCGGGGGCCTCCTGCCGGGCCTGTACGGGCCCAGGAGCGGGCGCTGCGGGCTCGGAGTATCCCGGCATGGCAAGCTGTCCCGGGGCCTCCTGGGGCGGTTCAGAGACGGCAGAGGGCGCTTCCGGCTTGGGGCGGGAAACAGAAGCGGCGGCGGGCTTTCCATTGCCCGCCGCCGTGGTATCCTCCAAGGGTTTCCGTTCCTCCGTCTGGTGCGCCGGGGCCGGAGGGGTGGTGCTCCTGCCGGCCATGCGCGCCTTGACGGCGCGCTCCACCTGCCGCAGGATGACGTTGGCGCTCTCGCTGACGGCATTGCCCAGGGTCAGGATGGTGACACGGGTGTCGAACTCGCTGATACAGGCGAAGTCCTCCGGGGTGAAATAGCTGTCCAGGTCAAAGCCGCAGCGGGCCAGCAGCAGGAACGACAGGCTGACGGTGACGGCGCTGCGGAAGCGCAGGGCGACGTTGTCCTCGTCCAGACCGTCCAAGGAGCTGCCATGGACGGCCAGCATGATTTTATCCTTGAAATCGTTCCAGTGTTCGTCCGCGAACTGCACAGCCAGGGTGATAAGCTGCTTGGCGAGGCCGTTGCTGCCGGGGACGCCGAAGGCTTCCTCCAGCCGGGCCGTGACCGTGTTCTCGTACTCGTCCCGGTACTGCCAGAGCATGGGGTCCCGGCCGTTCTCCCGGCGCTCCGTGTCGGCCACGTCGAACACGTAGCGGAGGAATACCCTGCCGTCGCGGTAACGCAGCAGGGCGATTCCTTTAGAGCCGCGCCGGATGCGGCGGCCCATGCGATGGTTCCAGAGGTCGAACTCCGCGCAGGCGGTGGCGTCAGGGCGCTGGGTGTAAATCATGACCTGGTCCAGGAAGCTGTATTTGTAGAATTGCCCCGCCATCATCAGGAACTTGGACCAGTCCTTGATTTGGGCAGTCAGATTCCCCGTGGCGTGGTCCGCCATCTGGCGGTAGGTTTCGACTTTCGCTGCCATCTGCGGCACTCCTTTCCATTCAAACTCTACAAATACCCTTGGAGCCGCGCCAAAGCGGCTCACCGCTCCTTCACGCGTTGTTGAAGAAATTCGTTCCAATCCTTCCCGGACGGCGGGAACTGCTTCTCCACCCCATAGCCGAGGCCCCGGTACTTCTCTCCAAGTCTCTCGGCGGCCTTGCGCCCCCACCCGTCGGCGTCCAGGCAGAGAACAATCCGCCGGATGTGCGGGGCGTCCTTCAGATATGTTTCCAGGGGGCCGTCATACAGGCCGCAGAGGGCCACGGCGCCGCATTGTCCATGGAGCGTGAACCAGCTCATGAGGTCGATGGGAGCCTCGAATGCCGCCACCCGATCCAGCGCGGGGTTACAGGGTACGCGGAAGGCAATCCGCTTGTCGCTGCCGGCCACGTCGCCCCGGAACGGTACGCTGTCGCAGGTGCCCCGCTTGGCGGCGAACACGGGCTTCCCGGCCCCGTCACGCCCTACGAACACGCAGTTGTGGTGTTTGGCGTCCTCGTAGAGCAGGCCCATGTTGATAAAATCGTCGATGACGCCGGGGGCGATACCGCGTCCCCGCAAATAGGCGCGCACTCGTTCGTTGTCGCCGTTGGGCGGGGGAAGGACGAAAGCAGGCCGCCCCCGTTGGGGAGGCGGCCTGCTTCTCTGCCTGGGAATGGGAGCAGGGGAATCCACGGAATAGCCGTTGAACGCCAGCAGATAGCGGACGGCCTCGGGGAACGACATTCCGTGGAAATGCTGTACGAATGCGACGGCGTCGCCGCCGGTGTTTTCCGAGTTGCGGAACCAGATGCGCCGGTCTTTGATCCGCAGGCTGTCCATCTCCCTGGTGGAGTAGTAGCTGCCGACGCGCCTGACCTGGTAGCCCAGGGAGGCCAGCAGGTCCGGCAGGTCCGTGTCGTTGGCGGCGTCGATCTCCGAGGCCGTGAAGTGCCGGTAAGGGGGGCCAGTCGTGTATGCGACCATCTATCCTTCCGCCAACTCGCCCAGGCTGGTGATAATGTTCTCCAGGCCGTCCACCGCTTCACTGAGGGTGTCGCAGGCTTCTTCGGCCTTCTCGTACCGCTCGGAGCCCTGAAGGTTTTCGGGGATGTTGTCCCGGTATTCCTCTTCCTCGCCCTGGAGGTCCTCCAAGGTGGATTTCAGATCCTCCAGCTGATTGACAACATCCTGAATGTTCTTTCTACGTGCTTTATTCATGGCGCTTCCTCCTTTCCTCCGGCACGAAGCCGACGATGAACTCCATTCCCTCGTGCGTGAACTCGAAGCCGGTCTGGTACTCGGTCGAGTTGCGGTATGTCTGAAGCTCGCCGCCAAAATCGTACAGCACGACGGCCAGGAGGGCGGTCTGGCCGGGCCGTCCGCAGAGCCGGGCTTCGATGTACCTCCCGTCCCACAGATCCGCCCTGCCCAAGATCGTGTCGGTATCGGAGCTCACGACATCCGGCTCCGCCAGCGCCCGGCGGATGAGCTGGATATGGTCCCGCGAAATAACGATGCGGCAAATATGCTGGAAAATATACGGCATAGGTGTTCTCCTTTCGGCTTTCAGCCAAGGTTCACGCCGCCAGCTTGACCGGCGCGTGGATGGTCTTGACGCCGCCGCGCGTCCAGGCCGAGCCGCACATCCCATAGACGGAGCCGACGGAATGGCCGTCGCCGCCGTCGGGCAGCGCCGACCGGATGTACTTGATTGGCAGCTTCACGTCCTTCTCCAGCTGGATCTCGAAGACGCTCCCGCCGCCGTTCCACGGGTCGTACAGCCCGGTTTCGGTGGATTTGTCGATGATGATGTACCCGCAGTACGGGTTCTCCCGGGTGTCGTAGTGGACACCATCCCGGTCCTGCAATCGGATCAGCCGGTTCAGCTCTATCAGCTGCTCCAGGGTCAGCTCCACCAGGAACGTGACCGTGCTCATGGCCGAGGACAGGTTGGCGAGCTCCACCCGCATGGACTGCAAAAAGCCCTTGGGATCGGCCATATCGCCCTCCTGTAGGGCGCGTTTCAGCCTGCCCCTGGTGTAGCCTTGGGTCTTGGCAAGCCACGCGATGCCCGCCTTGGGGTCGATGGGCTCGCCGTACTTGCCGTACCAGCAGGGATAGGCGCTGTTGAGGGTGTAATCAACATTGCCGTCCCCGGTGTCCACCATGATGTCCACGTAGAACGTCTGCTTCAGGAAGTGGTCGGCCGGCAGCTTGAAATAAACCAGGTTGTGCAGCGTGTCGAGCATCCTGGCGTCGTCCTCGTTGGAGAGGCCCTCCGGGTACGGGCCGTCAGTGGCGGTCAGCTTGGCGCGGACCTCCTTTTCCAGCTCGTCCCCCAATTCCCATTGGTAGTCCTGATACCACTCGTCCAGATGCTCCCAGAAGGTCTGCATGGGGTACTCGGAGCGCGATATCTTGATGGCCGTCTTGTCGCCCATCTCGTCCCGGTAGTCGGCGTAGATCTCGCAGGAAAACGTGCCGTCCTCCTGGCGCTCAACGCTCAGAAGTGTGTCCAGGATGTCGGAGACGGCCTGTTCCAGCTTGTCCAATAAAATCCCTCCTTCTGCCCTCATGACGGGGGCATGGTCTGTTTATGTGGAGAGCTGCCAGGAAAGCGACAGGATCGCCGCGTCCGTCAGCCGGTACACATATTTGCGGGAACGCTTCTTGCGGAAGTACAGGGCCTCCCCGTTGGTTTCAACTCGGCCCTCCATGCCTTTGTACACGCAGTTCCGGCCGGCGATCCTGGGAACGGCCAGCGCCGCGTCGCGCTTGATCTTGGCGTCATCCATGATGGCCGTGTACTGTACGGCGATATGCAGGTTCTCGTCGTCGGAGAACAGCTCCAGGATGCGCATGGCGCGGTCATAGATTTTCCGTCGCTGTTCCGGGGCGTGCTCGCTGTTGAAGGCCAGCGTGAAGTAGCCGTAATCCCTCCCAGACAGGAGGCCCCGCATGGTGGAGCTGAAATCATTGCACCAGAAGAACAGGTCCCAATCGGAGTTGTGCGGGACAGTTTCCTCCTTATCGTACTGGTATATTTTGAAATTCTGCGCCAGGAGGTTGACGATCCGTTCCATGTGCTCGCTGCGCCGTCGGGCGCTGGCGGCGGCATGGACGCTCCATGCGTCGCTTTCCGTGCCGACTGTCTCGGCATAGGCCCGGTTCTCCGCCTTCTGTGCCTCGGTGTAGACGAAGCTGAAGCGCAGGGAGTAGAAGCTCTCGCAGGCGTAGCCACGGGAGATGAACTCTCGCTCCGCCTGGCTGACATAGCTGTGGTCGTGGAAAATTTCCATAAGTCACCTCGCACCGTATGTATGGTCGATGGGATTGCACTCGGCGTAGCAGCAATATTGAATAATGCGGGGATGGTCTCCGGGCTTGATATAGACGCAGGGCTCCATGTTGTCGTACTTGACGCGGTTCTCCGCGTACTCCAGGATGTGGCGCAGCTCGTCCAGCGTGATTTGCAGGCCGTGCCCGGTGTATTCCATATCAGTCCCTCCCGCAGATTTCCGTCACGGCTTTCTCGATGCCGCGCTTGAGCCGGGGATTTCCGAGCACTTCCTCCACCGTATAGCCGAGTGCGTCAAGCGTATCCTCCGTGTCCATGGTGTAGCCGTACTCATGGACGTTCAGTTCGTACAGGAACATTTCGTAGATGAAGCCGTCCCCGGTCTGGTCGCCGGCGATGGCCTCCTGCAATTCCCGGTCGAACCGGTCCATCATCTCCTTGAGCCGTGGGCCGTCCTCCCGCCGGTAGATGCCGCCGCCGGGGGTCTTGTAGACCTTGTCCGTGTCCGTGGGCTCCAGGCCCAGGGCAGCCATGGCCTCGGCGAACTGCTGGTTGGAGAACGCGAACTGCATGGGGAAGGCGCTGAACTCCTGCTGCTGGCGCTGCTTCAAGTCTGCGTATCGGTTCATTGTGATACCTCCTTCTGGTGTTGGGGGCAGGCCGGGTTCCGGCAGATCACGCGGCACGTGTCGTCGCCGGCATCCGTCATGGTGTCGTGGTCGGCATCCGGACAGTACCAGCAGGCATCGTAACCGCCGAAGGGCAGGACGTGGAGTCCGGACGTGATAGCGGCATCGATCTTCTGCCGGTTGGCCTGATAAAGCTCCTGCTGCTTCGTTTGCAGCTTGTATCGGCGGTCGGTTTCCTCCTGCTTGCTGCGGTAGTATTCCGGTACGCAGTCCGGCATGGGTTCATGGAACATGATGATTCCCCCTTGTTGAAATTGGTACAGGTCTAATATGACAACAGCCCCCGCCTTTAAGGCGGGGGCCTTGGGTCACGGACTATTCTTGACCGGCTTGCCCTGCTCGTCGTAGTTGGCGGGGTCGGCGCCGGGGCACGCCCAGCCGAACATGGAGCCGGCCAGCATGGCCGCAGCCTGGGCCCTGGTGACGCCGATTGTCTCGTTGAGCTTGTCAGCCCCCTCCTGGCCGCTGACGCCCTCCGGGCGCTGTTCCGTGGGCGTATAGCCATTGACGCCCCGGTGGATGATGATGGTCTCCCCGGTGGTCTCCAGGGCAGCGAAGCACTTCTCCGGCAGGCTGGAGCGCAGGGGGATGACGGTGTTCGCGGCCTGCTCCATCTCTTCGGCGAAGTCGTGGATATGGTACAGGCGGTCATCCCAGCCGCATGTCATGTGGGTCTCGCCGATGTAGCGGCAGGTGTGGTCTTCCCATTTGCCGTCGGGCTTGAAGATGCGGATCTGGTCCCCGTCCGCCAGTCGAAACAGGTCCCGGTAGCCGGAGGTGACGAACCGGATGCCGCGTTCGGCCTCGGCCATGTGGCAGTCCAGCCGCTCCCGGACGTAGCAGTAGATATAAAAGTTGTACTCGCCCCGGTTGGGGTTGAGCCGCAGCATGTAGGTATAGCCCTCCGTGTCCGCCCGGAAGCCGTACTCACAGCTATCCCGGCCTATCCTGCTGTCCGGGTGGGCATAGCAGTAGGCGGCCAGCTTGCCCCGGTCGGCCAGGGCGCCGCCGTAGGCCGGGTCGGACCGCAGGGCGTTGACCAGGTTGTCCAGCTCGCTCTTGAAGTCCTGGGCCTTGAGGTCCTCCTGGTGGTCGAACCAGGTGGTGTAGAAGCCATTGCCCTCGTGGCCCATGTCGCCGCGCAGGTGGCCGATACAGCCGGCCACAGCCATGAGGCGGGGGCTCCAGCTGTAGTAGTAGTTGTGCTCGGCCGGGGTCATGGGTCTGATTGTGAGATTCATATGAAATATGTCCTTTCTCCCCGTATGCCCGATAGGACAGGCAGTCCTTCACCAAGTGTCCCGGTGAGGCACGAAGGTAAATTCCGCATGGACGGGAATGTCCGGCTCGCCGTTGAAAGCGTTGCGGTACTTGGTGCAGATGCGCGGCTGACGGTCGGCGCAGGGGTCGGTATCAACATACAAATTGCCGTCGCTGCCCTCGTACACGGGGCGGGACCAGCTGTCCCGGCCCAGAAGTGTGAGCGTCAGTTTCTCGTGCTTTTCCATTTAACTCGCCTCCATTTGGTATGGGATATAGTACAGGTTGTCCGCCGTGACCGTATCGCCGAGGGTGATGCCGTCGGCGCCGGGCACGGGGGCGTCCAGGCTCACCGCCCGGATTCGCCGCCCCTGCTTCCGGCGCTCGTTGCTGACCGCGCTGGACATGGCCCGCCATGCTATCGTGCTGAACGCGTACCGATGCAGCTCCGGGCGGTCCAGCCAGTTCTGGACCGTGAGCAGGTAGCGGAAGATCACAGTGTCGTACCAATCGTCAGTGAGCCGGTGATGGCCCAAAAACCCCGCGACGGTCTGGATGTTCTGTCGGGCCAGCTCCTGGGCCTCCGCAGAGAGGGGTCGGAGCTTGGCCGGGGTGTGGCGCGTTGCCATGTTGTACAGCCTCCAATCTCAGGTGTGGATTCCATAGTACGCCTTGTTCATGTCCTCCTGCCCGTGTAGGATCAGCCCTCCGCACATGAGGGCCTGCCCTCCCCGAAACTCCCGGAAGAAGAAGGAGTACGGGGTGAAGTCGTTATACAGATGAATTTCATCGGCGTCGGGCCAGTCGAAGTTGGTCATGAGGGCCTTGCCCAGCTTGTGCCGGACCTGCGCGTTGCCGATGGCGGCGCGGAGATTGGCCTGGTTGCCGTCGAACACCAGCCGGGGGCGGCGGGATACGTCCAGGGAAATGGCCTTGAAGTCCTTGGGGCCGTCCGGCTGGCGGCAGGTTTCCAGGAACGCCCGGAACGCGGACCAGCGCAGGTGAATGGTCTGCTCCACGCCCTCCACGCGGTCGAAGCCGCGCCCGGTGAGCCAGGTGAACTCGAACGTGATCCGGTCGCGGCGCTTGTCCAGCCAGAGCCGCGCGAAGGAGTGGATATCATTGGTGATGATGCAGCCGTCGCGCTGGAGGCGGTCAAGCTCGTCATAAGTGACATAGAACCGCTGAGGCGACTTCATGTGTGCGCTGACGGTGCGGAACTGGATGGTGTTCTCGTCGGCGTGGGCGCGGAGCATGATTCTGTTGGTCATGTCTGTCAGCTTCCTTTCCTTTGATTGCTGGCGTCCGGTTTCCGGCGCTTTCGTGCCAGTGCCTCCAGTCCGTCCAGGCCGGTGTCGTCGCCGGAGCTGTCCCTGGCGCGGCGCTTCAGGCATTGCTCCATGGCCTTGTCGTAGTCGTAGCCGATGGCGGCGGCGTACTTCCCGGCGATTTTCCGGCAGCGGGCGGCGTGGAGCTCGTAGACGGCGGCATGATAGCCCGTCAGGCCCCATTCCGGGATCACGCTCTCCAGCATATTGGCATAGTCCCGCAGGGCGTTGACCACAGCGTACAGATCGCCGTAGCAGGTGCGAAGCTCCCTGTCCCCGCTGGGGTGGCCGGGCCGGGCCGCGTCGGTAAAGCGCAGGATGGCGCCCTGCTCCATGCCGTCGATCTCGGTCAGCTCCACCGTGGCGGTGGCCGCCGGCTCGAACTTGGCGGCGGGGAGGGGAGCGTCCTGGGGATTCCTGCTCATGCGGCATCCCCCCTGTGTTCTTCCAATACCTGCTGGACGGATCGGATATGCGCCAGCCACTTCTTGCGGTCACTGTCCCGGAACCATCCGTTGTACATCCAGTGCGCCGGGTCCTGGACGCGGCACAGTTCTTCCAAAAGAATTTGCAGGTCATCCTTCGTGACCATGAAATTCGTGATATGATGATCTACGGGGGTATAGTCCTCGCCGGTATATTCGGTAACGGTCAGCTCTCCGGCGCGGTAGTAGTCGGCAAGGCACTCCGCAATCAGAAGCGCCGCCTGGGTGAAGTCGCGCGGGAAATTGGCGTTGATGTAGTAATCCAGCTTCTCCGGGGGACAGCCCTGGTTGGCACGCTTGATTTCGTCCAGAATATCCCGCCGCAGAAGGCCAATGGCCTCCGCTACGTTGAAGGTGGAGAACTCCACCTTCTTCAGCTGCGCTTCCACGATAGACCCCAACAGGTCCAGGCCGTAGTCGCTTTGCCTCATGGTGATGCCCCAAGAACCCATGTTCAACCTCCTCCTTGGCCTTTCTCAAGTGTGAATCCCATACGGTCAGCCACGGCGCTCCACTTCCTTGAAGCATCCGTCGCTGCTGTGGTCCCATTCGATGGTCCCGTCCACGTACTGGATGACGCCCTTGGCTGTGAACGTCCAGCCGCTCTTGACGTTCTGGAACAAGGCGGTGGTACTGCTGGAGCAGCCCGCCGCGTTGAAGTACTGGGTCCCATGATCCGTCACCAGGGCGCGGCAGAGGTATCTCCCACCGCCCCGGTTGACGTAGACCTGCCCGACGGTGGGCGTGAGGGGCTGGCCCTTGTCGAGATCCCAGATATGCTCGTTGGTGCCGTTCGGGTTGAATACGGCCTTCCGGGTCCCTCCGCCCCTGACATGCGCCATGACGGTGACGGGTTTGCCGGTTTCCGCGGCAAGGCGCGCGGCGGCGATGACGGCCTGGTGCAGCACGGCGGAGCTGCCGACGAACTCGCCGTCCTGCTTGAGCGTGAAATGCGTAAAATCCATAGCCTGAATCCTCCATTTCTTGATTTTTAGGCGCGAAAAAAGCGGGAGGCGTGTTCCATCCTCCCGCTTGGGTACGCCTGTATGTGATTAGAACGGCAGATCGCCGCTGCCTTCCAGGTCATCCGCGTCGTAGCCGCTGCCAGCCGGTACGCCGGCGGGGGCCGGGGCGGCCTGGTTCTGGGGCTTGCTGTCCCCGAAGTGGACGCTGTTTGCCAGTATTTCGGCGCTGCGGCGCTTGTTGCCGTCCCGGTCGGTCCAGTCCCGGAGCTGGAGCCGCCCGTCAATGACGGCCATGCGGCCCTTGGTAAAATATCTGGACACGAAATCGGCGGTGTTGCGCCAGGCCACGACGTCGATAAAATCCGTGGCCTTGTCGCCGTTGGCGTCCTTGTAGTCCCGGTCGCAGGCGATGGTGAAAGACGTGACGGGGATGCCGGACTGGGTGTGGCGGAGCTCCGGGTCGCGCACGAGGCGGCCCATGGTGACGATGTGGTTCAACATGGCTATTCCCTCCGTTTAGTCGTAATTCAAGATTCTTCGAGATTTTCCATCTGATACTGGGCATTGAGCTGGCTCAATGCCTCAATGGTGTTGACTAGCAACGCGAGCGCGTTCATTTCACTTTTCTGCGGGGCTTCTCCCGGTTCGTCCGGGTAACGCCACAGCTCGCTGATGAACGTCATGGTGTCGAGCATACGCTTGTACTCCGCGTCCGGCACGTGGTCGTACGCCCCGCTTTTTACGGCATCGGCGAAGGGTATGACGGGGTTGCGTATCTTCAGCAGGGAAAGGGCCTGCTTCATCGAGGCCACGTCCTCGGTGCCGTCCAGACCCTCGAAGCGGACGTTTGCGAGCCCCTGGCGCTGGTCAAAATCAAAAATCAGCTCCATGTTGTCCTCCCCTCAGAACTCGAAGCTGAGCCGCCGGCAGTCGTCGAAGATGGCGTCGTCCACCAGCTGCCGGATCTGGTTCTCCATGCCCCGGATGCCCAGCCCGGTCCGGCAGGCCAGCTCGGCCAGCTCCTGCCGCTTCTGGGGCGTGAGCCGTATCTCCGCCTTATAGTGCTCCCCGATACGGGCCAGGAAGCTGTAGGAGTTGTCCAGCATAGAGCGGTAGTCATCCATGGTCATGGGCTCCAGGTGGACAAGCCGCTGGATACGGCCAAGGAACTCCGGCATGACGCCGAAGTCGATGAGGTCCTGTTCTCCCAAGGGCCGGACGTAGGGCTGTACGGGCTTGGGGGCCGCGCCGAAGCCAATGCGGCTGCCGGCGTCCTTCTCCGCTGCGTCGTGGGCCTTGCTGGAGAACGCGCCGCACAGCACGAAGCTGATCTTGGACGTGTCTATGGAGTGGATGACGGAATTGATTTTCACATCCACGCGGGCGCCCTCCAGCATTGTCAGGCCCTCCGACTGGATGCTGTCGCTGACGTTCCCGCCAGAGCCGATTTTGGGCATGAGCATCTTGTCCGCCTCATCCAGGACGAGGATGTTGTGATGCCCGTTGCGAAAGATAGCGGATTGAAGCAGGTTGGCCCACTTCTTATCCCCTTTCCAGCCGTCATTGGTGAGGTTGGAAACGTCCTCGATCACGATGCGGCCCGGGAAAATCTTTTGCAGGCAGCGCCAGATGTGGGTCTTGCCGCAGCCGCTGGGGCCGATGAACAGGGCGTTGGACTTGACGCCCCGCTGGAAGGCGTTGTAAGCGATGACGGCGGCGGCTTTCTTCGCGGCGTCCTGCTTCCAGACCAGCCGGTCCAGGTAGCCGTAGATCGCCCTGGGGGTGTCGTACTGCTCCGGCTCCGGCTCGTCCTCTTCTGCCCAGGGGTTGACGTACTCCTTCCGGACGGCCTCCACCCGGTCGTCGTACCAGGGGTAGGGCTGGGCCGGACCGGGGCGCTGGTCCTCCATCGCGCATTCCTCCTGTTTGAGATATTGTTCGGAAAGCCCCGCCAGGTAGTCCCTGTTTTCCGGGCTGTCGTTGACCTTCAGGATCTCCGCGTACATGGCGTCGGGGTCGTAGCACGACACAAGGCATTTCACCCGCTTTTCCACGCGGGGGCTGCCGGGGCACAGGCGGATGTCCTCGGGGACTTTCGCGTCCGGGAAGCGCACCAGCGCGTCCCGCTTGGAGACGATGCTCCAGCCGGTGATCCCCTGTTCCTCCAGGAAATGCCGGAGGGAACGCTCCACGAGGCCGGGGAAAAAGGTAACGGCCAGCTTGTCGCCGCAGGGGACGGATCGGAAATCGAATGTCATAGCGGTATTCCTCCTTATTCTTTGTGGCGGCGGCTGTGCCTGCCCGGTTTTGGGCATAAAAAACCAACATACCAGGGTCAAATGGGCAGACTGGTAGCCTTAGCCACATTCAAAAATCCTTGATATGTTGGTTGTAATTCTTATAAGGGCCTCTAAGCGTACTGGAGACAGGGCCTTATCGTAGCACATCCCACCCCGCCTGTCAACCCCCGTTTCTTCCCCCACTGTGAGCCGCGCCAGCGGCTTACAAAAGCGACATGCCGGAGTGGAACTGCCCCGCCTGCCGCCGCTCGTCGGCGTCCGGGGGCTCGTACTCGTACTTGTACGCCGGGCGGTCCGGGAAGCGCCGGACCATGTCCTCGACGAGAATCCGCACATGGGAGCGCATATAGTCCTCGCCGTCCGGCTGGTGCATCGCGATACGCGCCAGCATGACGAGGGCGCTGCGGTCCACGTCAATCGGTCTGCCAAGCTCCTGCGACAGGCGCTCGGTTTCATCCAGCCCGACGCCGACCAACGCCATGAGCTTTTCTTTGTCCATCCTGTTGCCTCCTATGACTTACGAAATGGGATCGGCGTAATAGATGATGTTCATTACGCCGCCTCCGATATACAGATACTCAAGGTTGACCCGCGCACTGTCGTACCCCGTGCCGGCGGGCGTACCGGAGCACCCCACTGGGAAGAGGGTGTACCGGTCGGAGCTGCTGAACCAGATGGTGATGGACCCGTCGGAGTTCTGAACGACGGAGGTGGGCGTCTGTCCATCGGTCTCTCCTCCGATTACCACCCCGTCGGCGTTCAGCGTAATGGAGCGGCCGCCGCTGTAATCGTCATAGGTGGGATAGGGCGTGTAGTTGCCCGCGTAGGCGGCCAGAAGGGACGCCGGTTCCTCCGGCTGCTGGGATTCGGCGGGGCCAGGGTCCACCGGGTCGGACTGGGCGGGCTGGGATTCCTCCGGGCCCGGCTCCGGGGGCTCGGGCCGCTCCGGCACGTCTTCCGGCTTGATAACGATGCTTGTCCCGTCCGGGCTGTAAGCGAGTACGGCCCTCGTGGTATATCTGTCCTGCGCGGCCTGGTACTCCTCGCGGGTGGCCGCGTCATAGCCCGAGCTGCCATTGGTGAGCCCGCGCTCGTCGTGGGGCTGTATGAAGTAGGCGGCATGGCCCTCGGACCAGTCGCGGCGCAGAGCGTCTACGGCGTCCCAGTCGTACTCGCCCGGGTTGGGGGCGTCGTCGCAGAACCGGCCAACGCCGTCCTTCTGGGCGACGGAACCGTAGTATGCCCTGTTATCCATGTACCCGACCACCCCCTGGGATTCCTCACGGATGCACCCGTACCTCTCCAGATACAGCCGTCCGTCGGACTCCACCAGTGAAAGTCCGCCCTCGGCGCCCAGGGTGATGTAATAGTTCATCAGGCAGCACATTCCGTGGGATTCATACCGGTAAATGGACATGAGAAACGACCCGGGCGTCTCTTTCGCGAAGTCGTCTATGGAAAGTATCAGCAGCTCCGGGTTTCCGTCCGCCTCAAAATCAAGGACCTCCGAATACAGCAGGCCCTGGGAGGAACCGTCCGATACCGGCATCCTGTCAACCTTATCTTTGTAAAACTTCATGGAAGCCGGGGTGTCCGGCCCGGAAGCATCCGAAACGGCCTCCGCTGGAGCGCCGCTCCCCTGGCCTCCGTCCTGCGCGGGGGCCTTGCCGCAAGCGGCAAGGGAGAACAGGAGCGACAGGGCCAGCAACAGGGCGGTACGGCGCACGGACGATCTGTCTGTATTTTTCATGATGTCTCTCTCCATCTGTTTCTTTGTCCGATATTGTAACGTAACCCGGGCGGAATTTCAAGACGTGAACTGGCAAAAAGCCCTCATTTATGGGTGAATTTTAGGAAAAACCCGCCGCATATTCGAGAGGTGCCGCACGCCGCCGGCCTCTGGGGCGATATAGCCGACGCCCCCCAAAAAAGACGGGACGGGCCGGAGGAACGCTCCCCCAGCCCGTTTCGCCATGCCGGCAAAGGCAATATTTAATTCCAAACGGCGCGAAATTACGCCTGGCAGGGGCGGCACTCCCGCGCCAGCAGCGCCAGCGCCCAATACATATAGTCGGCGCACTGGCCGCGCGGGTACAGATACCCGGCGGCGCACAGCGTATCCCAGGGCAGGCCGGAGATTCCGTGGGCGGCAAGCATATCCTTGTACTCCGGCGACAGCCTGCCGTGGCACGCCTGCCGCATGACATGGAAAGCGTCGTCCCCGCCGACGCCATGCCGCACGCACAGGTCGTACACGTCCTCCCGCGTCCCAATCAGGCGCTGGAAGCGGTCGGGCTGGCCCATGAGGCGCTCCGCCTGGAACCAGACCTCCGGGGCAAGGCACAGCCCCATGATTTTCACCATGTCGGAAAAAGTTTCCGGCTCCAGCTGGCGGGCAAGGTCCTGGAAGCCCTCCAGGTCGCCCAGCACGGGGATACCAGCCACATCGTCCCGATAGGCCCTGGCAATCAGGTTCCCGTCGGAGAGCAGGTCCCCGACAGTTAGGGCGCTCCCGGCCCGCCGCGCCTCCCATATACGGTCCATCAGGGCGTGCGGGCACAGCCTGATGGCGGGGCGCTCGCCGCTGGGGTCGTACCCTGGGAGAAGCTCGCCCAGGTACGCCGCCATGTCCTCCAGCAGCCCGCCCGCAACGTTCAGGGTAAATTGCGTCGTTCGCGTCCCATCCAGGCCCAGGCAGCCCTCCCAGCGGAGCCCCAGCTCCATGGGATCGACGGCGGCGAGGCCCAGAAGGTGCGACAGGTACAGGTTGCCGGTGAGCCCCCGGAACCCAACGGGGCAGCCCCGGCTTTCGGAAAACTCCGTCAGCTTGGTGGCGACGGCCAGGAGCGTGCCATGGCCGTTGCTGAAGATATGTTGCTTCTCCGTAGTGATGCGCTCTTGGACATCTGCGGGGACCGCCCCGCCGTGCCGCTCGTTCGCGGCCGCGTCGATTTTGCTGTGCAGCTCCTGTTCCATCTGGCTGTCGTGGTACAGATGAGTTTCCATTAGCAAATCATGGTGCGGCACCGCCGGTCACTGTCCGGCCTTGAGCTGCCGCTTGTATCTGTAGTAGGTATTCCGGGAAATCCCGCAGAGCTTGATCACCTCCGGGTCGTCCAGCGTGCCGTTGAAATCCTTGGAGTGCTTCACGATGACGGCCTTGGCGGCGACGCTCTTCCGGGTGGTCAGCTTCGTGCCGGGGGCGAGGCCATAGGTCTTTTCAATCCCGTGCTGGGCGGCCTCCAGCTTCGCGGCCCGCATCCCATCCCGAACCCTCGTCTGGATATCGTGCCGCTCCTTTTCGGCCTGCTCGAAGGCGATGGCAATTTGTCTCCGGGCCAGGAGCATCAGGACCCGGTTGGTCGCTTCGATGTAAATATCCGCAATCTCGTTGCCCGTGGCCGGGATGCTGGCGGCGGCGGCCTGGCGGTAGCACTCCGTGTTGCAATGGGGCTCGTTCAGGAAAACCAGGTCGATCCCCCTCTGGTACAGCTCTTCGTACAGGGCTGCGCCGTCCTCCGCGTCACGGCTCAGGCGGGATACGGAGTCGAATACAACGGTGTCCCCCGGCTGGAGCCGCTTGTACAGCCGGTTCCACTCGGGCCGGTCCAGGGTGCTGCCGGTGAACTTGTCGCTGAAGAACGTGGCGTCGGCATAGGCCCCGCCGTCCGCCGACATGATGTTCTCGATCTGCCGTTTCAAACTTTGCTGCCGGGTGCTCACCCGGACGTATGCGTACAGCTTCATGGTTGGGCACCCCTTCGTAGTCAAACAAGGTTTACTCAGATTGGTTACTTATTATGATAGCACGGAACCAGGTATTTGTCAATAATTTAGGTACTATTCTGATATAGATTGTTTTGGTACTGAAAAGTGCGGTGCGCACTGTGGGCCGATGCTCATGATGGGTTACCTCGGTATTGCCAGCCGCTAAGAACTTTTTCGTAAAATTCTGTTGACAATCCAGAGAACTTTGCATATACTTAATTATAGAGACAGTAATGTCTCTCGTGCGGCGGCACGTTAAAGCTGTGCTCTCTATGGGAGAGGATAAAGTCCCATACCTGTTTAGGTATCCTAACGGATACTGCGCCTGGCCCCGAGGAGATAAGGGGGTAGTCCCGTAGGGGACTTAACAAACCTACGCCTGTTTAGCTATCCTAACGGATAGTGCGCCTGACAGCCAGGAGAAAACACGTATTTTTAATGTGAAAGGGCGGATAGTGAAAGCTGTCCGCCCTTTTTCGTGATTAGAGAGATGTAATATGGGAACAGTGTCAGATAATCAGTTGGTTATTAACTCAATTAACGTTGCTGCCGCCCAGTATAAACAAAGTTTGGTAGGCAGAGTATTCCTCTATGTATTTGAGGGAAACATGATAGAAGTCGCCTACCACGAAACGGAATTCAGACATCTTACGGGTGTTGCTACAAATCTGACGGCACAGTCGTTTTATGATAAAGCTGTCAACGGAATTTTACAGCAGAATCAGGTGTTTTTCGATGCACGGCATCCGCGTCATTTATGCCGTCGTAAAATGCGGCATATTCAAAATCTCAGCGCCGTCGCAAATACGGCACTGATCGTCTTGAAAGATGTCAGTACTGCGACAGAGACGTTTCATTTTGCCTTTACAGAATTGAATTTCACTCTATGTCTCGGCAGAGATATAGACTTGGTAACAGGCCAGCCAAAAAATGATTATTACATTGTCAAATCGCTGCGGGACGGCGATATGTTTAATCGGAGCTTATACCAGTATGAGTGTAACTACATATTTAGCCGGCAGAATGATGAAAGACTTTATGATACGATTTGTTATTCAGATGGAAAGGCTTCCGTGGAAGATTTAGCTGATGAGGTTAAGGCGAAGTTGTCTCCATCTATTATAGAGGTACCACTGGGTGAAAAACAACCTTAAATCTTTGAGTTTGGGCTAAAGCATAAACTCGTTGCGATAGCATACGCAGGGAACCATCGACCACCTTGCCCTGGAATCGGGCAAGGGCTGCTGAAAACGGCTGAACAACTTCATTATCTTTGGACGATTGTGCAATTTATATAATTTGTGTAGAGTAAACAAAAATTCTGGCAGCCTCAAAAGATATGAGGTCAACCAGAAACCGCAACAAAACCGCAACCACCACCAAAAAACAGGTCACGACAGGTTACGCACGCCACATTAAACTATGCCAAAAAGTTTTCGGAACAATTTAGAACAATGAGATTTTTGCAACAAATAGCGATAAATTACAACGAGCTAGAACATATGTCCGCTATTTGGTAAGGATGAGGTCTCCAGTTCAAATCTGGATAGCAGCTCCAAGAAACTCCTGAAATCGGTGGATTTCGGGAGTTTTTGTTCTGTTTTGCTTGAAAATAATGTGGGTCAAAAAGTGGGTCAGGCGGGGTGACCCACAACTTGACCCACACGGCGAAATGTGCGGAAAGGTTTAGAGAGTACCGGGCAGGAAGTTTGGCCTTCCTGCCCGGTGTTTTTGGGTGTGTTGAGTTTGGTTTTACATCATCTGGGTCATGAAATTTCCCATGGTTTCCGCCGCCTGATCCTGCACCTGCCGGGTGGCGTGGGTGTAGGTTCTGAGGGTGAATCCGGCATCGTAGTAGCCCAGCATACTGGAGACAGTCTTGATGTCCACGCCGTTCTGCAGGGCCAGGGTGGCGAAGGTATGCCTCAGATCGTGGAAGCGGATGTGTTTCACAGTTTCATAAATCTTGCCGTTTCCGTAGCGTAAAAAGCCAGATGCCCTCAACTAAGGGCATCTCGCTGTGTTGGTACCTATTGGAAATCCTTGTCGATTTCGTCAAATCGCTTGGTTAGCTGATCCGCAAAGTCCCTGACGGCAACCGGACCCTGTTCACCGGGATAGTAGAACAGGTAGAAAAATTTCTCGCTGTCATCATTGCCGGACAGGATGCCGGATACATCCTCCAGCGTGGACGGCCTGTTTTGTCCCGGGAAGAGAATATTCAGCTTCTGTACCTTCCCTTTCACAAAATTGCTTTTGAAAAAGGACGTGGACAAGAGCACGATACCGTCCTTCCCGTTGTTCGGCAGGAGATCCAAAAGCGCCTGACAATATCGTTTCCTCATTTCATCAATTGGGATGCCGGGGAGCTTGTTGTCCTTTTTTTTCTTTTCAATTCCCTCGTCAATGCTGTCCAGGAGTTGCTGATTGATCTGAATTGCCGTCCGGTCATTCCCTAAGATCCTGTTCGCCGCGTCCTTCAATTTTTTCCGCCTGCTTTTATCAAACAAGCTGCGGTATTCCGCTTCCGATTTCCAGACCGGGTGGCGGCGGAGATTTCTCCAAAAATATTCTTTCACGCAGGGGGCTTTCTCAAAGAAGACGTTTTTCATCAGATAGAGCAGATCGGTGTCGCTCAAAAAGCTGACCCGCAAAACGCCGCCGGGAGACTCCGGGCCTTTCTTCGGCTTGAACGTGCTGCCCTTCTCCGTCAGGGAATCGAAGCTGAACAAGGTGGACGCGCTTTCGTACTCCTTCGCCAGTTGTTCCTCAATGATTCGGATGGTCTCCTGGATCAAATACCCTTCATACAGGATGGTTGGATGGCCCTGCACCCACTTCTTTTCGTTGTCGTGGGCGTAAACCGCGTTTTCAATGACGCTGACCGCGTTTTTGTGAAACCCAAGCCGGAAGGTGAACTGGCTATCTTTTACCAGAGTAATCCCCTTCAAAAGCCGCTGGTAATCCACGGACACGCTTTGATAGCCTATGGTCGTTGCGTCGCGAATGATGTAATCGAGGCGGTCCACGTCTATGACAGAAGAATGAAGGAGCTGAATGACACAGTCCATCAGCATTTTTTTGTTTATGATGTCGTATTGATCGGCGTCCATCTCCCCAAATTTAATGTTGCCGCGCGCATCCTCCCGGATATAGGTGAGGCCTGTAATGCATCGGGCAACAAAGGCCCGCTCCAGATCATCGAGGAAAAATTCTCCAAAGGTGTCCAGCGCCACAATACAGCTCATGATCTCGTGGGCGGCAGGCTCCTCTGCCACGTTTGACACAAAAACGGGGTCCTTCGTCAGCTGAAACAGGTGCCAATGGCAGCTGTAGGTTTTGCCGTCATCCAGATCCGCTTGAATATCATGCTGCTCATTGGCGGACAGCGCGCCGTCCTGGATGGCGTTCCGATACACCGGGTCGCCGAAGATTTGGATAGGGATATCGCTTCTGCCCTCTTTGTAGTAGTCCTCTCCTGTATGGGAGAACGGCGCGTGGCCAACATCGTGCAGAAGGCAGGCCAAGCCGAACAGGTTGCGGCACCTGCGCCACTCGTCTTCCGAAAGGAGGTCGCTTATATTCATGTCCCGGCCCGTTCCGGAGTGCGTCTTTTGATTTTCCGCCGACCGGACCAGAGCGTTAAAAGCTATCTGGCCCAGGTAGTACACGCCGATGGAGTGGACGAACCGATTATGTAAAGCCGCCGGATAGAGGGGCGCATAGCTGGTTTGCCGGATATCCCGCAGGCGCTGGAACGCAGCAGTGTCAATAATATTGCGGACAACGCTTTCCTCCAGATAGATATAGCCGTAAATGGGATCCCGAAAGGTTTTGTACCGTCCCGTGTCGGGCTGCCTGTCCTCCTCCTCCCGATCTGCGGCGCGTTCCGTCTCCTGCCCGGAACGTTCTCCGCCCTGGACGGGGATGCCTTTTGCGTCACGCTCCATGTTTGCTCAGCCCTCCAATGCGCGGATCGCCGCGTCAGACACGAAGGCGTCCTGTAATTCGGCGTCCAGACCCCACCGGAAGGACGCCTTGATCTCCGCCATGGGCGTTTCCGCTTTCAGCCGGAATACGCCCCGGGTGAAATAGTCCTCAACCTCAAAATATTGGGCGTAATCCTCCATCATGCTGGCCTGATCCCCCTGGGAAAACTGCAGGATGATCTCGCTCCCCGTCCTCCGGCGAAATTCCCGCGCTGCCCGTTTCCCATAGCTGACAAGATCGTCAAACGTGATCTCCCAGCCCATTTTCTTTTCTCTGACCTCGATTAGTGCGTTCATGGTCACACTCTCAATCCCGATAAACGTGCACATATCAATCTCCTTTCTATGTGATGGGTTTATTCTACCAGAAATCACGCTCCATTAAAAGCCCTAATCTGCAGTTCTTTTTACCTTTCGCCAGTGGAGCCCTTTCGTTGCGATAGAGAAAAGCGCATCTTTGCCCGGTGTTTTTTCGGGTTCCCCTGTTTGGTTTTACATCATTTGGGTCATGAAATTTCCCATGGTTTCCGCTGCCTGATCCTGCATCTGTCGGGTGGCGTGGGTGTAGGTGCGGAGCGTGAAACCTGCGTCATAGTGCCCCAGCATACTGGAGACCGTCTTGATGTCCACGCCATTCTGCAGGGCCAAGGTGGCGAAGGTGTGTCTCAGATCGTGGAAGCGGATGTGTTCCAGTCCAGCATCCTTGAGGATTTTCTCGTGGAGTTTCACCACCGAATCGGGATAGTACATCTCTCCTGTAGTGGAGGAAGGGAACATATACGGGTTTTCCGGGTGCTTCTCGTGCTCCTGGATCAGTAGATCCACCGCCTCCTGGGGGATGGATACCCGGCGCACTGAGGTTTCAGTCTTGGGGCGGGAGAGGGTGAGTTTCCCGCTGGGATTCTTGATGTACTGCTTGCTGACCGAGACCGTTCGGTTCTGGATGTCCAGGTCATCCCAGAGGAGGGCTACCAGCTCACCTTTGCGCAGACCGCTCACCAGCTCCAGGTAGAACATGGGAAGCACCCCACGGACATCGGCGGCTTCCAGGTAGGACTTCAGATGCTCAGGCCGCAGGGTTTTCATCTCCACCCTTTGCACCTTTGGGGCGATGCAGTCATCAGTGGGGTTGCGGGGGATGAGCCGCTCCTTGACTGCCCGCTCAAAAGCGCTGTGGAGCATGAGGTGGACGCTTCTCACCGTGGTGCTGCTTAGGCCGGGATTGCCGTGCCCACTCCGTTGGTTCACCCTGCCATGCTCCATCAGGTTTTTGTACATTTTCTGAAGATCCCGGGAGGTCAGCCTTTTCAGCTTGATCTTCCCGATGCGGGGGATGGTGTAAGTTTCAATCATGAGCTTGTAGCGGTCTGCTGTGGCCTGCCGGACGTTGGGCTGGGCGTAGAGGTCATACCAGGTACGCAGCCAGGTGGCTACGGTGTACTCATCGGTGCGGGTGACGTCCAACTGCTGGGCCTGGTCCACTGCGGCTTTGAGCTTTTCTTTGGCCTCTGCTTGGGTGCGGCCCAGCACGTTTTTGATAATGCGCTTGCCGGTGTCAGGGTCATAGCCTGCGGTGTAGCGGCCCTCCCAGCGTCCGTCGGAACGCTTCCGCAGGTTCCCCTCACCGTTGGCGCGGCGTTTTGACATGTTTATCAGCCTCCGTTTCTTATGTCGCCATCGTTTTCCCCCATGCACTCCAGCATGATTTTGGCACCCAGCCGGAAACCCAGAATGAAATTTTCCAGTGCTGTGATGCTGTCGATTTCGTGCTGTGACCTGATTAGTTTCGTCAGAAGTGTCTGCCCGGTTTCGTCAAGTATCTCAGTCAGCTGATTTTCATAGTGGGCGACGCGGTCTACCGCCCGCTTCAGCTCTGAACCTGGTGCCATCTGCTGTTCGTTGGGTGAGATGTTGCCATAGATGGTGTCGTCAATAAAGGTGTGTTATAATAGTCCCCAAAAGAAGCGGGGGGCAGAAAAATGGCAAGAGAACAGCATCGACATGATATAGGCGACAGAGCTTGGGAGAAAATCAGACCATACACGATAGGCGAAAAGGGGACGCGCGGAGGCAATGCCCGAGATACACGGCAGTTTATCAACGGTGTATTCTGGATCTTACGCACCGGAGCACCCTGGCGGGATTTGCC
>CAJTGJ010000030.1 GCA_910575695.1 Oscillospiraceae bacterium | reverse complement strand
TTTAATCGTTTCGCCTTGCAGTATAGCCATCACCCACCGCCAAGTCAATGCCTTTTGGCCTGATATTCCCCTTTGGAGCGTAAAACCTCCTGATTGGATTTCTCCAGAAAAACAAAAACCATTTGGATAAAAAATGCTCCACAATGGAGCGGACAGCGGAGGCAAAAACCGTTTATAATAGCCCTCGGTCAATGCCATTCCCCTACCGGGGATGGGTATTGATACAAACCATAAGAAAGAAGGGATTATTTTGCGTAAGGAGCAATTTGAGATCACAGACATGACTTGCTCCGCTTGTTCAGCCAGGGTAGAAAAAAGTGTTGCCAAGCTCCCCGGCATCCAGGAGGTGTCTGTCAATCTGCTGAAAAACAGCATGGTGGCATCCTATGACGAAACTGCACTTGACACGGGGCAGATCATCCAGGCGGTGGAAAAGGCTGGGTACGGAGCGATCCCCAAGGCTGGGCAGAACAAGCCCGCTGTCGAGCGAACAGCCGCTTCTGTCCCTGCTGGTAAACCAGCGGTCAGCACCGCCCAAGCGGAGTACAAACAAATGAAGGGCCGACTATTGCTGTCCGCCATCTTCACCATTCCCCTGTTTTACATCTCAATGGGCCACATGATGGGGTGGCCGCTACCCAGCGGTCTGCTGGGAATGGAGAACGCCATCACCTTTGCGTTCACCCAATTCCTGCTGCTCATTCCCGTGGTGTTCGTCAATGCGAAATACTACCGCATGGGCTTTAAGACCCTGTTCCACGGTTCGCCCAATATGGATTCGCTGATCGCCATCGGCTCCGGCGCGGCTATTGTCTACGGCATCTATGCCATTTTCAAGATCGGCATTGGTTTCGGTCACGGCGATATGGAAACGGTACACAGCTTTATGATGGATTTGTACTTTGAATCCGCTGGGATGATCCTGACCCTTATCACGCTGGGCAAAACTCTGGAGGCCCGCGCCAAGGGCAAGACCTCGGATGCCATCACCAAGCTGATGAACCTTGCGCCCAAGACGGCCACTGTGGAGCGGAACGGCATAGAACAGCAAATCCCCGTGGAACAGGTACAGCAGGGGGAAACGCTGATTGTCAAGGCCGGTGAATCTGTCCCTGTGGACGGCGTGGTGCTGGAGGGCTTTTCCTCCGTAGATGAATCGGCTTTGACCGGCGAGAGCATCCCCGTGGAGAAGCACGTTGGCGATACGGTAATTGGTGCGACCATCAATAAGACTGGCTATTTCAAAATGCAGGCCACTAAGGTGGGGGATGACACCACTCTGGCGCAGATTGTCCGGCTGGTAGACGAAGCTACCAGCTCCAAGGCCCCCATCGCAAAGCTGGCGGATAAGGTTGCTGGGGTATTCGTTCCGACTGTTATTGGTATCGCACTTGTGGCGGCGGCGGTCTGGCTGGTGCTTGGCTATGGCGTTGAGTTTGCCCTTTCCATTGGCATCTCCGTCCTGGTGATCTCCTGTCCTTGCGCCCTGGGGCTGGCAACGCCTACCGCTATCATGGTGGGAACGGGCAAAGGGGCAACGAATGGCATCCTGATAAAATCGGCGGAGGCGTTGGAAACCGCCCACAACATTGATACTGTCGTGCTGGACAAGACCGGCACGATCACCCAGGGCAAGCCGGTGGTAACGGACATTTTGTGTGAAGCTGGGGCAGACCGCCTGGGACTGCTGAAAATTGCCGCCTCGCTGGAAAAGCTGTCAGAGCATCCTCTGGCGGACGCTATCACCGCCGAAGCGGGAAAGGCAAAGCTGCCGCTGTCCCCGGTTGAGGACTTCCAGCAGATTCCCGGTCAAGGCATCGTAGGCCGGGTAGACGGCGAAATGTGTCTGGCAGGCAACCGCCGCATGATGGACGCCCACAATATCACGGGCGGGGAACTGCTGCGCTCCGGGGAAACACTGGCGGCAGAGGGCAAAACACCCCTGTTCTTTGCCCGCGCCGGGAAGCTCATGGGCGTGATCGCTGTGGCCGATGTAGTCAAGCCTACCAGCGCCCAGGCTATCCAGGAATTGTCCGGCCTCGGTATTGAGGTGGTCATGCTCACCGGGGACAATGCAAAGACCGCTCAGGCCATCCAGCGGCAGGTCGGCGTAGACCGGGTAGTGGCCGAAGTGTTCCCCCAGGACAAGGAAAAGGAAATACGCCGCTTGCAGGACAGCGGCAAAAAGGTGGCGATGGTTGGGGACGGCATCAACGATGCTCCCGCGCTGGCCAGGGCCGATGTGGGTATCGCCATCGGAGCGGGAACAGATGTAGCGATCGAATCCGCCGACATTGTGCTGATGAAAAGTGATCTGCTGGATGTGTCCACGGCCATTCAGTTGAGCAAGGCCGTCATCCGCAACATCAAGCAAAACCTGTTTTGGGCCTTTATCTACAACATCATCGGCATCCCTATCGCCGCCGGTGTATTCTTCCTCTCTTTCGGCTGGAAGCTCAATCCCATGCTGGGGGCGTTCGCCATGAGTTTCAGTTCTGTATTTGTTGTGTCCAATGCACTCCGGCTGCGGTGGTTCCAGGCAAAGCATGAGGTTTACCCTGAAAACCACCAAGCCGAAGTGGATATAGGCAAAAATAATCAAAAAGGAGTGTTTCAAAATATGGAAAAGGTACTGTTAATTGAAGGTATGGTATGCGGAAACTGCGTCAAGCACGTCCATAAAGCTCTGACCGGGCTGGAGGGTGTGCAGGAGGCTGTTGTTGAGCTGGAAAGCAAGACCGCCAAGGTGTGCCTGGACAGCAGCGTGTCCGATGATACGCTGAAAGCGGCGGTGGAGGATGCTGGGTACACACTGGTCAGCATCCAGGAAACAGCATGAAGGCCAAACGGGGCGATGTTGCCCACAAGCTGAAGATAGCGAGGGGCCAGTTGGACGGTATCCTGCAAATGATCGAGGCTGATCGCTACTGTGTGGATATATCCAATCAGATCATGGCGACCCAAGCTCTGCTCAAAAGCGCCAATCAGCAGATTTTGCAAGCCCATATTCGTAGCTGCGTCCGGGAGGCTCTGCAAACCGACGCCGCAAATCCAAAACTGGAAGAAGCGTTGAAACTGCTGGAAAAAATGGCGCAGTAGTAACCGGGAGCGGAAAGGCCTTCATCTTTCCGCTCCCTTTCTCATTCCTGTTCGGATTGCAAATGCTCCGTTTTGGAGCGGACAATGCCGTTTGATTTCGCTATACTTACAAGTGGTTAGATGTGGCTAATTTCAAGGAGGTGCGATTATGCAAAAAACGCTTGACACAAGAACGAAACTGCTGACAAAAAGCCCGTTTCCGCTGATGATAGAGCTGGCTATCCCCGCCGTTTTGGGCATGGTAGTCGTGGGACTCTACAACATGATGGATTCCATCTTTGTCGGCCAGATGGTCGGGGATGTGCAGATGGGGGCCGTCTCTGTGTCCTATCCCTTTACCCTCATCAATGCCGGTTCCGCCGCCATGATCGGCGTCGGTTCCGCCTCGGTGCTGTCCCGCGCTATCGGGAAGAAAGACCAAGACACCGTAAAGAAGATCATGGGCAACCTGGTTGCCGTAGTGTTGCTGATGTCCGTGGTTTACATGGCGATCGGTATGGTGTTCACCCGGCAGCTCTTATCCCTGGCCGGAGCCAGTGACAACATCCTGACCTATGCAGAAAAATATCTGCGGATCGTGTTCGCCGGTTCCCTGTTCGTGAATTTCTTCCAGAGCGCCAATATGGTCATTCGCGGCGAGGGCCAGCTTAAAAAGGCAATGGCCATTATCGCCAGCGGCGCGATCCTCAACATTATCCTCGACCCCATTTTTATCACCCTGCTCAAACCCTACGGCATGGGCATTGAGGCGGCAGCATACGCAACGATCCTCTCCCAATTTATCCAAGCCGCTGTGACACTGTGGTACTTCAAGAAGAAAAGCCCTAACGTGAAGATCGGACGTATCCGCATTGACAGAACTTTATTGCCGCAAGTCCTCTCGGTTGGTATCTCCGCACTGCTGATGCAGGTTTTGACGCTGGTGCAGCAGACAGTGATCTACCGTGTAGCCTCGGCCTATGGCGGCGAAACCTCCCAAATCCTTCTGGGAGCCGCTCTGCGGTTCTGGAACTTTTCGTTTGTGCCGTTGTGGGGCATCAGTCAGGGATTTCAGCCCGCCGCCGGTACAAACTATGGTGCAAAGGATTACGACCGGGTGAAGAAGCTGACAGGCGTATTTATCACTGCCGCCACGGTTCTGTCTCTGCTGTTCTATATCCCGGCAGAGTTGTTCCCGGACAAAGTGCTTTCCATGTTCATTACAACGCCGGGGGTAGCAGCTTCGGGAGCAACTAACTTCCGCATCATGTTCAGCACCTACATCCTGCAAGGCAGCTTTCTGATTGCTGTGACGCTGTTCCAGTCACTGGGCAAGGCAAGCAAAGCCACTTGGCTGGTGCTGTTTAGACAGATCATCCTGTTTATCCCTTTGTGTGTAGTGTTGCCGATGGTGGGCGGCATGGGCATCCGGGGCGTATGGCTGGCAATCGCTCTGACGGACGCAATCCTGGTCGTTATCACAATCGCCATGATGCTTTCGGAGTTCCGCAAAATGCCTACGACCTCCATCGTAAACAGGTAAGGATTTTGGCAGAACTCGAAAGAAAAATAGCACAGCAAAAGGGCCAGTGCTTTTGCGAAGGCGCTGGCCCTTGACATATTTGAATAGACCATCCAAATGGTATATAATAATTGATCGGAGCTGAAAAACTACCAAATGGAGCGGTCTGTTATGGAGAGAAAATATATAATCAAAGATGCCAGGGAGATTCTGTCCCACGAACTCGAAAACCTTGGAACGAAGGAGAGCGCATCAATGTGTGAAAACTATATTACAAACGCAACAAGTCTGGTTTCGGCCATTCCCAAAGACAGCGAGGGATATTGCACTGTCTATAAAATGGATTGTGCCGATGGTCTTGGACTCATGACTGTTTATCAGGTCTACCCTGGCATTCAGCTTATTTACAACGATTTTGAAGCGGCAGGCTGTCAATGGGACAGCCTGATCAGCGGCGATGTGCTGGAGATCAACCATTGCCGTGAAGGACGAGAGGGCAGCCGTTTATTAAGTGGTTCCTGTCTGTACCTCGGAGAAGGTGATCTATCCATCCATACAATGGATAACTGCGCCCCGGAAATGACTTTCCCTCTGCGGCATTATCGTGGGATCACCGTAGCACTCAACTTGACGTTTGTATCGGAACATCCCCCAGAAATTCTTGCGGAAACAGGAATTGATATTTACTCGTTCAAAGAGAGATTCTGTGCCGATGGAAGTTGCTTTATCATGCGGGCCAAAAATGAGATCGAGCATATCTTTTCAGAGCTGTACTCCGTACCGGATCGTTTGCAAAGACCATATTTCAAACTGAAAGTACAGGAGCTTCTCTTGTTTTTGAGTATGGTGGATGTAGCCGAGGAAAAGCAGCGCGAATATTATACCTCGCCTCAAGTTGAAATTGTGAAGCAGATTCATAAGCGGCTCATTTCAAATTTGCAGGAGCGTCCCACGATTGAGGAACTTTCCAAAGAGTTTCTTATCAATACGGCCACTTTGAAAAAGACATTCAAAGGCATCTACGGACAACCCATTGGTACTTATATGAAAGAGTACCGTATCAGGCAAGCGGCAACTCTGCTTCGTCAGACTCAGGCCACGATTGCGGAAATCGCCAACAAGGTCGGATATGAAAATCAGAGTAAGTTTGCATCTGCATTTCATGACATAATGAAAGTGCCGCCTGCTGAATACAGAAAAGAAAATATGAGTGAGATGCGAGGGGGGTGATCTCTTGGGAAATTAGCTGTTTTGGATATAGCAGAGTCTGGCAAGCAGATTGGTGAAAAGCTGTTTGCCCTGCTGGATGCCAGTCAGCAACAGGAGCTGATGCAGTATGTTCTTGCACAAACGAAAGTTGGCAATGCTGATGCTTCTCCACGCAGTACCTTTCCTCAAATTATCCCGGTCACTCCTGCTGCCAGATTAACAGAAGTCCAAGCAGAAGATTTGTACTTCTGCTTGGAAAACCGATTGGTATATATCTGCGAGACCGAGATCATGCTGACAGTGAAAGAGTTTGACATCTTCGCCCTGCTCATCATGAATCCCCGCCGGGTACTCACCTATGACATGATAATAGACCTTGTGTGGCACGAAAGTCTTGACTACTACTCCCACAGAGCAATCAACAATCATGTCAGCAACCTCCGGCACAAGCTCAAGGTCACGCCCGAAACGCCGGACTACATCAGGAGCGTTCACAGCATCGGGTACAAATTCAATCCGAATATCGAACTTCTTTGAAGCCCCGGACGCATTTTTACGACCGGGGCTTTTCTAAAGCGGGAAATGGGACTTGACACAAGCGGTTCTTTTCGCTATAATAGAACCGCAGTTCAATATTGGAGGGCGCTATGGCACAGGTACTGAAGGACGAGATACGGGAGAAAATTCTTGTTGCGGCTCTGGACGAATTTTATGATAAGGGTTACAAACTGGCTGCTATGCGTAGTATCGCGGCCAAAGCGCAGATCCCTACCGGCCTTATCTATTCTTACTACAAAAACAAGGCCGACTTATTTGATGCCATTCTCCGCCCTGTTCGGTACGATTGGGAGCGGGTGTTGACTGCCGGTGAGAAAAACGAAAGCAGACACTTAGGCACGGAAATCTATGGGTTGAGCAAGGCTGAAACGGAATGTCTGCTAAACTTATTTGACCATCGAAAAGAATTTATCATCCTGATTGACAAGAGCGGCGGCACAAAGTATGAATGTGAGAAAGAGCGTTTTGTCAAAGACATAGAAGCTCACTTGCTGGAGCATCGGGACGATACCACCGCAGACGCAGTTTTCATCCACATTATTGCAAACAATTTTGTGGATGGCCTCATGCAGATCATGTATCACTACAAGGGAAAGGAATGGGCGATTATGATTTTACACAAATTATCCAAAATGTATTTGTCGGGGATCGGTCTTTAGACCGGTTCCTTTTTTTATTGAACAATAATGAACTATCGTTCAAAATTAAAGGAGGAACAGCCTATGATGGCTCAACTAATCAAGCTGTATTTCAAAGGAAAGCCAAACACATCAAACACCGCAGTAAAAAAAGCGTATGCCTCACTGTCCAGCATCGCAGGCATTATCCTGAATCTGCTCTTGTGTACGGCAAAAATCATGACCGGGTTTTTCAGTCGGTCGGTTGCCATATCTGCGGACGGATTTAACAACCTGTCAGACGCAGGAATTTCACTTATGACGCTTTTAGGGTTTCAGATCGCGAGGTATGGCAGGGGAAGTACCCACCCGTTCGGTCATGGACGCTTTGAGTGGATCATGGGGATTTTTGCATCCCTTGCCGTGGTGCTGATGGGAGGCCAGCTAATCCATACTTCTCTCCAATCCATCCTCCACCCTCAAACGCCGTTATTCAGCGTAGCAACCGTAATCATCCTGGCGCTGTCCATCTTGGTAAAAGGCTATATGTATTTTTACAACCATCAGTTTGCAAAGGTTACAAATTCTGAAACGCTGAAAGCAACTGCCACGGACTGTATCAGCGATGCCGCCGCTACAGGAGCGGTTTTGCTCTCAACAGTAATCAGCCATGTGACAGGCTGGCAGATTGACGGCTACTGTGGCGTATTGGTATCTGCCTTTATTGTGATTGCGGGGACAAAAAGCCTTTGGGAAGTGCTGGGGCGGGTCATGGGCCAGGCAACCGACCAGAGTATTATTGACGACGTTCTGCGGACTGTCAAAGCATACCCGGAAATCGCGGCGGTACGGAATCTGATGGTGCATGATTATGGGTTCGGCTATTTTGTGATCTCCCTGCGAATTGAGGGGTACAGAAAAGACAACGAACAGCTTTACAACGCAATTCACGAAATATCCTGCGCCTTATACCAGCAGTTTCATTGTGACTGTTTCATCCAAGTGGACTATCTCATAGATGACGATGGGTTGACGGCATATTTGCGGGATAAAGTCGAATTTGTTCTGCAAAGGTACAGCGGCAAGGTAAGCATAGACCATTTCCGGCTGATTGAAAGCGGCTGCTATACCACAATTTCACTTGATCTTCTCTATCCTGCTGAGCTGCAAAAAAGCGAGGAAGTCATTTGTCGGGAGATTGAAATGGAATTAGAGAGCGAAAATCCTCAATACCGTACAATCATCAAAAGTATTCTTCGGCGGGAGCGATATGGTTCCCACCGTCGAAATAAATCCAAAAATCAGGAGGACAACAAATGAACCAGCAAAGCAACAACCGAATCAGCATCATGCGGGACGAGCCGGTAGCGGCCTCGTTGATGAAGTTAGGCATACCGACCATGATCGGTATGCTGATCTCCGCACTCTACAACGCCATCGACGCCTATTTTGTGAGCGGCCTGGGCATGAGCCAGATGGGGGCGGTGTCTGTTGTATTTCCCATCGTACAGATCGTTATTGGCTTGGGGATGATGTTTGGGGCTGGAGCATCGTCCTACATCTCCCGGTCACTTGGAAAGGGGGACAATGCAGAAGCCAATCGAACCGCATCCACTGCACTTTTTGCCAGCATTTTTGTAGGAGCGGTCATTATCGCAGGAATTATGGTATTCCTCAACCCTGTGCTGATGTCGCTGGGAGCGACCGACACGATTTTGCCCTATGCGAGAGCCTACGCCCAAATCTATGTGACTGGCTCCATCATCAATGTGTTTACCGTCACAATGAACAACCTTCTGACGGCGCAGGGCGCTACCCGGTTTACCATGATCTCCATGCTCACCGGTAGTATCATCAACATCATTTTAGACCCGATTATGATTTACGCCCTGGATTGGGGCATTGAGGGCGCGGCTATCGCCACGGTGATTTCGCTGGGCGTCAACATGGCCCTTTATATTGGGTACATAGCAACAAAGCAAGGGGTTCTACGGCTGTCGCTTCGGAATATCCGTCTTTCACCCCAGCTTTTGGGCGAGATTTTGAAAATCGGTATTCCTGTGCTTCTGTTCCAGCTTCTTGCCAGCGCGTCTATGGGACTTACCAACAGCGCGGCAAAGCCTTATGGGGACTACGCCGTGGCGGCAATGGGGGCTGTGATCCGTATTATGACCGTCGGGACTTACATTGTCTTTGGTTTCTTGAAAGGGTTCCAGCCGTTTGCCGGATATAACTACGGTGCCAAGCAATTTGACCGGCTGAAAAAGGCCATCCGCCTTTGTCTGATTTGGTCTACAACATTCGGCATGATCGCGGCTATCGTACTCTTTGCCTTTGCAGAACCAATCGTATCCATTTTTGGAACCGATGCAGAAATGGTAAATCTGGCAGGCAAGGCTCTCCGGCTGAACGCAATACTGTTTGTCACCTTTGGTTTTCAAATGGTATATGCAAGTCTTTATCTCTCCATCGGAAAAAGTCTGGTGGGTGGACTGTTGAGTTTGAGCCGACAGGGAATTTTCTTCCTGCCGCTGATCTACATACTGCCTCGGCTGTTCCAGTTGTCCGGGGTCATTTGGGTGCAACCAGCAGCCGACTTGCTGACAACCGCAGTTACCTTCATTTTTGCGATCAAGATCAATCGTGCTTTAACTGTAGAAACACCTGAATATCCACAAGGGGGTGAAACGACCTGACATTAGGTAAATCCTCGGAGGACTATTTAGAGGCCATTTTGATACTTCACCAGAAAAGGGGGAGCATCAGATCGGTTGACCTTGCTGGATATATGGGATATTCGAAACCAAGTGTCAGCCATGCGGTAAAGAACCTGCGGACTGGCGGATTTCTGGTCATAGATGAAAACGGCTGTCTTTGTTTGACCGATAAAGGACGAACAGTTGCTGAAAAGATTTATGAACGCCGCCAATTTTTCATGGAGCAGCTAATCGCTGCTGGTGTCGATCAGGAAACAGCAGAGCAAGACGCCCACCAGATAGAACACGCAATCAGCGACCTGTCATTTCAAAAGCTGAAAGAAAAAGCACAGCAGACTAATTAGAGCATTCATAAAACAATATCTGATGGCGACACTCTTTCGGGAATATTGGATGGGCTTGATGCTGCACAACACTTCGTTTTGACATTCCCATCCAATATTCCGAAACGGATACAGATTTTCCCTTTTCAATAATGCAGTATACAAGGGTCAAATGTGGAGGGAGGTGGTTTGAATTGGGAAGTTAGCTGTTCTTGACATATCGGAATCCGGCAAACAAATTGGTGAGAAGTTGCTTGCTCTGTTAGATGTCAGCCAGCAACAGGAATTGATGCAGTATGTTCTCGCACAAGCGCAAGGCGGCAATCCCGATATTTTCCTACACAGTATTTCTACCCACACTCCAGCCATCAATCCTGATGCCAAGTTGACAGAAGTTCAAGCCGAAGATTTGTATTTCTGTCTGGAAAATAGGATTGTATATGTCCGTGAAACCGAAATCATGCTGACAGTGAAAGAGTTCGACATCTTCGCTTTACTCATCATGAATCCTCGCCGCGTACTCACCTATGAGATGATAATAGACCTCGTGTGGCACGAAAATCTTGACTACTACTCCCACAGGGCAATCAACAATCATGTCAGCAACCTCCGGCACAAGCTCAAAGTCACACCCGAAACGCCGGACTATATTAGGAGCGTTCACAGCATCGGTTACAAATTCAATCCGAATATTGAGCTTCTTTGAAGCCCTGGTCGCATATTGCGGCCGGGGCTTTTCTCTCGGCAAAAAGCAGGATTTTTCTTGGAGTGTTCCCGGACTATCCTCGAAAGAAGCTGAAGAACTGTCCGTTATAGTTTTCTCAGATAGAGGAGAAGGACAGGCGCATCGGACAGATGCCGTCCAGAATATGGAGAACACCGACATGACAGTTTTTTCAAATCTATGTTCAGATACCAGCCGTCAAGATAATACTACGGCTTTCCCGTCAATGATAGAATGGGCAACCGCCACGAATAAGGCCATCGCCCCGATGGAATTTCCAGATGCCCTCCATTACCTGATGAAGGATCAGAAGATGACAGTGGAGCATCTGGAGGAAACCTCGCTGATCTCGACCCGCACTATCATCCGTCTGAGCAACGACCCAGACTATGGTGTGACGAGGGAACACATCGTGGCGTTATCGGTCGGCCTGACACTCCCGCCGATCATCAGCATGGAACTGTTGCGGAAAGCGGGACTTGTGATGAAGAACACTATGCGCCACAATACATACTGCATGGTCCTATGTGAGATGTATTCGTGCAAGATTGAAGCTGTGAACCAATTCCTCGTTTCTCTCAACATACCGCCGCTCACAAGGCTGGGGGCGAAGATGTAACGGGAGGGGATTTTACGGGGGTGCGCTACTTGGCTACTTGGCGAGCAGTGCATTTGTTCCCACAAATGCTCAAAACGGACTTCCAACGTGACCGCCGGAAGTCCGTTTTTGCTCGTTGGGGTCGTACCCCAAACCCCGTGAACAGCCCCGTGGCCGGGGCTGGCTGCGCGTTCGGTTCCCGAACGCTATTGTCCCTGCTCCGCAGGGACAGGCGAGGCTGGCGCCCCTTTGCGGAGCCAGAAAGCGGCATCCCCAGACATTCCGGGAAAAAGAAAAAAGCGGGGCTGGCCTACAATCTCTGTAAGCCAGCCCCGCAAAATCATCTGTGCTGATCTGTTCGCTGTTCCTGCTTGCGCCGCTCCTCCACGGCCTCCTGCTCCTTTTCCTTTTCCAGAAGCACAGCCGCCACTTTCTGCGCCACAAGATACTCCTGCATCTCTGCCCGTGCTTTTCGGTAAGCCGGGTACGCCGCTTTTTTCTGCTCCAGAAGCTGGGCATACTCAGCGTTCAACTCTTTGACACGGGGGAGTTTTTTCAAGCCGAGTTGTTCAAAAGCCTCCTTCGCCGCCTTGTGGAGCGTGATTGCCTCACGATGCCCCTCAAAGAATTTTTTACTGTACCCCGCCTTGCGGTAGGCCACATAGACTTCCCTTGTTTTGGAGTAGTTGATGATGTGTTTTTTCAAAGCGGCGATCTCCTGCAGCCGCTGTTCCGCCGCCTTAATGGAATCTCCCAGACCATTGAATTGAGAGACAGCCGCATCCGCCCGTGCCGTCAGTTCGTCAAAGTCATTGATCTCATTCTCCTGCAAAAAGCACATGACCTGTGCCATCTGTTTGAGGTTAAAGAGCGTTGCCCACCGCTGGTATCCGGTGCCCTTTCCTGCATTCAGCTTCTCCTGAATATCAATGAGAAGCGAAAACTTCTTGTCATGGACTTGCTGGCTTTTTGCCGGAGTCCGTTCCATGCGTTTCCCGGCAATGGCATCTTTCAGATCATCGACGGTGTAGCCCTCGCCCAGCGAACTGAACCGGGCAAAACGCTCCTGTCCCTTGATTCGGATAGAAGGCCGCTTGCCCGGTTTGTACTCACATTCAGCCTCCGTCAGGAATGAAATCAGTTCCTCAAAATCCTTCGGCTTTTTCTGCAAAGCTGTGTCAATGGCGGCCCGCAGATCGTCACGATTGGAGGTTCGCTTGGGGTACTCGGTGCGTTTTTTGCGTTCCCGGTAGGGGCGCGGCTCAATGATGGAAAGCCCATGCTCCAGACACAATCGGTCACTTACCATTTGGAGTGCCAGCCCGGACAGAAAGAAATTCCTGAATTTCCGGGTACAGTCCAGGGCGGTCGAATTGAAAATGATGTGATTGTGGATGTGCGCCCGGTCGGTGTGGGTGGCAACGATGAAAGCGTGTTTTCCTTTGGTGAAGCGCATCCCCAGTTCATAGCCGATACGGTTCGCCTCCTCTGGCGTGACCTCGCCCGGTTTGAAGGACTGGCGTATCTGATAGGCGATGACATTATGCTCATGGCGGCGGCCCGTTATTTGTTCATACTGCCGTTTTGACAAAAGGAACTCCTCATCCGCTGTCCGGGCATCGCACTCATAGCTGGAGATATATTTCCCGCCCTCGGTCTTTTTCTCATTCTCCGCATAGTCTGTCCTATCCGCCAGTGTCTGAGCAATAGTTTTTCCTTTGTTGATGTGGAGCGCGATCAGCCGTGTCGCCGCCATAGCCCACCTCCCTCATTCAAGATTTACATCGCCAGTTCCTCCGGGTAACGCATCCCCCGCATCTTTTCCTGAATGCCGCTCCTGTGCGGCTCAATCTTTCCGCTGGCAGAAAATCCAGTGATCCGCCGTTCCAGCCGGTCCAGGTCTTTCTCTTTTTCCTTGACGATAGCGGTGCGCTCCTCCAGAGTGCCGGAGATCAGCTCGTCAAGCAGATACTCCACATAGTCGATTTTCTGCAAGGCTTCACAGAACAGAGGATGCCACTCCTCGTCTGACGGCTGCGGTGCGTACTGTTCCTTCCAGTCCTGCAACAGGTGGAAATATCCGCACAGCACCCGGTAGCACCGATTTTCTTTTTTTCGGTATTCCTGTGCCGCCTCCAGTTTGGAAATGACAGACGGTCTTTTCTGCGGTCGCCACGGTTGCAGGCCGTCATACTGCACCCCAAAATCTTCCGCCAGCTTCTCGGCGGCTCTTTTGGGTGAGAGGTCAAACAGCTTTCCCACAAAGTCGATCACATCACCGTCCTCCTGACAGCCGAAGCAGTGGAACCGCTTATCCACCTTCATGCTGGGCGTTCGGTCATCGTGGAACGGACAGCAGGCCATGCCGTTGCGCTTGACCTCAATCCCGTAATGTTCCGCGGCCGTTATCGTTGGTATGGAATCTTTGACTGCCTCAAATAAATTCATGCATTATGCCCCCTTTCCTCGTATGTAAAAGGGGCGAAAAAAGGAAGGAGCGGCAATTACCGTCCTTCCTGTACACTTATCATAGAATTTTGTTTTGCACCTTAAAATCTACCATTGGATACTGCATAAGTCAACTGTATAAATCGAAACTTGAATACCATCTTTTTATGAATGAACATTGCCCATTGTAAGCTCTCAATAAAGTCTTCCAAAAGCCTTGCAGATAAAGGTCCTTTTGCAGTGAGTTAGCCGTATTCCTTTATTCGGTTTCACACATTGCTACCCTTGCCTTGACCATTTAATAAGGGCAAAAGCAGAGACATAGACATATGTCCCAGATACCAGACAACAGGGATGAGACTTGAGCGGCCAGTAGCTGCAGAAACTTATCATATTTTAGCTTTATAAATACCGCAGTCGATAATCTGTCAAAACAATTTGCTTAACCCTCTCGTCACTATATTTTCTTCTACCTTCTGAATAAAAATCAATTAAACACTATTCTTGCTTCTTACAATCATCTTCATTTACAGTCTCAACCAAGTGGAGAAAATCGTGTGCCTCTGCTTCTGTTGCCACATATCTCTGATGTACAATTTTGTTACGGAGAGCAAACAATGCATAAGCATCTTGATTGTTGCTTTCAAGATGGCTCTTCAGATATTGACTGAGCCTAAAAGCCTGATTAGTAAGACAATAATCCCTTGTCCAAGAATCAGTGTGGCGTGAAAAAATCAGGTATTCCAGTTCTGAGTAAGCAGAAATAATGCACGCCGAATATTCACCTTTTTCATAGAGTCTATATGCATCCGCAAAAACAGTGTGTTTCCTTTTATTATCACAAATGAGTGATTTAATATCAAAAGCTCGACAGCACCATTCTCTTAACGCTTTCACAAAATGGTATGTAACCTTTTCGCAAGCAATGTCAAATGTATAAGTTAATATCGGCTGATCACTCAACGAAATGGGTATAACCGTACCTTCTTCACTGAGTATTAATATATTTTGCTTTTGCTTTGTGGATTTAATCAATCCGAGTTCAAGCATTACATTAGAGGAAGAATCAGAAATATCTATAATTGCAGCTTTAGATTTTCTAATCGCCGTTCGTGAAATATCAATCCAATTGTCACCGGGCATCAACATATCATCAATACGTACTGGTGTAATTCCAAGCTTATGAAGAATGGGATTAATCAGAGCGGAAAGTTGTGCTATACGAGACATAGAGCAAGAAATAAAGCAAAGTTTATTATCCTCTGCCGGGATTAGCATTTGTTCATTAATTCTTTCATCAGTACTCATTGCCCTTTTGTCTTTTTCGCTATCAATATATTCCTTTAGTTCAACAAAAAGATCATGTAATATAGTTTTATATTTTTCCGCCTCTCCTTTGAGATTGATAATTCTTATATTCCGTCGTTTATATTTTGCATTTTTTTCAGGAGATGCGCCAACAGTAATACAATATGCGGGTTGTGCCATGCTACCCAATCTACTATTGATTATCTGCCATATACTTCGAAAATCATTGTCGTCAAGGCTATATCCTATTAATAGCATAGTATTCGTTATGAAAAGATTAGCTATATATGTTGCAAATATAGGGTTTTGGTCAAGATAAACATCATAATCGTGCTCAGTAATCACCATCTTATCGGGATGATTAAAATCGCCATGAAGTTTTACTATTTTGCTCTCATTGTTACTCCCAATGGTTAACCTATCCTTGGTTACAACAACTGAAACAGGCCGGTGTAATAATGTCATCGAGTCCTCAATTAGAGAATCAAAATTGGTTGTGCATATAGTACCTGTGAATAAATCACAAAATGCCTCATATGTAGCTCCTGGCCGTATTTTACCAAAATGAAGTTCCTTCATCAGCAATTCTACCAGTTTTGCTCTTGAATATAGGTCTTCGTAATACGAGAGGGCATCTATTGCATTATTGTCATAGTCATAGCCAGGAATTTCATCGGCAGCTAGTTTTCCTAATTCATTCCAATCAGGCATAGATAACCCCATTGGTATATCAGCGTTTTTTGAAAACCCTGCTCCTATAAATGGTATCACCCTATTATTAACAAAATCATTTAATAGCGGTTTGGGTATTGAAGTAATATATTTATATTTCATAAACAACTCTCTTTTCTGTGCATCTGTTGAAAAATAATCATCTGTATGCTTCTATAATTTTACATTCTTCAATCCCTTTCGTAATCAGCTAACAGATCGTCTCGTTCCATGTTTATTTGGGCAATTAGTTTATTCACTAAATTAGGTCAGTTTACAAGGAACTACATGCAGACCGTGAAACGGGCTGCTGACAACAAACGGCGCTATGCTCCTGGCAAGGGGCATAGCGTCTGTTTGTTGTGGGGGTATCCAAAGGGGGCAGCGCCCCATTTGGCACACGACTTTGCGAAGCAAAGTGTAGTGTGTTATACGCTCTGTCGGCGTTGCCGTGAAAATGCCGTTGCCGCCGGAGAGGGCAAGGGCATTTGAAGCGGAAGGAAAACAGGGCTTTGTTTGGGGCTGGGAAGCCGGAAACAAAGGACTGGTTTCAGCAGCAGACAGGGCGTATATGAAAGCCCCCGTCCCCAGCCTATGGGACAAAATCTCCCAAACCTTTAGACACCGTGACTATATGTGTGACCACACTCATTTATTTTTAGGGGGCGTTCTTTTCTCAAAATTGAAATGGGCGGGAAGCCATTTTAGGGCTTTCCCGCCTTGATTGCCCTTTAATAAAGGCGGGCGGGGCTGTCAACGGCGGCGCATAAAATGCGCCGTTCAACTTGACCGTTGACTGGCTCGTCTGGCTTTGCTATTCTCTAAGATTTCCCCAAAGTCAAGGAGTATTTGCTGTTATGTCTATATCCGTATCAAATTGCTTGAGTAATTCAACAAGATCATCAGCACTCGGCTCTGCAATTACTGGCCTACTACGAATAATTTCTTCAAAATAATGCCGGACGAAATTATCTATTGTTTTATCTTGTGATTTTGCGGAAATCAAATCTTTAAATAGCTTTTTAAACTCTTTGGTTTTTATTGAGTTTAGTTTTTCAATAAGGACATCTATTTCTGTCTCTTGCAACATATATTCATAAATTAAATTTAAGAGTACGCCATTAAACATTCTGGAAAGGATGATACTATCATCCTCTCGAATTTTGTCTCCTAATGCTTTTACGGCTGTTCCCCCGATTGCCCCACCAATAAGACCACCGCCAACGCCAATGGCAGTACCGATTCCGGGATGAATGGTTGTACCTGTTGCTGCGCCGATTTTAGCTGCTCCAATTGATGCTGCTAAAGTCCCGCCACCTGCGCTAGCCATCGTTCCAATAAGAGATAACATATTCTTTGTATATTGCGCACCAGATATTTTCCTTGAGAACATGTTGTATGTATCTGGAACAGAAAATACAGCAAAAGTTATAATTGATGTAATAGCATTACTTCTTAATATTTTTGCAAGTTGCTTGGTCGCTGCAGCACCTGAAATTGCTGCTTTTCCCGACATGGCTCTAATCGCATTGACAATATTTTGTGTTGCTTTAAATCCCAAAGATTTTACCAAATAGGTACTAAGCGGTATAAGCTGTTTTGTTAATGTTGTTCTAGCGATTTGCGAAGCTAAAATATGTCCTACGAAAGATAAGCCAAAGACTTGTATTCCTGCTACAAGTGCAGCATTTAATGATTCTTTTTTATTTCCTGTTTGAGTAAAGCATATAACATAAGTCGTTAAAAAAGAAATCCCCAATGCAAATGAGCAACAGACAAATCCTGTTGCCGCATCATATGTAAGCGATTCGATCGTTCCAGGTTTGCATAGATTAAGCGCTTGCTGATAAGTCAATTTTCCTTTTCGTATATACTTATATGCATCATCTGGATTTGTAACACCGGGGACTTTACCTTCCAGAATTTTTGCTCTAAATGTATTTATTGCTTCGTAATATTTATCTGATGGAACTTCTATCTGCATAGGTGTGCCATCGGGATTAAAATATCGAAAGGCGCCTGTTGTCTTATCAAAACAATCACTAATACATTTTCGTCCAGAATCAGCATATTTAGTTTGAATTTGAACTCCATCTACCAACCTATCCGCACCATCTTTTTTGTTGGTTCTCCCCACAACAACAGCGTCTTTTCCAGCCATTTTATCTAGCAGAGTCAATGCTTCTTCGGCCATTTCGCCATGACCTGTTTTAGTATTTACCTTTGCAAAATTAGCAGGCACGACGGACTCAAAGTCTGAGAAAACATTAGCCGAAACAGTTACAGATGCTTTTGCAATTTTCTCAATTTCCGATTTGTAACACTTGAAAAAAGAGGAAATAGAGTTTCCTTCTGAAACTACAGCAATTGATTGATGATAAGAAAGTATTGTTTGTCCATCCTGAAAGCGTACTTCAAAATCATCTGCATCAAAATATTCCCATTTAATTAAATAGTAAATGGAGTTTTGTCTCTCCTTCTTCTCTTTGCAAGCCTTATTGTAATCTTTTACAGTTTTAGGATCTGCTTTAATTATTATTGCCTTATCTGTAATTATCACCCCACTAATACGAGCACCGAACTTTACATTTGCCCACAAAAGTCGATATTCGCATGGTATAGGAAATAGTTTCTTGATGCTATCTATATTTTTCTTTGACAACTCGGTAGGTGATTGCTTTATCTGATTCAAAACCGATTGTAATATAATATCAGTCATAAAATTTTGATCTCCTCTTATATATACAATTTAATCAACTAATGCCTGTTCCATCATCTTTTTCGCCAACTGCTGGAACAGGTCGGAAGTTTCTTCGTCCATCGGTGCAAGCTGTCCGATCTGTCCGGCTATCATCGCTGTTACATCGTCAATGGAAAGCGGGTTTTGTTTCTGCTCCGCCAGAGTGTCCCGCATGGCTTGGAACATAGCGGCGGTCACAGCCTCTCCCGGCTGTTCTCCATTGTCAATGTCTTTCTTAATATCCCGGAGGATAGCAAGAAACACATTTTTGATTTTCTCAATCTCCGCTTCATGTTCCCCCATCTTCTGGGCGTTCAAAAGCTGTAAATCCTGCTTTGCTTCCGCCCGGTGTTCCGGGTGTTCTTTCATCAGGTCAGACAAGGAAGCCGTTGCTATCTCGATAAGCTGGTTTCTTGCTGTTATGCCCTTTGCCGCCGTGTCCTGAAAATAAATCCGTATCAAATCTATCAGCTTGGGAAAATTTCTGTGTTCCAACAGGCGGTTGAGGATTTGCACATCAACAGCACCCGTCACAAGCCCCCTCACGGCTCCCTCTGACAAGCCTAATTCAGAAATATCGTAGCTTTTACGGACGCTCACGGTAGACAAGCCCAGTATGTAGTCTGTCGATACCTTAAATTCCTTTGCCACACCTATGAGAATATCACTGCTGACCGTTCTCGTTTCGCCGCTGACAATGCGGCTCAACTGGGAAGCGGAAACGCCTATCTTCTCCGCAAGTTCCTTTTGTGTGATGTGGTTCCCGTTGCATAAATCGGAAATCCGCTGTCCGGGTGTTCCGGGTAAAGCCATAGACACGCACCTCCTCCGCATACTTCCATTATACAGATTGATTGCAAAAATGCAATTTCCAAAGTGTAAACTTCATCAAAATGCAATTCTCGCAAAATTCCGGGGATTGCATTTTTTTCGTGTAGACTTAGGATAGTTCATCGATGGACAGGCCCCTTGAAAACCGAATGACCGTCTGAAAAGGAATACCCCGGCTGGGGAAGTGTGCTGTGACCCCGCTTCTGGACACCGTGACCAGAGAGGGTGAGCGTACCAACGCCGGAACACGCCGCAGGAATGGGGCAGGAAGCCTTTTCGGGGAAAACGGCAGCAAGAAGAACAACGGAGGGAGTTCATGAAAGAAAGACCCTATCAACATTTGCCACCGCTGGAACACAGGCCGGACAGCTTCCCCTACCGCATGACCCCGGCGCAGAGGAAGCGGGCCAGCAGCCTGATCCGCCGGGAGTGCTGCAACTGTGGTGGTGGAAACTGCTTTGCGCTGGACGATGGCGACACCTGCACCTGTCCGCAGATGATTACATTCTCCGTCTGCTGCAAGTGGTTCCGCTGGGCGGTCTTGCCGCTGGATAGGACGCTGGAAGCGGAGATTTACCGTGACTGTGCTTTGAAACGCTGCTCGGTCTGCGGAAAGCCCTATGTGCCAAAATCCAACCGGGGCAAATACTGCCCGAACTGCGCCGCCAGAGTACACAGGCGGCAGAAAACAGAAAGTGAACGGAAAAGGAGGTCTGCTGTGGACAGTTAAGGCGGGGAAAAGCCTTGATTTGCAAGGCTCCGCAAGCCCAAAACCGGGGCGGGCGGTATGTTTTATCGCCCACCCCGGTTTTGGGCTTCTAACCGTCCACAAAACACGCTATGACAAACACGATTTACATTCACCAGCCGGAGAAAGCCATCAGCTTCACCCGGCTCCCCAATTTCCTCTTTGAAGCCCCATCATTCAAGCCCCTGTCCAACGAAGCGAAGGTGCTGTACGCCTTTATCCTGCGGCGGGCGGAATTATCCCGCAAGAACGGCTGGGCGGACGAGTACGGGCGGATTTACCTGTATTACCCTATCTGCGAGGTGGTCACCCTGCTCCACTGTGGGCGGCAAAAGGCGGTGAATACCCTACGGGAGTTGCAGTATGCGGGGCTGGTGGAGATACGGAAGCAGGGGTGTGGAAAACCCAACCGCATTTACCCGAAATCCTATGAAGCGGTTCCAAACACCGACTTCAAGAAATCCGGCTGCGGTACGCCGGAGGGCTGAAAACCGTACTTGACAAGTACGAAAATCAACCCTTTTGAAGTACGGAAACCGGACAGTATATAGAAATACAGAGATTAAAACCATCTATTTATATCGATTCCATTCCAATCCTATCCGAGCCATTTGGGGCGGGATTTTCCCTGTGGAAAACCCGCCGGAATGGATAGGAACGGGATGGGGAAAGGAGTTCAATGGCACAACACGCAATTTTGCGTTTTGAGAAGCACAAGGGCCACCCGGCGGGGCCGCTGGAAGCCCACCACGAACGGAAAAAAGAGCAGTACGCCAGCAACCCGGACATTGACACCAGCCGGAGCAGGTACAATTTCCATATCGTCAAGCCAGAGGGCCGCTACTACCATTTCATTCAGAGCCGTATTGAACAGGCTGGGTGCAGAACGAGGAAAGACAGCACACGCTTTGTCGATACGCTGATAACCGCCAGCCCGGAGTTTTTCAAGGGCAAGTCCCCAAAGGAGATAGCGGCCTACTTCCAGCGGGCAGCGGACTTCCTCATTGACCGGGTAGGCCGGGAGAATATCGTATCAGCGGTGGTACACATGGACGAGAAAACGCCCCACCTGCACTTGACCTTTGTACCGCTGACGAAAGACAACCGCCTGTGCGCCAAAGAAATCATAGGCAACCGAGCCAATCTGACAAAGTGGCAGGATGATTTTCACGCCTATATGGTGGAGAAGTACCCCGACCTGGAGCGTGGGGAGAGCGCCAGCAAAACGGGCCGGAAGCATATCCCAACCCGGCTTTTCAAGCAGGCGGTCAACCTCTCCAAACAGGCCAGAGCCATTGAAACGGTGTTGGACAGCATTACCCCACTGAACGCCGGAAAAAAGAAAGCGGAAGCCCATGCTCTGCTGAAAAAGTGGTTCCCGCAGATGGAGAATTTTTCCGGCCAGTTGAAGAAATATAAGGTCACGATAAATGACCTTTTGGCGGAAAATGAAACATTGGAAGCGAGAGCTAAAGCCAGCGAAAAAGACAAGATGAAAGGCGTTATAGAACGGGCAAAGCTGGAAAGCGAGTTACACAACATTCAGCGGTTAGTAGGCCGTATTCCCCCGGAAGTGCTGGCAGAGTTGAAGCGGCAACCGAACTATGGAAAGGAAAGGTGATTTTATAACGAATATCAGATACAAAAAGGAAACCGAAATCGTGACTTTTCAAGGGAAAGAAATCACGCTGGAAAATCTCTCCCCAATATTCACGCCGGAGCAGGAAGCGGCAAAACGCCGGGAACTGGAACAGCAGCTTTATGATGTGTTCCGCAAGTACGCCGACAAGCGGCAGAGAGAGGAAGCCGGGGCGTAAGTTTTTCCAGACACATCATTGATTTACGGGGCTGTTGGCGGTATAATGGAACTGTCAGCAGCTCCGTTTCTTTTTTAAGAAAAGGAGCGACAAATGAATAATCGGATTGACGCAATCTATGCAAGACAATCGGTGGACAAAAAAGACAGCATTTCCATTGAAAGCCAGATTGAATTTTGCAAATACGAATTGAAAGGCGGTAGTTGCAGGGAATACACAGACAAAGGATACAGCGGCAAGAACACAGACCGCCCGAAATTTCAAGAGTTGGTGCGGGATATTAAAAAGGGCCTGATAGCGAAAGTCATCGTTTACAAACTTGACCGTATCAGCCGTTCCATTCTGGACTTTGCAACCATGATGGAACTGTTCCAGCGGTACAATGTGGAGTTTGTTTCCTCCACGGAAAAGTTTGACACCTCCACCCCGATGGGCCGGGCCATGCTGAATATTTGTATCGTGTTCGCACAGTTGGAACGGGAAACGATACAGAAGCGGGTGACGGACGCTTACTATTCCCGCAGTCAACGGGGCTTCAAGATGGGCGGGAAAGCCCCCTACGGCTTCCATACGGAGCCAATCAAGATGGACGGTATCAACACAAAGCGGCTGGTGGTAAACCCGGAGGAAGCGGCCAATGTGCGGCTGATGTTTGAGATGTACGCCGAGCCGACAACCTCCTATGGGGACATTACCCGGTACTTTGCGGAACAGGGCATTTTATTTAATGGCCGGGAACTGATACGCCCCACGCTGGCGCAGATGTTACGCAACCCCGTCTATGTACAGGCGGACTTGGATGTGTACGAATTTTTCAAGAGCCAGGGGACGGTGCTTGTCAATGACGCCGCCGACTTCACGGGTATGAACGGGTGCTATCTCTATCAAGGCCGGGATGTGAAGCCTGACAAGGCCCAAAGCCTGAAAAACCAAATGCTGGTGCTTGCGCCCCATGAGGGAATTGTCCCCTCGGATATATGGCTGACGTGCCGCAAGAAGCTGATGAACAACATGAAAATCCAGTCCGCCCGGAAAGCCACCCATACATGGCTGGCGGGGAAAATCAAGTGCGGGAACTGCGGGTACGCCCTTATGAGTATCTTCAATCCCTCCGGCAGACAATATCTGCGCTGTACGAAACGGCTGGATAACAAAAGCTGTCCCGGCTGCGGGAAAATCATCACGGCGGAACTGGAAGCGGTGGTGTACCAGCAGATGGTGAAGAAGCTGGACAGCCACAAGACGCTGACGGGCAGGAAGAAAGCGGCAAAGGCCAATCCCAAAATCACCGCCCTGCAAGTAGGACTTGCCCATGTGGACGGCGAGATTGAAAAGCTGGTGGACAGTCTGACGGGTGCAAACAATGTGCTGCTCTCCTATGTGAATGTGAAGATAGCCGAACTGGACGGACGCAAGCAGGAACTTCTGGCGAAGATAGCGGAGTTGACGGTGGAAGCCATCAGCCCGGAACAGGTCAGCCAGATTTCCGGCTACCTCGACACATGGGACAGCGTATCCTTTGACGACAAGCGGCGGGTGGTGGATTTGATGATTACCACCGTTGCCGCCACAAGCGACAGCTTGAACATTACATGGAAAATCTGACGGGCATATCAGCGCCCGCCAGACCGTTACCTTGTGTAGTCCCTTGTAAACTGTACTTTTCTTCTTTGACAATATTTTATTAGCTCGACAACTTTTTCACTTTTACCAATTCCGCCTATTTCTTCCATGTCAATGCCAATATTAAATGCTAATACATTCAGATCAGATAAGCTATATGTACCTCTTATCGCCGAAAAAAGTTTTTGGTTCCCATGTGTAGGAGAAGAAACGGGTTTCCGACTCATATTTTTGGACAAGGAAGCATTTTCTGTAAAAATATAATTTAGAACAAAAATAGCAGAAGCATACGCTGCATATTCCTGCCAATCATCATTCTTTTCTGAATCTGCAAAATCACAAATTGCTTTAACCATTACAAACGAGGGCGCATCTTTCATTTGATACAAAGCAGCAGCGATTCCACTAGCTTCCATTTCCACAGCCAAGGCTTTGGCCCACATTTTCTTAAACCGTTTTATCTCTTCATTATTAGCAATCACTTTATTTCCAGAAAGAACAATACCCGAATAAACATTAGGCTTTTTATATTCAGGGTCAGGGAACATCTGCTTTAAATAGGATGACCAACTGTCGGAATTAAACATTCTCATGCTCTGTACAAGTTCAAAGTCGCTCCTGTATACATTCCATCTTACCTGTACATCATCTGACTTAATTTTTGCCAACTCATAATCCACTATCTGGTCAGAAATAATAATATTACCATAATTCATTTCCCTATCAATTCCACCACAAATTCCAGTCAGAATAACTTTACTAACGCCATAGTGACTTACAGCATCTTTTACAGCCAAGGCCGCATTTATTTGACCCATTCCCCAAAACGATGTACATATGACAGTTAGTGTGGTAGATACTTCATATATAAAGTATCTGCGCCCGTCTATTTCCTCTATATTCCGAGGTTTAAGTGGGGAATCAATTGCCTCTAAAATTGGCTTTAATTCCTTGTCCAATGCTGAAATAATCAATATTTTTTCCATGTCGTATCTCCTTCCATTATTAAACAATGTATAGCTTTTATTGAGCATTTCGTTCGCCACTTCAAGAACTTCTTTGTGGTCGTCTCCATGGATATTAATCTGTGCAATTCCTTTCACATAAATTTGCATACCACATCTTGGGCACCTCATAGTATGATCATGATGTGCAGAAACCGTCATTGTATGTCCACACACACATCTAATTCTCTTGCTAAAATATGAATTATTAGATAGGCTATTATTAATTGCCTCCTCTGCAAAGTTTATATAGCCACAATAAATACACTTTTCTTTTTCCTCATGCTCGTCCACATATATTATTCTTCCACAATTGATGCATCGAGTGGTTATTTCTGACTTACGCCGGTATGTATCTCCATAATTTATAGTGACAATTCCTACTTTTTTCCTTTTTAATACCGACTTATCAATACTATCCCTTATATGGCCCAATTTTGATGTCTTTTTAATTAAATTGTCGTGCTGGTCTTTAGAAAAGGCAACGATATCGGCAATTAAGTCATTGCCACTTGTATACGCTATTTCCAATGCTTCAAAAGGAATATAAATAATAACTGGAGTCCGTTCTCTCGTTCCGGTTTTAAACAAATCTAGATGACACAAATCCTTGGGATGTATATTGAGAATAAGCAAGCCAGGTCTTCTTTCTTCTAGGTCTTTCAAGAAGGCCCCCAATTCACCGCTTTTAATATCTTTTAAACTATCCTGTAAATCACATTCCAACAAATTACTTTGTGAAATGATTGCCGCATTCCCACCCAACCTTTCTGCTATAATCGTAAAATCATCTTTAAACACATTATTTATCAGACTGTGATTTCGATAATCACCTACCAAGAAAAAGTACCAATCAAAAATATTAGGCAAGCTTTCTAATTTCGATATCCAGTAACCCATTGTTGTCCTCCCATCTTTTAAGTCGCATTTTAACTCTTGCTCCAAATGTGAGCATAACTTGGTAAACAATTATCTACTTCTCGTTTCCAGTTTCAATTCTGATTCCAGACGGCAATATAAATGCCTGCTCATACCTAATTCCCAATGCATCAGCTATCTCCAGCATTTCCGAGAAAGAAACTGTTTCACGAAACAACTTCTTGTTAAAGTTTTGTGGTGACTGACCAATTTTCCGTGCCAATTCAGAAATGCTGATGTTCATTTTCTCGCACAATTTTCTTATCATATCCGATGTTGTCATTATACACCTCCATCAGTACATATTAATTATAAACCATCTGGTTGATAAACGCAATACACTTTAGTGGCTATTCATAGAAATTTGCTCAACAGCCTGCAAGTTCAATTCGAATCTATAAGGCTTTCCTATATTCAATTCGTTTTTCTACAACGATTACCATGCCGAAATTGAACTTCACCGATATTTTCTCATCGAAAATTGTAATCTATATCTTCGTCTTCTTTCGGCCTGATGATGGATTGAAATACTGGTGACAGTGAACATTATGTGCCGTCAGACAAAGAAGAAAGTAGGTACTTGACGAACTTTCGTTTACCGCACCGGCCAGCCGTCCGGCGAGGGTGCCAGGTATGTAGAGGACGCAGATCGCTCCGCGTCCTTTTGCTATGCTTTAGAAACCGATGCCATTCAGCGGATATTGGCAAGATGGGCAAGGGACTGTCTGGACAATTCCCAAATCTCATCAAGGCGTCTCTGCAAATCCTCAATGTCCGCTGCATAGACGTTGCCCGTCTCATTCGCCCGTTTTGCGTACTGGTTCAGATTGTTGCTGCACCGCTGGAGCAGGACGATAAGCTGGCGCACCTCCGTTAAGTCCAGCTTCACACAGATACCATCTAGCGCCATCTTGCGAACATAGGCACTCATATTCAGGATGCCGGACTCCTCCATCTTGAAGCGGATGCGCTCCTTATCTTCGGCCGAGATACGGATTTTTAATTCTTCCTCTTTCTTCATCACCGCTCTGGCTCCTTTCCGGGCTTCTTATCCGGCGCGATCTCCGCCGCCCGCTTTTTCAGATCCTCCAGAACAGAGGGCCGCTCACCGTCACCGACTTCCTCACTGACCTCCCCGCCGTCACGGTCGATGCTGTCATCCATACTGAGGGCGGCGTCCAGCTCCGCAAGTCTGGCGCTCTTTTCGGCAAGCTCCGCCTCCTGCGGGAATGGCTTGCCCAGTTCCACCTGTGCGGCGGCCTGCTGGCTCCGAAGGTTCTCCAACTGTTCCTGCCCCCGTTCCAGCTTGGCAGTGATACCGGCAAGGGCGTTGTCCAGACGGGTCAGGTTGCCCCTTGCGTCCGTACCCAGGCTGACGCGGTGGCTCATTTCGCCCTTCATCGTGATCTGGAACTGCTTCTCAAAGGTGTCATAGGAAAGCTCCATCTGAAATCCCCGGTAGCTGCCGATGGGGATACCCTCGGTGCTTTTGATCTCCTTGCAGAGGGCAAGGAGCGCCTCGCCAGCGTCCGCCTTTTCCGCATAATGCTTTCCGGCCAGCTCTATCCCTACAAAGCCCTCCTCCGGGAGCGGGTGGGCCTCCACCATCTGGATGTCAGCCTCAAAGCCCTTGTTGCGGCTCTGCTGTGCCTCGATCTCGGCGGGGAAGTATTTCAAAAGCTGGTCCTCCAGCCGGAAGTGCTTGCTCTGGTAGTCGGCCCGGAGGACTTTCAGCTTCGCCACATCCACATCAAGGTCCATCTTCTCACGGATCAGCGGATTGCCCGCACAGAGGGCCTTGATCTCCGCATAAGAGAGCGCCTGCTCGTCCACATCGTCACAGGAACGCACCGGGGATTTACTTGTCATGATCTGGCTGATAAATTTTTGCTTATTCTCCAGTGTCTGATAGAGGTATGCATCAAAGGTCCCCTCGGTCACATACTGAAAAATCTGCACCTGTTTGTTGCGGTTGCCCTGCCGGATGATGCGCCCGTTGCGCTGGGTCATGTCGGCGGGGCGCCAGCCCACATCCAGGTGGTGGACCGCTACAAGACGGTCCTGCACATTGGTCCCGGCGCCCATCTTCTGGGTGGAGCCGAGCAGGACACGCACCTCGCCGGTCCGCACCTTGCCGAACAGTTCTTTCTTTTTCGCTTCGGTGTCGGCATCGTGGATAAAGGCGATCTCCTCACGGGGAACGCCAGCGGCCACCAGCTTATCCCGGATGTCCTCATAGACATTGAAAGTGCTGTCGCCCTTCGGCGTGGACAGATCGCAGAACAAAAGCTGGGTCAGCTTGTCCGCCTGCCCCTCCTCCCAGATGCGGAGGACATTCTGGACACAGGCGTTCAGCTTGCTGCTGGGGTCATCGGGCAGGAGCGGGTTCATCAGCCGCTGGTCGAGGCCAATCTTGCGCCCGTCCGAGGTGATCTTGAGCATATTGTCAACCGAGGGGTCTATATTCCCGCTGTGGACGGCGGCGGCCCGTTCGGACAGGTCTGCCACCATCTCCTTCTGGATCTCCGAGGGCTGCACCACAACGGTCTCAAACTTTGCCTCCGGCACGGGAAGCTGAAGCTGGTCGGAGGTCTTGATGTCCGCCACCTCTTTGAACATACTCATGAGTTCCGGCAGATTGAAAAACTTTGCAAACCGTGTCCGGGCGCGGTAGCCGGTCCCCTCCGGGGCCAGTTCTATCGCCGTGGTCGTTTCGCCAAAGGTGGAGGCCCACTGATCGAAATGGGTCAGCCCCTTTTGCCGGAGCGTACCGTGCTGAAGGTAGCGCATCATGGTATAAAGCTCAGTCATGCTGTTCGACACGGGCGTTCCCGTGGCGAAGATCGTGCCTTTTCCGCCGGTCAGCTCGTCCATATACTGGCACTTCATAAACATATCCGAGGACTTCTGCGCCTCGGAGGTGGAAAGCCCCGCCACATTGCGCATCTTCGTGTAAAGGAACAAATTCTTAAAGGCGTGTGCCTCGTCCACAAAAAGCCGGTCCACACCCAACTGCTCAAAGGTGATAACATCGTCCTTGCGCTCGGCGGCCTGCAGCTTCTCCATCCTCGCCTCCAGAGAGCGGCGGGTCTTTTCCAACTGCTTGATGGTGAAGTTCTCGCCCCGCATGATCTTCATTTCCGCTATGGCGTCGGTGATCTCGTCGATCTGCTCCTGAAGGATACGCTCCTGCCGCTCGGCACTGATGGGGATTTTTTCAAACTGCGAGTGGCCGATGATAACGGCGTCATAGTCCCCGGTGGCGATACGGGCGCAGAACTTCTTGCGGTTCGCCGTCTCAAAATCCTTCTTGGATGCCACCAGTATCTTCGCGCTGGGATAGAGCCGCAGGAACTCGCTGGCCCATTGGAGGGTCAGGTGGTTCGGCACGACAAAGAGGGATTTCTGGCACAGCCCCAGCCGCTTCGCCTCCATAGCGGATGCCGCCATCTCAAAGGTCTTGCCCGCACCCACTTCGTGTGCCAGTAAGGTGTTGCCGCCGTAAAGCACATGGGCGATAGCGCCCCGCTGGTGGTCCCGCAGGGTGATGTCCGGGTTCATGCCGCCGAAAACGATGTGGCTGCCGTCATACTCACGGGGGCGGGTGGAGTTGAACAGTTCGTTGTAGGTCCGGACCAGATCCTCCCGCCGCCTGGGGTCGCGCCACACCCAGTCCCGGAAAGCGTCCTTGATGGCCTGCTGTTTCTGCTGGGCAAGGGTGGTCTCTTTCTTGTTCAGCACCCGCTTCTGTTTCCCGTCCACATCCTCAATGGTGTCGTAGATACGGACATCCCGGAGGTTCAGCGTGTCTTCCAGGATACGGTAGGCGCTGGCCCGGTCTGTGCCGTAGGTCATATAGGCCATGACATCGTGCCGCCTGGTGGCGTTCTTGCCCGTGACCTGCCATTCGGCGGTGGAGGGCGAATACTTCACCTGGACCGCACTGCGCATCCGCCACGGGGTATCAAAGGTCTCCTCCATGAACTGCTGGATATAGTCCTTGTCTATCCAGGTGGCGCCCAGACGCACATCTATCTCGGAGGCGTCCAGGTCTACCGGCTGTGCCTTTTCCAGCGCCGCCACATTGACCGCATAGGCGGGGTCGGTTGCCGCCGCCATCCGTGCCACCGCCAGTTTGTCCCGGACATTGCCGGAGAGGTAATCGTCAGCGGTATGCCAGCCCCGAAGGAAGTCATCCGCCGACGCCTCACGGGGGTCACGGAAGATCACGCCCTGCAATTCCTCTGTGATGCGCCCGTACTCACCGGGCGTACCCAGCAGCTCGGACATGAACTGCAAATCCACCCTGCCGCGCTCCCCGATGGAGACCGCCAGCGCCTCGCTGGGCGTGTCCACGCTGGTGATATGGCGTTCCGGGCGGATGGTCCGCTTGGTGAACATATCCGCCTTGCTTTCCAGCCGTCCGTCCTCGTCGATGTTCTCCAGAGAGCATAACAGATAGTAGGAGGAATCCTCGTCAAACACCCTTGCGTTTGCGCTGGAATTGATGGTCCCATACTTGGCATAAAAGGTGTCATAGGCGGCGTTCAGTTCCGCCTGCTTCGCCTCGATGTCCTCGTCCGGGTAGTCCTCCAACTGGTACTGGATCAGTTCGTTGACGATCTGGCGCAGGCCGATCATCCCAGTGACGCGCCCTTTTGCCGTGTCGTTCAGTTCCACGGGCTTCATCACGCTGTTCTCCCGGAAATACACCTCCCCGTCCACCAAGGCATAGGAGAAGTTCTTCACATCCGGGTCGGCGGGGATGGCGCCCTTGTCCACAGCGGCCTCCGTTATATCCGCCTCATCCAGCTCCGCCGCCTGATACTGCCCCTGGATATGGGAAACGGCCTTTTGAAGCAGTTCAGAAAGGTCCGCGCCGGGGATAGGCTGGACGGTACATTCCTCCCGCCCGTACTGAGTGCTTTCGGTAGTCAGTTCGCCCAGCACCATTTCCGGGTGTTCGGTGAAATAGCTGTTGATGGCAAGGCCGTCCGGGGTCTGCCCCAGGTGTACCCAGTCCGGCTCGATGTCGATGGGGCGGTCCCGCTTTTGCAGGAACAGGATGTCCGAAACGACCTCCGTCCCGGCGTTGGCCTTGAAAGCGTTGTTGGGCAGGCGGATCGCCCCCAGCAGCTCCGCCCTCTGTGCGATATACTTCCGGGCGTCGGGGCTTTTGGCGTCCATCGTATAGCGGCTGGTGACAAGGGCCACCACGCCGCCCGGACGCACCTGGTCGAGGGCTTTCGCAAAGAAATAGTTGTGGATGGAAAAGCCCAGCTTGTTATAGGGCTTGTCGTTCACTTTGTAGTCTCCGAAAGGGACATTACCGACACAGAGGTCGAAGAAGTCCCGTCTGTCGGTGGTCTGGAACCCCGCCACCTTGATGTCCGCCTCCGGGTACAGCTTCTGGGCGATTCGCCCGGTGATGGAATCCAGCTCCACACCGTAGAGGCGGCTGCCCTGCATGGACTCCGGGAGCAGTCCGAAGAAGTTGCCCACACCCATGCTGGGTTCCAGGATATTGCCTTTCTGGAATCCCATCTGCTCCACGGCGTCATAGATCGCCCGGATAACGGTGGGGCTGGTGTAGTGGGCGTTCAGGGTGGACGCTCTGGCGGCGGCGTATTCCTCCGGGGAGAGGGCGGCGTACAGTTCCTTGAACTCGCTTGCCCAGCTATCCTTTTTCTCGTCAAAGGCATCCGCCAGACCGCCCCAACCCACATACCGGGAAAGGACCTCCTGCTCCTCCGGGGTGGCGTCCCTGCCGTCAAACTCCAGCTCATGCAGGAGGTTGATGGCGTCCATGTTGGCCCGGAACTTCGCCTTGGGGCCGCCCTCGCCCAGATGGTCGTCCGTGATTCGGAAATTGCGGGCGGCGGGCGGCGGGCCCTGCTCCGGTTGTTCATGTTCCGGCTCCTCGAAATGCAGCCGTTCAATGACCACATCAAAGGGCAGGCCGTTCTTGTCGCCGGGGTAGATGGTCTCGGTGGTGGTCGTGACTTCCGGCTCCGACTTCGGACCAACTTGGTCTAAAGTTGCGGCGGGGTGAAGGAACGCCTGGACCTGTTCCCGCAGGCCGGGGGTGCCTTTCAGTTCGGCCCCGTCAATGAACGCATACGCCTCGTCCCATGTTTTGAAAGAGGTGGGATACCCGCCTGTCAGGTCTCCCGCACGGAAGATGAGGGGGTCCAGGGCGGTACTGGAAAGCGGGTCATAGAAAAACCCCGCCATCTGCATGGCGTCCACGATACGCCGCTGTTCAGGCTCCAATGCGGCAATGGCCGTTTCCGTCTGGCTCTGGTAGTCCGCCGCCCATTTATCAACATCCGCAAAGGGGTTTTCTTCCTTGACATCGGGCAGATGCTTCGCATCGCGCTCGTCCGCCAGCCGCTGTCCTTTCGCATACTCCCTCAGAAAAGCAGGAAGATCGGACTCGTTGCGGTAGACGACCCAGGTACCTCCGTTTAGGCCTTGGCCATCACTTCCCCAGATCCTGTGATAGTCCGGGTGTTCAGCCATGAACGCCTCAACCTGGTCGGTCTCGTAGTCGTAAAAGTAGCGGAAGTATTCGCTGTTGCCGCGGGGATCATCCTGTTCCGCGCTCATTTCCGGGGCAAACAGATGGGCATTGCGCTCATCCGCCCGGAGCATCCGCTCCAGACGCTCCCTGCTCTCGGCACGGAAGATGGGATAGGCCAGCGTGGGGTCACGGAGCTGGACATCAAACAGCCCGATCTCCTCCACGATGAAGGCCGTATCATCCAGATAGACGGTATCGCCCACCTGATAGGCCGGCTCTTTTGCGCTGTCCTCCGCCGTTTCCGGGGGCGTGGGTACTGCATCTTTCCGCACATCCTCCGGGGTCTCGTTCTCCGGCATCTGCACCGCTTTTGCGTCAGGGACAGGCTCCGCGTGGACTTCCTCCATGACCTTCTCCGCGTTCGGGCGGTGTGAACGAAGCGCTGCCTCCGCCTCCTCAAGAGACGCAAAGCCGCCAGCCGTTGCCATAGCGAAACGGCGCTGCTCATCGTATCCGTAATGGTTATAGAACAGCCCGTTGGGATACTGCTGGATGACGATAGGCTCCTCACCGTTCCGATAGCTGGCGATGGTCTGGACTGCCTCTTTCGGCTGGGCATCCCGGATGCGTCCGGTCCGCAGGCTGTACTCAAACATCTCACGGTCCATGAACACCTGGTCCCGCCCCGGCTCGTCAGGATAGACATAGAACACATCCTCATCCGTGACGCCCGACAGGACGATCTCTTTTTCACCGTTCTCGGAATAGATCGTGAACGAATCCCCGATGGCGTATTCCAGCGGCGGCAGTTTTGCCTGTTCCACTGCCAGCCAGTCAGCGGCGTCCCGTTCCGCCACCTCTTTTTTGACCTGTGCCAGATAGTCCTCGGCCTGCCACTCGCCGATGAACTCCTCGGACACGCCCTCCGGGTCTACATATATCTCCTCCCGGATGTCATCCCAGACAGCATAGCCGCCCTCGGTCTCGATCAGGAAGAAGCGTTCCGGGGCGGCAAGGCCGCCCGCCTCCGCCAGCCGTGCCGCCTGTGCCAGCATCTCATGCTCATGTGATGCCCCGGCAGTCATCTCCGGCGCGGACTCCAGCATTTCATAAATCCTGTCAAGCAGATCATGGCGGAAACTGTCATGGTATTCCGGGGCGTCGAAGTACAGGCGCATAAAGGCGGGGTCCTGGACGGTGAGCGCCGCCCGGTCGATAGCCGCCAGTCCCTCCATCGTGGCGGTCTCCCGGTCATTGTTGCGGTAGGCGTTCCGAAACGCCGTATCGTCCAGAAGGGCATCTGCGATAACAGGAAAATACCGCTCATAGACCTCCTCCGGGGTAGACGGGAAACTGTGTCCGGGCGCAGGGAGGGGGATGCCGCCGAAAGCGGAATAGTCCCGCTCCATATCAGCATAACGCACCTTTTCCGATGCGCTCAGGTACTGGCCGCTCTGGATGAGCGCGCCGATACGCTTCTCCACCTCAGACCAGCGCAGGCGGACTTCCGTTCCCTGGCCGGCGTTGCGGACCACCAGCCCCTGGGGGCGGTACTGGATATTGCCATGAGTGCCGTCAAAAAACTGCCAACTGCGTCCACCGTCCGTCCCATACTCGTTTTTCAGGTACTCGGTACGGTCTGCGGGGGTGCTGTCACCGGCATAGAGGGCGGCGATGCGCAGCTTGCAGTCATGATGGCCGGAGCCGTTGCGCAGGAGGCGGTCAATTTCCTCGTCAGGAACAGAAAGGCCGGAGGGCTTTTCGCTCTCCGGCTCATGGGCGGTGCTGGGGAAATTGATGATCTTGGCATTGTCCGGCTCTGCCGGGGGCTGCTCCTCTTTGGGCATAGCAAAGGCGGAGGGCTTTTCGCTCTCCGCCTGCTGGTCGATGAATGTGATCTGTTCCATCTCGGAGGGGAACATCCCCGCCAGTGTCAGTTGCTGATAAGTTCCGCCGTCACGATCTCCTCCGCCTGTGCTTTCAGCGCGTTCATGTGCCGCACCCAGTCCATCTGCCTCGTTTTCTTGTCCGGCGCCGGGTCTGCCGCCAGCAGTTCCTTCATCAACTGTTCCATCCGTGCGGTGGCCGTGTCCTGCACCTCCCACAGGTGCGGGAACAGTTTCCCGGTCAGTGTCAGATGGTTGTAAAGGAGCCGGTTGTTCTCCATCAGGTGCGTCCGGCGCATCCTGCCGTACTTGCCCAGCGGACGGTCCTCCATTTTCTCCAGTTCGATGTTGGGGATCAGGTAATCCCCCTCCTGTCTGTAAGTCAGCTCTGCCATTGTTTTGACTCCTTTCCTCGGCCTGTTCGACCTGTTTTGCCCTTTCGTAGGTGCGGATCGCCCGCTCGACCTCACGGAATACCTGGGAGGATACCTCGCTGACCGCCGTACCCAGCACATTGGATGCCGCCTGAGTATTGAAGTCGAACACATCCATGAAGTCCTCCGGCTCAAAGTAGCTCTCCGGGTCCTCCACACAGCGGGAATAGAGCATATATCGGATGCTCGTTTCCGCCGCCCTCCGAAAGGATACCTCTACGTTGAACTCATCATACCCGTAAAGGAAGGAATCGTCAACGATGCCGAGGATGGCTTCTTTATTGTCATCCCAATATTCCGAGGCGAAGCGGGAGGCGATCTTCTCGATCTGCTCATCCAGCCCCGCCCCGGCCTCCACGCCATAGGCGCGCTCCAGCGCCTCCTGCACGGCGGGGACATACTCATCCTTCATCGCCCACAGGTTGACCGGGCGGGAGTTTTTCCGCGTCCCGGTGTCGGACACATCGAACACATAGCGCAGATTCGGGCGGCTGCCCGTGTTGTCGATCAGGGCGATGCCCTTGGAACCCCGGCGCACATAGCGGCGCATGGTCTCGTTCCACAGGTCATACTCGGCGCAGGCCGTGGCGTCCGGGCGCTGCTTGTAGATCATCAACTGCTCATTATAGGGGTATTTGTAGAGCCGGGCCGCAGTGGTCAGGAAGGCTGTCCACTGCTCCCGGCTCCCGGTCACTTGCCTTGCGGCTTCTTCCGCCATTTGGGTGTAATACGCAGTCTTTGCTGCTGATGCCATAGATTGCCTCCGTTTCTTTTAGATTCAGCCGCGGAGATCAGATGTCCGGGTATAGGTCCAGACCGTCAAACTCCGCGTCCGTCATGCCGTCCAGTTTTTCCAGGACGCTTTTGGACAGGCGTTTCAGCCGCCGCTCCGTGGGCGTAAGCTGGAGGCGCATAGCCTCCAGCTCCGCGATCAGCCCCTCCCTTGTGCCGGGGTTGTAGAGCATCATCATCATCCGCTCGTCCTTTGTAAACCGCTTCATCGCTCATCCCGTCCGGCCTGCTTCTGGGGCGGCCTGCGCTCCGGCTGCTCCGTGCCGGAGAGGGCTTTCAGCGCGTCCAGAACAGAGTGCCGCTCCTCCGCAGGCTCGTCCTTTCTCCCGTTATTGATGATCCCATCCAGAGAGTTGTAATCGTCCTCCATCGCCATCTCAGCGTTCTTCAGGTAGTTCTCCCGCAGGACGAAGTTCTCCAGTTCCCTAAAGCCGATGGAATCCACATAGTGGCAGAATACCACGCCGCCCACCTTGAGCGCCACGATGTCGCTGACCGACAGGCTGTGTCCCCGGAAGTCCTCCGGGCGGGCGGTGTTGAACTGCACATAGAACGCCTCCAGCTGCGCCATCACCGCCTCCGGCGTATCGGGCGCCCTGGGCAGCTCCCCGTGGTAGACCACCTCGTAGTGGTCGATGTCCGGCTCCTTGCCCTGCCTCTGCAAGCTGGCGTAGGATTCAAACCGCTCATAGAGGGTGTCGTCCGTCCGCCGCAGCTGTAAGATGGCGTAGGCGTCGGTGGCGCTCTCCAGAAACGCCGTCAGGTGGCCGGGGGATTCGTCCACGCCGTTCACCTCGTCCCATTTTTTGATGTCAGACATCCTGCTCCTCCTTCCTCAAAAATGGCAGGCCGTTCTCCTTTGCGTCCTGCCTCTGCTGCTGTCTGCGCTCCTCGCTGTACGGCGGGCGGATGCCCACGCACCGCTTGGGGATGCGGTAGATCACGGACCTGCCCTGCCCGGTCTCTTTCAGGACAAAGGCGTCCGGGAACCGCTGGGACAGCTCCCGCAGCTTATTGATGAGCCTTGTGTCGTGGGTGTAGACCTCCGCCGTGTCCAGTTCGTTGTCCCACAGGATGATGGTCTCCTGTTCCGCGAGGGTCAGCTTCTGGCGGCTCATCGGCTTTCCTCGCGGTACTTTTTCTCCGGCGCGGGAGAGGGCTTGTCTTTCTGGCCGCTTTTCAGGGCGGAAAGCTGGCCCAGGACGGACTCCCGCTTTTCGGCCTGCGCCTCCTGTTCCCGCATGGCCGCCTTGTCCATGAGCATCCCGTAGTCGGTGGGCGTCATGGAGCGGCTCCCCAGCTTGTTTTCCGCAAGGACCATATCCCGGACTTCGTTGATGGAACAGCCCACGACCTCCAGTTCGCCGCCCTTGGTCTCGTTGAACTTCTCGTCATACAGGTGGTAGTCCCAATGCCCCGCACCGCACTCCACGGCGAGATAGGCGTTCCAGCCGATCTTCCACGCCGCCTGCTCCGCATCCAGCACCGGCTCCGGGCGGCAGACGCCCCCGCCGCGCTCCAGCACCTCAGCAAACTGGCAGATGTGGTAGACCTCGCTCCCGACATAGGTGTGGTAGTCGTCGATATACTCACACCTGGCGGAAAAGGTGCGGTCAGGATACTCTACCTCGATCTTCCCACCGTTGGGGAGGCGGAACTGCTCGTCATAACCGCTGTTGATGAAGCGGATGTCATCCCTGGGCAGTGTCTCCGGCTCCCAGATGGAGCGGCGGCGGATGTCCGAATCGCGGAAGTCCTTCAGGGAGGTCAGGCCCACCTGCGCCACATCGCTGCCACCCAGCGGCCCGCTCTGCAGCCCCGCCGCTCCAATAGCGGCTGCCCGCGCCGCCGCAAGATGGTCGTGGGTGGGGTCGATACCGTCCAGCACATCGTCCAGGCTGACCTTGCCCTCGGCGGTCTTTTCCTTGGTCTGCTTATCGAACACGGCGTATTCAAAGTCCCCGCCCTGCACCTCTTTCAGGTGGAGCAGGGAGGAACGGTCAACAAGGTACACAGCCTCCAGCTTTCCCTGCGACTCCATTTCCATCTGGACAGCCTCCTGCACCGCTTGTTCCATACTTAAGGCGGCCGCCCGGTCCTCGATGCTCTCCCGGACCACATCCATATGCCCGGTATCGGCCATCTTGGAGAAGGTTTTGTAGATGTCCGCCATCGTGTCTGGGGAGGCCAGCAGCGCCCTCGCCTGGTCGTCAGGCAGCTCCAGCGCCTCCATCTCCATCAGGATGTCCTCCCGCACCGCGTACTCCACGGCGTGGAGCAGGATGTCGGCGGGCGGCTGTTCCACCAGCCATGCCCGGAACTTGTCCTGCTCCGCCGACATCTTCTCATACAGCTTGCTGCTCAGTTCTGTATCAGCCATTTTATCAGTCCTCCTGTCTCAGAATTTTTACCCACCGCGTTTTCATCTGGTGGGGGTACTGCCCGCTGTCCTTCGGCTTGCGCCTGCCCGTCCACTCCACGCCCCCGGCCGGCCCCTCGCATACAAAGCCGGAGGCTTTCAGGGACGCGCCGCACTCGCTGTCCAGGATATAGGTGATGACCCTCTTGTAGCCCATCGCCCGCGCCGCCCGGACCGCCGCGCCATAGAGCATACTGCAAGCGTTCCTCGCCCCATCGGTGCAGAGGCGGTTGACCTCCAGCGTATAGCCATCGTCCAGGAAACGGCTCACCGGGCGGCCGCAGATGGCAACGCCGGCGAGCCGCCCGTCCTCCTGGACGCCGATGGAGAACTTGTGTCCCACTGTGGGCTTGTGGTGGCGGTGGTGCCGGCGCACGAACTCGTTCGCCTCCCGTAGGGAGACGGGGACCAGCGACAGCATATCACTCACCGCCCACGGCGTCACGGATGCCCTGCATGATATACGCCACGCAGGGGACGGCGATGGAGTTGCCGAGCATCTGGTAACGCTTCGTGTCGCTGATGGCCCTGCCGTCCGCTCCGCTTTCCGTCCAGCCGTCCGGGTAGCCCTGCAAACGCTCGGCCTCGGTGGGGGTGAGCCTCCTCACGCAAAGCCCGGTGCGGACGGGGTTCTGGTAGTTCAGCGAGTAGCCGCCGGAGGCCGCCTTTGCCAGCAGTGTGCCGCTGACCTCATCCGTCTCCCGGAGGTTGCGGCAGTCCACGGCGGCGGCCTCCGGCCCGTCAGCGCCCTCCACCACGGCCATGCCGCCCTGATTGCAGCAGGGGTTCCCGCCGTTCAGGTCCAGCGTCCGGGAGGTATCTGCCTCATAGAAGCCACTTTGGGGATTGTCCGAGAGCATCCCGCCAGAGTGGTAGGCGCCGATGACATAGGCTTTCATCACGGCGCTCTGCTGGCCCGCCAGAAGGGTGGGGGCGGTCTCCTCCTGGAAGCCGATGCTCCCGGACTGGCTGCCGGCCTTGTGCTTGAAGCGCACAGCACCACATCCCGCTCCCGTCCGCACCGCATCCCTGTCCCCTTGTAATAGCTGGCAAGCAGCGTCCCGGCAAGGTTGCCGTTGATCCCGACCATAGCATCGGGCGGAAGTCCCTCTGCGGTGACGACATGGGGGCTGCCCGCACCGCAGAGGGTGGGCTGGACGGGCTTCAAAGTGGAGCGGTTCGTCCTGCTGGTAATCTGCTGGAGGTCAAAGCCAGCGGCGGCGATGGGCGGCTGACCCTCCTGCCCGGTCTCCACACAGACGGCGTGGCGGTCGATGGTGTTGAGGGTGAAGGAGACATTCTCGTTGATGCCGTCCCCCTGCGGCCCGTTCCCGTCCGCCCTGCCGATCATGGAGCCCTGGATGGCGTATGCGGTGATGGGCAGATTGCCGTGGGTCTGGCTGCGGAGGGTGGGCGATACGCCGCCCTTCTCCACGCTGAGGGAATCGCCGCCCTGGTCATTCAATATCTCCACCGCGTCCTTTGGCGCAAAGAGGTACTGGTCGTTCCCGGTCGCCAGAGTACCGCTCTTTTCCACCTGGAGCAGCGGCCCCTTGCCGCCGCCCTCACAGCCGCAGCGGATACGCATGGAGACGGCGGGGATCACATCCCCCGCGCCTGCTGTTCCAGCGCCGTTTTGAGCATAGGCGGCAAGTCCTTGCCGCGGCGTTCCGCCCGCCGCAAAATACCCTGACAGGCTTTTGGGGACAAAGAGTATCTCGCCGGCGCGTGTTCCTCTAAAATCTGCGACAAGAAAGATACGCCGGCGCCGCTGTGCTGTTCCGAAATATTGGGCGTCGTACACGCACCAAGCGAGGTCAACTCCTCGGCCTCGTACCATCCCGGCGTTTGCCCACCGTCCAGAACCAGGCATTGGAACTTCGGTCTCTGTGAACGCTTCCAGCACAGCCTTAAAGTCACGCCTGGAAGAACTTGACAGGGCTCCGGGGACATTTTCCCAGAGCGCGAATTTCGGGTATTCTCCATTTGTTGCCTCCTGCATCTCTCTGATGATCCTGATGGCCTCCAGAAAGAGGCCGCTCCGCTCCCCGGCAAGGCCGAGCCGCTTGCCTGATGCCACGCTCAGGTCCTGACAGGGGGAGCCAAAGGTGATGATGTCCACAGGCGGCAGCTTGCCGCCGTGGAGCTTTGTGATGTCGCCAAAGTGTTCCATGTCCGGGAAGTGCTTCTTCGTCACGGAGACGCACTCCGGGACGATCTCGCTGGCCCACAGGGGCCTGATCCCGTAAAAAGAGGCGGCATAGGGGAAACCTCCTATGCCGTCAAACAGGGAACCGAGTGTAAGCTGGTCCGTTTTCAATTTTTCTTTCCTCCGCTGTTCTTTCCGCTGTTGTCGAACTCCATCTGGAACTTCGCCCGGCCGTCCTCCTCGGTGGTGAGCAGGACATCGGCGTTGTAGGTCTTGCCCGTCCGCTGGCTCTTGCAGTCCTTCAGCCTGACGCGCCCCTCCTTCACCAGCTTCTCGGCTATGCCCGCGGTCAGGTGCTTGCCGATCTTCTTGAAGTAGGCGTTGTCCTTCCAGAGGACGAAGCGGCACTCCCGGCTGGCGCAGAACCAGCCCTTGTCACGCTCCGCCACGTCCGCCCCGCAGTGGGGGCAGCTCCCGATCACCTTGCTGTTGCCTGGCATCTTGATCTCCACTCCTTTCACCGTCTCATAGTTCTTTACAAGGTCCGTCACCATCCCGGCGATCTCCCGCATGAAATCGTCAGGCGCATAGCCGCCCTTCTCAATGCCCAGCAGCTTCTCCTCCCACTCCGCCGTCATGGAGGGGGACTGTATCTGTTCCGGCACTACGGCGGCCAGGGCGCGGCCCTTGTCCGTAGGGACCAGCGCCTTGGCCTTCTTGTCCCCCTTGCGCTCCACAAAGCCCTTCTGCACCAGCTTCTCGATGATGGCGGCGCGGGTAGCAGGGGTTCCGATGCCCTTGCGCTCCACATCTTCGGGCATCTCCTCGGCCCCGGCGGTTTCCATGCTCTGGAGGAGGGTGTCCTCCGTGAACCGTTTGGGGGGCGTTGTCTTGCCCTCTTTCAACTCCACCCTGGCGAGGGGCAGCTCCGCATTCTCCGAAAGGGCGGGGATGGGCGGTGCGTCGTCCTCGGACTTCTCATCAGTGCTGGCGGCAACATACGCCCGCCAGCCGGGGTCCGTGACCGTCTTGCCCTTGGACTTGAACTGGTGTCCGGCGCACTCCAGCGTGACGGCGGTCTCCGAGTAGCGGCAGGGGTCGCCCACGGCGCAGACGAGGCGCAGGGCGATCAGGTCCAGCACCGCCAGCTCCCCGGAGGGCAGGGCGGCGAGGTCGGCGGCCTCCAGCGTTTTCGTGGGGATGATGGCATGGTGGTCGGTGACCTTCTTCCCGTTGATGACCTGAGCGGCGTTCACGGCGGCGGGGGCGTCCGGGGAGATATTACGCTTTTTCTGCACCATTTCCACCAGCCCCGGCAGCATCCCCGCCATGTCCTCCGTGAGGTAGCGGCTGTCCGTCCGGGTGTAGGTGACGAGTTTCTTCTCATAGAGGCTCTGGGTGTAGTCCAGGGTCTGCTGCGCCGTATATCCCAACTGGCGGTTGGCGTCCCGCTGAAGGGAGGTCAGGTCATAAAGCGCCGGGGGCTTCTCCGTCCTGTCCTTGCGCTCCATATTCTTCACCGTTGCCGTCCCCGCCGAACGGCAGTCCTCCGCGATCTTCTCCGCCTCAGTCTTTTCCTTCATACGCTCTCCGTTTGCCGCAAAGCCTTCCGGCACAAGCTGGACCGTGTAGAACGGCTCGGACTGAAAGCCGCTGATCGCCGCCTCCCGTCCGCAGACCATCGCCAGCGTGGGCGTCATCACCCGGCCCACATTGAGGGTGGGGCCGTACTTGCATGAAAAGAGCCGGGTGGCGTTGATGCCGACGATCCAGTCGGCGCGCTCCCGGCACAGGGCAGCCTCATACAAGGCGTCGTATTCCGTCCCCGGTCTCAGGCTGGCAAAGCCCTCCCGGATGGCGGCGTCCTCCATTGAGGAGATCCAGAGCCGCTCAAAGGGCTTTTTGCACTTGCACTGGTGGTAGACCAGCCGGAAGATCAGCTCGCCCTCCCGTCCGGCGTCGGTGGCCTCCACGATGGAGTCCACATCCTCCCGGCCCATCAGCCCCTTCAACACCTGGAACTGCTTTTTCGTGGACGAGGACACCTGATACCGCCACTTCTCCGGCAGGATGGGCAGGTCCTCCAGCCGCCACTTGGCGTAGGTCTCGCCGTAAGCCTCCGGCTGGGCCAGCTCCACCAGATGGCCCACGCACCAGCTCACGAGATACCCGCCGCCCTCCAGGTAGCCGTCGCATCGCTTCGAGGCGCCCAGCACCTTGCCGATGCTCCGCGCCACCGAGGGCTTCTCGCAGATCACTAACTTGCTCATAGGCAGTCGCTCCTTTCTGAAAAAATCAACTGTTTTCGCCCGATTTTGGGCATGAAAAAAGCGGACAAAGATGTGTGATCCTTGTCCGCTTTACGGTTTTTATAAAGTTTTGCCCGCCGCCTGTCTCAGGAAAGGTTCTCCCGGAGGAATTTGTGCGACAGGAGGGAGAGGTAGGCTTCGCCCAGCTCCATGATGAAGTCTGGGGTGATGGACCAGAACGGGGAGTGGTGCAGATTGTCAAAGGCCATCTTGAGGACGGCGTACAATGCCGGGTCCTCCAGCCCAAGACGCTGTTTCAGCCCCGCCTCCGCATCGGCCCACTCCGTCACGCTGCCGACCTCCCTTGTAGCCATGACATACACGAGGATCAGCGACATACATTTCTTCGAGTCCGGGTCTGACGGGGACAGCATACGGTAGAGCCGCCCCACCTCCTCCCGGACATCCGCCAGCGTCAGGGACGTGTACTCGCTCAGGATGGAATCGGCCATGATGTCAGCCACAGCCTCCCGCCAGACCGCGTACCCGGCGTTCATCATGCCATCCTCCGCCCCGCTGCCCATGCAGTAGCGGTCAAAAAAGCCGCCGCCCTCGATCTCGTTCTCACAGCAGAACAGGTGGGATATTTCATGGAGGAAAACACGGTGCAGCTCCGGCAGGGGGAAGTCGGTGTCTGCGCGTATCATCACGCCGTACTGCCCCTTGCCCCAAAAAGCCTGTGCCGCAAAGGTCTGGAAATAGCCCTCCGCCTTGTAGTCCTCGTCCAGGTTCTTCGGAAAATGCTCCCGGCAGAACTGCTCATAGACATCCAGCCCGTTTTCCGGGGTAAAGAAAGCAAGGACTGTGTTATCCCTTGTGATGCCGGAGTCAAGGGCGTCGTTGAAGAAGTCCAGGGCGTCAAAAAAGATGTCCCTTAATTCCTGCTCCGTGTAGCGGCCCATATCCGCACCTCCTACTCCAGTTCTTCCCAGGGTTCCAGTCCCATCTCCTCCCAGGTGACGCCATAGGGGGCGCCCCCGGAGGTGTACCCGGCGATATAAAAGAAGCGGCCGTCCTGCTCCGGCAAGCTCTGCTGCTCCTGCGCCGCCAGCCTCGCCTTTTTCCGTTTCCGGGCGGCCCGCTTGATCGCCAGCTTCTCCGCCTCGGTTTTCTTCACCCTGGGCTTCGGCGGCTCCGGGAGGCTCTTCTTCTCGATCCGCTCCGCAAATCTGGCCTGTTTTTTCAGGAAAACATCATGGACGGTCTCATAGGACAGCCCCAGCCCACGGCCTTGTATCTTGGTAAAGGCCGCCTTTGCCAGCTTCTCCAGTTCCGCACCGGCGGGCATCTGCCCATGCTCCTTGTAATGGGCGCAGACCACGCCGAACATGACCTCGGATAATTTCTGTTTTTGTTTTGCTTTCAGGTCCTTCCAGTCACTTGCGCCCACGCCATCACCTCCCGGACATTACTGCACCCATTGTAACATGGATGCGGCATATCCGCCATAGGCATTTGGGAAGCCGGCCAGATAAATGACCATCAGCCATAGGCAGATTATCAGGAAGATCACAAATTCAAGAAACCTTCGGGGATCAATACGCATAGCCGCGCCTCCTGTTTTATAAAAGGGCTGGGGACTGGTCCCTTCCGCCAGCCCCCAGGCTTTCCATCAGATATGGGCAGCTCTGCGCCCCCAGCTTAAACCGGTTCATCGTCCTCCGCATCAAAACCGCTCCCGTCCTCATCGTCAGTCCCGATGTCCTCCGGGAGGCCGTAGTCCTCGTCATCATCCAGATAATCCGCGTCCGGGTCGGGCTTTGCCTGTTCCTTCTTCCCGCCGCCCTTGAAGAACTTCGTATAGGCGAAGAAGCCGCCTCCGCCCAGCAGTACCAGCACAAGGAGCAGGGCGGGCAGGGGGTTAGCCTTGGGCGCGGGCTTTTCCTCATCCGGCTTGTCCTCGTTGTCCTCCGGCTTCTGGGTCTCGGCGGGCGGCTGGACCTCCGTCTCCGGCTTGGTGTATTTCGCCGCCGTGTCCTCGTCCATCAGGGCCAGCAGGTCCGCCTCGTCCACCAGGTTCAGGAAGTGGACGGTCTGCTCCCCCTCGTCATCCCGGTCGATGATGAGGTAGAAGGTATTCCCGGCCTTTGTCACCAGCGTGATGAACTGCTTGCCGGAGCCGTCCGCATGGGCCTCGTCATAATCGTCCACCAGCGTCAGGTTGCCGTCCGGGGTGAGGGCGGCGGAAGGAGGACCTGCCGCATCGGTATTCCCCATGCTCATCATCAGCAGGAGCATCATCAGGGTGTCCTCGTCAAAGCCGCTGCCGGGGTCAGGCGCATCCTGCCCGTCCTCCTCAGACGGGGCGGCGGGGGCCTCCTGTTCCGTCACATCCAGATAGTCCTTGTAGACATACCCGGTGGCCTCCGGGATCACGACCTGATACCAGTCGCCGTCCTCGCCAACGACTTCCACCTCGGTCCCCCGGAGCAGATGCCCGATCACGGAATGCTCCAGGCCGGAGCCGGAGCGGAGGTTCAGGTAGGTGTCGCTGCGGACATTAACTGTGCCAACGGTGACGGCCTCCGGCTCAGTCTCCGGCTCGGTATCGGGGGCGGTATCGGGGGCGGTATCGGTGTCCCCACCGGCCTCGCCGCCCATCAGGGCGGCCATGATCTGCTCCATGCCATGGGCGGAAAAGGTGATCTTCCCATCCTCACCGATGCTCACGCCCTCCGGCAGGACGACCTTTGTGCCAAGGGTAACGCCGTCAGGCAGGGCGGGGCTGCCGTCCTCCGAAGCGGCCCCGGCAGTCTCATCCGTTTCAGCGGGGGCAGTCTCCACGGCCTCCGTCTCTGTGGCCCCGCTGGTGGGGGCCGGGGCGCCCTCCGCCGCAAAGCAGACGGCGGAGAGGTTCCCCATCATCAGAACGCCAGCCAGAAGGCCGGCGATCATGCTCTTAAATTTCATCCTGTTCATCCTCCTTGATCTCAGAAGTGTTGTTGTCACGGCCAGCCTGCATCCCCGGCGCGCCCGCACCCGGCATGGCAGCCGGGGCGGGGAACAGCCCGCCTTGCAGGGCTTTCAGGACCTCCGCAAGCTGGTCCGGGGTCAGGTTCTGCGCCCGCACCATCTCGTGTATCTCCGTATTCTCCTGCTGGGTGTACTTCTGGCAAAGCTCCTTGTACCGGGCGTCCCACAGGTCGCGCTTCTCCTTTGCGCGGTCCCGGTCGGCCCCGATCTTGTCCAGTTTCTCGCTCATTTTTGCTCCTTTTTGTTGTGCCTGAAACGCTTGAAAGGCAGGGATAAGCCGTTACCGCTCCATATCCATGCCGGGGGCTTTCTGCTCCCTTTTCATTTCAGGGGGGTTCCGTGTTGCCGCCGCCTTTCTGTCTGCAAGGTCCTTTATCACTGATGTCCGCCCCGCGTCCTCCTTCTCCGGCGCAAAAGCCTCCCGCTCCTGGGCGTCGTACAGCGCCTGCAAGCGGCCCTCCGCCGATGTGAGCATATCTTGCAGGATGGCTATCCGCTCCTCTATGCGGTCGGATGCGTCACTTGCGCCGCCTGTCTCCAGCATGAAGCGTTCCAGCCGGTCCTTTTCGCCGCCGATATACTGCTCCAGCAGCTCACACTCGGCCATCAGGCTCCCGATGGTATCGCCGGGATATGCCTCGGATGGCTGGCGCGGGTCTTTCCCCATCTCATCCATCTTGTTCCTCACCTCCCATGGTCTTGTGGTCTTGCCAGCGGCGTCACCTGATACGCCCAAAGCACAGAAAATGGCTCTGCCAGTAGTTACTTTCGGTGCTGGCGTAGGAGATGGGATTTCCGCAGTGGATCATCATCCCATCGCCCACATAGATGCCCACATGGGTGGCGTCGCTGGGGTCCGGGGCGTC
>CAJTGJ010000029.1 GCA_910575695.1 Oscillospiraceae bacterium | reverse complement strand
AGCTGGTTTCCACCCCGGTGATATTCACGCTCAGCCGGTCGTTGCCGTACACATAGCGATAATCCAGGCCGTTGACCTCATGCTCCATCAGCGGCTCGTAGGTGGGGCTGGTGTAGTCCACCACGAACTGCTTCACCACGGTGCTGAAGCTGGTTACCAGGCTGCCGGTGGGCTTGTCGCCGCTGCCGTTGCCATTGCCCTGGCCGTTCCCGTTGCCGTTTCCATTCCCGTTGCTTCCGCCGCCACCGCGTCCGCTTCCGGTATCGGTGTCGTCCAGCCCGGCGTCCACACTGTGGTAGCCGTAGCCATTCTTGGCAATTTTCCAGGTGTCCTCCACCAACGCGCCCAGGCCGTTGTACAGGTACGCGCTGCTCTCGCCGCTGGAATTGACCCCCAGCACCATCTTATTGGTTTCGTCATAGGTATACTGCCCCACGGTGGTACGCTGGCCGTTCCCATTCCCGCTGCCGTTGTTCTTGCCGTACTCCTCCAGCACCAGGTTGCCGCGCTTGTCGTAGGTATAGATGGTGCGCTCCTTATTGTTGCTGCCATAGGTCTTTTCCGTGATCTGGTTGAGGTTGTTCAGCTTGTAGTCATAGTGGACACTATTGCTGTTGTTCTCATAGGTCAGGTTGCCCAGGCTGTCGTACTGGTACTCCCGCCACGCGTTTCCATATGACTCCTCGGCCCGGATGATGCGGTTCAGGGCGTCATAGGTATAGGTGTTCTCTGTGGTAGCCTCACCGGTGCCGTTGCCCCGCATATACTCGTAGATCATGTTGCCGCAGTCATCGTATTTATAGACGTGCTTCTGCTGCTTCATGTCCTTCTGGGTGGGGTCGGTGTCGTCCACCCGCAGGAGCTGGCCGATGGAGTCGTACACATAATCCTCCACCCAGCCATGGGGGTATTCCATTTTTACCATGCGGCCCATGCCGTCATAAGTGTAAGCGGTAGTGCGGCTGTCGTCCTCGGTGACGGTTTTGAGCTGTCCCAGCAGGTCGTAGGTGTAATCCACCCCGGTGTCGTCCGGGTAGGCGATAGAGGTCTGATTACCCACCTCGTCGTAGCCGTATTCCACCACGTTGCCCTTGTGGTCGGTGACCTGGGTTATGCGCTGGAGCAGGTCCACCTCAAAGGAGGTCGTGCCGGTCCAGTCCTCCATTTCCACCAGCGTGCCGACTTTGTTATAGCGGTAGGAAGCCTGTTTGCCACCATTATAGTTGATTTGTGTCACAAAGTCCAGCGCGTTATAGGTGTATTCTGTTTCATAGCCCTCGGCATCTTTTTTGGATACCAGGTTGCCGTTGCCATCATAGGTATAGGCGGTAACAGCACCCAAAGCATTGGTTTCCTTGGTGACCAGGCCGCGCCCATCGTATTCATAGATGGTGATCTCCCACTCGTCCACCTTGTCCTGGGCGTCCACACGGTGCAGGGAGGTCTTGGTCAGACGGCCCATAGCGTCATACTCGAACAAAGTAGAATTGCCCAGAGCGTCGATGGTTTCCACGATCTGCCCATTGGCGTCCAGCACATAGCTGGTCTTGTGACCGGCCTTGTCGGTCTTGGAAGTCACGTCACCCTCACCGTTGTAGGTGACGAGTTCGCTCTTGCCATCCGGAGTGGTGGTTTTGATGAGCCGGTCCAGCGGGTCGTACTCATAGGTGGTGATGCCGTCTGGGGTGGTCATTTTCACCAGGTTTTGGTTGCCGTCATACTCGTAGGAAGTGACATAGCCCTCGGCATCTGTAACGGTGGCCACATTACCCCGGTCAGTATAGGTGTAGGTGGTCACGCCGCCTTTGGCGTCAGTGGCGGTGAGTAACCGATCCAGCTCGTCATAAGTGTATGTGGTGGAATTGCCAAGGGCATCGGTCATCTTCGTTACCCGGCCACACTCATCATATGTGTAGTTGGTTTCAGCACCTTCCTCGTCCACCGCTTTGATCAGGCGGCCGTCTGCGTCGAAGGTCTGAGTGGCCACACCACCTTCAGCGTCAGTGCGCTGAGTGACGCGGTCCAGTCCATCATAGGTATAGCGGGTGGTGTTGCCGTTGCCGTCTGTGGTGGAGGTGATGTTCCCGTTGCCATCGTAGGTATAGGAGAAAGTATATCCCTCAGTGTCCACATAGCTGATGAGCTGGTTGCGGGCATCATAGGAGTAAGTGATAGATTTGCCGTCAGCCTGCGTCACTTTGGTGATGTTGCCGTTGGCGTCATACTCCACATTAGTCACAGCTCCTACGGGGTCGGTGATGGTGGTCACCCGGCCCAGCTTGTCGTAAGTGTAAAGCGTTGTGCCGCCGTCTGTGTTTGTCTCGGAGAGCAGATTGCCGTTTTTGTCGTATGCATAATCGGTGACGCCGTCCATGGCATTGGTCACCTTTACCAAATTGCCCACCTTGTCATAGGAATAGGTGGTCTTGAAGCCGCGGGCATTGGTAAGCAGGGTCATGCGTCCGTCCTTGTCGTAAACATAGGAGACTACATAGCCTTCTTCGTCTGTAACGGTGAGCGTATTGCCGTTGGCATCATAGGTGGCAGCCACACTGGTGCCGTCCTTATTGGTGAACCCCACAAGCTGGCCCTTGGCATCATACAGGAAAGTAACAGTGTGGCCCATGGGATCAGCGGTAGAGACTACCCGTCCCATGGAATCATATACATGGGAGGTTTTCAGCCCTAGAGCAGTGGTTGTACTCAGCAGGTTGCCGCTGAGGTCGTAAGCATAGGTGGTCTTATTGCCCAGCGGATCAATCTTGGCGGTCATATGACCATCTGCGTCATATTCATAAGCCCAAACATTCCCGTTGGCGTCGGTTTCCTGAACTAACTGGCCGATGGCATCGTAGGACTTGGAAGTGCTGAACTTCAGCGGATCCTTTGTAGAAACCAATCGTCCCTCGTTGTCGTAAGCATAGGTCCAGGAGTTCCCGCGGGCATCAGTCATTCCAGTCTGACGGTCCAGCAGATCATAGGCGTAAACTGTTACACCGCCCTCGGCATCGGTGACGCTGGTGAGGTTGCCGTCATTGTCATACTGATAGCTGGTGGTTCCGTTCTCGGCGTCTGTAACGGTGGATTTCCGGCCCAGGCTGTCATAGGTGTAGCTGATTTTCCCACCCTCGGCGTCTGTAACGGTGGCAACAAGATTCCGGGAATTGTAGGTGTAGGTGGTAACGAACCCCATAGGGTCGGTGATGGTGAGCACATTACCCATTCCGTCATAGGTGTAGGCTGTAACCCCGCCCATGGGATCAGTAGTGGTAAGCAGACGGCCAGCCGCATCGTAGGTATAGCTGGTTACGCCCTCTAGCTGGTCGGTTGTGGTAAGCATTTGGCCGTTCGAATCATAGGTATAGCCAACAGTGGAGCCATCGGCATATGTTACCTGGGTCACCCGGCCCAGCTTATCGTATTCGTACTGGGTGGCGAATCCTCTGGCATTGGTAGACTTTGTGGTTTGGCCCAGGCTATTATACTGTGTGGAGTTCTCCGCCTTGCCGGGGGAAACGGACTTGATCATCTGGCCCAGGCTGTCATAGGTATAGGTGGTGGTCTGCCCCTTGGCGTCGGTGGAGCTCACCAGCCGGTTCTCTGCATCATAGGTGTAGGTGGTGGTAGCACCTGTGCGGTCGGTGACAGAAACCAGATTTCCATTGGCGTCATAGGAGCGGGAAGTGGTCTTGCCTAAAGCGTCGGTCACCTTAGTGGTGTTGCCTACGCCGTCATAGGTGTAGCGGGTAGTACCGCCGTTGGCTGTGGTGGTGGACGATGTCCGGCTGACATTGTCGTAAGAGGTTTTGGTCACACCGCCAGCGGGGTCGGTGATGGACACCGTCTGACCGTTCTTGTTGTAAGTGTAGCGCCAGGTGTTGCCTGCTGCGTCTGTCATAGATGCCATGCGGCCCGCCGCATCATAAGTGTAGCGGGTGGTGTTGCCATTGGCATCCGTGGCAGTCACTTGGTTGCCCTGATCGTCATAGGTGTAGGAGGTTACAGCCCCCAGCGGGTCGGTGATAGACGTGACGTTATTTTGAACGTCACGGGTATAGCGGGTCACATTGCCCAACCAGTCAGACTGGCTGGAGTTAAAACCGTTGCCGTCCACAGTGAAGGACTGGACATTGCCCTGAGCATCGGTGATTTTCACCAGCTTGCCCGCATCGGTGTACTCATAAGCAGTTACGCCGCCTTGGGCATCAGTCACAGCGGTCACACGCCCTTGGGCATCGTAGGTGTACTTGGTCACATTACCCTCGGAGTCCGTTTTTGAGGTACAGTTTCCAGCTTGGTCGTAGGTATAGGCAGTCACAGCACCGTCGGCGTCAGTAGCGGAAATCAAATTGCCGTTTTTATAGGAGAATGTGCTGGTATTACCCCGGCCATCGGTGAAGCTGGTCATCTGGCCATTGGAATTATAGGTGTAGGTGGTGGTGGCACCATTACGGTCCCGAACGGAAGTAACCATCCGGTTATCGTCGTAGGTGTAGCTCTCCGAAGTGCCGTCAGCATAGGTCGTTTGGGAGATGTTACCCGCAGCATCGTGCTCAAAGGCAGTGGCATTGCCCTCACGATCTGTGCGGCTGGTAACTTGGTTGAAATCGTTGTAAGCGACACGCTGGGTGCCCTGAGCATCGGTGGAAGTGAGGATGCGCCCCAGCTCATCGTAATAAATCTCCAGGAAATATCCGTCTATACCGGTGCAGGTATTGTGTCGGCTATCAAAGTCATAGGTGAACTCAAAGGTACCGAAGTCGGCGGCATACTGATGTGTCACACGGCCTGCGTCGTCATAAGTGTTTTCCACATAGACATCACCCTTGAAATTGGTCACCGATGTCAGGTAGCCATTCGAATCATAGGTATAACGCAGGCTGTCTCCATCTGGATTTTCTGCTGCAGTGAGCAGGTTTCCATCATAGGACAGAGTGACGATGCGCCCCACACTGTCTGTGACGGTTTCGATGTTGCCGCTGTTGCCATAGGTAAATTTGAAGCTTCCAGTGCCGCTGGACACGTTAGTCAGCTTGTTTTCGGAATAGACAAAATTGACCACGTCGCCGTTGACATAGATAATATTCTGGATTTGCCCGTCCGGAGTGAAGCTGTAGCGGTTCCCGGCTTTGTCCTTCATGATGTAGCAGCTGCCAGCCCATTCCAGAGAGTAATCTCCGCAGTTGGTGTAACTGCCGTCGAAGTCCAGCCCGAAATAAAGTTCTGTTCCTTTGGGCAAGGTAACTTGGGCGTATAGGTCACCAAACTCCAAGGCATAGGTAAAGTTGGATGTCCAACCGTTGCCCAGGCCATAATTCTTGTCAGCCTTGACAGACTCGTAATACCGGGTAAATTTCAGATCGTTCTGGCCATACAGGGCAAAGTCCGTATAGTTCCAAGTAAAACTACCGGTGAGCAGATCCACAGGATCACCCGGCATAGCCAGCTCCTCACGGATTTTTTGCAGTTCCTCGAAACTGTTGATACCGTCAAAGGAATCTGCTTTCGCCTCGCTGCTGAGTGTCTCGAAAGCCAGGAAGCTATTATATATCGAATTCTTCCCTATGGAGGGTGTCATGACAATAACGTAGTAGCCATCCTCGAATTGATACTTCTCTGGTGATCCTCCATCCTCTCGAACAATGCTTCCATCCCAAAGCATAAAGTTTTGAATATTGGTATCTGAATTGCGTTCAGTGAAGAAAACAGATTCTTCGCCCAGCACATCGCCCACATAGCCGGGAACAAACTCAGAGGGTGCAGGCTCTGGCTCGTCAGTAGGCTCTGGCTCGTCAGTAGGCTCTGGCTCGTCAGTAGGCTCTGGTTCGTCAGTAGGCTCTGGTTCGGCGGTAGACTCCGGTTTGACGGTAGACTCCGGTTCGACGGTAGGCTCTGGTTCGGCGGTAGACTCCGGTTCAGCGGTAGACTCCGGTTCAGCGGAGGGATTCGGTTCGGCAGAAAACTCCGAATCAACAGTGACTTCCCCTTCATCCACAGGTTTGCTCTCCTCATCGCCCTCACTAACCTGTCCATTGACACTCACTGTGCTATCTTCGGTCTCATTGCTTCCGTCTGCAGAGTGGCTATCATTGACAGACTGCTCATCGTCCTGGGTTCCAACGACTGGGCCAGTAACGAATTGCAACCCTTGGTAGCCAAAAGCATAGATATCCTTCATTGTTTCTGCTGACCGGGTTTGTTTCAAAATTGATTCGTTTAATATGCTTAACCATGTATCCCGGTCGATGTCTTTCCAACCAACCTGCGGATCGGTATAGATATCCCCGCTCGGAATAAGGGGGACCACATTATCCGTAACACGGATTCCATGCAAATAGCCAATACGGTCACCAAGGAATTCTTCAAGCTCATCCGGTCCGGGCGCATAATCCAGTATAAGCGGGTCCGTAAGAGAAAAGCCGTCCTTGAGCTTGTACAACTCCAGACTGACTGGCTGGGATTTTTCAATCACGTAAGTCAGCTGTACCCACGATCCGGACTGATTCAAATCCGTGGATCGTAAAAACTGATTTTCCTTTGTGCCATAGAGGTACTTGGAAATGGGGGTGGCAGTCCTTACCCCATCCATACGCATGACTTTGAACGCCACTGTCTCGGGGGGTTCGCCATAGGAACCTAGTGCCAGGGCCTGGGCAGGCAGGAGCCCTAATATCAATGCGAGGGTCAACAATATAGATATCGCTCTAGACAATCTCTTTTGACGTTTCATTTGCAGGCATTCCTTTCTCAAAATTTTTCTGTCTGTATGTTCGATCACATCTGGCCTAGCTCTGCACAGCGATCACCTCCTTCCAGAGGGAGAAGCATCTCCGTTAAATTCTATCAATAGTATGTTGAACGATCAGTCTGATGAGGCGTTGGCCCACCTGGAGCCTATTATTCGGGCTTGGCTGTTTGAGTATGGAGATCCTGAGCCGCCTGAAAAGAAGCGCAATAGGCTTGAAAAAGAGCGGGAAGGGTGAATCAGCGATGACGCGGGAAGAAGGTGTATTTTTCGAGTCTTTTTACCGGTTACATTTTCAAAAACTTGTTGGATATGCATACCGTTTTTTAAAGAACTGGGATGATGCAAAGGAAGTAGTGCAAGAAGCATTCCTTACAGGTATGGTAAAAATAGATCGGTTTTATGGCAGCGAGAATCGGCTTGGCTGGATTAAAAACGTTATCCGGAAGAAAGCGCAGAACCTAAATACAGTGAAGAAGAATCGTGCGACAGTGACAGTTTCTATAGAGGATACAAATCTCTGTCCCTCTGCTTTCGATTATTATGGTGGTGTTGATGCTCCTTCTGCCCACTGTGCCGAACTCCTGTCTGAACGGGAGTTTTTGCTTATACGGAGAGTTTTCATGGAGGGTGAACCATATCGGAACGTTGCAAAGGAGCTTGACCTGACCGAGGCTGCCTGCCGTAAGCGTGTGGAACGAATCATCAAGAAACTTCGGGATAACTGGGATATCGATTGTTTGAGCTAATGATGAAGCGAACAGTGCCTAAAGGTTTTTTAGTATTTCCTGAATGCTTAGAAAATTTTATTTCAATGATGTCGAAAAACAGCATCTTGAATACATAATATATATAGGGGGTGAAAACATGGATGGACAACACAACTCGGCTGAGAACGAGTTGCAATTTTTAGAACGTTTGTCCATAGATGAATTAGAGACTTTATTGCGGTTCAGCGGTGATTCCGCTGATGTAGAGATGCTGTTTGATGCTATTGTAGAGGAGGTTGTTGCGCGGGAAGAAAAAAGTCCCACAGGGCGTTTACCGAGTGTAAACACCGCATGGGAGGAGTTCCAGATGATGTGCCGCAATATGCCAGAGGAGAAGATGCAACCATCAATGTCAGCGGAGGGATCCGAATTTGTTCCTGATAGTGAAGATGGCCCAGTGCCGTCGACTATGCCAGCCAAAACACAATCAAAATGTATTTCTTTCCGGCGGACGATTCGCACAGTCTCCGCTATGGTGGCCGCAGTGATTTTAACTCTGGCTTTGATGGTCGGGGTTCAGGCGGCGGGGGTTGATGTGTTCAATGCGCTGGCTCGTTGGACGGAAGACATTTTTCATTTTGAGACTCAATCTACAGAACTAGACCATAACAACAGATTATACAGTTCAATCCAAGAATCTTTAAATATGCAGGAGAGCTTTGGCCGATATGCTCCAAAATGGTACCCTGCGGGGAGTATAGTCACAGATGTGCAGGCATTTAAGGATGATTTTGGCAAATCTGTTCAAATATCTCTGCTTAATGGAGATGGGAAGCAATATTTTATTGGTGTAGATTTGTATAATCAAAGCAACTACATAGATCCACTGACTTTTGAAATTGAAGCAGATTCGGTTGAGGAGTATATAAGTAATGGGAAAGCGTACTTTATCTTCACAAATTCAGAGACGACAAACGCTGTTTTCAATGATGGCATTACCGTATATCGAATCTGGGGCGAGTTGATGATTCCAGAAATAAAATCCATGCTTGATTCCATTGGAGGTTAACTTTATGAAAAAGATCCGCTTTATTGCAATTGCCTTTTCTGCTGTTTTGATGCTTTCTGTTTTGTGTGGAGTAACGGCGAGCGCTTCAACACCAAGGTCGAGCCCAACTCTTAATGCGTATAACGCAATTGCTACTCAAAGTAGCAACACCGGAAAGATTGTGATTACCTTTGATGTCGCGGCAAACACTATTGCCAGCTCTGTCGGCGTTTCCAACATAAAAATCTATAAGTCCAATGGCAGCTACGTTACCACAATTTACGCGACCTCTACAAACAACCTCAAAGCATCGAATACTGTTCGCCATAGGGCTGCGTACACCTATACCGGGACTTCGGGTACCTACTACTATGCTGAGGTCACTGTTTTTGCAACGATTGACGGCGTAACCGACAGCCGCACCATTACTACAAATACGGTTAAAGCGCCTTGACCACGTCGGCTCCTTAACCGCAACAAGAAAGCGGCCTTGCTTCATGGTGAAGCAAGGCCGCTTTCTTGTTGTGGTTAGCAATGTTTGGACTTTATAATCCATATTTTCCCTTTATGTGATTAAAATAGTTTTGAAGTTCAAGTCTTGCATCTTTCGGAATCTTCTGGTCTGTCAACCACTGGGGAAGCTGGACGTGAACCAATCCCTCTCGACATCGACGAAACCGCAAAGTTTCTTTTTTCATGTCCAACTTCACCATTTGATAACCTTCTGTGATCCATGCTTCAGCGATGGTATTGCAATTTGACCTTGGATACCAATAGCTTGAACTCTTTCGTGCTGTCTGTGGCAAAGCCTGCCCGATGTGCTGTTCCACCTGTTCAAAGGTAAGCGTGATTGACACGGCTGTTGATACCGCAAAAAATTGCTTCAGTTTAATGTATTTCCAATTGTCTTGGATTGAATGCTTTTCTCGCAAGCCGACGGGTTTGTCCTTGGCCTCACGGATTCCATCCAACATCTGGAGAATTTCAAAATCATTATAAATGCTCACATCTTCATCTGTGTTCAAGATAACCAACTCGTTTGGCTTGCAAATGGTATGAATATAAGCCATGTTCCGCTTACTCGCCGGATAGTTCAAATCTCGTTGCACCAGCGTCCGCCCTTGGTCTTGTAAAATGGGGCGGTTGCAATAATAGCAACGTCCACCCTGACGCTGCCAGATGGGGCGGAAGTCCGCAGTCACGCGTTCGATTCCTTTTTGATGCTCCCGCATTTCAAAATAACCGGTGTCAATGTAGTAGTTTTTATTGGTTGCGACTTTCCTGTGTTCAACAAGCATCACGTCAGCCAGGGAAATCACATAAACATCTTTCTGATCCGGCAGGGCGTAGATGTGGCGTCCGCCAGCTTCCCGATACCAATATTTATTGATAACCTTGGTCTTTTGCATTTTAGGGTGCTTGCTGATTGCCGCTTGGAGCAGAAAGGTTTGCACCGCAGTATCCACTTCCTGGAATGCATCAAAGGCATCGGAATACCGATGATAAGCAGCCCACTTGGTCAGTTTACTGTTGAGGGCGTTAATCAGGCTCCGCTGGGATTTCTTGCAGGTCAGGATCATCTCCCCCAACTCACCTTTTACCCGTTCCACCGCCTCGACAGATGGATAGGAACGTACCACTCCATCCTTCTTGATGTATGTCCTGGAAAGAAACGTCACTCCATCCTTGATATTCACGATCTTGCATTTGCTTCGGGAAAGCGTAAGGCCACGCATCTCTAAAAATCCTGCCAGAAGGGACATTATTTTCTCCCCTGTCTTTTTCGTCCGCACCGTGATGAAGATATCATCGGCCCACCGTATCATATTGCCGTCCAGATAGTCGATTTTGTCCTTGTTGGGATATAAATGGTCATAAAGATATCTTTGCAGACCGTCCAGTGTCAGGTTCCCCAGCAGCGGGGACAAGTTGGCCCCCAAAGATATCCCTGTTTCTCCAGCCGGAAACAGCTCCCCCGCAAAGACGTGTCCGCACTTTAAGAACTCCTGCAAAACCTTTTTGTCCATGGGGACATTAGAGAGGAGCCATCCATGCTGGATGGAAGCATAACAGGCTTTCACGTCCGCGACCACGATCCACTCTGGGGCATCGTTTCCCTTCAGCGCCTCAAAAATATAGGCCGCTGCATCCTGCATGGAGCGGCCTGGACGGAAGGCAAAGGATTTGCGGTCGGCCATTGCTTCCGCAACCGGGGCCAACGAATAACTGTAGAGCACTTGCATGGAGCGGTCATAGAAAGTCGGCAGGCCCATATGCCGGTCTTTCCCGGTACTTTTAGAGTGGATGGTGAACTGCCGGAGTGGCTTGGCATGGTAGCCGTCCGAGGTCAGGGACAGGGCGCCTTTCATTTTTTGTTCCGGCTTCTTCCACTTCTCACCGTCTACCCCAGGTCCGGCGTTTGACCCGCAGACGTGGCGGACTGCCAGCCACTTGGCCTCATCAAGCCGCACGATTTTCTTTTGAAGCTCCACGATTCGTTTTTCATCTCGGGAGTTTGCAGCCAGTGCCAAGCTCCGTTGAAGGGCCGCAAGAGTTTCCTCTGCCTGTTTCCAGTCGATCTCATTCCAAAGTTTTCCCAAATACTCGTCCGGAAACTCGATTTTCATAGCTTGATCTCCAGCATGACAGGACAGTGATCTGAGCCGTAAATCTCTGTAAGGTGCTTGATGGCAGTTACCTGTTCAACAATACGGTCCGATATGCAGAAATAGTCCAGACGCCAGCCTCGATTCTCTTTCCGTTTTCCGAGGCGATTGCTCCACCATGTATAGGCCCCGGCCTGTTCTGGGTATAAGCTGCGGAAAACGTCAGTAAAGCCGCTCTCCAAAAGCTCCTCCAGGCTTTCTCTTTCTTCAGACATATAGCCCTGCTCGGCCCAAACAAGCCGTTCATTTTCCGGATAAACGTCCAGCGAAGAACGGGTGACGTTAAAGTCACCGCAAAGAATCACGGGCTTTTGCTCATCCAGCACGATCAGTTTTTCTCGCAGAGCTTCGTCCCATTCCATGCGGTAGCTGTGCCGTGCAATGCTTCCTTGTGACTGAGGGAAATAGGCATTGACGGAGTAAAAGTCCTCAAACTCCAATGTAATTAACCGGCCCTCCTGATCCAGCTTTGCATTGCCGAGGCCATAGTCTATATGGTTTGGCTCCTTCCGTACCGCCGACATGACACCGGCATACCCGCCTCGTATACTGCTGTTCCAGTAATGGTGGTATCCGGAGACGGCATCCGGGTGCTCTTTTGTCCTTGTTTCTTGGAAGCATATCAAATCAGCGCTCAATTCATATAATGGCTCCAAAGAGCCATTATTCAGCCTGTCGAAAAAATCTGCCAGAAGGCAGACTTTTTCGTATTTGTAAGGTATAATAAAACAGGGTGAGAAAAATGATGGAAAAGGGGAAAATGGAACGGGGCGTAGTGGAGCTGGTGGATACAGAGAGTCTGGTGCCACAGGAACATTTGCTGCGGAAGGTGGACAAAGCGGTAGATTTCCGGAAGCTGTATGAAATTGTGGAGCCGCTGTACAGCGAGGAAGAAGGACGGCCCAGCGTTGATCCGGTGGTGCTGTTCAAGATCGTGCTGCTGCAGCATCTGGACGGGATACCATCGCTGCGGGGGACGCTGCGCAGAGCACAGACGGACATCGCATACCGGTGGTTTTTTGGATACACCCTAAACGAAGAACTGCCGCACTTCTCCACAGTGAGCTATAACTTCCGGCATCGGTTCACAGAGGAAACGATAGAGGCGGTATTCCAGTGGGTGTTGAATGAGGCCGGAACAGCGGGGGCATTGTCTCCGGCGGCAGTGTTTATAGACGGCACACACATCAAGGCCAGCGCGAATCTGAACAAGAAACTCAAGCAGGAGGTGCCGGCGGCGGCAAAGCGGTATCGGGCTGAGCTGCTGGCGGAGATCAACGCAGGCCGGGAGAGCCATGGGAAGAAGCCCTTCGATGATGAGGACGAGCCGCCCAAACACACCAAAAAGAAGCGGGACAACACCTCGAAAAAGAAACTGGTGCGGCGGAAAAAGGCGGGCTTCAAAACGGTAACGAAAAGTACAACAGACCCAGAGTGCGGTATGTTTGTGAAGGGAAAACATGAGCGGCAGTTTGCCTATGAGGCACATACAGCCTGCGATAAGAATGGCTATGTGCTGGAAACGGTGGTTACCCCCGGCAATGTCCACGACAGCGTGGCTTTCGATGATGTTTATGACAAAGTGACACAGACCTTCCCAGAGATCGAGACCATCGTGGCGGATTCCGCCTACAAGACACCCCATATCTGCAAAAAAGTGTTTGACGATGGCCGTGTGTTGTCCACCGCCTACAAGCGTCCCATGACCATGAAAGGCGGGCATGAGTGGTGGAAGTACGTCTATGATGAGCACTACGACTGCGTGATCTGCCCGGAATATCAGCCCCTGGCCTACCGAACCACCAACCGGGACGGATACCGGGAATATTGCAGCAACCCGAAAATCTGCGCACAATGTCCCACACGGCAGATGTGTACCCGTTCCAAAAACTGCGTGAAAACCGTCCTGCGCCATGTTTGGAAGGATTACGAGGAGCTGGCTGACGACGCCAGATACACTCCCCGATATCGGGATCTATACTCAAAACGCAAAGAAACCATTGAGCGGGTCTTTGCCGATGCCAAGCAAAAGCATGGTATGCGTTATACTCTTTACAGAGGTCTGGCCCAAGTCTTCAAATGGGTGAGGCTTAAGTTTGCTGCCATGAACCTCAAAAAGCTGGCCAGGTGGAAAGCAAAACGGCATTCTCGTCTCTCTTTCCTGTTGTTTTCCGCCAGTACATATCTTTGTATGCTTTGCGCCCTGCCTGGGCATTCCCCAGGCAGGGCGCTTTTCGACAGGCTGTATAATGGCTCCAAAGAGCCATTATTCAGACAGGGGATAATGCCATTGACGTTCCAGGACACAATTTTCATCAGGTAAGCACCTTCTTCAAGATATTTGGGGTCCACAGTGGTCGGGGGAAGGAAACGCATATCAAATCGAAGCGCATTTTTTGCTCTTATCCTACCATAATCAATCGAAGCAACTCAATAAATGCTTTGAAAACGGCAAAAATGAAAAATCAGCATTACTTCGTTGTCTGGAGCAATGCTATTTTAGCCTACGCGCATCTGTGGGCAAGTTGCTTCTGTTTGCAAGACCTACACGGCGTTCACATCGGTCCCCATTTTCTCCGCAGTATGAAATGAAAGAGCCCCGGTCTTACAGTGGGACCGGAGCTCTTTTAATGTGGTTAGAACGAAATCTGGCCTTTATGTTGTTCGTTAATAACATAATAGGCTGTTCGTTCCTCTGGTTTGATATACAGTTTTAAGTCAGTAATAAGGGTACGTTTCTTCACTGCGTGAAAATCCGCTTTCGCCAGCGTAACCAACTCGTCAAGGTCTATTTGGTCCCCCTGGAATTGAATAAACAGTTCGGGCATCAAATTGTTTGCCCGCTCCTTTTCCGCAGCCCGGACCTTGGCCATCGCCGCTTTTTTCTCTGCAGTCATGGGTTTTCTTCCGCGCTTCTTTTTACCCGTTGGCTCATTGGGTTGCGACGCGTAGCTCTCCATTGTCTTGTCGTTCATAATTTCCTCCCCCAATAAAAAATTTGAATTTCCGATTATATATCTCAAAACAAGACCACAACAACCATCATCCATAGTTCCATAGCATAATTTGGCTTCATCCCGTTTCCCACTGAAATTTTAAGGCCGACCAGTATCGCGGACAATAATTTTGCTTAGTATATCATAAACTAAGCATAATTGCAACCAGTACAGGTCATAAATTATGTGAGGGGCTGGGTATGGAACAAAAAATCAGGCGTGACAGAAATATAGGAGATAATTTAAAGCGGCTTCGAGAGGAGCACCACATATCACAGGAAAAACTATGTGCGGAGCTTCAGCGGCGTTCCTGTGATATTGGTAGAACAACCTATGCCAAATATGAAGCGGGCCAATTAAATATCAGGGCGAGTGTGCTAATCGAACTAAGAAAAATTTATGGATGCGCTTATGATGACTTTTTCTTTGGGCTTGATGAAAATGAATGAACGTCCCGCTATATGACGGGACGTTCATTTTATTGGCTGGTCTTAAATCAGGATTGAATTGCGCAACATCGAGCTATCTTAGCGCCTCTACAAACCACCTATCTTTCTCCAGCCAAAGGTATCGTTCTTTTCCCTGTACACGCACAGTATAGCGTATTCCCACACCGCCCACAGTCTGACAGGCGGCCCGGCATACGTCCAGTACCCTGTCTACAGGGTATTTGTGTCTTTCGTCAAACTCAATGGTCAATGGCTGGATCTGTCCCTCTGCATCGAAGCGTACCACCACCGGCACATATCGCTTTTTGCGCTTGGGTTCAGTCATGGTTATCCTCCAAAATAGCCCACGGGATGTACCGTGTGGTCATCCCTGGGGTTAATCCTGCCGAGCTGAGGATCGGCGCAGCTCACTGCCCGTCGAATGCTCATATAGCCGTACCGTTGGCGCAGGTAATCCATAGTGGCATCAATCCGTTCCCACTTCTCACGCTTGGCATCGTCATCCAGCAGAGAGGTTTGCACTCCTGCATCCGCCTCCACCAGCTCTGTACCCCGCACACCGATGCTCCGCACTGGCTTTCCCCAGCGATAGTTTGCCCGGAACAGATCAAATGCAGTCTGTGCGATTTCCGCACTGGAGCAGGTGGGTACGGCCAGCTTCCGCTGGCGGGTAAAAGATGCCAGCCCCGTGTCCCGAACATACAGCTCCACCACCATGCACCGGGTGGCCAGATCCCGCATCCTGGTGGCCACACTCTCCGCCAGCAGATACAGCATCAGGTGGATATCTTCTGCGCATATCAGGTCGCGGGGGGCAGTGGCGCTATTGCCCACGGATTTGACGGTGGCGGCGTAATTGGTGCGCTTCACCGGGGACGGATCTTTCCCGTTGGCAAAGGTGTGGAGGATGGCCCCCATCTTGCCCAGCTTGTGCGTCAGGCAACTTACTGGGCACTGGGCCAGCTGGCCAATGGTATTGATACCGAGGCTGTATAGCTTCTGTTCGGTGGCAGGGCCAACGTAGAGCAGGTCGCGTACTGGCAGAGGATAAGCTATCTCCTGATAATTGTCCGCCTCAATGCGGGTGATTGCGTCCGGCTTCTTGTAATCGCTACCCAGCTTGGCCGTGATCTTATTGTCCGCCGCGCCGATGCTGGCGGTGATTCCCAGCTCAAACTTGATGCGGTCACTAATCTCTTTTGCCATGGCCATAGGGGAACCAAACAGCCCCACGCTGCCCGTCACATCCAACCAATTCTCATCCAGGCCGAATGGCTCGATTTGGTCGGTGTAGTCCTCGTAGATTTCCCGAGCCAGTCTGCTGATCCGGATGTACTCCCGCATATCTGGGGGAAGTACCACTAAGTTCGGGCAGCACTGTCTGGCCTGCCAAACAGCCATGCCAGTTTTGACCCCCAGGGGCTTGGCGATGTAGTTGGCGGTGAGGACAATGCCGTGGCGGTCCTCTTGGCTGCCACACACGGCCACGGGCTGATTGCGCAGCTCTGGATGGCGCTGCATCTCCACTGCAGCATAGAAGCAGTTCATGTCAATGTGAAATATGCTGCGTGCCATATCGATCATCTCCTTGCCATGTTCACGAACAACAGTATTATAGAACTTTTGTTTCTCTGTGACAAGCGGAAATGATTTCCGAAAAAAGCGTACAACGTCATTCTGCACAGTACAACATCTTGTGCCAGTTATCACAGCGATCTTGCTCAGACACAAAATCGTGTGATAAAAGAGAAAAGGAGCAGTTTCCTTTGTTACAGGAAACCGCTCCTTTTCTCTTTCATCACAGCATTAGTAAAAAGCTATTGAGTGCAATGTATGGCTTCCTCAATGATTCGGACAATATGCTCTCTCTTTTCAACGGGCACCGATTTCAACTTCTCCAGTACATATTCAAAGCCTTCCGCTTCAGTCCCAAATAGCAAGCTATCCGCTGAAATATGGAGTGCAACGGAAAATGCACGGATAGATTCTGAGGACAGGCCAGAACGTCCCCTTTCTACTTCGGCAACAAAATTAGCGCTGTATCCAGTGAGCTCGGCAAGGCGCTCTCGTGTCAGTTTGAGTAAAGTACGCCTTTGCTTGATTCGAGCACCGACCTCTATGTTAATACTTTTCCTCTCTCTTGACACAGTATTACACCACCCTTTTTGAGTAGTGTAACCCTATAGGGTAAAATCTTGAATGCTTACAAGTTTGTAAAATAATTAGTAGCAATACACCATGTTATGTGATATACTATGTGGCACCCACACTTATATTAGCATCAAAAAAGAGGGGGCGAATGTAACTGGAGGCATTCTTTGCAGATGACAGTAGCCGCAGGCCAATAGCAGGATCACAGGTTTGCGCATTTAACAGAAAAATTTTGAACACATTTTTCTGTTATTGAGGTGAGCCGTTAAAAAGTTCAGGGGCAGGACCAGTGAGAGGCCAGCTTTTTTTGTATAGCATCGGATCAGACAATTTCCTGCTCCAGGTTATCAAACTCTGGTGTGGAGAAGAATTCGCCCAGCGTAATTTCAAATCCATCGCATAATTTTTTGATGGTGGAAACTGTGGCGCTATTGTTTCGCCCACTGGTGATATTGTTCACTGTTGATTGGGGTACACCACTTATGGTGGATAACTTGTTAATGGACAGGTTATGTTCTTCGCATAATTGAAAAATCCGCTCTTTTACAGCAATTCCAACAGTCATAAATTATCACTCACTTTCCTGATGATAGGTTATACAAATATTTCTTGCAAGGTTACCTCTTTTGAGTTAAAATAACTCAAAAGGGGTAATTTCAATCTTAGGAGAGTGAGGATGCGCTATGAGGGATGAATTGCTAAATCTGCTTGCCCACGAACTTGGAGAAATACATATTTGGGAGGAGGAATGCCCCGGCGTGCTATATCTCAGCGTTCTGCCCACCATAGATTGCGGCGGAGAATACTATGCTGTGACAGAACATGCACCCATATCCCAGGAGGTTCGGGCCATGGGCCGCAGGCTGGGGGACGCTCCTGTGCTGGTGTGCCAGATAGGGGCGGAGGATGGAGCCTGGGCGGCGGTGGAATACGAGATACTGCGCTATAAAACCATGCACGGCCTGCCCCTGCCCGAACGTACATCCCTGCGGGATTCCGCGTTGTACGGGGCAGAGCTACGCCCGGACTATTTTGGGGCATACCCTGTTCCATTCTTGACACCATGGGGGTATACCCTTCGCCACCGTCTGCTGGACAACGGGGTTTACTGGATAGAGACGGAGCAGTGCATGGAAGTGCTGGCAGTATGCTATCCCGTGTGGGATGGGGATTTGTCGGATGGGCTGCAGAAGGTCGGTCAAAGGCTGGAAATGGAAGGGGAGCAGGGATATATCTATTTTTTGAAAGAATCTGCTTGTATCGCCGTCTGGGAGCTGCTGCAGATACACCCGGCCCTGATTTCCACCGGTCTGATCCGCAAGCCCGAGCTGATGAACGCCATTTGGGAGTATCAGCCTGATTATGCGCTGGGATATAACGCCCAGGAGCAGGCCGGACTGCACGACGTTCTTGGCCTGCTCCTGTATGCGCTGGGGGCAGAGGACCGGGAGCTGGAGGGCTCACCGCAAGACATGATCAGCATTACCCCGGATGTTGGGACAAACTTCATCGGGTTTTGGAGGTAGCGTCATATGGAAAGAAAAGAATACATATCCCATGATGTTCCCGTAGTCTGGAGTCATATACAAACAGAGCAGGTTTCCGAAGCACTGGGCAGGCCATGTGGTCAGTACATCACCTTGAAAACGGGACCGCTGGACAAACTGATTTTTTTCGAGAATGTCTGTTCCTGCCTGGTGGAGCAGCTTCAGCCGTTATTGGCGCCCTACTTTGGAAAAACGCTGTGTGTTTGCGGCTTGGGCAACCAAGATTTGGCTCCCGATGCGCTGGGGCCGGAAGTGGCCAGACGGTTCCGGCCAAAAATGTTTGAATCATTTGTGAAAAAATCCCGCTTTGGGAAAATTGCAATGATCTGTCCTGGTACCAACGGATGTACAAACCTGTCCACAGTGGAAATCATCGCCGGTATCGTGAATACCATTCACGCCGCCTGTGTGTTGGTGGTGGATGCCAGTTATTGCGGCGACGTTGAGGATCTGTGCGGCATGATTTGTTTGACCGATAGCGGGCTGCACTCTTATTGGGACACGGTTGACCTGCGCCAGTCCTCGGTCGGCGTTCCTGTGATCACTATTGGGGTACCCACGGCGACTCGTGCGCCGGTGGAACCTGGTGCGGAGAGTGGGGCTCCTGAGCTTCTTCTGACACCGATAAATGTCTCGGATATAATCCAAACGACATCGTCTATTATTGCCTGTGCCATCGCTCAGATCGCTTATCCAGAGTTGGATTACGAGAGCTGCAAGCAGTATATTGGGTTTTCCCTGAACAACATCATCTAACTCGATAGAGGTTGGAGGTCAAGCTCCCATTTTCCCGCCAGCGGCTGGATTTTTCCAGCAGCCCCGCTTTTACCAAATCGTCCAGCGCCCGCTTCACCGTGGAACGGGACAGGCTTACCCCGGCGGCAATGGTTTTGATCCCCGGCCAGCAGGTGCCCTCTTTGCTGGTGTGGTCTTTGAGGTAGATGTATACTGCTTTAGCCCGGTGGCTCAATTCGGTGTCTGCGTAGATGGAATCGTAATAGGCCATCGAATCAGCCCCCTTCCGAAGCACGGGGCGGGGCATCCTGCTTCCTGGTGAAATTGGAAGCCGTCACCAGCGGCTGGTCTGTTTGCTCCTCATGCTCTCTTTGCCTGGGCCGTCCTCTCTGCAGAGGACGGCTTTTCTCTGTCTGTTCTGGTTCTGGCTCCGGCTCTGGCCCTGTCCAGAATCTCTGGACAATGGCATTTTCCAACTCCTCGCGGCCAGCATAGTACACCTGTCTCTGCCCATGCTCCGGGGTTTGGTAAGGCTCCCCGAAGGTGATGCCCCAATCCAGGAACAGCCGCAGCCGCGTCCTCATGGGGTGGGAGCCGGTTTTCATCACGACAAACTCGCCCTTGGGAATGGACTTCAGCTCATCCGGCGTCATGAGGGCCCGCTCCGCCATCTGGAGGGACTGGCTGTTTTCCCCCTTGCTCCGGCTGATGGAGCCGGACTGAACGGTGTAGCTGCCCAGGAAGCGGGACAGCTCCTCGGCGGTTTTGCTGTTGGGCGCAAACCCGCCGAAAATCGTGTCCTGGCAATTATCCGATATGATCTCAGCGCCCTCCCTGCCGTAATTCTTCTCCAGTTGTGCCAGCGACTGGATGATGGGCAGCATGGTCAATTTTCGGGACCGCCCCGCGCTGAACAGGGACAGCACATCGAAGGGCGGCATGGTGCCGAACTCGTCGCAGAACAGTACCACCCGGTTCTTCAGCTTGCCGCCGTTCTCGTCGGCCACAGAGAACAGCTCCCGGCTCAGGTTCTGGATCATAAGGCCCGCCATGAAGTTCTTTGTCTGATCCTCCTCGGGGAGCACCAGGAAGATGGCGGACTTCTTACTGGCAAAGCTCTCGGCATCCAGCGGGCTGTCGAAGCAGATGGTCTGCTCCAGCTCTGTATCCAGGAATGCGTTCAGCCGGGACAGCACCGTGGACAGCACCGACGCCATGGCCTGCTCCGAGGTATTCAGCGCCGCCCCGGCAAACCACCGGGCTTTGTGCTCGGAGGGCAGACGGCTCATCAGCACCTGAAAACAGCTTTTGCCCTTGACTTTGGACGGCTCCAGCAGATCCTGCACCAGCTTGAACACGGACACAATGTGACGGCGCTCCCGGAGCTGGCCGTCGATTTCCTTTGGCGGCAGGAATTCCGCCAGCAGGAGGATCACCGCAGTGAGGAGTCCTTCGGCGGAATCGTAAAAAAATGCGTTTTGCCCGTAGCTGCCGCTGTCCCCGTCCGGGCTGATGATGGTCTTGGCGAGGATCTTGGCGTACTTTTCCGCCTTGGCCCGAGCCGCCAGATCATCCGGGCGCTCCACCGCCTGATCCATATAGGCGTTCGCCAGCGTTAGGAAGTTGAACCCGTCCGAACGGGTGGGATTGCGCAGGTCGATGACGGACACCTGATAGCCGTAGCAGTCTTGAGCGATGGCGCCGTAGTTCCGGGCCAGGTCGCCCTTGGTGTCCAGCGCCAGAAAACTCATCCCGCAGGCACAGGCGTATTCCAGGTTGGGGTACAGGAAGAACGCCGTCTTGCCCACACCAGCCGCACCGATCATCAGACAGTGGATGTCATCGCTATCTACCAGGGCCGTGATCTTGCCCTTTTTGCCCAGCGAACCCAGCACCAGCCCCTGGACTTTGGGGAGATCGTTCCCCCTCCGCCACTCGGCGGGGCGGAAGGGAACATGGTGGAACGTCTTGCTGATCTCCTTCGGTGTGGCCCAGCGGGCGGTGCCATGCTGGCCGTCGCCTACGGGCTTGGACTTGATGTTGTTCAGCGATCCCTGCTTTGAGGCAAACGAAATGCCAACCATGACCAGCAGGGCTGCGGCGGCGAAAATCAAGATGATGAATTGTTGCGGCATAGGCACACCTCAATATGGGTACGCTATGCCGTCCGCCATAACGCCGATCTGGTTGAGCGGGGTTGCTCCAATAGTCTGCTCAGGCCGGGTGACCACCCCGTTGTGCTGGAACGCGGCAGCTCCGCCCTGGTGGGCATAGAGCTGGGGCGGCTGTTCCTGAAACCGTTCCGGGAACATCTGCACAGCGGTGTCCCGCAGGATATCCAGGTCGGTGCTCTTGGCGGTTTGGTAGACGGCCAGAAGTTCCTCGTTGGTCAGGGTGGGTGCGGTGAAAACAGGCCGCTGGAGCATTGCTGCTCCCATACGACGGCAGTAATTACGATACGCTCTGTTCATGGTGAACCTCCATTGCTTGTTGAGAATTAGCGCACAGATCCTGGTTCCAGTCCTTCAGCACAGGCACGAATGCATCCACCTTCAGCCCCTTCTCCCGCACCACCTTTGCCAGCCGTTTGGTGGCCAGCTGTCCGGCCTGGTCATTGTCCAGGCAGAGGTGAACGGTCTGAATCTGGGGATACCGCTCCAGCATCCCCAGCAGGGGCTGGGATGAGGTGCCGCACAGCGCCACATAGCTGTGTCTGGCCCAATCGCTGTCATGGTACATGGAAATAAACGAGAGCAGATCAATAGGCGCCTCGAATACGAGAAGATGCCCGCTGGCGCCGGGCCAGTTGAAGGCATAACGGAAGTCGCTGCCCTCCACGGTCATGCGGAAGGGCCTGCCCTGGCTGTTGGTGCTGCGCTTGTGGGCGTGGCGGGCTGTGCCGTCTTTGTCCCTGCCCACAAAGACGGCGTTGTGGTACTTTTGATCCTCATAGACCATCCCCAGCCGGACAAAGGCGGTGAGCACGTCACGATCCAGATGGCGGTGCTTGAGCAGGTATGCGAACGCCCGCCGGTTGTTTTCATTGGCGGGCGGCAGGGCAAAGGGCTTCCGTTCCTTTTCCCGAGATGTGTCCACCTGGGAGCACAGCTGGCTGATGTCCTCATTCAGCAGGGTGAGGACCGCCTGCTGGTAGTTCATCCCGTAGAACTCCTTCAGGAAGGACACCGGCCCGCCGCCCTTCCCGGCGGCATGGTCATACCATTCATTGCCGTGAACGGTGACGCTGTGGTTGCGCTCCATGCGCAGCTCCCGCCCGGAACGGATGAGGGGTTCCCCCTTGAAGCGGAGGAACTCCGCCAAGTCCACCATGTTGGCATGACGCTTTTGTTCCTCTGTAAAATGGATGTAGGGCATTTGGACACCTCCACGTTGAAATTGGATGCCGCCCGCTGTATAATCCTGATATGCTTTACTGATACGGATTTGGAAGGGGCGGTTCTATGTTTGGTGCATCGAAAATAATAAAGACCCGTTTTGAGCTGGACAGCCAGGGGTGCAGGCTCCGGGGCTTCATCTTGAGGCCGCAGCGGACAGGCAGACTCCCCGCCGTCATCGTCAGCCACGGCTTTGCCAGCTGTACGCGGGACACAAAAAAATACGCCCGCGTCTTTGTTGACGAGGGCTATACTGCAGTTTGCTTTGATTTCTGTATGTCCGGCAGCGGGAAAAGCTCCGGCTCCAGCCTGGGCATGAGTGTGCTGACGGAAAAGGCAGACCTGCTCCATGTGCTGGACTTTGTCAAGGGGCTGGACTTTGTGAACCCGGACCATATCATCCTGGCCGGATGCAGCCAGGGCGGCTTTGTGTCCGCGCTGGCCGCGGTGGAACGGGAGGACGAGGTGGAACGGCTGGTGCTGTATTACCCGGCGCTGTGCATCCCTGACGATGCCCGGCGCGGCCAGATGATCAACGCGAAATTTGACCCGGCCCATGTGCCGGAGCAGTTCCGGGCGCTGTTCGTCCGGCTGGGCGCCAAATATGCGCTGGACGCGCAGGGTCTGGATCCCTTCCGGGAGATCTGCGGCTTTTCAAAGCCTGTGCTGATCGTCCACGGCACGAAGGATAAGCTGGTGGATATCAGCTACTCCCGCCGCGCCGCCCGAGATTTTCCAAACTGCCGCCTGGTAGAGGTCAGCGGGGATCATGGCTTTATCTTCAGCGGCTTTCCACAGAGTAAGCGGGCGACCGTGGAATACCTGCGCTCAAATCACTGATGGGAGGCAAACAGGATGAGCGAACACAAAGTGTTCCAGATGAGCTTTGCAAAAATCTATGGCCTGCTGTTCAACAAGGCGGCGAAGAAGGGGCGCACCCAAGCCGAGGTGGACGAGGTGATCTGCTGGCTGACGGGGTACTCCGCGCCGGAGCTGGAACGCCTGCGGGAAACTGATACCACCTACGGTGATTTCTTCCGGCAGGCGCCCCAGCCCAACCCGAACCGGGCGCTGATCCGCGGCGTGGTGTGCGGCGTCCGGGTGGAGGAGGTCGAGGATCCTCTGATGCGTGAGGCCCGATACTTGGATAAGCTGATCGATGAGCTGGCCAAGGGAAAGCCCATGGAGAAAATCCTGCGAACGCCATAGCCGTTACTGCATCCGCTGCTCCTCCTCGTGATCGTCCGGCTTGTGGCCCATGGCGACCTTCTTTTCCCGGATTTTTCGCCTGAGCTTGCTGTCCACCGCCACCCGCATCCCTGCCGCAGGCTGTGGACGCTGCTCCTGGAAAATGCGGCCCATGTGCGAAGCGGTGGACGAAAAAATGGAGCTGTACACACGATCCAGATAATATTTGGCGTACTGGTTTCCCTGCTCCGCAGACAGCTTCAGCCAGTGGACAGCCTGCTCCTGATCTTGGGGAATGTCCCCGCCCAGCAGGTACGCCTTGCCCAGCGTGTACTGGGCATACTGATTCCCCTCATCCGCGCACTCCGTGAGCAGCGCCAGCGCCCGCTTCACATCCTTGGGTACCGTTTTCCCGCCCAGGAGCAGGAGCCTGCCCAGCTGGTATTTTGCCAGCGTGTTGCCGCGCTGGGCGGACTTCTCCAGCCATGGCACTGCCGCCGCTTCGTCCCGCTCCGTGCCCACCCCGTGGAGGAGCATCCAGCCGATGCGGTACTGGAGCCAGTCATCCGGGGATTTGTCCTCCATGACCTGGAATCCGAGGAACGCTTGCCGGAAGTAGCGGACGGCGCGTTCTTCGTCCACCTCACCCCCCAGCCCGTCCCGGTATAGCTTCCCCAGCTCATAGGCGGCGTAGGGGAAGGTAACCGCTTTGGCGTACCACTCCCGCGCCAGCTCAGGGTCAGGCTCCCGGCCTAACCCCTCCGCATACATCCGGCCCAGGTCGGCCATCGCCATGGCGCTGCCAGCTTCTGCTTCCTCGGTGAGCAGGTCAAACGCCGCCGTATAATCCGGCGGGCTGTCCTCGTTGCCGCGCAGGAGCTGACGGGCGGTGCGGCAGCGGCGCGTCCATCGGGTGTGAGGGGAAGCTTCCCCGGTGCCGGTGGGTTCGTCTACAGGTTCAGCATCGAACGATCCATCCGCAGGTTCGCCATCAGATGGACCGTCCACAAGCTCGGCCTGAGCGGTGATATCGGGCGGAGGTAAATCGCCCAGCCGCACAGCCTCCTGGATGATGATGTTTTTGATTCGCTTAAACTCCTTTTGCCGGACGAGCGGATCACGGGGCGGCAGGTCGTCCTTGTAGGTGCGCAGCACTTCCTCCCGCTCCTGGTACCACAGGTCATAGGCGGCGAAGATGCGGGGGTCCTTCTCCAGCTCGTTCACGATCTCGTCTACCAGGGACTTCACCGCTGGCGGCAGATATCCGTACTGCTTCTTGCCGGAGCAGTGCTGGAGGCGCCGGGCCAGTTCCACCATAAGCTGCTGGATACGCTGGTTCTCCAGAGTCCCGGTTTGCATCTCGGTGACGAGCTGTGCCATGACTCTCCCAGCATCCTCGGTGAGTTCGTCCCGCCGCTGGGTCTGGCGCTGATAGATGGCAATGAGGTCTTGCTGAAAAATCTCCTTCGCCAGCATGGACTTGATGTCCGCGATCCCCTGCCTGCTGAGGAACCCGGACTTGCCGTCCGCACTGTAGCACACCATGTGCAGGTGGGGATGGTGGCTTTCATCGTGAAAGGCGGCGTACCAGCGGAATTGGTTCAGCGGGATGTTCATGGCCTTGGCCATTTCAGGAACCTGCCGGGTGAGCAGTGACCGCCAGCTCTCGGCGCTGTCATAGCCCAGCCGTGCCGCGTCCTCCCGCCGCAGGGAGATGATGGGCAGCCACACCACGCCCGGATGATTTGCCACCTCATCCGCCACCCGGGACAGCGCCAGCGGGTTTGCACTGTCGGTAAACAGCCCGTGCGTGCCCAACCTCTGGACACGGGGACGGTTGGCGATGTAGTCCACGTAGTTTTCGCGCTGTGCAATCTGTTCGTAGTTGTCCTCAATGGCGCGGGTGATGAACTCGGAGGCGTTCCCGCGCGTGGGAGCTGCCTGATAGTCCTCGTATTCAAACAGCCTGCGGCTGGAGGGGAAGTCGCGGAGGATCCGCGCCACCAACTGGGCCTGCTTCTTCGTGGCGGGCAGCATGGCCTGTCCAGGATTAATGCGGTCCACACCTTCACGGGTGGAGATGTAGCTGACGTAGTTGCTCAGGTGGGCAGCGGCTTTTACACCGCCGCCCTTGATGTGCGGGCATTTGAAAATAACGCGCGGCGTAAGCTCACCCCCATGTTCTTTCTCTGTACTAAAATCTTAGAGAGACTACCTTCAGGACAGTCCACTCTGAACCGACACTCGGTCCAGCTGATAGGCGCAGAAGCTCCTTGGCGGACGGTTATATTTTTTGTGCGCTATTCGTCCTGGCTTTTCGTCAGCGTGTCCTTGAACGTGATGGCGCCGTTGGTCTTTTTCACCTCCTGGACACACTGCCAGCGCAGGGCATCCAGCTGGCTTGCGTCGATCTCCAGCCCCATCGCCAGCACGTTCATCATCATGCTGATTTCCACCGTGAGCTTGAACAGCAGACGGGCGATGCGGTTTTCGCTGCCCTGTACCGTGGAGCGCAGGGCGGCCACCAGCGCGGACGGCAGGAACATGGAGCTGTCCTGCGCGGCGAGATGCTCCACATAGAAGTGGATGGCCTTTTCGATGAATTCGTTCTGACTCTGGCAGTTGTCTTTGCTGTACCACTGGCGGACCAGCTCCTGGGTTTCCGGCTTGATCCGCATGGCGAATTTCACTTTTTCTCTGGGCATAGTTTTCCTCCGATTGGTTTTGATATGGGTTTGCAAACAGGCTGAGGTCATGGTATACTGCATATACTGATAGGGACGATTTCCATTCTGGAGGTGCGGCAGATGAGCGGCTACGAGTTTTCCCTGCGGCAGGAGGTACTGCTGGAAAAGGGCGCGTCCGTGCTGGGCGACCTGTTCCGCCTGAAGCGTGAGACGGAGCAGGACCGGCGCCATCCCCTGTCCGTGATGTACGGCCTGGTGTGGTCCGCCAAGCAGGACATCCTGACGGCGAAGACAGAGACGGAGCTTGCCCAGATTGAGGGGCAGTTTGATTTGGCGAACCGTTTTCTGGCGGGCATTGAGTCGGAGCCCCATGCTTGATAACCGCGCCAGCCTGTCCGCGTTCAGCGACGGCGATGTGACCGGCGTGGTGGAGTCGGAAACCGACTTGGCCCTGAGCCGGTTCCTCAGCCAGGAGCGGCCCCGTGCGGTGCTGCTGGCGGGACAGCCTGGGGCGGGGAAGACAAGGCTGTCCTCCCTGGCGGTGTCCCTGATGGACGGCAACGCCGCGTTCATCAACGCGGACGACTACCGGCGCTACCATCCTGGCTACCGGGCGCTGTACACCGAGTTTGGCTCGGACTACGTCGCGCTGACCGGGGCTTTCTCCGGCGCGGTCACGGAGCGCCTGATCCAGCGGCTGTCAGACCACCACCTGAACCTTGTGGTGGAAGGGACAGGGCGCACGGTGGAGGTGCCCAGGCACACCGCGGAGCTGCTGACCGCGAAGGGCTACGCAGTGGAGCTTGGGGTGATTGCCGCCCGTCCGGAGGTGTCGCTGTGCAGCACCCTGCTTCGGTTTATCAGATGAACGATGGCGGGACGATCCCGCGCTCCACCGCCGTGTCCGCCCATGACGAGATCGTGGCGGCGCTGCCGGGGAACCTGGATGTGCTGACCGCCCTTGACTCTATCTCCCGCCTGCGCATCTGGGATCGTGACCTGAACCTGCTTCACGACAGCATGGACTGTACCGGCGAACCTTCCGCCGCGCTGTTGGGCTACTGGAACCGTCCGTGGACGATGGCGGAGCTGGACGGCGTCTGGGAGCAGGTGCGGCATCTTCGCAGGCAGGAGGCCCTGCACTCTCTGGGCCAGGGAGCCGTGGTGGAGGAGCTGGCGCAGCGGCTTGAGACGGTGAAACTGGCTTCAGAACGATAACGTGCTTTGATGCCCCCCGCAAAAGCGGGGGCATTTTTGCGGTTTTGGGGGCTGCATCCCCGCCGTGAGCCCCGCACAAAGCGGCTTGTGGCGGGGCTCACGGCGTAACCTGACCCCCGTTGTGAGCCCAGGGGCCCGAATGTGACCCCCGCGCACGGGGCAGTCCAAAAGCCCGAAAGCCCTTGAACCGCCCCGCGTTGCGGGGCGGTGTGATTCAGCCGGGGGCGCACTTGACCCCCGGCTTTTATCCAGCACAAAAATCGAACCTCTGGATTGCCCTGCTCCGGCCCTCTGGGCTGCCCTTGAATTTCTGTCGGCAGGTGGTCCCGAATGGGGTTAAGCAGCCTCTTGGCTGGAGGCTCAAACCGCTGGACCGTCAGTTCGGCCCAAAAACGGGCCAACGCCGCGTTTCACCTTCTCGGGGGGCTGGGGTGCTGCCTGCCCCGCAGGAGGGGCACAAACGCCCTCAAACGGCCCGACGCGGGGGAAACAGCGCGAGGGCCGCTCCGCTGACGCAGAACGGCCCTCTGCATTGCCCTTCCCGGAGTGTTACAGGATCGGCCCGGCAGGCTGGACAGGCCCCTCGTCCTGCTCCAGCCCGACCATGGCGGGATCCTGCCTGGGGTCCTGATAGAGCACCGCCACGCCTCCGCAGTCATAGCCCACCCGGCGCAGGATCTTCTGGGTGAGATCGTCCAGCAGTGTTTGGGTGTCGAACTTGCTCTCCAAGTAGAGTCCGTCGCTGATCTTCAGCGGCGAGCCCATCCCATCAGGCGTCCCGCTCAGGAGCTGGCGGACATGGCCGGGGACCTGTCCGCGCAGCTCCATGAGCTTCGCGTGGCACTGGGGATCTGCATCGCAGTCCTTCAATATCGCGGCGGCGGCTTTTTTCCACGTGGCGGTTTCCACCTTCCCGCCGCCGGGGAGCACCACCGCCACAGGCTCTGCCACCTTGCACTGGGCAGCCGCCGAACTCAGAGGGAGGACGCGCACACCGGCGTCCTGGAGGTACGCGGCCAGATTGCCTATGGTTGTGCGCAGGATGAGCGCGTCTATATGGGAGTCCACCTGCTGGTGAAGCTGTGCCCTGAACCCTTCCAGCTCGTCCAGCACTGCCTGCTGGCTGCTCATATTGACACTGCCTCCTGCGGGGCGGAACCGGCAGGCAGGGGTTGGCTGGGCGGGACTGCGTCGCGGATATCACCCAATTCCGCACTGGCCTGGAGTGCCGAGCGAACATCAGCCAGCTCATCCCGGAGCTCTCTCGCGTGGGGGGAGACAGCGGGCAGCTTGGCGGTCAGGAGCAGATCGTCCAGACCGCACATTTCCGTGATCGTCCGTGCGGTGCTCACGAGGGCCTGCCGCTGTTCCGGGCCGCATTCCTCCTTGACCGCCGTTTCAAACAGCAGCCACACCAGATCCATCTGTGCCGCCGCGTCCGGCTCGGGATCCAGGCGGCACATATCGATCAGATAGGGCAGGTTGATGCCCTCGTTGACGAACCGTTCGGCGTTGGCGATCTCCGTGTCCAACCAGGCCAGCAGGGTTTCGCCGTCTTTGCCCAGATCGTGTACCGTGCTGACCGCCTCCAGCGCGGTGCGGCATTCCCTCACGCATTGGGGGATCTCTGTCTGCACCGTGTCCAGCATGGACACCGCCTCGTGGGCAATCAGGGTACACGCTTCAGTGGGGGTAAAATGGGTGTTGATTTTCATGTGTGATTCGTCCTTTCCTTGTTTGATTTGGGCGTCCCAAACACAATGCCACATCTGCGCCGGGATATCCATTCAGCAAACCCAACGGTTATGGCCGGGACTGTGTGTGCAAAAGCAACAGCGCGGTTTACATCATGAGTTCGCTGGGCGGCTCCATCTCCGGGACGTCGCGGTGGAGCATCCGGGTTTCCAGGTGACCGGCGAAGATGTCCAGCCGCTTGTCCCAGTCCAGCCTGTCCTTCCGGTTAGCGTGCCACGCGGCCACGGACACGTCGCGGATCGCGTATGCCTCCCAGCCGTTCTGCGCGTCCAGGGCGGAGAACTCGCCCCGGTCCAGGTCGATGTCCAGCACGGACACGATCCGCCCGGTGTTCTGCCTCAGCTCGCCGGCATACTCCTGGAACACCTCTGGGGCGATGTGGTCCGCAGCAGGTATGGTCTGGGCAAACCGCTCGGACGAATTGCCCTTGCGCAGCAGGTAGGTGCGCAGCCGCATGGCGGTGTTGAGCGCGTCCATGGACGCGCCGCCCTCCGCCAGCAGGTGGTCCGTCCTCCCGTCCTGGGTGATGCGGAATGCAGAGAACCGGCGGCTGGCTTCCTCCGCCTCACGATGCCGCTGATCCTCCTCCCAGATCTCCCGGCTGATCCTCTCGTACACCGGCGCGGGGAGCTGGTTGAGCATTTCGTCCAGGTATGCGTCGAGCTCATCCTCAATGGTGGTGTCCTTCCGTTTCAGCTGGCGGGAGAGCGCATTATACCACCGCTCGTCCAGCCAGACGCATATCTCGTGGGAAATCATACGCCGCCCTCCTCTCCGGGCGGCACAGGCCGCTCCTTCGGCGCGGGACGGGACGGACGCCGGGGGCGGGGCGGGGGAGCGGCGCGGCTGTCCAGATACTCCCGCACCGGCGCGGGGACGGTCTGCTCATAGAGCTGCGCCAGCATTTCCTCCAGACGCTTCTGCACCGTGGAGCGCTCCTTCTTCAGCGAGAATTCCAGCGCGTTCAGCTTCTCCTCGTCGAACGCCACAGTGACATTTGCTTTTTTCATGATGCTCACTCCTTTCACATGATAGGCTCCGTCTGGAACGGGCCGGAACTTTCCTGGCTTTGAGCCAGCACCCCCGGCAGATGCTCTTGGTACCGTTCCACACAGAACTCGTCCAGCTTTTCCTTCAGTGCCACCCGCACCTCGGGCGAGAGCTTGCAGTGGAACCACTGTTCATCGTGGGGCTGCCTCAACTCCACGTCCATCGCATCCCGCACCGTGCCCGTATCGTCATCATAGACCACATAGGCCATGGTGTAGGATCCCTCCCGCTCATCGGACAGCTGTCTGCCGAACACAGCTTTCTCGTCCGCCAGCACATCCAGGCAGAAGGTGATCTGGCTGCCCCCGGCGGCGTACAGCTCGAAGACTGCAAGATCCTCCGGCTCCAGCGGGCGCTCCCCCCAGAGGAGCGGACTGGCTTCCTCAGCCTGGGGACCTTCCACATGGGCCTTTTCCGGAACAGCTTCCGTCAGGTCAACGGGGACGATCATCTGATAGGTTCCGAATGCCCAGCGCACACCGGGTTCGTTGAGGAACCGGTCTCCGGCGCGGTTCATGATCTCCAAATCGAAATCGCAAGCGTCAGCAGCCTCACACGAGAGGGACAGGTTCCGCCCCACATAGACAGTGCAGAGGGCAGGCCAATCTTTGACCTCGGGATAATCCCGCACCGCCTCCCGGTATATGGCAGTCCGTTTGACCGCCTCAATATCTGTGACCGCGCCGGGAACGTAGCCGCTGGCCCAGTGGGGCCCGGCGTCACCGCCCAGGAGGATACGGGTGAAGCGGATGGGCATCTGGGCGGTCATACGCCGGAGCGTGTGTTCCGCCTCGCCACAGGCAAGGTCGAGGCTGTTGTCCGCATGGGCCCAGGGCAGATGGGAAGACATATCGTCCAGCAGCTTCCAGACCACATCGATCTGACGGCGGCGGTCATCGCCGGTGTCCCTCAGCGCGGACACGAAGCAACGCAGGTTGCGGATCGTTTCTTTTTGGAGTTTAACTGGGGCTGGCACAGTGGCGGCGCTGCCGCGTGCCTGCCCCAGCTCGTGGTCGAACCGCTCCATCAGCCTGGGGTCGGGCTCCTCGCCCTCCAGTCTGGCCATGCCCTGGAGGATGGCATCGATCCAGAACCGCCGCTGTTCCGCCCAAGTGGAAGTTCCTTCCCGCTGTCGGCGCTCCCAGCCGTTCTGCCGCTCAATGGCGTAGGCGGTGAGCCCCGCGGCCACAAGGGGATTGTTGAATCTGCTCATTGCGCCGCCCCCTTCTATGGCGTCATATCGCCCATGGCCCGCTCCGCCTCCTCGAACGCTTCCAGCGCCAGGTTGAACCGCGCCAGCTTCTCGGGCGCCACATCGGTGAGCACCACCTCTGTCCCTTCCAGGGTGGGCGCGATCTCCGCCACCCTGGCGTTGAGCAGGGCGGCGTAGTCCTCCCGGCCCGAATCAGTAAGCCTGTGCAGACTTTCTGCCAGCACGGACGTGTCCGCCTCCTCGTGAGTGAAAAAAGTCAGACCGCCGTCCGTCAGCAGGGGGAGAATGTCCCGGAGCCGGATGTTCGGCTCATCTCTGCCGCGAAGCTGGGTGCAGAACTCTGGATGGAACTCCGTTTCAATGTGCTGGAGCGCGATTTCCACCTGGGCCACCTCCGGGCGGCGTTCCAGCGTGTCCTTCAGCATGGTGTCCAGGCCATTGCCCTCCTGGATGGCGATGGCGAATTTCTCATCCAGCTCCTCGCAGTAAACAAACCAGCTCCCGCTGGCGGTGCGCTGTGTGCCCTGGCTGACGATGAAGTCCGCCACCCGGTCCAGCCTGGCCTGCACGATGTCCCGCGCCCCCGCCACATAGGCGGCGCACATGGCGCGGCCATCGCCGCCGCACTGGATAAGCGCACCGTCCGCGCACCCATCGCTCAACACCAGGAGACAGTGGTCAAAGCCATCGCCCTGGTGCGGTTCGATCCTGTTATCCGCGATAAAATCATGCCGCCCCAGGGGCTTGATCATGAAATTATCGAATACGGTATTGGGGAGCTCGACCACCTTGTCCACCTGATACTGTGTCGGCCTAAGAGGGTCGCACTGACGGCCCATAGCTGCTCTGATTTTCATGCTGTCTCACCTCAAAAATATGTTGTAAATTGACAGGCTGATGGAGGGACATCCCTCCTATCAAAAAACATGGAACACCCATTGTGTGGGCTCATCCGGACTGCCATATACCGGCAGGGGTTGGGCAAATTGCCGGGCGTAGTAAGCTGCGTCCTCGTCCGAGAGAGAGCAGAACCCGCCGTCCGCATCTCCCGCGATGAGGAACGTCCCGGCGATGGTATCGCCGCCCACCCTGCGGTTAGGGGGCAGTCCCATCAATTTGCCCTCCTCGCTGCAGATCAGGGCAGTGTCACTGTCCAGCCCCAGTACCTCGATGTCTCCGCCCACTGCCGCTTGAAATGCGTCCAGTGTGTTGGGCATATCGATCTCCTCCGGCGCCCTGCCCGGTTCCACCTTCAGCACCCGGATCTGCTCATGGACAGGGACGCACAGCTGTTTGCACCCCGCAGGGCGGACCTCGGGCCGCTTCAAAAAACGATCCCCTTCTTCCCGGATGAGCTGCATATCAAGCCAATCGGCGTCTATGGTGCTGATTGGCATCCGCTGCCCGCCGCCCAGATAGACGGTGCAGAGGGCGGGCCACTCGTCCCGCTCCGGATACCCCAGCGTGAGCTGCTGGAACTCCTGGGTGCGCCGCACACCCTCCGCATCATCTGCCAGGCCGGGCACAAACTCTGCGCCGCCCGGATCCAGGTCGCCGCCCAGCAAGACGCGGGTGAAGCAGATGGGACGCCGGGCCACCGCACGAACGAGCTGCTCCGACACCTGACCGCATACGGTTCTGGCCCCGTTGGCCTCCGGGTCCCAGGGCAGGTAGGCACAGACCTCCTCCAGCAGAGCCCGGATGTGGAGGAAGCGGGGCCGCTGGTCGCCCTCCATGCGCTCCAGGGCCGAGGCGTACCGGCCCAGGTTTTGGACCATATGCCGCTGATGACTGAGGGCGGGCATCTCCACAGCGGAAGCGCCTCGGGCATCCGCCAGCCGCCGGTCGAACGCAGAGAGGAGCGGAACGCAGTCCTCACCGCACACCTCCGCCATACCCCGCAGGATGTCTCGGATCCACTCATGTCTGGTTTCCGGCTGGCGGCAGGAATCGCCCCGCTGGTGCTGTTCAAATCCCACCAGCCGCTGGGCGGCGTAGGCGGCAAGCTCCCCGGCGGTGCGGGACAGGTCGATTTTTTGTTCCATGGCAGCCTCCTTAAGGCAAATAGTATCGCGGGTTCGTCCGCTGCCCGTTGACCCTCACTTCAAAGTGGAGGTGCGGGCCCGTCACCCGCCCGGTGGCCCCGGACATGGAGACCACGTCCCCAGCCCGCACGACCTGTCCGGGCCGCACCAGCAGCCGGGAGTTGTGGGCATACAGGGTGACCAGGCCATTCCCATGGTCGATGGTCACATAATTGCCGTAGCTGGAATTGTATGTGGCGGTCTTGACCGTGCCGCCCAGCGCCGCCCGGATGGGTGTGCCGGTGGGCACTGCCAGATCCATCCCGGTGTGGCCGTCCCGCTGGCCGTTGATGGGGTCGATGCGCCCGCCGAACTCAGAGGTGACGATGCTCCGCCAGTTGGCCCCCACCGGGGAGCAGAAACCGTCCGCGCCGATATAGGGCAGATCCGCCCCCTCATAGCCGCCGCCCTCGCCCGTCAGGGGATAGCCGTACTTGATGAGGCTGTACACATTGTCCGCGTTGGCCTTTTGTTCCTCCGTGATCTCGATCCCCAGGGAAGCGGTGATATTGGCGTACACGGTGGCCATGTCCTCAATGGGAACGAATACGGTATAGGTCTGCTCCACTTGTACGTCATTGCCGTTCTCATCTTGTTCGGTCACGGTTTTGGTACGGATTTCGCTGGCGGCGAAGCAGTGGGCAAATTGAGCGGCAGGCGGGGCCTCGCCGCCGAAATACAGAGCGTAAAAAACAGCCTTGACCCGGATGGGATCAAGCCTGCCGCCGTTCTCCATATTTGATTCGATGTCCGCGATGGATTGGTCCAGCCCGGCAAAATGGGTCCGCATTTCCTCAATGCACACCCGGTACTCGGCGGGGATATCGTCCGGCAGAGGGCCGTCCTGGAAGCAGAGCTGGGCGGCGGAGATGTTGTGGCTCACGGTCCCGGAGCCCAGGACGCACAGCAGGGCCAGCGCCACGATGATGGGGGAGAGGATGATGACAATGGCCCAGCCGATTCCTTTCCGCGTCTTTTCGTTGGAGAGGAGCGTGACAGCGGCTTTTGCCGCGAGGATGGGATCAGCCAAGGTTCATCCCTCCCATCTCCGGCGCGGCGGCTTCCTGTTCTTCCTCCGGCTCCAGTTCCTGTGCGCGGAGTTCGTTCCAGTGCTCCTCCAGCGCGGTCAATGTCTCATTGCACCGAAGGCCGTGGCTCTGGCGTTTGGCCCACTCTTTGTACTGAGCCAAATCCATTCCTTGATCCAGCAAGAGCTTTGCCGTAGCTATAGCATCGTTTTCGATACAGGCGTAGAGGGCCCGGTAGTCGTTGACATCCACCCACATCCGCTTTTCCAGAAGCGCCTCCGCGATCCAACTGTTCCGGCCCTCGCAGGTCAGCATATGAAGCGTCCTCTCCGCGCTGTCCCCTCCTGAGATCCCCTTTTCCACCAGCATAGACAGCATTTCATAGTCCGGCCCTGTGGCAAACAGCTCCAAAAGATGCGGCGGTGCGGCGGCGATCTGCTCATCGGTACAGTGCTTGACGATCTCCCGCGCAATGTGGCGGTGGTCGATATAGGCGCAGCTGGCCACCTCACCGTGGAAGGACGGGGACAGCTCCTCCACATAGTGATCCGCCGCAGCCAGAAGGAGCCGCGCCCTGTCCCCATCCCCAATATCGACCGCTTTCTGGCAGGCGGCGCGGTAAACTTCTTCCGTAAAACGCACATCATTGGACAGCACCAGTGCCATCATTCTGACTCCTATATCGCCGGGGCGGCCAGCCGTTTCAACCAGCAGATCATCCTTATGCTCCGCCAGCACCTTGGGACACAGCTCTTTAAAGGCAGACATTTCCCCCTCCCGGATGGCAAGCACCGCCTTGTCATAGTCGCTGAGATGCAGGGGCCGCTGGCCCACGGTGTCCATGTAAGCGGTGATGCCCCCGGTCATGCGGCGCAGGAGCTGCTCGGTCTGGGACATGGCCTCCTCCTGCCGCTCCCGCTGCTCCACCAGCGCCTGGATGATGACCTTTTCCTCCTGTTGGCTGAGATGCACCACTCTGCCGCCTGTATCCTCCTGCCCATTGACCCTCATGTACCGGGCATGGGTGGCGTGGTCGCCATGAACCGCCTTGGTAATGGCGGAAGCGGTGAGGAACATCCGGTCCAGGTCGTTCCCGTTCTCACCCAGGGTCTTGCCCACGATGAAGCTCTCGGTGACGCTCTTTTTCTGCTTTTGATCGTACCACTTGAGGTACACATCCACATACACGCCCTCGCTCCCGCCATAGTCCACAGTACAGAACAGGTCCGCGTCACGGGGGATCTCCCGGCCATCTTCCCATTCAGAGCGCAGGCTAAAGTATTCATCGGGCAGATATCCCTGCCCCTCCAGCCGGTGCTTCAGTTCCCCAAATACTTCCTCCGCTGTGCGCTGGCCTGCGTACTCCAGCTTCCGGGGATCACTTTCGGAGGGCTTCCACCGCTCCAGTTCAATCGTTTTCATGTTTATTGACTCCTCTCTACGGTTCGTAGATTGTAAATCTTGTGGTTTTCAGTTATCCTGATATCAGAAAGGTGTGAGATATTATGGATCATTACGTTACAGGTGGAACAATCAGAAAGCTCCGCGAGGATATGCACATGACGCAGATGCAGCTGGCAGAACAGCTTAACGTCAGTGACAAAACGGTCTCGAAGTGGGAGACGTGCAAGGGCTTGCCAGACATTTCGCTTTTGGAGCCATTGGCGAAGGTGCTCCGCGTCTCTGTGCCGGAGCTGCTCTCTGGGGAACAGATCATTAACCAGAATCGGGGCGCAAATCTCAAACGCGTTTCTCTATATGTCTGTCCGGTCTGCGGGAATATCCTCTGCTCGTCAGGAAACGCCCTGATTTCCTGCTGTGGGATCACTCTGCCGCCGCTGGAGGCTGAGAAACCTGATTTGGAGCACGTATTGCAGCTTGAGCCGGTGGAAGATGAATTTTTTCTGTCGATCCCCCATGAAATGACCAAACAGCACTATATTTCATTTATGGCGTTTGCCTCCTCCGGGCGTTTTGAGTTGGTCAAGCTATACCCGGAAGGAAATGCCGAGACACGTATGCCGCTGCGCGGCGGCGGGATACTATATTGGTATTGCAACCGTCACGGACTGTTTAGCCAAAGAATATAAGCGGTTCATCGCCCGCCCGCCTTTCCAAACAGCTTCGCCTTGTATTCCGGCGCGTGGACCTCCAGCAGATACCGCTCGTTGCCGCACTTGTACAGGCACACGCCCCGCTGGGGGTAGCGGATGAGCTCATACTCGGAGCCCTCCAGCTGGAGGTTGTCCATATAAAATTTCCTGTCCACGCTGCCCGCGTTGAACAGGAACTGGTGGGTAGGGATGGCAAACAGGGGCCGGGTCAGCTCCCGGATGCCGTCCACATCGAAGTCCTCCAGATTCTGCGACGCCAGGATCAGCGCGGACTCCTTCTTCCGCACCCGCTTCAGGGTGTTGCGGATGTACTCAATGGTGGTGACGTTGGACAGCCAGATATACAACTCGTCCAGGGTGGCTACCGTGTTGCCCACGGTGAGGAGCTTGTCGCTGAGGAAGGACAGCACGTTAAACAGCATGGCGTCCTTCACATTTTTGCTGGCCTGCAATAAGCCCTTCACCCCGAAGACCAGGAAGCGGCTGGAGGTGATGTTGGTGTGGCCGTTGAAGAACTTGCTCTCCGCGCCCCGGCACAGGGAGTGGAGCCCCAGCAGGACTTCCCGGAGCAGCTCCTTGGGGTAGAGGGGACTGGACTCGTTCTCATAGTGCTGGTGCGCGTCCTCGATCACGTCATAGAGGTCGGATAGGATGGGGAACTGCCCGGAGGCGAGGGTGGCGAAATCGGTGCTGTCATCCATCCCCCACTTGGCGTACAGCCGCTCCAGCATCAGTTCGATGGTGTCGATGTGGGCGTCGGTGAAGTCCTTGTAGGAACGGAAAAAGTCTTTGAGGAAAGAGATGTGCTGGCTGAGAAGCGTCCTCTGGCGGAAGGTGGCGGGGATCCCAGCGTCGGCGTCCTCCTCCTCGTCCACGCTCCACGCCTTGGGTTCCAGGGGGTTGATGCGGTACCGCCCGTCCATCAGATCCACGAAGCACCCGCCCAGATTGGCGCACAGGTCGATGAGCTCGTGCTCGGGGTCCAGGCAGATGGCGGATTTGCCGCTCTCCAAAATGTTGCAGAGGAGCAGCTTGAGCAGATAGCTCTTGCCCTGGCCGGAATTGCCCAGGATGAGGACGCTGGCGGTGGTCTTGTCCTCGGCGCGGCGGTCCAGATCCACGATGATGTTGGAGCCGTAGCGGTCCCGGCCCACATAGAAGCCCTGGGGATCGGTCTTGCCGGAGTAGTTGAAGGGGTACAGGTTGGCCACCGAGCTGGCGGGCAGCACCCGTTCATACTGCGCCCCAAAGGCGTTGAAGCCAGCTGGGTTGGAGGCCATGAAGCCCTCCCGCTGCCGGAGCAGGAGGGGATCGGCGCTCAGCTTGGCCCGGATGAGCTCGGCGGTGACCTGGTCCCGGAGGGTGCGCAGGCTGTCCAGATCCCTGGCGGTGAGGCCGATGAATACGGCGCAGTGGAGGAGAGGCTCACGGTTCCGATCCATGGAAGCCACCATCTGCTCCACATCCTGAAGGTTGGCCCTGGCGGTCACGCTCTGGCGCAGGTCGCTGGTGGTGTTCAGGGCCAGCCGGTTTTTGCTGTCCGCGTTGTGGATGATCTGCTTTACCTCAGCGGCGGTGGCCTGCTTGATGTAGATGGTCAAATTCACCCCGCTTTTCTCGCCCAGGTGCCGCAGCAGGGCCAGGGACTCGGTAGTGGCGGGGTAGCCCCGCAGGGCCAAAACGGTGCGGTACACGCCGCCCACAATGGCGTGGTCGGTGTTGAACTTCACGGCGGCGGGGGCCACCATGTCCAGGAAATCCTTGGGCTGGGGTACGGCGGCGGGCTTTGCCGCCGCTTTTTTCTTCTTCTGAGCTTTCTTAGCCATTGGAATTGACACTCCCTTCGCCATCAAAATTGAGGAACAGCTCCGTGGTCACGTCCTGCTGGTAATAGACGGCCAGGATGCGCTTCACGTCCTGGCCGTCCGCCAGCCGGACGTGGAATCCGGCGTCCCGGAGGTTTTTCTCGGTGAGCCGCGGGTCTGCGGCGCCACTGGGGTCCCCATGCGAACCCAGCGAAGCGGTTCGCGTGGGGTGAGGAGCCGCAGCGGAATGAGTGAGCTTTGCCGCTTGCGGCGAAGCGAGGGATATGGAGCTTGTGGCGACGATGTCCACCGGGTACACCAAGGCAAATTCCCGCGCCGAGGCGGTGGCGGCCTGGATCTCGTCCAGGTGGGCGGCGTCCTGCCGCAGCAGGTCCCGGACAGCGGGGAGCGGCTCTGTCTCCAGCCGCCGCTGGTAAAAGTCCTTGTTGGCCTGGAAGGACTCGCGGGAGTCCATGGCCTGGAGCCGCACGGCGGGGGTGCTGCGCAGGAGGTCAGCCAGGGCGGACACCCTGGCCCGGACCCCGTCGGGGGAGAGGACGGACAGGTTATCCGGCCTGAGCATGAAAAAAACCAGCTCCCCTTTGGCGGTTTTCACGCCGTGTTCGGTGAGCTGGCTGATGCCCATGAGCTGGCGGGTGGACTGGCGCTCCCGCAGCTCCTTCTTTGCTTTTCGATTCAATTTGATTACTCCTTCCACTGATAGTATTGCTGTTTCAAAAACAGGAAGTACACGGCATAGCGGAGGAAATCCAAAATACTGGCGTCCTCCATCCGGATGCTGAGGAATGCGTACAGGACGGTGCAGATCAGGGGCGGGAGCAGTCCCAGCTCCACCAGGGCCAGCACGGACAGCACCAGGCAGACCGCCGTCACCGCCACGTCCCGCAGCGCCCACAGCCACAGGGTGGGCTTCGCTTTCAGGTCATTGGGGTAGATATACATTGATATTGTTTCGCCTCCGAGCCTGCGGCGGGCTGGTACACCGCCACAGGGATGTTTCGTTTTTTGCAGTTGTCGATCACAAACTTCGTCCCTCTGGACTTGCCGTCCCAGAAAGCCAGCACAAGGTCGGCGTGCTCGATGATGGTAATGTTGCGGCGCAGTGGAGCGCCCCTCCCATATTTCGCATACTCCGGCAGAAACTCGGTCAGCTTCAGTCCGTGCCGCAGGGCATAACTTTTCGCGCAGGTGTCGATGCCCCGCGCTCCGCCCGATACGATCTCGGTCACATGATCTGGGAGGTAGTCCTCCAGATGATTTACTTGCAGCTCCCTCGAGCCAATGACAGCCACCTTCATGCTAATTATCCTCCATTTCTATGCGTCCACTATGCGTCATAACTTCGTCAATTTTACACAGAATTATATATCGACGCTATAATAAAGTCAATACTGCGTCAGAGGTGCGATTGACATGAAGGATAATTTGCCGCGTTACACGTTACGCATTCCGCAGATCCTGTTGGATAAGCTCGCAGTTATTGCGGCATATGAAGGACGCACGAAAAACAAGGAAATTGAACAGCTTATCAAACACAGGATCGCTCAGTTTGAAGCGGAGCATGGCGTGATTGAGGGAAAAATTGATCCGGACGTGAACGCTGAGCCACCCCAGAAGGGTCACGGCAAAGGGTGAGGGCGGCAGGCTACCGCCCTCCTTCTGTCTTTAGCCCTCCGCGCTGCCGACAGCCACCATGGCTTCCAGGCACCACACCGCGTGTTCCTTCAGCGTCTGCATCAGGATCCGCTCTGCGGGGTTCAGCGCATCCATCGGGGCGATCCTCCCCAGGGGGCGCATATCGATCCCCAGTGCGGGGCAGTTCAGGAACATTTCGCCGGGGTGGTGGATGTGGGGGTGGACGCTGGCCTCGCCCCAGTGGGGGATCTCGGCCCTGTAGCTTCTGCTGACCACCGCCCCAGACCGATCCTTCCGGCTCCTGTCATTCCAGATCAGTGCCATTGTCCGCCTCCTCTCGCTCCGCTGCCTCCGCCTGGTCCAGCGCCTGCTGGATCAGGCCCAGCACGAACTCCTTCTGGCTGACCTTCTTGCCGGTGCGCCTGCTCTCCCGTTCCAGGTGCATTTTCAGCCGCTGGAACATCTCCTCGGGCATCTGAAAGGCCATGGTACGCATACTTTCCTTCATTTTTTCCGTTCCCCCTTCGTAGTAGTTGGTCAGCAGTTCGGTGATGTACGCGCTCAGGGTCATCCCGGCCTGCTCCTGCGCCGCCCGGACCTGCTCATGGAGCTCTATCGGAATCATGGCACACAGGTTTCTTTTGTTTTCTGCCATATCAGGTGCTTCTCCTTTCGTTTTTTGTAAGGCAAGTATACCGAAAACCGGGCCGGAAAGCTATTCACTATAAGCAACGAAGATACCGGCTGAAACGAAGCAAATGCAACAACTTATCCGGCCCTCAAAACCAGGGCCATCCCGTGCATCAGATATTCCACGCATGGAATGGCGACGCTGTTGCCCAGAGCACGGTATCTGGGCGAGTCCGCCGCTCCGGGCAGGGCGGTCCAATCGTCAGGAAAACCCTGGAGGCGTTCGCATTCCCTCGGCGTTAGCCTCCTTATCAATAATGGGGCCTCCACAATCAGCTTGTCCTGAGAGACGTACTGGGAGTTGGGGCCCTTGCTGTCACTGGTGATCGGTGCGCTAACGGTTTCCTGATAGATGAGGTCGGTGGCCTCTTTCTGCTGTCTGGCGCTCTGGGTGGAGCTCAACCCAGACTCCAGGAATCTGTCCGACCTCTGTCTGGAAAAAACGGCGTGGCGATCCGTGGCGGTCAGGGTGTAGGCGATATCCTCTTGGAACCCGTTCCCATTACCGCCATTCTGCGGCAGGCGGTCGATGGCGTTCCCGGTGATACAGAACACAGGCTCCTCCTTCTGCATGACCAGGCTGAGGTTGTTGCCGCCAGTGCCCGCGCGGCAGGAGAGCGTGGGGGCCACCTTGTGGGGGCCGGTGTATCGGGCGTCAATGCCGTGGTTCTCGAACACGAGCGGCTGGTGCCCATGCTCCTGGGCCCGGAGGGTGCCCGCGATATCCTCAGAGCACTCCATGATCTGCCCGCCCTGGTCGTTGAGGCAGAGGACAGAGGGCATCATATTGCCGCTGGCGGCGGCTTTCAGTGTCGGCGACACCTCCTCCTGGTAGCCGATGCTCCCTGCGGACGGCCCCGCCCCGGCGCAGAAGCCAGCGGCAAAAATCAGACCGCCTGGTTTGGCTTCGCCGCTGCTGATGGTGGTGGGCACGCCCTCCGGAGCTGTGATCCGGGCCTGCTGGGTGTCCCAGGGATTGAGGCGTTCTGTCACAAAGGTCTGCATCTGCATATTGCTGGTGGCCATCAGCGCTCCGGAGATCTCGCCCAGGTCGATGGCCTCATCCCGCTGGTTCATGTGGAACGCCAGGGGCGGCGGGTCCAGCGGCGTGAGCTGCACCGTCAGCCCCGCCTGTGCTTTCAGCGCGGCCTCCAGCTGGGGCGGCAGGGGCTTGCCCCGCTCACGGGCCCGGCGCAGGATACCCAGGCAGGCTTTCCGGGATAAATAATATTTGCGGGGCGGTGAGTCCTCCAAAATCTGCGATAACGAACACGCGCGACCTTCTCTGGGCGAGACCCCAGTGTTGAGCGTCCATGACCCGCCAAGCAAGGGAGAAAGAATCTCCCAATAGAATTCGCCCAGCAAATTGCCATTTCCAGGGGTGAGGTCGAGGGATAGAAACGGTATCGCAGCTAATTTTGCAGATCTCCTCGAGGACGATCCGGAAGTCCTCCCCCTTCGGGGTGCCCGAGCTGAATGCGCCTGGCACGTTTTCCCAGGCGAGGAACCGAGGTCGAATAAAACGAGCTGTTCTCCCTCTTTGCACATCTGCCGCTCTCATCTCCTTTACGATACGGATTTGTTCCATAAAAAGCCCGGAACGGGCCCCTGCGAGGCCGGAACGGGTACCGGCAACGCTAAGATCCTGGCACGGGCTGCCCCCGCAGATGATGTCCACCGGGGGCAGTTCGGCCCCGTCCAGCTTAGTGATATCCCCTACATGGATCATGTCAGGGAAGTGCTTTTTGGTCACCTGGATAGGGAACGCCTCGATTTCGCTGGCCCAGACGGGGGTGATCCCATTGCGCACCGCCGCCAGGGGGAAGCCGCCGATCCCGTCAAACAGGCTCCCCATGGTCAGCTTTTTTTCCTTCCGCATTATTTGCTCACCGCCGAGGCGATGACCTTGGTGGTATTGACCGCCATCTGGGCGGTGTGGACGGCGGAGCTCAGGCTGGCCCGTGTGGAGGTGTCCAGCCCGAAGGCCCCGGCGATCCGGGGCACCTCGCCTGCGGACAGCATCAGGCCCAGCCCCAGCAGTGCGTGGTCGGTGAACGCCATGAGCCCTGCCGTCAGGATCGTGGACTGCAAAAATGCGGTAAGGCACAGCCCGATCACCTGCTTGCACCACTGGGTGAAGCCGTCGCTGTAGCCGCGGGGGACGCTGAACATATACAGCGAGCCCACCGCGATCTGGATGAGCAGGATGCCGCCCCGCTTCAGGTTGGCAAAAAACACCTTGATCACGGCGTAGGCCATGAGGATCACGCAAAACAGCATCATAATGGGGTTGAAGGTGGGCCCGCCGAAGATAAAATCCACCGCCGCCGAGGTGAGTCCTTCCGCAGTGGTGAGCTTGGTGATGATGCTCTGGCCCAGTTCCCCAATACCGGAACCCAGCCCGGTGATGGAGGCGGTGAAGCTGGCCTGGAGCGATATGGACAGGGCATACAGCCGGACGGGGACGGTGGAGAACAGGCTGACGGCCATAAAGCCCTTGAGGCAGTTGATGGCGGTGTGGCGGATGTTCCCCCTGCCTGACGAGTATTCGATGCCGAATTCAAAGAAGGACACCACCAGGCTTACGGCGAACAGCGCCCAGCCCAGCTGGGAGAAAAACTGCACCACGGCCTGCACCCAGAGCAGGTCGAACAGCTCCACGCCCATGTTGCCCATAAGGGCGAAGAACGCGCCCAAAAAGCCCACCGCCTGGCTGTAGGCCCAGTCCAGCAGTTCGTCCAGGACGGTGGACACGACAAAATCCCAAATAAAAATAGAAACTCCCTTCTTTCTATGGTATAATGGTGCCCCCGACAAGCCGCCGGAGGCATTACGAATGATAAAACGGAGGCGGAGCATGACTTACAGCGAGTTTAAACGGCAATACCATGTCCGCCTGAACCCCCAGCAGGAGGCGGCGGTGCGGCAGACCGGGGGGCCCGTCCTGCTCCTGGCGGTGCCGGGGAGCGGCAAGACCACCGTACTGGTCACCCGCCTGGGGTACATGATCTACTGCAAAGGGATCCGCCCGGAGAACATCCTCACCGTTACCTATACCGTGGCGGCCACCCGCGACATGAAAGCCCGGTTTGTCCGCTTTTTTGGTGAGGAGCACGCGGACAGGCTCACCTTCCGCACCATCAACGGCCTGTGCGCGGTGGCGATCCGCTATTACGCGGGGAAAAAGGGCACGGAGCCCTTCGCCCTGGCGGACAACGAAGCCCAGCTCAACGCGGTGATCCGGGAGCTGCTTTCCAAGGGCGGGGGAGGGTATCCCCCGGACCTGCAGGTGAAGGAAGCCCGCACCCACATCACCTACTGCAAAAACATGATGCTCAGCGACGCGGACGTGGAGGCCCACCAGGTGGACGGCATGGATTTCCCGGCAGTCTATAAGGGCTACCAGGCGTTCCTGCTGAAGCACCGCCTCATGGACTTTGACGACCAGATGGTGTTCACCTACCGCATTTTCCGACAGTATCCGGATATCCTGGCCTATTTCCAGCGCCGCTGGCCATATCTCTGTGTTGACGAAGCCCAGGACACCTCAAAGATCCAGCACGCTATCCTGCGTCTGCTGGCCTCCAGGTCCCGGAACCTGTTCATGGTGGGGGATGAGGACCAGAGTATCTACGGCTTCCGGGCGGCGTGGCCCCAGGCCCTGCTGGAATTTGAGCAGGTCTGGCCGGGGGCAAAGGTGCTGATGATGGAGACCAACTACCGCTCCACCAAGTCCATCGTGGAGGCGGCGGACGCATTCATCCAGCGCAACGAGAGCCGCCGTCCCAAGCATATGCGCACGGATAATCCCCAGGGTGCGCCGGTAAAAATGGTGCCGCTGGCGGACTACAACCGCCAATATAACTATCTCTTGAAAGTGGCTCAGGACTGTAAGGAGCAGACTGCCGTTCTCTACCGGAACAATGACAGCGCCCTGCCACTCATCGACCTGCTGGAGCGGGAGGGGGTGCCCTATGCCTGCCGCCAGCGGGAGGGCTTCTTCTTCACCAGCCCCATCGTGCGGGATATCACCGATATGCTGGAGTTCGCCTTTGACGATGCCAACTGGGAAAAGTTTCTGCGCTTCTACTACAAGCTGGATCTGAAAATCAAAAAGCCCGTGCTGGCGGGGATGCTCCGGGGTATGGCTGAGGACGAGTCGGTGTTCAGCCGCCTGCTGGCCAACGAGGGGCTGGAGCCGTGGCAGTACGGGAAGGTCCGGGCCCTCCAGACCCACTACTCGAAGTTCCCCCAGCTCACCAGCTTTGCCGCCATCCAGCGGCTGGTGAAATTCATGGGCTATGGGGATTACCTGCGGGAGCAGAAGGCGGACACCTCCAAGCTGGATGTGCTGCTGTCCCTTGCCAATCAGACCCCGGCCACGGGGCCCTTCCTGCTCCGTTTGCAGGAGCTAAAGGACACTATCGAAGGCATGGAGCCCGACCCGGCCTGTCCTTTCGTGCTGTCCACCATCCACGCCAGCAAGGGCCTGGAGTACGACCGGGTAATCCTCATCGACGCAGTGGATGGCACATTCCCCTCAGACCCGCTTCCCCACGACGACGAGGGCAGGATGGCGCTGGAGGAGGAGCGGCGGCTGTTCTACGTGGGAGCCACCAGGGCAAAGCGGGAGCTTGACCTGCTGTGCTACGAGGGCAAATTCGGGGAGCCCGCCGGGGCGGGATACACCTTCATCCACCAGCTTCTGGGCGGGGAGCCGCCCGAGCCGGAGCCCCAGTTCAGCCCCCAGCCCAAGCCGAAGCGGGCCAGGGCGAAGCCGTCCGCATACGAGAGCGGCCCCACCCCGGCCCAGCTGGCGAGGCAGCAGGAGGACTTCATGGCCGGGGCCGAGGTGGTTCACGAGAAGTTCGGGCGGGGCGAAATTTTAGGACGGGTGGGCAGCGTGGCGCTGATCGCCTTTGAAGATCTGGACGAGGTGAAGCGTGTTGAGCTGTCTGTCTGTTTGAAAAAAGGATTGCTCCGGCTGGCGGGGCAGTGATCACAGCCCTACGATGGTCCAGATGTACGTGGGGGCCAGGAGCACGAACACCAGGCAGGCGAACAGGATCACGGGGCCGGTCCACTCGAACTGGTTGCGCTGGCGGTAGTCGAAGTAGGCCATGCCCAGCTTGCAGAAGAAGGCGATAGCCAGGATCATGTCCAGGGCGGGGAAGACCACGTTGTTGACCACGGTCTTGATCTGGCTCGCGGCGTCCTTCCAGGTGCTTTCCACCACACCGGCCACGCTGCTGGCAAAGGCCGGGGCACAGCACAGGGTGCAAAGGAGCAGGGCAAGGATGGCGGGGCAAAGGTACTTTTTAAAATGTTTCATGGTTATGACCATACCTTTCCGCTGCGCTCCAAGGCACCAAAGGGGATGAAACACCGGTGGCTCTAACGCAGCGAGTCAAAATTTGTTAGAATAGGTTTGAGGAAACAGGCACACTACA
>CAJTGJ010000028.1 GCA_910575695.1 Oscillospiraceae bacterium | reverse complement strand
AATCAAACTCATCATCCGTACCGCTTTTGGCTTTCGCAACGTGGATAATCTTCTCGCTATGGTTATGCTCTCCTGCTCCAATCTTCATCCCACTCTCCCTAACCGCTGACCCGCCCACTCTTTCTACCGAAGCCTCAAATTTTTTCTCTTTTTTCTCTGCGGAAAGCGGGTTTGCGTGCAAAACCTGTGCCGCCGAACGCTCTGTTAGCAGAAAGGGAGAGTACCACCACCATCCCCCGACGAAAGGGGGTGAGAAGATGGAAACGAACCCCGGCGACTATGGCGAACGGTGCAGATTTGATGCCTTTTGCAAGACCGTATTGAAGCATGAGGCAATCGACTGCATTCGGGAAATGAAGCCGCGGGCCAGCCGGGAAACGTCCTTAGAGCGGTTGCCTCAAACGGCGATGGATAAGCTGTGTTTGGCGGACGACTATCCCAGCGACAGTTATGTGTTCTCGTACTGCGGCTATGACCTGCCGATCAGAAGCCAACAAGTGGTCGGCGCCTTTGCCGGTCTGCCGGAACAGGAGCAAAGCATTTTGATTTTGCGTCTGGTGCTGGATTTGACGGACAGCGAGATCGGCGAGGCCCTGGGGCTGTCCCGGAGCGCCGTCCAGCGGCGCAGGCTGGTAAACAGCAACCTGGACGCGGGCTTTGTCATTCAGAACGGCGTGAAAATTCTAAACAAACGCCAGCGGTTTGAGCAGTTTTGGATAAGCTGTCGTCGATTTAAGCGCCGCACCTTGCGAAAAGTTTCAAGAAGGCGGTCAGATTGATATGGAAAATGAGCCTCAGCTATGGTATAATATGATTATATCATGCCGATGCTCTTTTAGAAGCCACGGACAGTACGCCCCAGGGCAAACGGGATGGGCTTTCCCTGCGGGAAAAGGAGAAGCAAATCCGGCGGGATATTGAGGACGCCATTATTCCCCGCGGCGGAGAGATGACCGTTCTGGATTTGGTGAAGAAGTACCTCTCCCAGAAAACCGGCGTCCGGCACAACACCGAAGCCAACTATAACTTTGTCCTCAACATCATCAAAAAAGAGGACTTCGGCAGACAGCGCATTGACCGGGTGAAGCTGTCCGACGCCAAATGCTGGCTCATCAAGTTACAGCAGGACGGCAGGGGGTACAGCTCCATCCACTCATTCGGGGCGTTGTCCGGCCTGCGTTTCAGATGGCTTTTGATACGCAAAAATCCGTTTGAATTTCAGCTTGCCACCGTTGTTGTCAACGACAGCGTGACAAGGGAAGCGATCACAAGGAAACAGGAACGGGCATTTCTGGAATTTGTAAAGGGTGACAAGCACTTTTCCCGGTACTATGACGGCATTTATATCCTGTTCAAGACGGGGCTTCACATTTCGGAGTTTGTAGGGCTGACCTGGACATGAGGAACCGCAGAATCAGCGTCAACCACCACCTTCAGCGAAAGCGGAATATGGAGTACATCATTGAGGAAACGAAAACTGCCAGCAGGGCGAGGGAAATCCCCATGACGGACGATGTGTACCAGTGCTTCCAGCGCATTATCGCCAGCAGGCCGAAGCCCAAGACCGAGCCGATGATCGGCGGCAGGTGCGGCTTTCTGTATTTGGATAAGGATGGCAAGCCGATGGTGGCGCTTCACTGGGAGCATTACTTCAAGCACATCTGCCAGAAATACAACAGCATCTACAAGGTGCAGATGCCCAAAGTCACCCCGCACGTACATTTTGCTCCAACATGGCAAAGAGCGGCATGAACCCCAAGACGCTGCAATACCTCATGGGCCACTCGGATATTGGTGTACGCTGAGCACCTACACCCACCTGGGCTTCGAGGACGTACAGGCGGAGCTGGAACGGGTTGCCCGCGTCGGGTAGTAAAACGGGATGAGCCCCTTTGATTTACTACCTTTCCTACTACTTTCGGGGTCAAAGCTGTGCTATTTTACGCCGGGATATGCCAAGAGAATGAGCGGAAGAAAATGCCGCAAAACACCTGCAGGGCCCGGAATATCAATACATTCAAGAGGTTTCATAATATGACAAGGATACTATTCGTCTGCCACGGCAATATCTGTCGGAGCCCGATGGCCGAATTCGTAATGAAGGATCTGGTGAAGAAAGCCGGACTGGAGGGCCAATTCCACATCGAGTCCGCCGCTACCAGCACGGAGGAGATTGGCAACCCGGTCTATCCCCCGGCCCGGCGCAAGCTGGCCGAACACAGCATCGACTGTGCGGGCAAGACGGCTCGGCAGCTCAAGAACAGCGACTACGACCAATACGACCTCCTGATCGGGATGGACCGGGCCAACCTGCGGAATATGCACCGCATCTGCGGCAGCGACTTTGCCGGGAAGCTGCACCTCCTGATGGACTACACCGACCGCCCCGGCGATGTGGCCGATCCGTGGTATACCGATGATTTTGAAACCACCTGGCGGGATGTGCTGGAGGGTTGCCGCGGGCTGCTGGAACAACTTACGGATTGTTGATGGTCAGACGCTAAAGCTAAACCGGAGCATGAGTGAACAGGCGATCCAGAGGTGATAATACCATATTTTCTTCTGCCCGCAAGCTGTTTGTTACTCCCGTCCCAGATTACCTGTGTTTCAGGGGTTCCTTAACAATGCCCAAGGGCTTTCCATGTGTTCCTGGCCCCGCATGGAAAGCAGCCGATGGCCCGGTGATTACGAGATAAGGCAGGGGATTTCTTAAAAATCCCCTGCCTTTAAGAAAATATGGAGCGAACTAAGACTTCGGAGGAGCGCTGCCGCTTACAGCGTCCAGGTTCGACGTTTCAAAGAAGGAAATCACATTGTCATCCCGGCGCATGAACAGCAGGCCGAAGGACTCCGGACCGCAGTTGCTGGCGATGGCGGAAGACGCCTTTTGCAGATAGACCCGCTCAAACGGGCAGTACTGCTGTACCAGACTCTGAATATACTGGAGCTTCTTTTCATCCATCCCGGAATACGTGATGAACAAAATGCGCCGGTCGATGTTCCTGGTATCCTGAAGGGTTTTTTTGACGTATTTTTTCGCCACATGGGAAAAGCTGCCCATCTCCATGTACCCAACCCCCATCCGGCTCTTTCTCAGCATCAGCACCGGATGCAGCAGCAGCGCGTCGCAGAGAATCTGGATTCGTTTTGAAATCCGTCCAGACTGGCACATCATATGGGTGCTGTTGATGATGAAGGCAGAGGAGATGGAGGATTCCACCCGTTTCACAGCTTCTATGATCTCTTCCTTTGCAGCGTGATGCTCCGCCATATGAGCTGCGCACAGCACCGCCAGCCCCAGGCTGCTGGAAAGGTGTCCGGAGTCAATCACCGTGACGTTTTCAAAGGACTTCGCCGCCTCAATGGCGTTTTGATATCCCTCGCTGACGTGCTTTGCCATGGAGATATGAATGACGTTTTGCGCTTCGGTCAGCTTCTCCGCGAAGAACCGCTCGTAGTCCTCCGCCCTGGGCGGCTGGGAGGTCCCCTTTCGTCCTCCGGCAATGTGCATCAGCAGCTCATCCGGTTGGATTTCCAGCCCGTCCAGGAAACGGCCGTCATCCGTATCGACGTAGTAGGGGCAAACGGAAATGCCGAATTCCCGGACGAGGGAGTCCGGAAGGTCGCACACGCTGTCCGTGGTAACGAGGATGGAACGCCGCTGGGTCTGCTCAAAGATCAGGATGTCCTTTTCAACCTCAGACTGATGGGCTTCCTCGTTCAGATGAACCAGCCCTTTGGGGAGGATGCTCAGCACGGCGGCCTCCAGCAATGCTCCGCTGACAGGCTTGGCAAGATACCCGCTGAAGCCCTCCTTTCGGTAGAGCAGCTGGTTATCGCTGCCGGCATTCGCGGTCAGGGCCACCACAGGCACGCTCTGGCACAAGCCTGCCGGCTGAACCCGCAGGGCATGGAGGCACGCGATCCCGTCCATCTCCGGCATCAGATGGTCCATGAGAATACAGTCGTAGTGATGGGCCAGCGTCAGACGCAGACACTCCGCGCCGCTGGAGGCCGTGTCGATCTGGATTTTGGTCTCCGCCAGCAGCTTCTTGACAACCATCAGATTCATGTCGTTGTCGTCCACCACGAGGATATGGGCATCCGGCGCCTCAAAGCTCTGCCGGTATGGCTCGCTGTCGCGCACCTTGGACCGGGAAGCCAGCGTAAAGGTCCCAAGCTCGCTATCGTCAAGTATGTCCTGATCCAGGCGAACGATGAAGGTCGATCCCCTGGTATAAACGCTGTTGACGCTGATTTCTCCGCCCATCAGCTCCACGAGCTGCTGGACAATGCTCAGCCCCAGGCCGGTTCCTTCAATATGGCGGTTCCGCTCTTCATCCACCCGCCGGAACGCGTTGAAAATGTAGGGAATATTTTCCTTTTTCACGCCCTGTCCGGTGTCCTCCACGGAATACCAGACCCGCACCCGGTTGAGGGACAGACGCTCGCACCGAACGGAGAGGGTAACCGAACCCTCGCTTGTGTACTTTATGGCGTTGTTCAGCAGGTTGATTAAAATCTGCTTGATGCGAACCTCGTCTCCGCAGAGCATACTTGGGATTGATGGGTCCACATGGAGCTTGAATTCCAGCCCCTTCTCCCTGGCCTTAATCCAGATCATATTGACGATTTCTGAAAACAGGGAGCCGGTCTCATAAGAGACGTTGACAATCTCCATTTTCCCGGATTTGATCTTGGAAATATCCAGAATATCGTTGATCAGCGAGAGCAGCAGCCTGCTGGCCCCCTGGATGTTTCTCGCGTTTTCGGCTACCTCCTCTGAGGTGCTCTCCCGCAGGATGATTTCATTCAGTCCGATGATCGTATTGATAGGCGTGCGGATTTCGTGGCTCATGCTGGAGAAGAAGTGGTTTTCCGCCTGGTTCAGCTCCTCGATTTCCTTTTTCTGCCGCTGGGAGAGGGCGTTTTCCTCTTCGTACATTCTGTTCAGGAACATAAGCAGCACGCTGGTAAGCAGTCCCACCATAATCATGGAAAACGCGGAATCAAACAGGGCGGTATGCTGGCTGTTTGGCGCGGCAAGAGCGGGAAAGTAAAAGGCCAAACTATAGCAAAGCATGGTTTCCGCTGTACACAGCCCGAAGAACGCAATCCTGCGCCGTCCCTGCAAGGTGATGCACACGTAAATAAAGCAGAGGACAAACCACTCCGGCACACCGCTGTAAAAGCCGCCGGCGGAGAAAAAGGTAAGCGGAAACAGGATAAGAAGCAGCACCGCGACCAGCGTGGCGCCTGTGTGAATGCGTTTTGTCCGAATGCTGATCTTGGTGATCACCGCCATGGCAATGAGGCTGACCGCCAGCATCAGAATATTCCAAACACTCCGCCCCATGGGCATGGTAAATACAATCGCGATCATGCAGATGGCCGTCACAATGCGGAACATACGCTCCCTCAGGCTGATTCTGTGATCTGAGATAACAGCAAACCATTTTTTAATCACGCAGTTCCTCACCCCTTAACATTCGGTTTTTTCAGACGAAAGGCCCAAGGCGCGTATTTCCCCGATACGCGCACAGAGCTCGCCATAGGCCTGCATCAGCGCGGCATGATGCGACTTGATAAAGTCCTCGTCCCCCCGCTTCCCCGCCAGCTCCAGCTCCTTTGCCTGCGCGGAGAGCGCTTCCGCTCCAATCGTCAGGGAGGTGCTTTTCAGCGCGTGGACCTTGACCGCGTAATCCTTCCAGCTGGCGCTTTCGTACAGGGAAGCAATTTCCGCCTGCTTTCCGGCGCTCTGGTCACGGAACATCCGCAGCATTTCCTTGTAAAAATCCTCGTCCCCGGCGCAGAAGTCCAGCCCCATCTCCCCGTTGATACCGGCTTGGGCAAGCTGGTCGCAGGAAAGCGCGTCCGCACGGCCCTGCGGCAGGCCGGCCTCCTCCAAGGGTCCGGCAGGCTCCTCGGCGCGCGGTTCCGGGAGCTTCGGGGGATCCGCCGCCTCGGAGGCGGGTTCGTCCCTGCCGACAGGCCTCATGCTGTATTGGATGCAGCTCTTGGGCAGGACCTTCCGCAGCACCCGTTCCAGAACCGTGCGCTCGATGGGTTTGGGAACAAATTCGGTGAAGCCCTCGCTCCGGAACATCTCCCGTGCGCCGCTGACGGTATTGGCGGTCAGTGCGATGATGGGCAGGTCCTGATATATGCCATCGTTTATCTGGCGGATTTTTTTCAGGGTTTCCACGCCGTCAAAACCCGGCATCATATGATCCAGGAAGATGATATCATAGGAGGTGCCGCCGCACAGAGACACCGCCTCTCTTCCGCTCAGGCAGGTATCCACCTCAATCCCATAGCTGCCAAGAACGCCCTTAGCCACGACAAGATTCATTTCCTCGTCGTCCACGGCCAGAGCCCGGATGCCCACGCAGACAAAGGGCTTCCGCCCTGCGGCCTGGTCCTCTGCAAAGCCCCGCTCTCCGGTTTCCCCGTTCAGCAGATTTGCCACGGAAAGCGCGGAAAAAGGCTTATGTATAATCAACAGCGGGCTTCCAAGGCTCAGATTGTACTCCCGCTCCGCAATGACCACGACCCGGACGGTTTTTGCCAGGTCCTCATAATACGACGGATTCTCCTGATATTCCGATTGGGTGATGAACACATGGGTCAGCTTGTGGCTGCGCAGCACCTTGAGCAGGCCCTCAAAATTATGCGCCTGGTAGCCTTTTACGCCAAGCCCGTGCACCAGGCTTAAAATCAGTCCGTCATAATACTCCCGAACCTCGTCGCAGCTGTATTTTTCCGGCCTGAAGTAACACGCGATGTGAAGCTGCTCCGGATGATTGAGCGTGATGCATGGCCGCTCATCCGCCACGCCCTGCGGGAGGACGATGTGGGCGGAAAGGCCCTGCTGCGCATTGCTGCTGAAATGAATGAAACCGCCCATAGCGGTCAAAAGCCCCTGGGCGATGGGAAGTCCAAGGCCAAGCCCGCCCGCCAGGCGGCTGCTTCCGGAATCCGCCTGGTAAAAGACGTGGCGCATCTGCGTCAGCTGGGAATCCGTCATGCCGATGCCGGTATCGCGGATATCCACGATCAGATTGATGCCGTAGCTTTCCCGCCGGCACTGGATGCGAACGTTGATACCGCCCTCTTCCGTGAATTTAAAGGAGTTCTCCAGCAGGATTTTGAGCACATGGGAAATTTTCTCCGAGTCGCCAACAAGGACCGCCGGAATCTTCGGATCAATGTCGAACACCAGCTCCAGATGCTGGCGGTTGCTTTGCAGGGCGGTCATGGTAATCACGTCGTTCAGCACTGAGGTGATCATATATTCCTTCTTGGCGGGGGTCAGGGTGCCCTCCACGATCTCCGTATAGTCCAGCATATTGTTGATCTGATTAGAGAGGCGCTTTCCCGCCAGTTTGATAGACGTCATATCGGATCGGATATCCGGGGAGAGTTCCTTCCCCAGCGCCACCTCGCTGATTCCGATTACCATGTTGATGGGCGTGCGGAGCTCGTGGGAAACATTGGACAGAAACAGGGCGTTCTGCTTTCCGGCTGTCTCCAGCTCGGAATATATATGCTCGTACCGCGCCCGCTGCACGTTCCGCCGGGTAATCCAGTATCTCGCCAGCGCCGAGGCGCAGAAAACGATAACGGCGCCGAGCATCAGCTGGATGGAATCATCCCAGTCCATCCGGTGGGAAATGGTCCGGAGAATCAGGCCGTGATACAGCAGCGCCAGCACATACAGGCCCTCAATCGCGTGCATGATCCACAGCGCCAGCACATACAGGCCCTCAATCGCGTGCATGATCCACTTTTTGTTTATCATGAACAACGCCAGAATCAGGACGCAGGCCACAGCCGGGAGGTCAAAAAGGCTGAAATCATGGACGCTGAAGAAAAAGAATTCAACCAGCATCAGCCCGGTGCACAGGTTTTCATAAAGCGTGCCCGACCCGAGCTTGGCAATGTGCAGGAACCACACGCTGAAGCAGCCCGCCGCCAGCAGCGGAAGCATCCAGATTTCCCAAGACAGAATCAAAATGACCAAGCCCAATATTCCGCTGAATACCGTGGTGGTGACGGCCAGCAGCAGGTGACGGCCCGTCTGTTCCTCCGCCCTCATGCTTTTTCAAATTCCTGGCTGATCCGCTTGAGGAGCTCCTCCGGCCGGTAGGGCTTTTTCAGATAATTCACCGCCCCCAGCTTAATCGCGTTTTGGACATCCTCCTTCAAGCCCGACGCCGTCAGAAAGATCACGGGGATATCCGCGGCGAATTTTTTCATGCGCTCAAAGGTTTCAAGGCCGTTCATACCCGGCATATCAATATCCAGAAGCACCATGTCGGCTTTCTTGTTCTGGAGCTTAGCCAGCGCTTCGATCCCCGAATCCGCCAAAACCACGTCGTATTCCTTACCAAGGATGATTCTGGTCCTTGCCAGATTCATATTGTCGTCATCAACTACTAAAATACGTTTTTTCATGTGTCAGCCTCCATGTTTTGTTGCTGGGGGGGGGTTACTGTCCCACGAGGCCCATTCTATGGAAAGCAGAGAGAAAATCAAGTCTGTATTTTGAAGCAGCGGACGTCAAGAGGAATTTTCGCGCATTCCCGAAAGCGCACGGCATAAAATGACGCCATGACCATCGGCAGCGGGCGGAAGAGCGTGCTGCGAAAACGGGAGAGGCACATAAAAAGCCGCTATGATCTGATTGCCATCGCAACAGCTTCTCTATGGACGTTGACCGCACATTGAAAGCTGGGAGGAACTTCTTTCCGAAATTCCTCCCAACGCCGCCTGCTTTGATTTCCTCTATTTTGCCATCTGGAACAGCCACAAGACCACGCCGTACACCACGCTGGCCGAGATCCCATAGGCCAGCACCGGCCCCGCCACGGTAAACAGCTTGGCGCCGGTGCCGGTGACGAAGCCCTCGCTCTTGAACTCCAGCGCCGGGGATACCATGGCGTTGGAAAAGCCGGTGATGGGCACCAGGGTGCCCGCTCCCGCCCGCTTGGCGATGTTGTCGAACACGCCCAGCCCGGTGAGCAGGGAGGCCAGGAAAATCAGGGTGATGGATGTCCAGGCGCCCGCGTCGTCCCTGCTGGCCCCCAGGCTCTGGTACAGGGTGGACAGCCCCTGCCCCCCCGCGCAGATGGCTCCGCCCACGCAGAACGCCCACAGGATATCCTTCCAAAGGGGGGACGGATCCGCCCGGCTGCTGACATAATGGTTGTATTCCTGGTTGTTCATATCCATTGCGCTTCACCTCTGTGCCAGTATACCCCATTCCATCCGGTTTATCCAGCGGCGGGTTTTTGGTGGTTTTCCACAAAAACAAAGAGGAGTTTTTTGGCATTCCTCTAAACTTGTGCAGATCAATGAAATTTTACTTGCCAAATGGGCATAATGTGTTTATTATGTGACCATAGGGACCGGAAACGTTCCCGGTAACATTCCCAGTAACGTTTCCAGCTCCCGAAACCAAAATTTATAGGAGGAAATGAAAATGACTAAGAAGCTCTTAGCGCTGGTCCTGTCCCTTTGCATGGTGCTCGCCATGCTGGCAGGCTGCTCCAGCAGCAACGGCGGCGACGCCACCAATCCCCCGGCCAGCGACAACCCCGGCACCGAGGACACCCAGAAGCCCGACGACGCCAACCAGCCCTCCGGCGAGGGCGGTTCCGTGTACTGGCTCAACTTCAAGCCCGAGCTGGACGCCACCGCCCAGGACCTGGCCAAGGCCTATACCGAGAAGACCGGCGTCAACGTGAAGGTGGTCACCGCCGCTTCCGGCACCTACAGCCAGCAGCTCACCGCCGAGATGGATAAGTCCAATCCCCCCACGCTGTTCGTCATCGGCAACCAGGCCGGCGTGAAGGACTGGAAGGACTACGCCCTGGACCTGACCGGTACCGACATCGCCAATGAGCTGAACACCGACGCCTACAACCTGTACGACGAGACCGGCAAGCTGGTTTCCATCGGCTACTGCTACGAGTGCTACGGCATCATCGTCAACCCCGACCTGGTGGAGCAGGCCGGCCACAAGATGGAGGACATCAAGAACTTTGAGACCCTCAAGACCGTGGTGGAGGACATCCACGCCCGCGCCGCCGAGCTGGGCTTCGACGCCTTTACCTCCTGCGACATGGACAGCTCCTCTTCCTGGCGCTTCACCGGCCACATGGCCAACCTGGAGTACTACTACGAGCAGGAGGGCACCGCCTGGACCGAGTGCCCGCCCACCATCACCGGCAAGTATATGGACAACTTCAAGAACCTGTACGACCTGTGCATCAACAACAGCCTGACCGACCCCAAGGCCCTGGCCACCGGCGGCCATGACGCCGCCCAGGAGTTCAAAGACGGCAAGGCCGCCTTCACCGTCCAGGGTTCCTGGGAGTACGCCGACTACCAGGCGAGCGTGCCCAACGCCACCATGATCCCCTACTACTGCGGCGTGGAGGGCGAGGAGAAGGCCGGCCTGAACTGCGGCACCGAGAACTGCTGGGCCATCAATGCCAAGGCCTCCGAGGCCGACCAGAAGGCCACCATGGATTTCATGGTGTGGCTGGTTTCCGACCCCGAGGCAGCCGCCAAGATGGTGGAGCAGCTGGGCGTGCTGCCCTATAAGAACGCCCCCGAGTCCTCCAACGGCTTCCTGGCCGCCGCCGACAAGTACACCGCCGATGGCTGCTACGTCATGAACTGGGCCACCAACTTCCAGCCCAACGTGGACGACTACCGCGCCACCCTGGTGTCCGCCCTGAACCAGTACAACGCCGACCAGTCCGAAGCCAACTGGGAGACCGTGCGCACCGCCTTCGTGGAGGGCTGGGCCACCCAGTACAACGCCGCCAACGGCTGATCCCCCTTCGTCCCGGCATAACAGGTTTCACCAAGCGGGGCGGGCCTTGCCGCCCGCCCCGCAAACCTTCCTGGCTTTCTTATTCTGAATAAAGGGAGTTGTTCATCTTGAAGCGGAAAAAATCCTCCGGAGGCAACGCGCTGACGGCCTCCACACGGCGCTGGTGCTGGCTGTTCCTGGGCCCTGTGGTGGCGGCCTTTGCCATCGGCTTCGTCTGGCCCTTTATCCAGGGCATTTACCTCTCCATGTGCAAGTTCCGCCTGATTTCTGACGCGCAGTTCATCGGCTTCGGCAATTTTGCCACCGCTCTGTCCGACCCCAGCTTTGTCCACTCCTTCTGGTACACCGCCCTGTTCGCCATCGTGAGCCTGGTGCTCATCAACGTGCTGGCCTTCGCCGTGGCCTACGCCCTCACCCTGGGCATCAAGGGCAGCAATATCTTCCGTACCGTGTTCTTCATGCCCAACCTCATCGGCGGCATCGTGCTGGGCTATATCTGGTCCATGATTTTCGACGGCATCCTCAGCCGCTTCGACACCTCCATCCTGCTCAATTCCAAGTTCGGCTTCTGGGGCCTGATCATCCTCATGTGCTGGCAGCAGATCGGCTATATGATGATCATCTATATCGCCGGGCTCCAGGCGGTGCCCGAGGATATGCTGGAGGCCGCACGCATCGACGGAGCCACCCGGGCACAGACCCTGTTTAAGGTGACCATCCCCAACGTGATGCCCTCCATCACCATTTGTATGTTCCTGTCCCTGACCAACGGCTTCAAGCTGTTCGACCAGAACCTGGCCCTCACCGCCGGACAGCCCTTCGTCATCCAGCCCGACGGCTCCACCATCAAGACCACGGAAATGCTGGCCCTGAACATCTACAACACCTTCTACGGCTCCAACTCCACCTCCCCCGGCGTGGCACAGGCCAAGGCGGTTTTGTTCTTCATCCTGGTGGCCGGGCTTGGTTTGGCCCAGCTTGCCTATACCCGTAAGAAGGAGGTGCAGCAGTAATGAATCAGAAACAACGCACACTGTCTGCCGAGCGCCGCAACAAGACGATCCTGTCCGTGGTGCTGGCCGTAATCAGCGTGGTCTATGTGATGACGGTGTTCATGGTGCTGCTCAATTCCTTTAAGCTGAACACATTTGTCAAAACCGATACCTTTGCCCTCCCCACCGGGGAGATGTGGGCCGGGTTTGACAATTTCATAAAAGGCATGACCTTCGGCAACTATCCCTTCTTCAAGTCGGTGCTGTACAGCGTGATGATTACGGTGCTGTCCACCGCCCTGATCCTGGTGTGCACCTCCATGGCCGCGTGGTATATCGCCCGGGTGAACTCTCTGTTCTGCAAGGCGCTGTACTTCCTGTGCGTGTTCTCCATGGTGGTCCCCTTCCAGATGGTCATGTTCACCCTGTCCAAGACAGCCGATTCCCTCCCCCTCCCCCTGAATACCCCCTGGACCATTCCCATCGTGTATCTGGGCTTTGGCGCGGGACTTGCCATATTCATGTTCGTGGGCTTCGTGAAATCCATCCCGCTGGAGATCGAGGAGGCGGCGGCCATCGACGGCTGCGGACCGGTGCGCACCTTCTTCAACGTGGTGGTGCCCATGCTCAAGCCCACCATGATCTCGGTGGCCATCCTGGAGATCATGTGGGTGTGGAACGACTATCTGCTCCCCGCCCTGGTGCTGGACATCAACGAGTACCGCACCATCACCATCCACATCCAGTACCTGAAGGGCAGCTACGGCACGGTGGACCTGGGCGCGACCATGGCCCTGATCCTACTGTCCATCATCCCCGTGATCGTGTTCTACCTCACCTGCCAGAAGTATATCATCAAGGGCGTCGCCGCAGGCGCGGTGAAGGGTTGAGCCTCCCGCTTTCGGTCCCATAGAGAGGCTTGCCTTTTTCCCGAATCATGGTATAATATTTTAATTTGCAGGAAAGGAGGGACACAGATTGACCATCAAGGATATCGCGCGGCTGTCCGGCGTGGGCGTGGCCACTGTGTCCCGGGTGCTGAACAACCATCCCGACGTGTCCGACGACACCCGGCGCAGGGTGATGGCGGTGGTGGCGGAGCAGGGCTTCCAGCCCAACACCAACGCCAAGCACCTGAAACAGCAGAACGGCGCGTCCATCGCGGTGATCGTCAAGGGTACCATGAATATGCTCTTTGCCGACCTGGTGGAGCGGTGCCAGCAGCTATTGCAGGACGCGGGGCGGGACGCCTCCGTCTACTACCTGGATGAGGACGCCAACGAGGTGGCCTACGCCCTCCAGCTGTGCCGGGAGCGCAAGCCCCTGGGCATCCTGTTCCTGGGCGGCGACCTGGAGTTTTTCCAGGCCGAGTTCGGGCACATCGCCGTCCCCTGCGTCCTGCTCACCAACTCCGCCCGGGAGCTGGCCTTTGACAACCTGTCCTCCTTCACCACCGACGATGAGGAGGCGGCTTATCAGGCAATCCGCTTCCTGGTGGGCCGGGGCCACCGGAATATCGGCCTGCTGGGCGGCAACTGGTCCTGTACCCAGATCAGCTACCGCCGGGTGCAGGGCTGTCAGCGGGCCTTCGACGACGCCGGACTGCCCTTCGACGCCCAGTGGTGCGAGCCCTGCCGCTACTCCCTGGCCGACGCCTATGACACCACCAAGCGCCTGCTGGCCCGGTGTCCGGAGCTGACCGCCCTGTTCTGCATCAGCGACGTGATGGCCATGGGGGCCATCCGGGCCATCCGGGATCTGGGCCGCAAGGTGCCCGGGGACGTGTCGGTGGTGGGCTACGACGGCATCCCGCTGTCCCAGTTTTCCGTCCCCCGTCTGGCTACGGTCCGTCAGGACACCCAGAAGCTGGCGGAACAGGGGGTGGACCTGCTGCTCCGCAGCTTACAGCGCCACTGTCCCCCGGTCCACGGGGTGGTGCCCTTCCAGCTGATTCCCGGGGGCAGCGTGGCCCCGCCCAGGGACGGCCCATGACCTGTAACCAACAACCAATCAGAACCGCCGGGCCCCACGGCCCGGCGGTTCGCAGTGAAAGGTGGAACTTTCCATGAGAAGCTCCGGTATCCTGATGCCGGTTTCCTCTTTGGCCTCGCCCTACGGCATTGGCACACTGGGCGCCGCCGCCCGGGAGTTTGTGGATTTTCTCGCCGCCGGCGGGCAGCGGTATTGGCAGATTTTGCCCATCTGCCCCACCAGCTACGGTGATTCGCCCTACCAGTCCTTTTCCTCCTTCGCCGGGAACCCCTATTTCATCGACCTGGACACCCTGGCGGACTGGGGCTTTTTGAAGCCAGAGGAATATCAGTCCATTGACTGGGGGGCAGATCCCTCCCGGGTGGACTATCAGAAGCTGTACGAAAACCGGTTTTCCGTGCTGAGGCTGGCCTGCTCCCGCCTGGGCCGGGGAGATTTATTTGAACTGCGGGGCGTGCTCCACGACGCCCACTGGCTGGACGACTACGCCCTGTTCATGGCCCTGAAGGACAAGTTCGGCGGGGCCTCCTGGTTCCAGTGGCCGGAGGAGCTCCGGCGGCGGGAGCCTGCCGCCCTGAAAGCCGCGAAGGCGGAGCTGAAGGAGGATATCCGGTTCTGGACCACGGTACAGCTCCTGTTTTTCAACCAGTGGTGGAATCTGAAGGAATACGCCAACGAAAAGGGTGTGTCCATCATCGGTGATCTGCCCATCTACGTGGCCGGGGACAGCGCCGACGTGTGGGCCAATCCGTCGCAGTTCCAGCTGGACGAAAACCTGATGCCCACCGAGGTGTCCGGCTGTCCTCCCGACGGCTTCGCCGCCGACGGCCAGCTGTGGGGCAATCCCCTCTTTGACTGGGAGCGGATGAAGGAGGACGGCTGCCAGTGGTGGCTGAAGCGGATTTCCTTCCAGCTGGATATCTACGATGTCCTGCGCATCGACCACTTCCGGGCCTTTGATGCCTACTACGCCATTCCCTACGGCGAGGCCACCGCCCAAAACGGCCGCTGGCGTCCCGGCCCGGGGATGGACTTCTTCCGGACGGTGAACGAAAAGCTGGGCAGGCAGAACATCATCGCCGAGGATCTGGGCTTCCTCACAGACTCGGTGCGGGAGCTCCTGCGGCAGACGGGCTACCCCGGCATGAAGGTGCTGGAGCTGGCTTTCGACAGCCGGGACCCCGCCCCCGGCTATCTGCCCCACTGCTACCCCACAAACTGCGTGGCCTACACCGGTACCCACGACAACGACACCATTATGGGCTGGCTGTCCTCCGCCTCCCCCGAGGACGCCGCCTTTGCCAAGGCGTACCTCCGGCTGAACGAGCAGGAGGGATATCACTGGGGCATGATGCGCTCGGCCTGGGCGTCTCCCGCCGATCTGGCGGTCATGCAGGCCCAGGACCTGCTGGGCCTGGGCAGCGAGGCCCGGATGAACACCCCCTCCACCCTGGGTGGCAACTGGATGTGGCGGGCCCTGCCCGGGTCGTTTACCCCCCAGCTGGCCAGACGCCTGCACCGGGAGGCGGAGGTGTACCAGCGTTTGCCTGACCAGTCGTGAAAACCGCCCGCTCCCGCGGAATGGACGCAAAAAAAGCAGACGGCACCCGGTTTGGAACCGGATGCCGTCTGTTTTTTTGCCAGATCGCTGGGATTTTTCTGCCGTTACCGCTGAATACGCCCGGAGCCGTCGCCCCCGGCCAGCTTTTCCACCTCGGACACGGTGACCATGTTGTAATCGCCCTCGATGGAGTGCTTCAAGGCGGAAGCCGCCACGGCGAACTCCACCGCCGCCTGGGTGGACTTGCCCGTCAGCAGGGAGTAGATCAGTCCGCCGCCGAAGGAATCGCCGCCGCCCACCCGGTCGATGATGTGCAGTTCGTACTTCTTGGAGAAGCAGTACTCGCCGGAAGCCACATCATACAGCATGGCGGACCAGCCGTTGTCAAAGGCGGAGTGGCTCTCCCGCAGGGTGATGGCAACCTTCTCGAAGCCGAATTTGTCCGCCAGCTGCTTGGCCACCGACTTGTAGCCCTCGTGGTTAATCTCTCCGCCGTAGATGTCGGTGTTTTCCGCCTCGATGCCGAACACGTCCTTGGCGTCCTCCTCGTTGGAGATGCACACGTCTACGTACTGGCACAGGTCGGTCATGGCCTCCCGTGCCTGCTCCCGGGTCCACAGCTTGCCCCGGTAATTGAGGTCGCAGGAGATCTTCACGCCGTGGGCCTTGGCGGACTTGCAGGCTTCCTTACAGATCTCCACCACGTTGGGGCCCAGGGCCGGGGTGATGCCGGTGAAGTGGAACCAGTCCACTCCCTCAAAGACGGCGTCCCAATCAAAGTCGGCGGTGGCAGCCTCCTGGATGGCGGAGTGGGCCCGGTCATAAATGCACACGGAGCCCCGCTGGGAAGCGCCCTTCTCATTAAAATAGATGCCCACCCGGCCGCCGCCCCGGACGATCTTGCTGGTGTCCACGCCGTAGCGGCGCAGGGAGTTCACCGCCGCCTGGCCGATGGCGTGGGCGGGGAGCTTGGTGACGAAGGAGGCGTCCAGGCCGTAGTTGGCCAGGGAGACGGCCACATTGGCCTCTCCGCCGCCGAAGGAAAATTCCAGGTGATCCGCCTGGACGAAGCGCTCATAGTTGTAGGGCTGGAGCCGGATCATCAGCTCGCCAAAAGTCACTACCTTAGCCATTTCCACGGGCCTCCTTGACGATTTCAATAGATTTTTTGCACAGCTCGGTAATCTCATCCCACTTCTGGCCGTCGATCAGGTCGGCGGTAACCATGTAGGAGCCGCCGCAGGCGGCGATCACCGGGGCAGACAGGTATTCCTTCAAATTTTTCAGGGAAATGCCGCCGGTGGGCATGACCTTGAACTGGGGGAAGGGGGCCGCCATGGCCTTGATTTTGGCCAGACCGCCGGACTGCTCGGCGGGGAAGAACTTCAGCACCTCCAGCCCGAACTTCAGCGCGGCGTGGTAGTCGGTGGGGGTGGTGCAGCCGGGATAGACCGGGATGTTCTTCTCCTGGCAGTAGGCCACGATCTCCGGGTCAAAGCCGGGGGTGACGATGAACTGGCCCCCCGCCGCGATGGTGGCGTCCACATGATCCGTGGTGGTGACGGTGCCCGCGCCCACCATCATCTCCGGGCAGGCTTCCTTCATCAGCTTGATGGCCTTGTCCGCGCCCGCGGCCCGGAAGGTGACCTCCGCCACCGGCACGCCGCCGGCGCACAGGGCGCGGGCCAGGGGGGCGGCGTCCCGCTCCGGATTGTTCAGCTTGATGACAGGCACCACGCCGATGCTGGAAATGGCTTCATTCAATTTGTTCATGGGAATCTTCCTCCTTTTAATAAGTTTCAACGTTGAAGCAGCAAAGGGGCATATTCTCTGTACATTTCTCAAGGGGCATTATATCAAGGCGCCGCGGAAATTGCAAGCAGCTTGCCCGCCGTCTGCGGGCAATGTTTCAAATATCATGCTTTTACCAGAAAGAGGATAAAATTTACGCTTTTATGTTTCGCCAATGATCCGGCGTATGTCCGCCTCCGCCTGCTTCACCTCAAACTCCAGCTCGGCGGCGGGCATACGCACCGCCCCGTGCCCCAGGATGATCATCTGCTCCATGCCGTCGGAGGTGGCCACCCGCACCCGATGCTCCCGGCGCTCCCGGGACAGGGCGTAGGTGGTCTTTTCGATGTACATATCCGCCGTTTCCGCCTCCTTGGTGTAGACGATGTAAACATCCCCCGCCCGTTCCACCGAGCCGGGGTTTCCCTTTACCTTATAGGCGTCGAACACCACGATCACCTTGCACTTCTTCCACCCCTGATAATTGCGCAGGCGGTGGATGAGCTGTTCCCGGGCCCCGTCCAAATCCTCCCGGCCCAGCTTCCGCAGATCATCCCAGGCGTGAATGATGTTGTACCCGTCCACCAGCAGATAGTCGTCCCCGTCCCGTATTTTCAGCCCCTTCCAGGGCTTGGGCTTGGGCGGGCTGGCTTTGGGGGCGGGGCGGAACGCGTGGGGCTTCACCGGGCCGTAGGCCCGCTCAAAGATGGCCTCCAGCTCCTTATCCAGCGCCGCCCGGGATTCGTAGCTCATGGCCTCCTGGCGGACGGGAGGGGCCTGTCCCCCGGCGGGGCGCTCTCCCTCGGGACGCCATCCGCTGTCCAGGTGCATATGGGCACGTACCTCGTCCCAGGGCACGCTGAACCCCGCGCCGTGGGCGCAGAACACCGACCCGGCGGGGTTGTCCACGTCCCGGTCCGGGTCATAGCCGCTGGCGGCGGCCACTTCCTCCCCGTTGTGGCAGGGGCGGTAGCCCTCCACCACGCAGGAAAAGCGGCCCCGGCCCCCGGTATACGCCGCCACCTCGGTCCAGTAGCCCCCCGCCTCGGACACCGGGACGCTTCCGGTGAGGACGGACATTTCCCCCGCTGTCTCCGGCGGCTGGAACTCCGCGCCCATGCGCTGGAGGTCGGTCATGGCCCGGCCTACGCTGCCCGTGGGCGCCTCCAGCCGGAAGGAGTACCACGGCTCCAGCAGGACGCTTCTGGCGCTCATCAGCCCCTGCCGCACCGCCCGGTAGGTGGCCTGCCGGAAGTCGCCCCCCTCGGTGTGTTTTACATGGGCACGGCCTGTCAAAAGCGTGATTTTGATATCCGTGATGGGCGAGCCCGTCAGCACCCCCAGATGCTCCCGCTCCATCAGGTGGGTGAGGATCAGTCTCTGCCAGTGGCCGTCCAGCACGTTTTCCGGGCAGGCGGTGTCCAGCACCAGCCCCGCCCCCCGCTCCAGCGGCTCCAGCAAAAGGTGCACCTCGGCGTAGTGGCGCAATGGCTCGAAGTGGCCCACCCCCTCCGCCGGGGCGGCGATGGTCTCCAGGTACACGATCCGTCCGGGGCCGAAGGACACCGCCGCCCCGAACCGGCGCTCCATCAGCCGGGAAAGCACCTCCAGCTGGACCTCGCCCATCAGATGCACCCGGATCTCCCCCAGCCCTTCGTTCCACTCCACCCGAAGCTGGGGGTCCTCCTCCTCCAGCGTCCGAAGCTGGGCCAGCAGGGTGTAGATGTCCCCGCCGTCCGCCGGGAGCACCTGATAGGCCAGCACCGGCTCCAGCGACGGGCCCTCCCAGTCCGCCTCCTCCCCCAGGCCCTGCCCGGCCCGGGTCCGGCTCAAGCCGGTGACGGCGCACACCGTCCCCGCCGGGGCCTCCTCCGCCGGGGTGAATTTCGCGCCGGAATACAGCCGGAGCTGGGTGGCTTTTTCCTCCCAGTCCGGGCCTTTGACGGTACTGCGCACCTTCAGCGTGCCGCCGGTGACCTTCATCCAGGTCAGCCGCTCCCCCTTGCCGTCCCGGGAGATCTTGAACACGCGGGCGGCAAATTCCCGGGGCCAGTCCGGTTCCAGGGTGTACCGGGCCAGCCCGTCCAGCAGTCCTTCCACCCCCTCCACCTTCAGCGCCGAGCCAAAAAAGCAGGGGAACAGCCTGCGTTCCACGATCAGGGCGGACAGGTCCTCATCGTCCAATGCCCCCGTCTCCAGGTAGCGCTCCATCAGCGCCTCGCCGCACAGGGCGGCCTGCTCCAGAAGCTCGTCCCGGTTCCCGGAAAAATCGGCGCAGCCGTCATCCAGCCGTTCCCGGAGCTGGGCCAGCAGGCGGTCCCGGCTGGCCCCCGGCTGGTCCATTTTGTTGATGAACAGGAAAACGGGCACACGGTGGCGTTCCAGCAGCCTCCACAGGGTCTCGGTGTGGCCCTGCACCCCGTCCGCGCCGCTGACCAGCAGCACGGCGTAATCCAGCACCTGCACCGCCCGCTCCATCTCGGCGGAAAAGTCAACGTGGCCCGGGGTGTCCAGCAGGGTGAATTCGCAGTCCTTCCACGCCAGCCGGGCCTGCTTGGAGAAGATGGTGATGCCCCGCTCCCGCTCCTGCTGGTCGGTGTCCAGGAAAGCGTCCCTGTGGTCCACCCGCCCCAGCTTCCGCAGAGCGCCGGACAGGTACAGCATGGACTCGGACAGCGTGGTTTTTCCGGAATCCACATGGGCCAGCATCCCGATGGTCAGCCGCTTCATCATCTCATTCTCCTTTGGCGTTCAATTCAGCAGCTCCGCGTGTTTCTCGAACAGCTCCCGCACCCGGCGCTTCAGCAGGCGGTGGGAGGGCTTTTTCAGCTCGGGATCGGAGGCAATCAGCTCCTCCGCCGCCGCCTGGGCCTCCTTCAGCAGCTCCATGTCGGCGGCAAAGTCCGCCACCTTCAGCTGGGGCAGGCCGTGCTGGCGGGTGCCGAACAGGTCGCCGGGGCCCCGGAGCTGAAAGTCTTTTTCCGCGATCTCAAACCCGTCGTTGGTGGCGCACAGCGCCTTCAAACGCTCCCGGGCCGTCTCGCTTCGGCTGGAGGTGACCAGGACGCACCAGCTCTCGTGCGTCCCGCGCCCCACCCGGCCCCGAAGCTGGTGGAGCTGGCTCAGGCCGAACCGCTCCGCGTTTTCGATGATCATCAGGGAGGCGTTGGGCACGTCCACCCCCACCTCGATGACGGTGGTGGACACCAGCACATCCAGCCCGCCGCCCGCGAAACTGGACATGACCGCCTCTTTTTCCCTGGATTTCAGCCTGCCGTGGACAAATCCCACCCGCAGGTCGGGAAATACCCGCTCGCTCAGCTCCCTGGCGTAGGCGGTGACCGCCTTCAGATCCAAGCCGGGGGCGTCCTCCCAGCCAGCGCCGCCGTTTTCCTCCACCGAGGGGCACACGATATACACCTGCCGTCCCTCCGCCGCCTGCTTGCGGACAAAGCCGTACATTGACTGCCGCTTGTTTTCGCCCACCAGCACGGTTTTCACCGGAGTGCGCCCCGGCGGAAGCTCGTTGATGACGGACACGTCCAGATCGCCGTAGACGATCAGGGCCAGCGTCCGGGGGATGGGGGTGGCGGACATGACCAGCACATGGGGCGGCACGACGCCTCCCTTCTCCGCCAGCGCCGAGCGCTGGGCCACGCCGAAGCGGTGCTGCTCGTCGGCGATCACCAGCCCCAGTTCCCGGTACTCCACTCCCTCGGAAAACAGGGCGTGGGTGCCCACCAGCAGGTCGATCTCCCCCGCCGCCAGAGCGGCCAGCAGGGCCTTTTTCTCCCGGCCCTTCACTGCGGCGGTGAGCAGGGCCACCCGGACCCCGGCGGGGGACAGCAGGCGTTCCAGGGTGCGGGCGTGCTGCTCCGCCAACAGCTCGGTGGGGGCCATCATGGCGCACTGGACCCCGTTCCGCGCCGCCGTCCACGCCCCATACGCCGCCACCGCCGTCTTGCCCGAGCCTACGTCGCCCTGTACCAGCCGGTTCATCACCTTGCCCGACCGCAGGTCCCCGGCGATGTCCTCCATGGCCCGCCGCTGGGCCCCGGTGGGGGCAAAGGGCAATAGGGCGGTGAACGCCTCCGGCTCTCCCGCCAGCACTCGGCCCGAGCCCTGGCCCCGGCGGTCCTTCAGCTGGGCCAGGCCGCAGGTGAGGATAAACAGCTCCTCAAACACCAGCCTCCGTCGGGCGATGGCCAGCTCCTCGAAGCTGGCGGGGTAGTGGATGTGTTTCCGGGCATACTGGATCTGGCACAGCTGGTGGGCCTTCCGCAGGCGGGCGGGCAGCACCTCCGGCAGGCCGTCCAGGCACTCGTCCACCGCCCGGCGGGTCAGCCCCGCCAGCAGATTGTTGGAGATCCCCGCCGTCAGGGGGTACACCGGCATGATAAGCCCCGTGAACCGTGACGATCCCTCCCGCTCGAAAACGGGGTTGGTCATGGAAAACAGATTCCCCTGGCGCTCCACCGTGCCGTAGAACACGTAGGTCTGCCCAGTGCACATCACCTCCCGGATATAGTCCTGGTTGAAAAAGGTGATGAACACGGTCCCGGTGCCGTCCACCGCCCGGACCTTCACCAGGGACAGCCCCCGGCGGACAAAGCTCACCCTCGGCTGAGCCGCCACAACGGCGGAAATACAGCAGGGCCGGTCCTCCGGCGCGTCCGCGATGGCACAGCACGCCCTCCGGTCCTCATACCGCTGGGGCAGGTGCTCCAGCGTGTCCCCCAGGGTGTGCAGGCCCAGCTTTTCCAGTTTTTTGGCCCGGGCCGGACCTACCCCCGGCAGGCCGGTCAGGGGCGTTTCCCGTGTCAGCGGCATGGTTTCACCTCCAAAGAAGCGGCAGTTTGTTAATGCCCTCTCAAATCAAATTCCTGGAAGAAGGGGAGCCCGCTCCCCCAGGAATACACAATGTAATATCCTTCCCCGCTGACACTGGTGTCAAAGCGGAGGCTTCCGTGCTCCACGGCCCGGATGGCGCTGTCCGCCTGGGGCTCCACACAGCACTCCCAGTCATGCTGGGCGCAGTCGGCGTAATGCGCCTCCAGCTCCGCCAGGGACAGCCCGCTTTGAAGCAGGACTGCCCCGAAATACTGCATCCCGTTGCCGCTGCCCGTCAGCTTTCCGGCGGCGTATGCCGTCTCCACCAGCCGGGTGTCCTCCGGCAGAGGCAGTGCCCGCAGTCCTTCCGCGGTCTGCTTCGCGGTGAGGTCGTTCACAAACGGCGCCGCGAGAACGGCCCCCGCCAGCAGGGCTGCCAGGATAACAGCCGCACAAACCGCCCCCTTTTTCACAGCCCCCGCCCCCACTCGTTGAATTTATGATACCGCCATAGTATACCACAGCGGGGCAATGAAATCAATGTGACGCAATTTTCCTTCCCTGCTGGTATAAACTGCCTCGCCTCCGTCCACAATAGCATCGGAGGTGTCATTATGAACAACAAACGAACTTGGACCGAAAAACTAGGCGATTTCATTTCTGGAAAGGGTTTCTATCTTGTGGTACTCATTTGCGTGGCCGCCATCGCACTGTCCGGCTATTACCTGGTGCGGGGCGCGCAGGACGACGTTCTGGACCAGCCCGCGTCCGGCTCCGCCGCCATCAGGGAGCAGCCGACGGCCAACCCGTCGCCCAGGATGACCGCCCAGCCCAGCGCCGCCCCCAGCGCAAAGCCCAGCGCGAAGCCCTCCGCCGAGCCCAGCGTTTCCGTGAGCGCCGAGCCGTCCGCCGTCCTCACCGCGCCCCCCGCCGCTTCCGCCGCCCCCGCGCCCAAGCCTGCCGCGCTGGTCTTTACATGGCCGGTGAACGGCGCCATTATCGCGGACTACTCGGCAGAGGCGCTGGCCTACAACGAGACCATGGGGGACTGGCGCACCCATGACGGGGTGGACCTGGGCGCATCCTTGGGCACCAAGGTCATCGCCACCGCCGCGGGCACCGTCTCCGCCATTTATCAGGACGATTTCATGGGCACCGTCGTGGAGATTGACCACGGCAGCGGCCTGGTCAGCCAGTACGCCAATCTGGCTGAGGTGCCCACCGTAGCGGTGGGCGACGGGGTGGAGACCGGCACCGTGATCGGCTCGGTGGGCGCTACCGCCGCCGCAGAGAGCGGACGTCAGGCCCATCTGCACTTTGCCATGTATCAGAACGGCGGGCCGGTAAATCCCCTGGACCATCTGCCCGAGAAATAAAGGCTGGAAAAATCCCGGTTCCCACAGGGAACCGGGATTTTTTGCCGTAAATCGGGTTAAATCTGGAGGGAGGGCGCGGAATAGGCGCGGCCGGCCAGCTCGCTGTTGAGCATATACAGGCCCTTGGCGTCGCCGCCGAACAGCTCCATCTTGGTGATGAGGTCGGAGGAATTTTTCTCCTCCTCGCCCTGCTCCTTGACAAACCAGTCCAGGAACTGCACCGTGCGATAGTCGCTGACGGCCTGGGCGGCGGCGTAGATGGTGTTAATGAGGCCGGTGACATACTGCTCGTGCTCATAAGCGGCCTTCAGGGGGTCTGCCAGCTCCTTGTACTCCTTGTCGGGCTTGCCGATGGCGCCCAGAGTGACGGTCTGGCTGTTGTTGTGCAGATATTTGTAGATCAGCAGGGCATGGTCCTGCTCCTCCTTGGCCTGGATCTCGTACCAGTTGGCAAAGCCGTCCAGCCCCTTGGAGCTGTAGAAGTTGGCCATATCCAAGTACAGGTAGGCGGAGTACAGCTCCTTATTGACCTGTTCGTTCAGCAGTTCGGCAACCTTTTTATCCACGATGAAAACACTCCTTATGTTCTGTTGTCAGGTCTGCGCCCCAGGGCGCCTACCCAAAAGTATATCACGTTTTTTTCGGGTGTCAACCAGTTTTCACAGATCGGGCCAGCGCCTCCGCCGCCCGGGCTGCAATGTCCGTCATCGCTCCGGCGGACGCCTTGCGCACCTGCCTGTCATAGGTGTACAGGCCGTTGGTCTCCCCCTCCACATCGCTGAGCTGGGTGTAGACGCACCCGCACAGGCCCTTGGGGATGGAGGGCAGGACCATATCGTCGTACAGCGCCTGAATCTTCCCGGTGAGCTCGCCCCCGGTCCGGGCGGGCTGCCCGTAGCCGTAATTTTTCCGCTCCTGGGCGGTGTGGCCCTCCACCCGGCAGGAGAAGCCGCCGCACTCGCTGAGGAGCAGGAACCGCCCCCGCTGGGTCCCCTCCAGCACCCGGCTGGTAAAGTAGACGTGTTCGCTCTGCACGTCGCTCTGGGTCTGGGCAAACCAGCCGGAGGCGCTGATGAAGAACCGGGAGGCGTCCGCGCCCTTCAGCAGGCGGTAGATGCGGTCGGAATCGTACTGGCCCCAGCCCTCGTTGAAAATGGTCCAGCCCACGATGCAGGGGTGGCTGTACAGCCGGGCTACCGTGTCCAGGCAGTGGCGCTCGAAAAATGCCTTGCGCTGTTCGCTTCCGCCCCGGCCCAGGTCGCTGCGCTTTTTGCTCACGAAAGTGGGGATCACTGTGTCCCGAACATAATCGTACCCGCCGGAATTCACCATGTCCTGGATTACCAGCATCCCCAGACGGTCGCAGGCGTAGTAAAACGCCTCCGGCTCCACCTTGACGTGCTTGCGCAGGGTGTTGAAGCCCAGGCCCTTCATCCGCAGGATATCCCGCTCGTACTCCTCCGGACCCCGGGGCAGGTACAGGCCGTCCTCGAAATAGCCCTGGTCCAGCACACCGTGGAGGAAGATGGGCTCCCCGTTGAGGCACAGGCGGGGATAGCCGTTGATCTCCCGGGTGGTGACGGTGCGCAGGGCAAAATAGCTGTCCACCTTGTCTGTGCCGGTGGTGACGGTCATGTGGTAGAGGTAGGGGTCGCCGGGGGTCCACAGCCGGGGATGGGGTATGTTCAGGCGCAGAGGCCCCTCTGTCCCCCTGGCCGTGACAAAGCGGCTCTCCCCCAGGGAGACGGCCACAGTGTACTCCGCCCCGTCCGCCTCCACCTCCACGTCGATGCCCGTCAGGTCCGGGGTGACGCGCAGGGAGGACACCGCGCCACGCTCGGGAACGGCCTCCAGCCACACCGGCTGCCAGATGCCGGATACGGGGGTGTACCACATCCCGTGGGGGCGTTTGTGCTGCTTGCCGTAGGGATAGTCCCGGGAGAGGGTGTCCACCGCCTTTACATACAGGCAGTTTTCCCCGGGGCACAGTTTGCCGGTGATATCGGCGGAGAAGGGCAGATAGCCCCCCTCGTGGCGGATGACGCTCTCGCCGTTCACCCAAACCTCCGCAATCTGGTCCACCGCCCCGAAGTGGAGCAGCACACGGCGGCCCGGGGCCGCGAAGCCCGCGGGCAGGGTGAATACGGTCTCATACCGCAGGACATCCCCCGCCTCCCCCCGCCAGCCGGACAGGGGGGCCTGGGGCGGCCAGGGGACCTGGATGGGCTTCCCGTTCAGCGTCCAGCCCTGGTTCAAGGGGAAAAAGCTGTCCCGCCGGAGCTGCGGGCGGGGGTAGTATTGATCCCAGCTGTTTTGCGCCATGCCGCTCTCCCTCTTTTCTGTTTGATCAGAGGCGCTGAAAACAGCCCTCTTTTTCCTGATTATACCACCACCCCTTCCGCGAATCAAGGCCGGGAACCCAGACTTTGACATCTTTTTCATGATATCCGGTCCCTCGCAAAGCAAAACAGATCCGCCCCGGTCAGCCCGGGGCGGATCTGTGTTCACGCCTCCATATGACGTCCCAGAAACCCGGCCACAGTCTGGGCCAGCTTCAGCTCCACCTCTCCCAGGGCGGGGGCGTCCCCGTCGCTGACAAAGGCCACACAGCCCAGCACATCCCCCTCGGAGATGATGGGCACCGCGATGAGCACGCGGAACTTGTCGCTGCCGTCGCACAGGGGCAGGGGCTGGTCGGTCTGGACGCTGCGGCGGTCCTCCATTACCTGCTCAACCTGGGGGGACACCCGTTTGTCCACCACCTCCCGGCGGGGGACGCCGCCTGCGGCGATGACGCTGTCCCGGTCGGTGATGACGGCGGGCAGGCCCGCCACCCGGCTGATGGTGTCGCACAGCTGGGCGGCAAAGTCGGATACGTCCCCTAATTGGGAATATTTTTTGAAAATGACGCCGCCGTCCCGGTCGGTGTAGATTTCCAAGGGGTCGCCCTCACGGATACGCATGGTGCGTCGGATTTCCTTGGGAATCACCACCCGGCCCAGGTCGTCGATACGGCGCACGATTCCTGTTGCTTTCATGGCTTTCCTCCTGCGTTCTGCCGCGGCTTGCCACGGCTTTTTATATTGTTCCTCTCCTATTATCCGCAGGATTTGGAAGGGTATTCAAGTTCCGCCGCTGGTTTTCTTTGGAAGGGACGCGCCCGTTTTCCGCCGGGCGCGTCCGGGCCGTGTGGAGCGCGGACAAAACGCAGGCGGCTGTTCCTGTTGCAATTTCGCCCCGGATGGGATATAATATTTGGAAACTCCATCCCGCCCGCCGTGGGGCGGTTCAGAAAAAGGAGGATGTTTCAACATGGAATACGACCGGGTACGGCTCAAGCAGTCGGCAAAGCAGGCCATGCGGTTCCAGCGGCCCCATCCTATGCTGATTACCTTGCTGTTCATCATCATCGTCAACATCGGCTCCCAGATCGTCTCCAATATCCTGGGCGCCGCGTCCGGCAGCTCCAGGGTAGCCGCCATATGGGCGGAAGCCTTGCTGGAATACAGCGACCCGGACTACGCCCTCCAGTATGTACTGCTGTCCTTCAGCCCCCAGCAGCTGGCGCTGGCCCTGTCCGTGGGCGTGCTGATCACCGGGATCATCACCTCGCTGTGGTCAAGCCTGATGGGCACGGGCTACGCCGGCTTCTGCCTGGATATGGTGCGGGGCCGTCAGCCCCAGACCGGCGCGTTGTTCAGCATCTTCCCCCAGTGGGCCGACGTGCTGCTCACCCAGTTCCTGGCGGGGCTGTTCCGGACGCTGTGGGCGCTTCTGCTGGGCGCGGGCGCAGTGGTGCTGATCGCGGTCTCCGCCCTGTTGTTTGCCAACACGGTGCCCGTGCTGATGGTACTCCTGCTTTTGCTCATTTATACCGCCTTTTTTGTGGGCCTTGCCCTGGTCACCCTGCGGTATGCCATGGTAAATTTCCTGATCGTGGACCGGGGCCTCACCGGCATGGAGGCCATCCGGGAGAGCAAACGGATGATGCTGGGAAACACCGGCCGGCTGTTCCTCCTGAACCTGTCCTTCATCGGCTGGTATCTGCTGGAGATTGTCGTTGCGCTGGTGGTGATGTCGGGCAGTCTGGGCATTTTTTACGCCTCCTACGCAAATGACCCCATGCTGCTGATGGCAGGCTCCGCCCTGCTGATCTTTGGCCTGGGCGCGATGGTTTCTATTGCGCTTGCCATCATCAACCTGTGGCTTACCCCATATATCACCGGAGCCCGGGCCCTGTTTTATGACCGCGTCCAGGGCGTGGACAGCACCCCCCCGGGCGGCTACGGCTTCGGGCCCAGCGGCGGCTGGGGCCAGCCCCACCCCGGCCCCCAGGAACCCCAGCATTTCGACTACACCTGGACCCCCGGCCCCACCTCGGGCACGGGCATCGGCGCCGGGCCGAAGCAGGGCGGAGACGGCGCTCCGCCCCCGCCCCCCAAGCCCAAGCCCCCCAGATCCCCCAAGGATGACCCTTGGGACTGACCGCGCCAATCATGAAAAGAAAGGGACGATAATCCATGGACAAATTACAGATGAAGACCCCCCTGGTGGAGATGGACGGCGACGAGATGACCCGCATCCTCTGGCAGCAGATCAAGGAGGAGCTGCTGGAGCCGTTCATTGACCTGAAAACGGAATATTACGACCTGGGCCTCCCCCACCGGGAGGAGACCGGCGACCAGGTGACCATCGACGCCGCCCAGGCCAACAAAAAGTACGGCGTGGCTGTCAAGTGCGCCACCATTACCCCCAATGCCCAGCGGGTGGAGGAATACAAGCTGTCCCGGATGTGGAAGTCCCCCAACGGCACCATCCGGGCCATTCTGGACGGCACCGTGTTCCGCGCCCCCATTATGGTAAAGGGGCTGAACCCGGTGGTGAAGAACTGGGAACAGCCCATCACCATTGCCCGACACGCCTTCGGCGACGTGTACAAGGCCACAGAATATAAGGTCCCCGGCCCCGGCACGGCGGAGCTGGTGTTCACCGGCGCGGACGGCGTGGAGACCCGTCAGACCATCCACCAGTTCGACGGCCCCGGTGTGCTCCAGGGGCAGTTCAACGTCAACGCCTCCATCACCTCCTTTGCCCACTCCTGCTTCCAGTTCGCGCTGGATACCAGGCAGGATCTGTGGTTTGCCACCAAGGACACTATCTCCAAGCAGTATGACCATACCTTCAAGGACGTATTCGCGGAGGTATTCGCGGCGGAATATGAGGAAAAATTTAAACAGGCAGGCATCACCTACTTTTACACATTGATTGACGACGCGGTGGCGCGGGTGGTCCGCTCCAAAGGCGGCTTCATCTGGGCCTGCAAGAACTACGACGGCGACGTGATGAGCGACATGGTGTCCACCGCCTTCGGCTCCCTGGCCATGATGACCTCTGTGCTGGTGTCTCCGGACGGGAACTATGAGTACGAAGCCGCCCACGGCACCGTCACCCAGCACTATTACCGCCACCTCAAGGGCGAGGAGGTATCCACCAACCCCATGGCCACCCTGTTCGCCTGGACGGGGGCGCTGGCTAAGCGGGGCGAGCTGGACGATCTGCCGGAGCTGACCGCCTTTGCGAAGAAGCTGGAGAAGGCGTCCATCGACACCATTGAGAGCGGCATCATGACTGGCGACCTGGTGGGCCTGTGGGAAGGCGAGGCCAAGGCCCAAAAGGTCACCGGGCTGGAGTTCCTCCGGGCCATCCGGGCGCGTCTGTGAGTTTGTTCCTTTTTCTCGAGAGAAAAAGGAACCGAAAAAGAGCTTAAAGCTCGCTACGGACAGGGCAGTTGTCCAAAACAGCCGCCCGACGACGGGCATTAGGTATAATTGGAGATGTAATTATGACTTATTTTTTGACCAGCAGTCCATGTCCGCCGGATTCATCGGCGCTGAACCCGGCGAACGGCTTTGTGGATGAGCTGAAAAAGGCTTTGCCGGAAACTTGCCGCGCCCTGTTTATCGCCTCTGACCCGGACGATGACGTCAAACTCCGCCGGTTCGCGGAGGATATGGAGAGCCGTTTCGCTGAGACCGGCATCCGGTTTGCCGAACTCTCCCTGCTGTTCCGGGAAACCCAGGATGAGTGCGGCTATTTGCTCGCCCACGCCGACGTGATTTTTCTGTGCGGCGGGCACGTCCCCACACAAAATAAATTCTTCCAGGAAATCAATCTTCGGGAGCGCTTGGCGGACTTCGACGGTGTGGTGGTGGGCGTCAGCGCAGGCAGCATGAACAGTGCCAACGTGGTGTACGCCCAGCCCGAGGAGCCGGGGGAGGCTGTTGACCCGGCTTATCAGAAATTCCTGCCGGGGCTGGGGCTGACCAGGCATATGACCATCCCCCACTACAACCAGGACAAGGACTGGACGCTGGACGGACTGCGGCTCTATGAGGACATCACCTGTCCCGACAGCATGGGCCGTCAATTCTATGTCCTGGTGGACGGCAGCTATCTCCTGGGCCGGGACGGCCGGGAGGAGCTGCGGGGCGAGGCGTATCTCATTGAGGACGGCTCCATCCGGCAGATCTGCCGGGAAGGGGACGCGGTTTTGCTGTGACCGGGCGGAATGGATGGGGAGGAACCCGTCCGCAATGCCCCAGGCAGAACATACAAAACGGGGACCGATGCACACCGCATCGGTCCCCGTTTATGTTTGCCGTCTGATTCAGCTCAGGGCGCCAGATCCCCGCAGGGCGGCGGCTCCATGTCCAAAACGCCAATGAACAGCGGCCATATGGATAAAACCAGCAGTATGCAGGCAAGAATGACAGTGGAACGCTGCCTTTTCATCATCATTCCCCCCTCTTGCGGTTTCCGCTGGCCTCGAGACAAAAAACGCGCCTGCTGGGCACCGGTCTGACGTGCTCGTCACACTGCGCGTTGCAGAAGTCCGTACGGCACAATTTCCCTGTCAGGCAGGAAATGCTGCGAAGCGCAGAAGATGACGCTGAATGTTCATTTTCAGGCCAGATTCAACCGCTTCCCACATGATTGACAAAGACAGTGTCCCGTTGTACTATGAATATAACCAGCAAAAACGAACCGAAAGGCGATGAGGCGAGCATGACAACGGAAATGATACAGGGCGTACTGCTCCCGTTTCTGGGGACGGCGCTGGGCGCGGCCTGCGTATTCGTAATGCGGAAAACCCTCCATCCAACGGTCCAGCGGGCGCTGACCGGCTTTGCGGCGGGGGTTATGGTGGCGGCGTCGGTGTGGAGCCTGCTCATACCCGCCATGGAGCAGGCGGAGGGCATGGGCCAGTGGGCCTTTTTTCCGGCGGCGGCGGGTTTTTGGCTGGGGATCCTGTTCCTGCTGGCGCTGGACCGGACCATCCCCCATCTGCACCAGAACAGTGACAAACCGGAGGGCCCCAGCGCCCAGCTGAAGCGGACCACTATGCTGGTGCTGGCTGTGACGCTGCACAACATCCCGGAGGGAATGGCGGTGGGGGTGGTGCTGGCGGGCTGGATGGCGGGCAGCGGGACCATCACCGCCACCGGAGCGCTGACCCTGTCCATCGGCATTGCGCTCCAGAACTTTCCGGAGGGGGCGATCATCTCCATGCCGCTTCGGGCGGAGGGGATAGGGAAGGGGCGGTCCTTCCTCTACGGGGTCCTTTCCGGTGTGGTGGAGCCGCTGGCCGCTCTTCTGACCATTTGGGCGGCGGGCTTGATCCTGCCGGCCCTGCCTTATCTGCTCAGCTTCGCGGCGGGGGCCATGATCTACGTGGTGGTGGAGGAACTGATCCCGGAGGCGTCCGCCGGTGAGCACTCCAACCTGGGGACCCTGTTTTTCGCGGCGGGCTTCACTGTCATGCTGGTGCTGGATGTGGCGCTGGGGTGAGGGAGGCGGACGGTCCCCAATCCCCCAATGCGGTTCATGAACCAAGAAAGGCGCGGGCCCCTGCTGCCGCGCGGTATTTTATATCGCGGTTTGCCCGCAGAAAAACACGCGGAAAAACATTGGAAAGAAAGGGTTGACAACCCGCTGTAAAGGCGATATACTAAGTGAGCATTACACAATCGAAAGGAGGCGCACACTATGTTTAAGATGAATCAGTCCGCAATCGGAACGAATTGGATAACCGAGGGATTTTTGTGCGCCCTTGGAATGGATTGACCATCCATTTCAAGTGTTTTTGGGCTGCTCTGCGTCCCTCTGAACGGAGGGACGCTTTTTTTGCGCCCTCGGACATGGAAAGGAGGAATTTGATTGGAGACGGAAGTCAAACTGCTGCGGAGGGAAAAAACCGGCATCATCCTGCGCTATCTGCGGGGGAACTGGGGCTTTTTCGCCGCGGCCATCATACTGGCGTATCTGAACACCATCTGCAACGCCGTCATTCCCCAGATCATCAGCGTTACTGTGGACTCGGTGCTGGGGGCCAGGGAGCCGGACCTGCCCGCCCTGCTGCGGCACGTACTGCCCCTGGCGGAGCTTCGGGCCGACCCCCTGCGGGCGCTGTGGATCGCGGCGGGAGGGGTGGCGCTGGCGGCGGCGGTGCGGGGCATATGCATCTACGGAATGCGCATCAACCTGGCCAAGGGCTCGGAGGGCTTCGTGAAGAAGATCCGGGACGACCTGTACAGCCACATCCTGCGCCTGAGCTTTGACTGGCACACCGCCCACGCCACCGGCGACATCATCCAGCGGTGCACCTCGGACGTGGAGGTGATCCGCACCTTTGTGTGCAACCAGCTCATGGAGGTGCTTCGCACGGTGTTCCTCATCGCGCTGTACACCGGCATCATGCTGAACATGAACTGGCGGCTGGCCCTGGTGCCGCTGGCCTTTATCCCCGTCACGGGCCTGGCGTCCGGGGTGTTTTACGGCAAAATTTCCGCCCGCTTCAAGGTGGCCGACGAGGCGGAGGGAGAGATGACCACCTGCGCCCAGGAAAACCTCACCGGCGTGCGGGTGGTGCGGGCCTTCGGCCGGGAACGGTTTGAAATCGACCGTTTTGCCCAGAAAAACGACCGCTTTTCCGCTCTGTGGGTGGAGCTGGGCAAGGTGCTCAGCATCTACTGGGGCTCCGGCGTGGTGCTGGTGTGCCTGCAAATCATGGCGGTTATTGTGGCAGGGTCGGTGGCGGCGGTAAACGGCTCCATCACCCTGGGCGAGTTCCAGGTATTTGTCTTGTACAACAGTGCCATGGCCTGGCCGGTACGCTCCCTGGGCCGGGTGCTGTCCGAGATGAGCAAGGCCGGGGTGTCCATGGACCGGGTGGGCTATATCATCAAGTCCGCCGAGGAATGCGACCGGCCTTCCGCCAAACATATGAAGCTGTCGGGCGATATCGTGTTTGACCACGTGACCTTCGGCTACGAGGGCCAGGAGGTGCTCCGGGACGTGTCCTTCACGATCCCCTGGGGCGGCACCTTTGCCGTTTTGGGCGGCACCGGGTCGGGAAAATCCACCCTGATGCACCTGCTGGACCGCCTCTATGACCTGGAGGAGGGTCAGGGACGGATCACCATCGGCGGGGTGGACATCCGGGACATCAAGCGGGAGGACCTGCGCCGCCAGATCGGCATGGTGCTCCAGGAGCCGTTCCTGTTTTCCCAGACCATCCGGGAGAACATCGCCGCCACCCGTCCGGAGGCTGCGGAGGAAGAGCTTCGCGCCTGCGCCCGCATTGCCTGCGTGGACGAGGCCATCGCCGACCTGGCCAACGGCTACGAAACGGTGGTGGGAGAACGGGGCGTCACCCTGTCCGGTGGGCAGAAGCAGCGGGTAGCCATCGCCCGGATGCTGCTGCAAAACGCTCCGGTGATGGTATTCGACGATTCCCTGTCCGCTGTGGACGCGGAGACAGACGCCAAAATCCGGGCCGCGCTGAAGGAGCGCATGGCGGACGCCACTGTGGTTCTGATTTCCCACCGGGTCACCACCCTGATGCAGGCCGACCGGATCCTGGTGCTGGACGGCGGACGGGTGGCGGACGTGGGCACCCACGCCGAACTGATTTCCCGCCCGGGCATTTACAAGGAAATTTACGACATCCAGATGAGCAGCGACGACCGGGCGCTGGTCCAGGAAGGGGGGCACGCGTAATGGCCGCCTTTGACGAAAAAGAATATACCCAAGCCTTTGACTGGTCCATTTGGAAGCGCCTGCTGCCCATTCTGGCCCGGTTCCGGGGGACCATCGTAGGCATGATTGTCTTTCTTGCCCTGTCCGCCCTGGTGGACGTGTGCTTCCCCCTGTTCCAAAAGCACGCCATCAGCCACTTTATCGAGGCGGGGACGCTGGAGGGGCTGGCCCCCTTTGTGCTGGTTTACCTGTGCGCCATCCTGCTCCAGGGCGTGATTGTGGTGGTCAGCGCCCGTCAGGCCATGCACATTGAGATGTATATGGGCCGGGATTTGCGCAAGGACCTGTTTGAGCACCTGCAAACCCTGTCCCTGTCCTTTTACAACGTTACCCCGGTGGGCTATCTGCTGACCCGGATCACCAACGACACCAACCGCATTGCCGGCAACATCGCCTGGGGCCTGATGGACCTTTGCGACGCGCTGTTCTACGTTACCGGCTCCTTTGCCGCCATGCTTCTGCTGAACTGGCAGCTGGCCCTGGTGGTGATTCTGGTGGTGCCCTTCGTGGCGGCGCTGACGGGCTGGTTCCAGCCCCGGATTCTCCACTGGACCCGGAAGGTGCGGAAAATCAACTCCAAGATCACCGGGGCCTTCAACGAGGGAATCACCGGGGCCAAGACCTCCAAAACCCTGGTAATCGAGGACCAGAGCATCCAGGGCTTCCGGGAGCTCACCGGCGGCATGAACCGCTCGGCGGTGCGGGCGGCGAGGCTCAACGCGGTGTATATTCCCATGACGCTGTTTTTCTCGTCCCTGACGGTGGCCATCGTGCTGCTCCGGGGCGGGTACCTGACGGTGGGGCAGGTGCTGGACATTGCCACCCTGTCCGCGTTCATCTCCTACGCCATGAACATTTTCGAGCCCATCCAGAACCTGACGGCAAATCTGGCGGAGTTCATCGCCATCCAGGCGTCCATCGAGCGGGTCACCGGCCTGCTGGAGGAAAAGCCCCAAATCACCGACACCCCCGAGGTGGTGGAGAAATACGGCGACGCGTTCAACCCCAAGCGGGAGAACTGGGAGCCTATCAAGGGGGACATCGAGTTCCGGGACGTGACCTTCCGCTATCCCGACGGCGGGGACAATGTGCTGGAGCACTTCTCCCTGCACATACCGGCGGGCGCCACTGTTGCCATCGTGGGCGAGACGGGGGCGGGCAAATCCACCCTGGTGAACCTGGCCTGCCGCTTCTTCGAGCCCACCGAGGGCCAGATCCTCATCGATGGCCGGGACTACCGGGAGCGCAGCCAGCTCTGGCTCCACTCCAGCATCGGCTATGTGCTGCAGAGCCCCCACCTGTTCTCCGGCACCGTGCGGGACAATATCCGCTACGGGCGGCTGGACGCCACCGACGCCGAGATTGAGGCGGCGGCTAAAGCGGTCTCCGCCGACACGGTGGTGGCCAAGCTGGAAAAGGGCTGGGACAGCAGCGTGGGCGAGGGCGGCGACCGCCTGTCCACCGGCGAGAAACAGCTCATCTCCTTTGCCCGGGCGGTGCTGGCCGACCCCCGCATCTTCGTGCTGGACGAGGCCACGTCGTCCATTGACACCCAGACCGAGCAGCTCATCCAGCAGGCCATCGACCACCTGCTGAAAGACCGCACCTCCTTCCTGATTGCCCACCGCCTGTCCACCATCCGCAAGGCGGATATGATCCTGGTGGTGCGGGAGGGCAAAATCGTGGAGCAGGGCGCCCATGAGGATCTGCTGAGGGCCAAGGGCTATTACCATGACCTGTACAGCAAGCAGTTTGCCGAGGAAAACGCGGCCAAGATTCTGGGCGCATAGCCCGGCTTTGAGGAGGGTATATAAATGATAACCATTGAGGAAATCCCTGCGGAACGGGCAAACGAATTTTGGAATATACAATTTGAGTATCTTGTGAACGATGGAATGGTCGTTACGGAGGAGGAAAAAGCGTATTTCTCAAGTGACGAATACCGCGGCCATCTGGAAGGGCTGATGAAACGCGACCCGGACAGGCTGCACATGGTCTACTTTGTCCGGGACGGCGTCCGGATTGGGGCGTCCCAATACTGCACCTACCAAAGTGAGGACGGGAAGTGCTTCATCCTGGATTTCTGGGTTTTTCCGGAATACCGGGGCTATGGAACCGGCCATGCCTGTTTTGAGGCATTGACCGCCCGAACAAAGGCCGACGGCGCGGTTTACTATGCGCTGAACTATGCCAAGGAGGACTCCCGCCGGTTCTGGCTGTCCAACGGCTTCGTGGACGACGGCGAGGACGAATACGGCTCCAAACTCATGAAAAAGGAGGGGTAAAAATGGAGCTGTGGGACGCATACGGCGTGGCGTTCCATAAGGTCGAGGGCAAAACGCTGGTCCGGGGAGAACCAATCCCCGAGGGGCTGTTCCATCTGGCGGGCGATCTCATCGTCAGGCACACAGACGGCGCCTATCTGCCGATGCAGCTGTTCATCGAGAAGCTGAAATGACTATGCCCAACAGTCAAAAGGGCGCCTGCCGCAAATGCGGCAGGCGCCCTTTACAATATTATGCCTGTACATTGACCTGGGGGGCCTGGACAGGGGCGTCCACGTCCACAGTGGCCAGCTGGGTGCCGATGGAGTACCCCTGCATGGCGGCGTCCAGGGATTTCTGGGCAGTCTCCCCCAGTTGCTCGGCCTGCTGGCGCAGCTCCATTTTGGTGGCGGACAGCTGGCCCGCCAGACGGTTGGCAATGTCCGTCTCCCGGAAGTAGCCCGCCTCTCGGATGGCCCGCATGGACTGGCTGCGGCGCAGCTCCTGACGGATGCGCTGTTCCTCCCGGCGCCGTTTCTCCTGCGCCATGCGCTTCATGCGGGCGCGGGAGAGCTGTTCCCGGTTCAGCTCCAGCTTTTTCCGGTTGGCCCGGGTCACCGCTTTCTGGGTCTGGGCGATAGCGGCCTTGATCTCGTCGGCATGGTCCGGGTCGGACCGGGCGGCGCTTTGCAGCTGAATCAGCCTCCGGCGGGCATACCCGGCGGCGGAGCCGGCCTGAGCCGGAGTGCGGGCCCGGCTGATCCGGGCGTAGGCCTCCAGAGGAGCGTCTCCGTAGCGGGGAGTGACCTTGGCCAGCTTTTTGAGCTGTTCCGCGTGGGCGTCTGCCTTCTCTCTGGCCTCCTGGATCATCTCAGGAACGGAGGAGGTGCTTTGACTGTTCTCCTGCCGCTTCATAGATTGGGCCAGGGCTGTGGAATAGCTGTCCTCCTGCGGAGGCTGGCCAATTGTGACCTGATCCTCACGGGATGCGCCGGGTGTTATGGTGGATATACTGCTCACCGGAACTCCTCCCCCTTCCTGCGGTTTCTCACACCTTATTTATCGGCCCGTTTGGGGGAAAAGGAAAGAGCTGGCATCCATTTTTGTGCAATTTCACGAATCAACGGCGTCTCTGTGGGCGTTGAGCGGCGCTCCCTCGGCGTACATCCGCCGGAACAGGTAGACCAGCATGACCACCGCCGCCACAGCCAGCACCAGCTCCGCCGCGGGCTGGGCATAGGGCAGGCCGTACAGGTGGAAGAAGTGGTTCAGAAGATACAGCGCGGGGATCTCCAGCACGATTTTACGCAGGATGGCGAACAGCAGAGCGTATTTCCCCAGGCCGCAGGCCTGGAACACGCCCACCGCCAGAAAATCCAGGGCGAGGAAGGGCAGGCACAGGCACAGCCCCCGGAGGAACCGGGCGCCATACCCCACCACGGCGGGGTTGTTCATGAACAGGGACACCAGGGAGCCCGCGCCGATGTAGTACCCGGTGGTCACCACCGCCAAAAACACGGTGGCAATTTTGATGTTGAACACCAGGGTTTGCTTCATGCGGTCCACGTTGCCGCAGGCGTAGTTGTAGCTGATCAGCGGCATGATGCCCTGGGACAGGCCGAAGGTGATTTGCAGCGGGATCATGTTGATTTTCTGCACAATTCCGATGGCGGCTACGGCGTCCGGGTCCTGGTACGCGGCGGTGAAGTTGTTCAGCACCGTCATACTGGTCACGTTGAGCAGATTCTGGATGGCGGCGGGCACCCCTACCACGCAGATCCCGGCGATGATCCTGCCGCTTCGGGGGAGCATGGCGGGGTTGACGCACACGTAGGTTTTCCCCCGTTTGACAAAGAGAAGCACGAAGAAATACAGGCAGGCCGCGCAGTTGGACAGAAAGGTGGCGCAGCCCGCCCCCGCCGCGCCCATATTCAGCCCCCAGGGCAGGATGAAAATGGGGTCCAGCAGAATGTTCAGCAGGCATCCGCTCATGGTGCCGATGCTGGCGTGGAGGGCGGAGCCCTCGGAGCGCACCATGTAGGCCATCACCACGTTCAAAATGGCGGGGGCCGCGCCGCAGGAGGTGGTCCAGAACAGGTACTGGGCGGTGGCGGCGGTGGTGGCGCCGTCCGCGCCCAGCAGGACCAGCAGGGGGGCGCGGAACGCTGTGACCAGCAGGGAAAACAGGATGCCGCTGGCCAGGGCGCAGTAGAAGCCGATGGCGGAGCTTTTGCGCACCGCGTTGTAGTCCCTGGCCCCCAGGGACCGGCTCATCATACTGCTGGAACCCACGCCGAACAGGTTGTTCACCGCGTTGAAGGCCAGCAGCACCGGCGCGGCCAGGGTCACCGCCGAATTTTGGATGGAATTGTTGAGCATCCCCACAAAATAGGTGTCCGCCATGTTATAGATGACCATGACCAGCGAGCTGAGAATGGTGGGGACGGCCAGAGTGAGCACCGCCTTGGGGACGGGGGTGCTCTCAAAGAGCGCGGTTTTTTTTGCGTCTTCCACAGAAACACCTCGTTTTACAGTTTCAAGAGTAATTGATTCAGTCTATCGCCACGCGCTTCCAAAGAAGCAAAACCGCGTCTTTTGAAGTCTGCGCCGCGGGGGCCGCGAAGCGGCCTGCCCGCATCCATTTTTATTGTTATTTTGATATTATATCACAGGGATATGCCCTGTTCAACTCATTTCCTGAAAGCATAGGGCTTTCTCCAGCGGCATAAATCCTGAACGGTCCCGGACAGGAACCCCCTTGCCAAAGCCGCCCAAGTGGTGTATAGTTAGGGCAGTCAAAAGGAACGGAGGAATTGCCATGTCAATCGAAACCGGCATGAAGGGCCGCGCCGAAGCCGTGGTCACTCAGGAAAACACCGCCCAGGCGGTGGGCTCGGGGCTGGTGCCTGTATTTGCCACCCCGTATATGATTGCCCTGATGGAAAACGCCGCCGTCAACGCCGTCCAGGCCCAGCTTGCCCCGGACGAGGGCACTGTGGGCATCCGGCTGGACATCACCCACGACGCCGCCACCCCCATCGGCATGAAGGTGTGGGCGGAGGCGGAGGTCACCGCCGTGGAGGGCCGGAAGCTCACTTTCACCGTCACCGCCTATGACGAGGCGGAGAAGATCGGCGGGGGAACCCATCAGCGCTTTATCATCAAGCCGGAAAAATTTCTGGCTAAGACACAGGCCAAGGTCAAGGAATAAAGGACAGCCGCCCGGAGCACGGGCGGCTGTTTTTTATTCCGCGTTGAATACGTGCTGGTCCAGCCGGCGGAACGCCTCCTCCACCCGGGACCGGGGCAGGGCCAGGTTCATGCGGATGTGGCAGGGGCCGTGGAACATCCGCCCGTCCTGCCACGCCACGCCCACGTCCCAGCCCATTTTCTCCAGCTCGCCGATGGTCTTTCCATGGGCCCCGCACCACTGGGCGCAGTCCAGAAACAGCATATAGGTGCCCTGGGGCCTGGACACCGCCACGCCCTGGAAGCGCTGGGCAATACAGCCGCAGGCAAAGTCCACATTCCCGGTGAGCACCTGCCGCAGCTCGTCCAGCCACGCCTGCCCCTCAGAGCCGTAGGCGGCGATGAGGGCGTGCATGGACAGCACATTCATGGCGTTGTAGTGGCTCAGGGAGGATTCCTTCCGCACCCGGTCCCGGAGCCGCTGGTTATAAATGATGTGGTAACTGCCCACCAGCCCCGCCAGATTGAAGGTTTTGGAGGGAGCGTAGACGGCAATGGTACGCTGCCGCGCGTCCTCGCTGACGCTCTGGGTGGGGATGTGGCTGTAACCCTCCAGCGTCAGATCCGACCAGATCTCATCGGATACCACATACACATCGTGCCTGCGGAACAGATCCATGGCCCGCTCCAGCTCCCAGCGCTCCCACACCCGGCCGCAAGGGTTGTGGGGGGAACAGAATACCGCGGTATGGATGTGTTTTTCCAGGATTTTTCGCTCCATATCGTCAAAATCCATCCGCCATACGCCGTTTTCATCCTGCACCAGCGGGCTGTGGACGATGCGGTACCCGTTGTTGGTAAGGGAATTGGTAAAGCCAATGTAGGTAGGGGAGTGGAGCAGTATGTTATCTCCTCGGGAACACAGCACGTTCACCGCAGACACCACCCCGCCCAGCACGCCGTTTTCGTGGCCGATGTGCTCTTTGGACAGCCCGGTGGCGCCGTTTCGTGTCTCGTGCCAGCGGATGATGGCGTCAAAATACCCGTCAGAGGGGGAGAAGTAGCCATAGGCAGGGTGCTTGGCCCGCTCAATGATGGCGGCGGGGACCGTGGGGACCGTGGGAAAATTCATGTCCGCCACCCACATGGGAATCGCGTCGAAGCCCTCCATGGGCGCGCCGGGGGCCATGCCCCCCAGGCCGATGTTGTCTACAGCGATAGCGTCCCGCCCGCTCCGATCCATAACAGAGGTAAAATCGTATTTCATAGCATTGTCAGTCCCTTTCTTTTGTCAATATCCAACAGCAGTCAGTCGTCGGGCGGCAGATGTCCAATCACAGACCATAACCGTCAGCGAGCATCAAACTCTTTTTCGGTTCCTTTTTCCCTCGAGAAAAAGGAACTCAGGAGCGTTTCCAGGCGGAGCGGCTGAACAAAACCAGGATGGGGTACATCTCCAGACGGCCCAGCACCATCAGGAAGGACAGCACCAGCTTGCTCAGCACCGAAAAGGCGGCGAAATTCCCCGCCGGGCCCACCAGCTCCAGGCCGGGCCCCACGTTGCTGATGCAGGTGATGACGGCGGTGAGGGTGGTGCCGAAGGAGAAATTGTCCAGCCCCACCACGATGGCCGCGCCGAACACCAGGAACAGGTTGATGATGAAATAGCACTGGGTGGTGTGGAGGGTGGACTCGGACACCGGCGCGCCGTCCAGCCGTACCACGGACACCGCCCTGGGGTGGATGATGGAGCGCACCTCCCGCCCGGCGGAGCGGATCAGGAGCAGGATGCGGCTGCATTTGATGCCGCCGCCGGTGGAGCCGGCGCAGGCTCCGATAAAGGTGAGCACCACCAGCAGTACCTTGGAGAACTCCGGCCACAGATCGTAGTTGGCGGAGGAAAACCCGGTGGTGGATACGATGGAGGCCACCTGGAAGGCGGCGTACCGTACGCAGTCCCCGATGGTGGCATACACGTCCCGCAGATTCCAGGCAATGGCGGCGATGGATATGGCCACCATAATCAGGAAAAAGCGCAGCTCGTCGCTTTTCAGCGCCTGCTTCACTTTCCCGGTGAGGATCAGGAAGTAAATGGCAAAGTTCACCGAGAACAGCAGCATGAACACGGTGATGATGATTTCAACGGTCGGATTTCCGAAGGAACCCACGGAGGCGTTCATATCGGAAAAACCGCCGGTGCCTGCCGTGGACATGGCGTGGGTGACGGCGTCGTACCAGTTCATCCCCGCGACGCGCAGACACAAAATCTCCAGCACCGTGAGGGCCAGGTAAATGGCGTACAGGATCTTGGACGACTGGGAGGCCCGGGGCATCAGCTTGCTTTTCACCGGGCCGGGGCTTTCCGCCCGGATGAGGAAATTGGAGCTGATGCCCAGGAAGGGGAGCAGGGCGGCGGTGAGCACAAGCACTCCCATGCCCCCCAGCCAGTGGGTGAAGGAGCGCCAGAACAGCAGGCCCATGGGCAGACCCTCGATCTCGGTCAAAATGGTGGCCCCGGTGGTGGTGAAGCCGGAAATCGTCTCGAAAAAGCAGTCCACATAGGAGCCGAACTGGTGGGAAAACCAGAAGGGGAGCGCCCCGAACACGCCGAACAGAACCCAGATCAGCCCCACGGTGAAAAAGCCCTCCCGGGCAAAGAAGTCCTGCTGCCTGGGCTTGAGCAGGAATACCGGCACGCAGGCCGCCGCCAGGATAATCAGGATGGTACACAAAAAGGGGACAGGGCTTTCCCCGTAAAGCAGGGACACCGCCAGCGGGATCAGCATGGCCCCCGCCTCGATCAGCAGGGTGAAGCCGGTGATGCGCAGGACAAGCTTGAAATTCATCCCATCAGCCCCCTGCCCTCAGCCCGCCGCTCTCATAGATGTCGTTCAGGTCCAGGATGCCGCTGTTCCGGGCCACCACGATCACGTTGTCCCCCCGCTCCAGAGTGGTGGAGCCCTCGGGGATGATGACTTTATTGCCCCGGACGATGACGGCGATCAGGATGCCCTTGCGCAGCTTCAAGTCCTTCAGCGGAATGCCCAGATGCTGGGTGTTGGGGGCCACCACGAACTCCATGGCCTCCGCCTGCCCCTCGGCGATGCGGTACAGGGCGGTCATGGCGCTGCCCTTGGAATTTTGCAGACCCCGGACCATGCGCAAAATCTGCCCGGCGGTGGTGAGCTTGGGGGACACCACCGACTCCACCCCGGCGGAATGGGCGATGGAGGTGTAATTCTGCCGGTTAGACTTGGCCACCACCTTGGACACCCCCGCCTGGTGGGCGTATAGGGAGATGATCAGATTGTCCTCGTCCCGGTCGGTGAGGGCGATAAAGGCATCGCTGGCGGCCATGCGCTCCTCGGTAAGCAGTTCCGGGTCGGTGCCGTCCCCCTGGATGATGAGGGAATGGGGAAATTCCTCCGCCATAGCCCGGCAGCGCACGTCGCTTTTCTCCACCACCTTGCAGTTCATGCCCAGCCGCTCCAGTTGGACCAGCAGATAGAACGCGATCCGCCCGCCGCCGATGATAAACACATTGCGGATGCGGTGGGTGTTGCGGCCCAGCAGCTTGAAAAACTGGTGGACGCCGTTGGGGGTGCCCGCCATATACACCCGGTCGTCCTTGTCCAGCACGGTGGCGCCGTTGGGGATGAATACGCCGTCCCCCCGCTCCACGGCGCAGAACAGCACCGGCAGGCCTTGAATTTTGGAGGACAGGGAGGCCAGGGAGCGGCCCACCAGGAAGTCGCTCTCCTGGACGTGGAAGGAGATCAGCTCCACCCGGCCCCGGGCAAAGGTGTCGATGTTGGCGGCGGAGGGGAAGCGCAGGAGGCGGGAGATCTCCACCGCCGAGGCGAACTCGGGGTTAATCAGCATGGTGATGCCCAGGTCCCGCTTCAGCACGTCTAAATTATTGGCGTACTCGGTGCCTCGGACACGGGCCACGGTGTAGGGCACCCCCTGGTTATGGGCGGTGTGGCAGCACAGCAGGTTGATTTCGTCGGAGGCGGTGGCGGCGATGAGCACGTCGCACTCCCTGACACCGGCCTCCAGCAGGATGTCCCTGGATACGCAGTTGCCCTTCATGCCCATGACGTCAAGCTGGTTGGACAGCCGCTCCAGGGTTTTGTCGGAGATATCCACAATGGTGACGCTGTGGCCCTCGTCGGCTAAATGCTCGGCTACGGTGCCGCCTACCTTGCCGGCCCCGGCAATGATGATGTTCAATACAATCAGCTCGATTCCTCAAAATAATTGGAAAAACGCGCGTAATTCCCGCAGAGCGGCCCAAAAGCCGCTCTACGGGAATTTAAAGGGTTTGGCTTACTCCAGCACCGCGCCCCGGGCGGCGGAGGTGACCAGCTTGGCGTAACGGGCCAGATAGCCGGTTTTGATCTTGGGCTCGGGGCAGGCCCAGGCCGCTTTCCGTGCGGCCAGGGTATCGTCGTCCACCAGGAGTTCGATCTTGCAGGAGGGGATGTCAATGGCGATCTGGTCGCCCTCCTCCACAAAGGCGATGGGCCCGCCCTGGGCGGCTTCGGGGCACACGTGGCCGATGGACGCCCCCCGGGTAGCGCCGGAGAACCGCCCGTCGGTGATGAGGGCCACGGACTCGCCCAGCCCCATGCCGCAGATGGCGGAGGTGGGGTTGAGCATCTCCCGCATACCGGGGCCGCCTTTGGGGCCCTCATAGCGGATGACCACCACGTCGCCCGCCGCGATCTTCCCGGCGTAAATGGCCTCGATGGCCTCCTCCTCGGAGTTGAATACCCGGGCGGGGCCCTGGTGGCGCATCATCTCGGGGGCCACGGCGGAGCGCTTCACCACACAGCCCTCGGGGGCCAGGTTGCCCTTGAGGACGGCGATGCCGCCGTCGGCAGAGTAGGGGTCGTCGATGGGACGGATGAGGCTGTGGTCCCGGTTGACCACGCCCTCCAGATTTTCGGCCAGGGTCTTGCCGGTGCAGGTCATGACGGATGTATCCAGCAGACCTTTTTTGTCCAGCTCCATCATGACGGCGTGGACGCCCCCCGCGCCCTCCAGATCCTCCATATAGGTGTCCCCGGCGGGGGCCAGGTGGCACAGGTTGGGGGTCTTGGAGGAGATCTCGTTGGACATATCCAGATCCAGCTCAATGCCGCACTCGTGGGCGATGGCGGGCAGGTGGAGCATCGTGTTGGTGGAGCAGCCCAGGGCCATGTCCACCGTCTCGGCGTTGTGGAACGCGGCCTCGGTCATAATGTCCCGGGGCTTGATGTCCCGCTTCACCAGTTCCATGATCTGCATCCCGGCGTGCTTGGCCAGCCGCAGGCGGGCGGACCACACGGCGGGGATGGTGCCGTTGCCCCGCAGGCCCATGCCGATGGCCTCGGTGAGGCAGTTCATGGAGTTGGCTGTATACATTCCGGAGCAGGAGCCGCAGGTGGGGCAGGCGTTGTTCTCATACTCCTCAACCCCGGCCTCGTCCAGCTTGCCGGCGTAATAGCCGCCCACGGCCTCGAACATATGGGACAGGCAGGTGCGCCGTCCGTCGTTGAGGCGCCCCGCCAGCATGGGCCCGCCGGAGCAGAAGATAGTGGGTATGTTCACCCGGGCCGCCGCCATCAGCAGGCCGGGGACGTTCTTGTCGCAGTTGGGGATCATCACCAGCCCGTCGAACTGGTGGGCCATGGCCATGGCCTCGGTGGAATCGGCTATCAAATCACGGGTGACCAGGGAGTACTTCATGCCCACGTGGCCCATGGCGATGCCGTCGCACACGGCGATGGCGGGGAACTCAATGGGGGTACCCCCCGCGGCCCGGATGCCCGCCTTCACCGCCTCGGCGATCTTGTCCAGGTTCATATGGCCGGGGACGATCTCGTTATAGGAGCAAACCACGCCGATCAGGGGCCGCTCCAGCTCCTCCCGGGTGTAGCCCAGAGCATAGAACAGGGAGCGGTTCGGGGCGGTGGGTACGCCTTTTTTTACATTGTCAGAACGCATGACGCAAGTCTCCTTTGCGGTTTTGGGTATTGTTATTGTACGCGGAAGCATTGTATCACAAATCATACAGGAGCGCAATGGAAAATCGGCTGATTTCCATGGCAGACGCCTGGAATCCGGGCCTGCGCAGAGGATTTCTGAAAAAGAGCAGAACGCTTTCTCCCCGGAGAAAACGTCCTGCTCTTCCACGGTTTTGCCTGCGCGGTATGGTCAGCCTGCCGCGAACTGGCTGAAGGCGCTGCTCCTGAGCTGGAACCGTCCCACAAGCTGTTTCATCAGCTGAGACTGGCTGGACAGCTCCTCGCTTGCCGCGGCGCTCTGCTCGGCGGTGGCCGAGTTGGTCTGGACAACGCTGGAAATCTGGTTCATCCCCGTGATGATCTGGGCGATGGAATCGGCCTGGTCGCTGCTGGCCTCGGAAATCTGCCCGATGATGCCGGTCACTTCGTTGACGTCGCTGACCGCCTGGTTCAGGGACTGGGCGGTATCGTCCACGATCTGCGTCCCGTTTTCTACTGCCCGCAGGGAATTCGCGATCAGAGAGGAGATGTTTTCGGAGGCCTGCGTGCTCTTGGTGGCCAGATTGCGGACTTCGTCAGCCACCACCGCAAAGCCTTTTCCGGCCGTACCGGCCCGGGCGGCCTCCACGGCGGCGTTCAGGGCGAGGATGTTGGTCTGGAACGCGATGTCCTCAATGATCTTCATGATCTTGCCGATCTCGCTGGAGCAGGTGCTGATATCGTTCATGGCCTGGATCATCTGCTCCATCTGCGTTTTGCTGGTGTGCATTGTGGCGCTGACGCTGCCCGCCGCGTCGCTGGCCTGCCGGGCGTTGTCCGCGTTCTGGTTCACCTTGTCGGAGATCTCATTGATGGTGGCGGCAAGCTCCTGGACGGAGCTTGCCTGCTCGGTCGCCCCCTGGGCAAGGGCCTGGGCGCCGTTGGACACCTGCTCCGCACCGCTTGCGACCTGGGAGGAGCTCTGGCTGATCTGCGTCATGGTGTCGTTGAGCTTTTCCGAGATGCCCCGCAGGGAGACGAGCAGGGGATAGAAGCCGCCTGTATATTCCTCCTCACAGGCGGAATCCACCGTGAAGTCGCCCTCGGCCATTTTTGCCAGGAATTTGTTTTCGTCGTCAATGATGACCTGGAGCTTGCGGATCAGCCGGCCCACCTGAACCGCCAGGACGCCCAGCTCGTCCTTGGAGGAATAGGAAATTTCCACATCAAAATCCCCCTCCGCCATCTTTATGGCGGCATTTTCCATTTCAAAAATGGGGGCTTTGATCAGGCGAATAATAATGAAGGAGAAGAAAACCCCCACAAGGATGATGGCAATGACGACCGCTGTCATGACGAACGTGGCGGTAACATAAAGAGAGGAGCTTTCCTCCGCCGCGTCGTCGCTGCCCTGGGTGTTGTAGGCGATGATGTCATTGAAGGCGCTGTTTAACGAGTTGTAGAGGCCCACGCACTCGCCTTCCAGGATGGCGCGGGCTTCCTCGATACTGCCCTGGGTGGCCAGGGCCATCATTTTTTCGTCCGCCTCATTGTATTGGGTCCAGAAATTCATCGCGTTATCGTAGAAGCTGCGTTCTTCTTCGTCGATCAGAGAGCCATAGGCGGCCAAGAGAGTGTCCATGCTGGATTTTTCGCTTTGAAGGTATTGAAGGCTGGATTCCTCCACATCGTCGGAAATCGCGGTGAGATATCCCAGCTCATTCAGGCGGATATTGGAAATAGTGGTGCTCAGGTCCCGGGCAATATCAACACTGGGGAGCCAGCCTGTGGCGATATCGTTGGCCATATCGTTCATCCGGCCCATGAGAAAGAACGACATCCCGCTGATAATCAGCATACCAAGCAGAGCGACCCCTACGAGTATGTAGAGCTTCAGCCTGATTTTCAAATTCCGTATGTAGTTAACCATGTTCCCCAACTCCTTTTTATATTGCGCCGGCAGCTGCCGCCGGCTGCGAAAAGTTATTTTGTTCTCCGAACAATATTCAAATGACATATCGGCAGATCCCTTTTATTTGATAAGTTAAGATTACAGTAAAATGAAAAATTTTTGGAGCCGGAATGAGCTGTCCGGACGGCGCTTTTCTCCGGACCAGGCGGCCGTGGGAGGCCCGAAGCAAAACAGGCCGCGCCCTGAATGGGGAGCAAATATCTCCTAACGCATTTTGCCCCTCTCTGTTTAAGCAGAGAGGGGCAAAATGTGAATGAAGAGAAACAGGCCAAAACATCAACCGTTCTTTTGAAGGAAACGCCCATCTGATTTACAGGCGGCCAGGAAGGATTATACTGAATTCATATAGGTACGATACGTTAAAATGCGGTTGGATTTACTTCCCGGCCACCGGCCAGGTGCGGGAAACCGCAAAGAGGATGTTCTTGCTGGACTGGTACAGATTCCGGGTCATCCCAATGCGGGTGGCAGAGTCCTCAGCCGCCTTTTTCAGAATACCGGAGTGTCCGTCGAAGGGAGTCCAGGCCCCCATAACGTCCAGGGACAAATCGGTCCCGCCGTAAATCATGCCCACGGTGTCCATGTAGGGATAGAGATGGGCATCGGTGATGACCAGGCCCTGGAAGCCCCACTCACCGCGCAGCAGATCTTTGCACAGTTCGCTGTTGGCGCTGGCCCACTTGGTGCCGATATAGTTGAAAGAGGACATAGCGCCCAAAGATCCGCCGTTCTTTACGGCCAGCTCAAAAGGCTTCAGGTAGATTTCGCGCATGGCCTGCTCGTTGCACCAGGAATACAGTTGGTTGCGGTCGTTGGACTCCCGCTCGTTGAGCGCGAAGTGTTTGACGAAGCAGATCACACCCTTTTCGGTGGCGCCCTTCACCACGTTCCCGGCAATGATGCCAGCCAACGTGCCGTCCTCGGAGTAGTATTCGAAATTGCGCCCGTTGAATGCGGTGCGGTGGGTGTCCATAGCGGGGGCATACCATCCGGCGTAGCCATTGGCCTGAGCCTCGCTGCCCGCGCTGGTGCCCATCATGTAGGCGATATCCTCATTCCAGGAAGAGGCGGTGACCACCGGGCAGGGATAGGTGATGCCCGCCGCGTCGATGCCCATAATCGCGCCGGAGTAGGTAGACGCGCCCACGCACACCGAGCCGTCGGGGGTGTTGGTCTGGGGAACGCCCAGGCGCTCCAGCTTCTCAATGTGCCACGCGCCATTGCCGCACAGCAGCGCCATCTCATCCAATGTCAGCTGTGACATGAAATCGTCCCACTTAGGATCGTCATAGGGGACCTTGGACATCTCATCCAGCTTGATGGCGGCGGACAGTGTCTGGCCATAGACGGGCAGGTCTGCCTCGGTGAGCCCCAGCTCCGCATCGGTGGGCGCGGTATAGCTCAGGCTGTCCAGCACCTCCTGGGAAGCGGTGAAGTCCTCCTGCTTGGGGCCGGTAAAGGCGCGGCTGTCCTGGTTCCATTCCCGTGTGAGGAAATCATCGGGTCCCTGAACATAATCAAACAGGTTGGTTGCAGCCACGATGTCGGAAGAACGCTTGCCGTTGTGGGCCTCGTCATAGATGATGTCGCTGCCCAGGTTCCAGGTCTGAGAATCCAATTTGGTGTGGGCGTCGTCCATCAGCATAATCTCATAATCGCCCTTTTCCAGCACATAGGCTTTGTTCACCTTATAATCGTAGGAGGCCATGTCCTCCACGGGGATTTCCAGGGAGTAATGCTCGGTTGTACCGGGCTCCATGAGATTGGTCTTTTTGAAGGCGGCCAGATTGACGGTGGACTTCTCGATAGCCCCAGTGTAAGGCGGGTTGTAGTAGAGCTGGATCACGTCTTTGCCCGCCGCATCGCCGGTGTTTTTGACCTCCACGCGGACAGTAATGACGCCGTTTTCCTCATTGATAGCCATGATCCTTTTCTCAAATGTGGTGTAGCTCAGCCCGTGACCGAAGGGGAACATGACCGCCGCGTCATAGTCGAAGCTGGAGTCGGTGGCGGCGCGTGTCTCAAAATACTTGTAGCCCACATAGATGCCCTCGCTGTACTGGGTGAAATATCCGGCTTGGTCGGGAGCATTGGTATAGTGATAGCTGTCGGGATTCCAGGTCCCATCGTCCTGAAGTTCCAGGTAGTTGTTAGCGGCAGGAGTGGCCAGGTTGTCTGCCAGCCAGGTGTCCACCAGACGGCCGGAGGGATTCACAGTGCCGTTCAGGATGGAGGCAAACGCGTGGATGCCGGACTCGCCGGGGTAGCCGATCCACAGTACGCTCTTGATCTGAGGATAGTCCCGGAGGAAGTCCAGTTCCATGACATTGGCGGAGTTGACCACCAGGATGACTTTGTCGAACTTGGAGCACACCGCATCCACCATGGACGCCTCATCCTCGGAAAGCTGGAGCAGGGCGGGAGTGAAATCGAACACCTCGGAACCGCCCCGGCCCACCACAATCATGGCGGTGTCGGAAAAGTCCAGTGCATGGTCCAGAACACTCTTACCGTCGTTGTACAGGGAGGTGTCTTTCAAAATGGAGCCGGGTACGTCGGGCACAGTGATGTTGCTGGGGTTCTCAATGAATTCAGAGGCGCTGCTGTTGCCGGGGGCGGGGGTGTCCGCGATAGACGCCTTGCCGGTCTTGTAGTAGTTATAGTAGAGATTGAGCAGATCCTGGTTGAGTTCAAAGCCCGCCTGGTCCATGGCGTCCTCCAGCCGGACACACTTGTCCACCACGGAGGCGGCGGAACCGCCCGCGTTGTAGATGAGCTGTACCGACCTCATGCCAAACACATTCAGCTTGGCCGGGGCCTCGGGAGAAGCGGTCAGGGGAAGCAGACCGTCATTGTTCTGCATGAGTACAAAGCCCTCCTGGGCAATGGTCTGGGCGGTGTCGAAGGCGGAGGTGTAGGACATCTGCTGCTCGGGGGTGTCCGGGGTGAATTTGGACAGCAGCCAATAGCCGGACTTGGTGATGACAAAGCCATAGACCAGAACGATGGCGACCAGCGCCACCACCGAGATGCCTACGATCAACCCAATTTTTTTACCGTTCTTTGGCTTCTTTTTGGATTCTTCCATTTCCATGTCTCTCCTTTTCAGTGGGGTCCTCATTCCCAAAATTTTGCGCCGCCGGCGCCTATTGAACCCACTGTAGCAAATGAACGGCTTCTGTTTCAACCCCTTGGCAGGATTTGCAGTTTTCAGGCATTATTTGCGTGGAGCGTAAAAACTACAGGCTGATTTTTGTCTGATTTGACGAATGCTGATGCACTTATACCTGGTTCTACTCCAGAAAAGAAAAAAACTTTGCAGTTACGGGCCCTCTTGAAAAGGAGGACATAACCCGATATAATGATGGCCAGAGAAGATCAAACGGGAGGAAATGCCATGATCCGGGTAGCTATTGTGGACGATTTTCGGGAAGACGCGGCGGTTTTGGAGCAGTATCTGTATCAATTCGGAGGAGAGACCGGGCAGGCGTATCTGGTGACCCGTTATACCAGCGGTCCGGAGTTTCTTCAGGACCGCAGCACTGCCTTTGACCTGGTCATCCTGGATATTGATATGCCTGGGCTCAATGGCATGGAGACCGCCCGGCAGCTTCGCGGCCAAGGAGATAACGTGGTGCTGATGTTCGTCACCAATATGTCCCAATATGCCCTGGAGGGGTACGAAGTGGAAGCGGTGGATTATGTCCTCAAGCCGGTCTCCTACCAGGACTTTGCGCTGAAGCTGCGCAAGGCCCAGCGGTATATCAGCCAGAACCGGGATACACAGATTGCGCTTCACACCACCAGCGGGATCGTTCTCCTGATGGTTTCCCAGGTGATCTATGTGGAATCCGCCCTGCACTATCTGATCTATCACACCACCACCAGCGATTACCGGGTTCGCGGCTCCATATCTGACGCGGAGTCCACTCTGCCTCACGGGCAGTTCTCCCGCTGCAACACCAGTTTTCTGGTCAACCTCAAGTACGTCAAGGCGCTGGAACGGGACGAGGTATTGATGGATCCAGACAACCACCGGCTGAAAATCAGCCGTGGACGGCGCGGCACATTTCTGGACCAGATGGGCCGGTATTTGGGAGGTGTGGACCTGTGATGGCAGCACCGCTGGAGATCTTCGAGGAACTGCGCTTTGTTTGGGAATTGATGGGGGCGCAGCTGGTGTTTCTGCTGCCCTTTGCCCAGAGAAAAAAGCATTTTATATTGCGTTTGTGCTTGGGTGGTATACTGCTCTCCGGGTTGTCTATGGTGCATTTTCCATTGAGGCAAATGAATATCATTTTGCCCCAGCCGCTGTTTTTTATTTTAATAGGCGGGAGCTATGTATGCCTCGCTTTACTCACCAGTCTATGTATGCGCGCCTGTTTCATTTTGACGGTAAGCGATGTGCTGTATATCGGTACACTGGGCTATTCCGTCCAACATATCGTCTATGTAATCGTGCATGAATTTTTGGCCATGGCGGTGTGGCCGTCGCTCACAGAGCACCTGGGGCTATACGCTTTGGCCGCCCTGCTTGGCTGTGGGATAACATACTTTATTGCTTCTCGTTTTTTTGTTCGGCAGCTTCGGTTATGCGAGGGGCTGATATATTCAGATTCCCCCACTGTTATTGCCAATCACGCAGCCCTGCTGGCAGTGCTGACGCTGTGTACGATGGCGTGCCAAATGATATTTGAGCATTCCAGTGAATATTGGGAATGGGGTGGGATTGTGGGGCTGATGCTCAGCGTTATTATCATCAGCCTGCAACATACCGCACTTACCGGTGTGCGTCTCGGACGGGAACGAAGTGTGATTGAGCAGACTCTGCGCAGCAGTGCCAGTCAGTATAGTCTAAGCAAAGAATTGATTGACCATCTCAATCGAACTTGCCACGATTTGAAGCACAATCTCCAGGTGCTCAAAACCATCGACGAGGGTCAGCGGCAGGGCTATATCGAGGAGACAGAGCGAAGCATCAGGTTATATCACGAACTGGTCCATACGGAGGATGAGGTACTAAACACCATTCTCGCGGAAAAAAGCCTATACTGCGACCACCACCAGATTAAGCTCACCTGCGCGATTGATGCCGTCTCGCCCATGATTGACCATATCTCAATACCCGATTTGTACGCCCTGCTGGGAAATGCCATTGACAACGCCATTGAGTGTGTGGACCAATTTGAGGATGTGGAAAAGCGGGTGGTGAGTCTGGCCATCCGCAGGCAGAATGCTTTTTTATGTATCCAGACCAACAACTACTGTGAGGACGTGCCCACTCAAGAGGACGGGCTGCCTGTGACCACGAAAGCGGATAAATCCAGCCACGGCTTTGGGCTGAAAAGCATCCGCTATCTGGCCCAGAAATATGGTGGGACCATGTTTGCCACGGTGCGGGATCATGTGTTTATTTTGCAGGTGACGCTGCCCATTTCAGCTGATAGCGCATAGTTATTACTTCTGCGGGCAAAGATAGGAAAGCGGAGAATGGAAGAAGAAACTGGAAACAGCAGAGGGATGATGCTGTAATCTGCGCATAAATGACTGGATTTTGTGGGAAATATCTTCCGCGAGCTGTCCCGAGTGAACGGAAGTTTTCAAAGCGTGATTCAAATATTCATCAGGGTTGTATTCCGGCGCGTAGGGAGGCAGGAAGAACACCTCTGGCTTCTCCTTGTCCTTCTCCAGCCAGGCCGCAGCAAACTTGCTGTGATACACCTTCGTCCAGCCCTTGGCCTTGTGTCTGCGCTTGATTTCTTGACCCAAGGCGTGGCAGAGCGCCTTTTCGGCTGGCTCGACAAATTCCGCAGACTTTGGAAAAACTGTGAGCGCAAGCTCGCTGCTTCTGCTCAGGTGCTCACTTTTACGCTGATTGCTATCCTTATTTGAAGATTTTAAACAGGCTCTGAGGCCAAATATCATCTTGGTTTGCATAAATTAAATATTGTGTTTTGAGGCTTCGGTAGAAAGAGTGGGCGGGTCAGCGGTTAGGGAGAGTGGGATGAAGATTGGAGCAGGAGAGCATAACCATAGCGAGAAGATTATCCACGTTGCGAAAGCCAAAAGCGGTACGGATGATGAGTTTGATT
>CAJTGJ010000027.1 GCA_910575695.1 Oscillospiraceae bacterium | reverse complement strand
GGTTCCCGGTTGTACTCCTGCACCGTCAGGGCCTTGGAGGGGGATACCCCTTTCAGCCCGTGGTTGACGCAGTAGGCGGTGCCGGTCACGCCGTTGTTACTGGTGTACTTCCAGTAGCCGCCGCCGATGGTGCCGCCGTTCTTCTTGGACAGATAGTTGCCGTACCCGGCCTGTTGGATGGTAACGGTGCCGCTGTCGCCCAGCGAGGCGGCGCTGGCGGGAACGGCCATCAGGCCAAACAGCGTAGCCACCACCAGCAGCATGGACAGCAGGCGGTTGAAATGCTTGTGTTTCATGGGTTCTCCTTTCTTTCCGGGCATAAGAAAAGGCAGGCTGTTTTCACAGTCTGCCTATCCGATGCGCTTGTTCGGTTGTCTTACTTAGTCGAGCCGGGGACGAACAGCTCTTTCAGGAAAGCCGTCTGCTCCGGCGCTCGGTCTGGATGATTGGGGTAGGTTTCCCGAAGCAGCATGGAATGGCTGTTTGTCAGGTCGTTCAGGGACACGTCCACATGGAGCCACTGGCCGTCCGCGTAGACCATATTCCAGGTGTGATTGCTGGTGCTGATGGTGAAGCAGGGGATGCCAGCCGCCCCGCACAGGAATTTGAACGCTCTGGCGTAGGAGCCGCAGGCCGCTTGAAGTTCCCCGCTGTGCTGGGTAAAGGTGCGGGTCACGCCCGCCGTCTTGCCCTTTTTGTAGGCCAGCAGGGTACACAGGTAGTCGTTCAGGTACTCCACCTTTTCGCTGTCCGTGTCCAGCTCCGCCGCTTCTGCGATGATGGGCTGGATGAAGTCAAAGGGCGCTTGGTAATTCTCCGGCATGGCGGCGGACACAGCGAAATAGTCCAGGTGCTGCCAGTAGTTGGTGAAGTTCTCCGGGACGTGATGCTCATACCGCACAACGCCCTCCATCCGGGCCAACAGGTTCTTGACGGCGCTGTACTCGCTGTCGCCCACCATCGTGTAGGCGGGGGCGGTGTCGCTGGTGCCGTCCACCAACGTCTGCCGGATGGCATTGTAGAGTGCCCGGTCGTAAGTGGCGGTGAACACGTCCGGGTTGGCGTCCTGGGAGAAGTCCTCCCGGCTCCATTGGGCGGCGCTGATGGTGTAGGGTTCCGGCTGGGCTTCTGCGGCGTGGGCCGGAACGCTCAAACCGGCGACAAGGACGGTGCAGGCGATCCCGGCAAGCAAGCGGTTCAGACTGTTTTTCATTATGAACGACCTCCTATGTGATATGTTCGGGGCTTTGCTGTCCCAACAGTACCACAAAGGGAGAAAACAGTCCAACGTGCGAATACCTTTTCAGCGGGTATCAGACCTCCACGGCCCGGACAGCCCAGCGGTAGGCGCTCTGATTGCGAACACAGGTGAACAGGGTGATGCAGTTTTCGGCGGTGGGGGCCAGCAAGGAGTTGTCGGTTTCGCTGATCTTGTTCACGCTGGTGACGGAGTAGGTGCGGGTGCCCAGCCGGGTGGTCAGGGTGATGGTGTCGCCCACGTTCAGGTTGTGGATGTCGCCAAAGTAGCAGTTGGCCCCACGGTTGTGACCGGCGATGGCGCAGTTGCCGTCCCAAATGCTGGTGTCCTCAAAATGGCCCGCCCCTTTCGCCAGGACGGAGCTGCTTGTGCCCTCGTACACCTTGACGTTCACATTCAGGCTGGGGATTTTCAGGGTCGCCAGATAGCCGCCCTGGTAGTAGAGGTCGGACGTGACCTCCGTGAAGCCGGTGGAGGGGGTGGGGGTGGCTGTGCCCCCGGTATTGGTGCCGCTGCCGGATACGATGCCGCTGGAGATGGTGTTGAAGTCGGGCGGGGCCACGGTGACGCCGGTATTGCCGTTGATGATAACACCATCACCCAGCATATAGCCGGGGGCCAGATTGGGGGTCAGGGGGTTGCCCGTGTTCAGGGTGTAGGCGGTGGGGCTTCCGAACGTGGGCGGGATCAGGGCCGCGTTCTTGCTCACGTCCACGTTGGGCAGTTCGCCCCGGTCAGCCGTGACGACCGGCTCGATGGAAGTGGACTTGCCGTACTCCGGGTCGCCGGGGCCGTCGATGTTATATTCCAGGGCGCTGGCGGGGACGGTCAGGGCCAGCGTCAGGCACAGAACGGAAAAAAGCATGGTCAGTTTTTTCATGGTGCATTACCTCCTGCGTTTGATGAAGTAGAACACGCCGCCGCCCAGTAGCACCACCACGACAACGGCAACCACGGGCAGGACGCCGTTCTTCTCGCCGGTGGGGGTGTCCTGGCCGGTGGGGTCGGCGGGGTCAACGGGAGCGGTGGGGTCGGCGGGGTCGGTCAGGCCGGGGTCAGAGGTGTCGCCGGGTTCCTCGGTAGGGGCGGGTTCCAGGGCGGTGCCCTCAAAGATCGCCACATAGCGGATTTTATTCAGGTTGATACGGCTGACGGTGCCAGCGTAGTCGGCGGTGACGGTGTAGCCCTTCACATAGGAGCTGGTGGCGGAGCCGGAGTAGGACGCCACGGCGGTGAAGTGGCCGTCCCCCTCGGTCTGCCAGTTCACGGTCTGGAGTGTCAGGGAGTGGCCGTTGTCGGTGATGGACTTGGGGATATACTGCGTGTCCTGGTCGGCAAGGCCGGGGTAGGTGCGGCTGGCGGTCAGGGTCTTGGTGGAGCTGCCATACCCGGCCACCTCCACCTTCACCGTGTCCAGCTTCAGGGCCAGCGTCCCGGCAAGGCCGTCCTCGGTGATGAACTCCTTTGTCTGCGGGAGAAGGGCCAGCACCGCGCCCATGTCCTTGCTCTGGCTGGGCACGGACACGGTTTCGGTGTGCTGACGGCTTTCATTGGCGGGAAGCTCCTGTTTCAGCAGGTCGGTGAGGGTGTAGTGGTAGCCCTCCTGCTCGAAGTCGGAACGGGGGATGCCAGCGGGGTCGTCCTCCGGCCCCAGGTCGTACATCTTCCTGATCTCGCCGCCGTCCTCGCTCCGGGTGACGGCGGTGGGATAACAGGGGGACGGCTGGGCGGGTTCAGGCGGGTCGGCGGCAAAGGCGGCGGTGGTCATGGTCATGGCAAGGGCCAGGACGCACAGCAGCCGAGCCGCGTGGGTGATGGTTTTCCGCTTCATAGAAAAAGTACCTCCAATTTGTTGATTTTGGGCGCAAAAAAGCCCCGTGGCGTCCACGGGGTCAAACGGTGCCCGGTGTTTGATGGTTCGTGCGCTGGCGCGCTTCTCTCCAAAGGTTTTTACCGGCTGAAAAAAGGATGGGCAGAGCCTTTCTTTTCAGCAGGTACAGCAGGTTTGGAGGGGGAGAGTGTGAGAGGGGGAGGGCGTGGGAGGTGCCAGGGCCGCAAAAGGGCAGAATATCCCCCAGGTGTGACGTTCACCGCTCCCGCCCCCTTTCCCGCCTGCGGTACATCTCCAACGCTTTCACGATGGTGTCCTCGATTTTCTGTGCGGGCGTCCCCGCAGGGAAAAACTTGTCGATGCGGTTCCGGGGCATTTTGAATTGCTCCACCTGATTGGGCTTTTCCTCCTGCATGATGGACAAAATCACATCAGGATTCAGCTTGCCCTTTTCGGAAAAGTCCCTGATCTTGATGGCCTGGGCGTGGGAGGGGGTGCAATCTTCAACGGTCATGGTTTCCAACAAGTCCTTTTGCTCGGCCTCGGTCAGATAGGACAGCTCCACGGCGGGACGCAGGGCCATTTGTAACTGCCCTTTTTCTTTCAGTACAGAATTGTCCACCATGTCAATGATTTCGGGAATAAGGTTGGTTAGCCGAATATAGCGCCGAATTTGGTCTTTACTTTCACCAGCCTGTTCGGCAACAATGTCCCGTGATTTCATTCCTTTTAACTTGTGCGCCACTGGCTCACAAGTTAAATCTGTTCTCTGTCCTTGCCGTTTCATAGCATCCAGCTTCATCTTATAGGCAAAGGCTTTCTCAGAAGGCAGAACTTGCTCCCGTTGGAGATTGCTGTCCACCATGATGATGATGGCTTCATCGTCTGTCAGCTCCCGGACAATGCAGGGCACTGTGGGCAGCTCTGCCAGCTCCGCCGCCATTTTACGTCGATGGCCGGACACCATCTGATAGCCACCGTCCGGCATGGGCCGCACCAGCACCGGGGAAAGGACACCACGCTCCTTTACACTCGACACCATTTCTGTCATACTCTCGTCCATCCGCACCTTGAACGGGTGGTTGGGAAAGTCGCTGATTTCAGCGATGGGCAAGTCGGTCACATAGCTGCGCTGGGCGTTGTCCCGTTCCTCCTGGGTGGTGAACATACTATCGACTGAGGTCAGAAGTCCGGCTGCGCTGCTTTTCGCCAATCTTCAACACCTCCTTTGTCAGACTGCGGTAGGCTTCCGCCGCCCGCCCCCTGGGTTCATGCTGGAAAATACTCTTGTCCGCTGTGCTGACCTCCGCCAGCCGCACCGTTGCCGGGATCACCGCGTCCATAACGGGCAGGTGACGCCCGAAATTGGCCTTGACGCTGTTCACGATGTCCTTGCGGAACGTGGTTTCATTCGCCATCGTCAGGAACACGCCGCCGATCTTCAGCCGGGGATTGATCTGACGCTGGATGCTCCGCACCGTCCCCACCAGCTCGGTCATGTCCTCCGCCGCCAGATAGTCCGCCTGGACAGGGACAAGCACATGATCCGACGCGGACAGAGCGTTGATGACCAGCATACCCAGCGAGGGACGGCAATCCAGCAGAACATAGTCATAATCCCGCTTTACGCTGTCCACATACTGCCGTAGCACCGTTTCCCGGCTCATCACGTTCACCAGCCCCACCTCCACGGCGGACAGGCTGCGGTTTCCCGGCACAAAGTCAAAGCCCTCATGGTGCTGCATGATCTCCGGGTGGTCGCGGGGCATTGTCCCGGCCACAACGTCGTTCATGGCATTGGCAAGGGTCAGGGGCAGGTCGTGTGGCTTGCGCTGGCCCAGCATTTTGGTCAGATCACCCTGGGGGTCTACGTCCAGCAGGAGAACTTTCTTTCCTTCCAGCGCAAGACCGGCCCCCAGGTTGTAGACGGTCGTGCTTTTGCCAACTCCGCCTTTTTGATTTGCTACGCTTATCACTTTCGGTTTCGCCATTTTGGGGTTCCCTCCTTTCATAGATTTAGCCGCCTGCGGCGAAACAGACGGCTATGTACGGGCATGGAAAAAGCCGCCTTTCCCATGCAGAAAAGACGGCCTATCCAGTCGGGCAATATGTGATTTTAGAGGGCAGTTCAAAGGGCGGCGCAAAACCGTATGTCCGCATTTCCCGGTGTTTCGTCGTATCAAAGCTCATCCCTTGGTAGTAAATCCGTAGTAATTGGGGTGGTTTGCTGTCAGGAAATGCGGCGTTATGCGCTGTTCCACAAGGTTTTGCCGGTTCTTACAAAATATTTCAAAAAAACTTCTTTCCCCCGGGCCCTGTTTGTGGTATAGTTAGGTCAGGGCGGGATGGTCCCGCTCTGACGCAGGTGTTTGCCTATGTGTTTGGAAGGAGTGTGACAGTATGCCGCCTATTGACGCGGAATCCATGCAGAAGATCGTTTGGCTGGCGCTGCTGCTGATCTTCGCCCTCGGCGAAGCCGTCAGCGTGGGGCTGACCTCCATCTGGTTCGCCGCCGGAGCGCTTACCGCCCTGATTGCCGCGCTGCTGGGCGGACCGCTGTGGGTGCAGCTCACCCTGTTCCTGGCGGTGAGCGTGCTGTGCCTGCTGGCGGTGCGTCCGCTGGCGAAGCGGCACCTGAACAGCCATGTGGAGGCCACCAACGCCGACCGGGCCATCGGCCAGGAGGCCCAGGTCACCGAGGACATCGACAACATCCACGGCAAGGGGGCCGTGGTCATCCGGGGCGTCACCTGGACCGCCCGGAGCGAGGACGGCTCCATCATCCCCGCCGGGACCATGGTGAAGGTGCTCCGCATTGAGGGGGTCAAGGTGTTTGTGGAGCGGGCCGCAGCCGCCGCGAAGCCGGAGACCTGGTAAATGGGTTCGCTTTCAAAAGGGATTCTTTTGTGAGAGAAAAATGCAGCATCAGTAAGGAGGAAAACATATGAAAACATTGGCGCTGACCGCAGTTCAGATGGGGGCACTTCTGACCTTCATCATCCCGCTGATTATCGTCGTCATCATCCTGGCGATCCTGGCCTCCAACATCCGGGTGGTCCAGCAGTCCAAGGCCGTGGTCATCGAGCGGCTGGGCGCGTTCCACGCGGTGTGGGGCGTGGGCCTGCACTTCAAAATCCCGTTCCTCGAGCGGGCGGCAAAGACCGTGTCCCTGAAGGAGCAGGTGGTGGACTTCGACCCCCAGCCCGTGATCACCAAGGACAACGTGACCATGCAGATCGACACCGTGATCTACTTCCAGATCACCGACCCCAAGCTGTACACCTACGGCGTGGAGCACCCCCTGTCCGCCATTGAGAACCTCACCGCCACCACCCTGCGCAACATCATCGGCGATCTGGAGCTGGACCAGTCCCTCACCAGCCGGGACCATATCAACACCCAGATGCGGGCCATCCTGGACGAGGCCACCGACCCCTGGGGCATTAAGGTCAACCGGGTGGAGCTGAAAAACATCATGCCGCCCCGGGATATCCAGGAATCCATGGAGAAGCAGATGCGGGCGGAGCGCGAGCGCCGTGAGGCCATCCTCCAGGCCGAGGGCCAGAAGCAGTCCCAGATCCTGGTGGCCGAGGGCGAGAAGCAGTCCGCCATCCTCCGGGCCGACGCCGCCAAGCAGGCCGCGATTTTGCAGGCCGAGGGCTCCAAGCAGGCGAAGATCCTGGAGGCGGAAGCCGAGGCCGAGGCCATTTTGAAGGTCCAGCAGGCCACCGCCGACGCCATCAAGCTCATCAACATCGCCGACCCCAGCGAGGGCGTCATCAAGATCAAGGCGCTGGAGGCGTTCCAGAAAGCCGCCGACGGCCGGGCCACCAAGATCATCATCCCCAGCGAGCTCCAGGGGCTGGCGGGACTGTGCGCCAGCGCGAAGTCCGTGTTCGACACCGTGGAGCCCAACCAGCCCAGGAAGTGACCCGATGTACGAGTACCAGTATATCAGGCTCCAGGCAACAGGGACCATGAGCGTCGAGTTCAAGGACCGCCAGGAGGTTATCGACCGCTATGCCGCCGAGGGCTGGAGGTACGCCGGCTGGATCCCCGCCATCCTGGGGGCTTACGGCGCGATTGGACAGATCGACCTGGTCTTCGAGCGGGAAGTTTGACAAAGAGGGGAACAGGTGGATTGAATCGGACATAAAAGGCGGCCCTTCCGGATCGGAGGGGCCGCCTTTCAGCGTTTTTTATAGTACAGCCGGGTCTGCGATCCAATGCGCCCGGACGCCCGGACGGCGCGCCGGCGGGGCACCATGCCCCTGGTTTTGCAAGCCGGCGATGCTGAGGCTACAAAAACGGCGCCTTATTCCTGGCTTTGGCCTGACGCAAACCACCTTATTGCCGTTCGACGAAGGGAATACTGCGTTTTGTGCGGAATTGCCGTTGCGCTGGAACGGGAAAACGTGTATAATCACGGATACAGACGATGGGGCCTGGAGCGGGTCCCGTCCGCATCTGGGAGAGGAAGTGCCATGATGGACATCTGCACAGAGCACCCCCGGGAGGAGTGCGGCGTATTCGGGATCTACGATCCGGCGGGGGACTGCGCCCGGACGGCCTATTACGGCCTGTACGCCCTCCAGCATCGGGGGCAGGAGGCCTGCGGCATCGCCGCTATCAACGACCGGGAGCTGTCCTTCCACAAGGACGTGGGATTGGTGGGCGACGTGTTCACCGAGGACCTGTTGGACACGCTGGGGGGCACCATGGCGGTGGGCCACGTGCGCTACGCCACCACCGGCGGCGGGCGGAGGGAGAACGCCCAGCCCCTCAGCCTGAAATACGTAAAGGGCACCCTGTCCGTGGCCCACAACGGCAACCTGGTGAACACCGATGAGCTGCGCACCATGTTCGAGTACCGGGGGGCCATTTTCCAGACCACCACCGATTCCGAACTCATAGCCTACGCCATCGCCCAGGAGCGGCTGAGGTGCGGCTCGGCGGAGGAGGCGGTGTGCCAGGCGCTGAAGGGCCTGCGGGGGGCCTGGTCGCTGATCGTCATGTCCGCCCGGAAGCTCATCGCCGGACGGGACCCCTGGGGCTTCCGGCCGCTGTGCATGGGCCGGCGGGGGGACGCGGTGGTGTTCGCGTCTGAATCCTGCGCCCTGGACGCGGTGGGGGCGCGGTTCGAGCGGGACCTGGACCCCGGTGAGATCGTGGTGGTGGAGCAGGGCGATGTGCGCTCCATCCGGGAGAACTGCGTCAATGCCAGCTCCCACCTGTGCATCTTCGAGTACATCTATTTCGCCCGGCCCGATTCAGTAATCTGCGGCCAATCGGTGCATCAGGCCCGGGTGGAGGCGGGGCGCATCCTGGCCCGGGAGCACCCGGTGGAGGCCGACGTGGTGGTGGGGGTGCCGGATTCCGGCATCGACGCCGCCATGGGCTACGCCCAGCAGTCCGGCATCCCCTTCGGGCAGGGCTTTGTAAAGAACCGCTACATCGGCCGGACCTTTATCACCCCCGGCCAGCTCAGCCGGGAGCAGGCGGTGCGTATCAAACTGGGCCCCCTCCGGGCCGCGGTGGAGGGCAGGCGGGTGGTGATGATCGACGATTCCATCGTCCGTGGCACCACCTGCCGCCAGATCGTGGAGCTCCTGCGGGAGGCGGGGGCGAAGGAGGTCCATATGCGGGTGTCAGCGCCGCCCTTTGTGGCCCCCTGCCACTTCGGCACCGACATCCCGGACCGGGAGCACCTCATCGCCTGCCAGCATTCCGTTGAGGAGATCCGGGCGCTGATCGGGGCGGACAGCCTGGGCTATCTGAGCCTGGAGGCGCTGGAGCAGATCGCGCCGGACGCCTGCTGCGGCTTCTGCGGCGGATGCTTTACCGGAACATACCCCATCCCCCTGTGACAGGCCTGGACGGGCCCGGCTCGGGGCAGCCCCGCCGTCCCCTTGGGACGGCGGGGTTTTGTATGGTTCCAGGGGAAAAATTGTCGCTCCGACGGTGGACATTTTCCGGCGGCGGTGGTAAAATAAAGGATGATATATTGGGGGTTCTGTGTGCCGGGCACAGCTTCCCCATGTGTTTGGAGGTTACAGCATGAAACGCAGAGTATTAAGTTTTGTGATCGCTCTTGCCCTGTGTCTGGACCTGTGCCCCACGTGGGCATGGGCGGCTGGCAGCGGGGCGGACGGCGGGCTGTGCCCGCATCATCCGGCGCATACGGATGCGTGCGGATACCGGGAGCCGTCCCCGAAGCAGGAATGCACCCACGTCCACGACGACGGGTGTTATTCAGAGGAAACGAACTGTGTTCATATTCACACAGCCGAATGCGGTTCTGATCCCGGGACGGATGAGCCGGACGCGTGTACGCATATTTGCACAGAGGACAGCGGCTGTGTCACCCGGGTGCTGTCCTGCTCTCACGTGCATGACGATGCCTGCGGCTATGCCCCGGCAGACCCCGGCGCGGCCTGCGGCTTTGCCTGCCGGATCTGCCCCATTGAGGAGCTGATCGGCGGTCTGCCCTCCAGCGTTTCGGCGTCCACCCGGGAACAGGTGCAGGCCCAGCTCGACGAGATCTGCGCCCTGTATGACGGGCTGACCGCCGCGGAACAGCGGCAGGTGGATCTGTCCCGCTGTGAGGCCCTGCAGGAGCGGATCAACGAGCTGGGGACTGTGGGCATAGTCGACGAACCCCCCGCTATCTCCTCCTCGGTCAGTTCGGAGACGATGACAAAGGATGATAGCATTACAAAACCTCGTGTGATATCGTACCCCTTTCTGCTCAATACGGCCGGGTTTACTCTGACCAATACGGCCGCCAACGCCACGGCTGCCAGCGCCATACGGGTCACCGGGACAGGCGAGCTGTACCTGCTGGGTATCGTCACCTCCCAAAAGGGCGCCGGTGTGGAAGTCCAGTCCGGCGGCTTCCTGAACGTCACGGGGGAGAATACGGTCATCACCGGGAAGACCTATGCCCTGGATATCGCCGCCGGGGCGCGGGTGGAGCTGGCCGCGGGTACATATACCGGCGGCGCCGCCGCGATCAATCTGGCGGAGGGGGATTTTGCCGCCCTGCTGGCCCAGGGGTGCGCGTTCTACGACGAGAACGGCAGCGCGATTTTGGCTGAGAACGCAGGGACTGCCAAAACTCTGGTGGTCAGGCAGTGTACCGACCATGCCAACAAAACCTATACGGCCAATGACGGCTCCATCACCCACACCTGGACCTGTCAGGTCTGTAAGGCAACGGGAACGGAGCAGTGCACCTTCACTTTTGACGCAAGCGGGACGGGGACCTGCGGCCTTTGCGGCAATGAGGTCACCATTGAGGTGGATCAGGACAGCCTGAAGGAGCTGGCTTATGACGAGAGCGTCAAGCCCGCGAACGGCACGGTTACTGTCACGGCCAAGGACGACACTGTGTTGATCGAGGATACCCATTATACGGTCGGGTATTCCGTCCATGCCGATGAAGTGGGAAACACCGACGTCACAGTCACGGTTACCGTGGTGATGGGCACGAATAACGGGACCTTCACCAAGGACTATACCTTCACCGAGGCTGAGTTGACAAAGCCAGTGCTTGAATGGAATGCAGCGGGTCCGGTGACCGTGAACTATGACGGCGAGCCGGTGGAGAAAACAGAACTCCCATCTGTAACCATCAATATCACCAACGGCGGGAACCTACACCAGTATCTCGAGTATTCCTACAAGGTACAGGGGGACACCGCCTACACGGACGGCCTGCCCACCAACGCGGGTACATACAATGTGGTGGTCAGCCTCCCGGAAAGGCCGGAAGTGCCGGAACTTGAGGCGGCTTCCAGTGAGCCGATTACGCTGATAATCAACAAAATAAGCCCGATTGCAGTTGCGCCTGTGGCTGCGAAGCCTACGTATAACCGCGAAGCCCAGGAGCTTGCCACAAGCGGCACCCTGTGCGACCCGGCGGTGAAGGACGGCGCGCAGATCCTGTTCGCCACAGCGGAAAATGGCCCCTACTCCGCGAACATCCCAACTGGCATCAATGCGGGAAAAAATTACACGGTCTGGTACAAGGTGGATGTCCCTGCGGACTGTGCCGGGAATTACGATCCGGTTGGCCCCACCGAGATCACCGGTGTGGAAATCCTGCGCAAGACGATCACGCCCATTGTCACCCTGTCGAGTTATAAGTATCAGTATGACGGCGAATGGAAGACGCCGGAGGTCACGGTCAAGGACGGGGATGATATGTTCACCCTGCCGGATACCGAGTACGCAGTGGAGTACGTCAACAACCGGAACGTGAGCACTGAGGATAAACCGGCTAAGGTGGTAGTTACCGACAAGCCTGACGGCAACTATGCCATTACGGAGACTGAGGTCAAGTTCCAAATCACCAGCCGGGAGCAGGAGACGCTGTCCATCACCAATAAGCCCGGCACCGTCGCCTACGGGGACGAGTTTACCCTCAGCACCCTGGGCGGCTCGGGCAACGGCAATGTCACATGGGAGGTTGTTGCCGATTCCGCGAACGATGGCTCGGCCACCATCAATACCACCAGCGGCCGGGTCAAGATCACGGGCGCTGGAACGATTACGGTCAAGGCGACGAAGTCCGGCAAGGATCCCGTCACCGGTGTGACTAACTACAATGACGCTATTGCGGCCTGGACGTTTACCGCGGACAAGAAGGCTGTCATCGCCACGGTAACGGCGGAGGATAAAACCTATGACGGCGATAATGAAGCCACGATTCATGCCGTGGTGGAGGAGGGCGTCCTGCCAGGAGATGAAATAACGATCGCGGGCCTGGAAGGTGCGTTCAGCGACGAAAATGCCGGTGTGGATAAGAAGGTGACCGTGGACCCGAGCAAGGTGACAATCACCGGTAAGAATTCCCAGCATTACGAGGTTTCCTATTCCAGTCTCAGCGTCACGGCGACGATTCATAAGGCTGTCGCAGAGATTACAACCCCGCCGGTCCCCGCGACACTGACCTATGACGGGACGGCGCAGGAGCTGATTGCCACTGGGGCGGAGGTTAACCCCAACACTGTGCCAGTGGAATACGCCCTGAGCGAGGATGGCCCCTATTCCGACGATATCCCCGAGCGCACCAATGCGGGCAATTATACCGTCTGGTACCGCGTCCAGGAGACCCAAAACTACACCGGCCTGCCCCCGGAAAAGGTGGAAGTGACGATTGCCAAAAAGCCGGTGAATCCCGTCATCACCCTGAGCGGCGACGGCCTGAGCACGGACAGCGCCAGTGCGTCCCCCATGCAGTTCTACATCTACGACGGCACCGCCAAAACGCCTGACGTCAAGCTGACCGAGGCGGATGGCACCACGATAATCCCGTACACTGAGTATACGGTGTCGTACAGCAACAATACCGATGTGGGCACCGCCACGGTGACCGTCACGGCCAAGGATGACGGGAACTATTCGTTTAGCGACGTCTCGAAAAATTTCAGGATCGATAAGAAGAAGGCCGTGGTTACTACCGCCCCGAAAATGGCGGGCGACCCGCTTACCTATACTGGCAGGGCCCAGCAGCTTGTGACGGAGGGCACGGGGTCCGGCGGCACCGTGTTTTACGCTTTGGAGGCTGCGGATGGGACGAAAAACTTTTTGCCAACCATTCCCACCGCCACCAATGCCGGCAATTATACAGTATATTATAAGGTGGAGGGCGACAGCAACCACAGCGATTCCGATGAGGGACAGGTGACCGTCACCATCGCCCCCAAGACGGTGAAGGACCCCACCATTGAGCTGCTTGATGAGAATGGGGACCCCCTTGTCAGCTACACCTATGACGGCAGCGCCAAAAAGCCCACAGTCGTCGTCAAGGACGGCAGTACGGTGATCGGCGACGATGTGACGGGTGAAAACGACGAGTATAATGTGATCTACACCAACAACGTAGACGCCGGAACCGCTACGGTCAACATCACCGACAAGACGGGCGGCAATTACACGGTTACGGGTTCGGCGACGTTTGTGATTGTCAAGGCGAATATCGTATTCAACCCGGCTCCGAAGGCGGCTGTTATCACCTATGACGGCAAGGCCCACGAGCTGGTGACCCCTGGGACCACCAGCGGCGGGACTGTTCAGTATGCACTGAACAGTCCGAACACCACCTTTAGCGACGCCATCCCGCAGGCCGACAAGGCGGGGGATTACGTCGTCTATTATAAGGTGATTGGGGATAAGAACCACAATGACCTTGCGGTGCAGTCTGTGCCCGTGACTATTGCGCGCAAGGAGCTGACCGCAATCACCATCGAGCTGACCCCGGAGAGCTTTGTGTACGACGGCCAAACGCATCTGCCGCAGGTCACGGTCAAGGACGGGAAGACGGTGCTGCCCGAGGAGGAGTACACGTGGAAGTGTACCCAGAGTAGCGCGGAGGTAACTGCCCCGACAAACCAGGGCACGTATACCATTGAAATCAGCGACGCCACCGGCGGCAACTACGATTTGCAAGGGGTTACCGCAAATACCAAGACCTTCTCCATCGGCAAGGCCGCGCAGGCGGAGCTGGTTATCGACCACAGCAGTGCTCGGACCACCAACTATGGCGATACGTTCACCCTGACCACCAGCGGCGGTTCCAGCGCCAGCGCTGTGACCTGGAAGGTGGAAAAAGGCCCAGCGACTATTGATAATAATGGTGCGGTAAAGATCACCGGCGTGGGCGAGGTCACCATCACGGCCACCAATCCCGGCGACCAGAACTACGAATCGGTTTCCGCCCAGTGGAGCTTTACCGCCGCGCCCAAGCCTGTGGCGGCTTCCGTTACCGTTGCAGATAGGGCCTATGACGGCACCACAGACGCCACCGTGGCCTCTGCCGGTATCGCCAGCGCCGACCTGGTGAACAGCAGCGATGTGGTGACAATCGACGAGACCAGCATCACCGCCGAGTTTGACACCGCTTCGGTGGGCACGGGGAAAACCGTCACGCTGGATACCAGCAAGGTCAAGGTCAGCGGCACGGACGCGGCAAAGTACGCCATCAGCTATCCCTCCACGGTGACTGCGGATATCACGCAGGCGACCACATCGATTACCACCGCCCCTGTTAAAATTGACCCGCTGACCTACACCGGCCAGCCCCAGAAGCTGGTCACGGCGGGCAAGAGCAATGTGGGCTTTATCGTGTATTCTCTGGATGGGACTGACTTCTCCCCGGAGATTCCCACCGGGACCGACGCCGGAACCTATAAGGTTTATTATAAGGTAGATGGGACCGCCGATTACACCGAGGTGTCTGTGAATGCCGCCGCGATTAGAGTGACGATTGACCCCAAGACCGTCACCCCCGTGATTGAGTTGGACGAATCGTCCTATCTGTATGACGGCACCAAGCACGAACCGAAAATCACCGTCAAGGACGGCAAAACCGTGATCGACGAGGATCAGTATACGATCACATGGGCGAATGACGACACAGCAATCACCGATGATATCCTGACGGCGGCTGGTTCGTATACGGCGACCATCACAAACGTATCCGGCGGAAATTATTTGTTCTCCGCAACCGCCACGGTGGAGATCGTCCCGGCGTCCCAGGCCGCGCTGAACATTACCGGCCAGCCTGAGCACGTCTGCTACGGCGACAAGATTACCACCCTGAGCACCAGCGGCGGTTCCGGGAACGGGACCCTGATCTGGAGCATTGAAAATGCAGACGCAAGCGCAAAGTCCACTATCGATCCGGATACGGGCGAACTCACCGTCAAAGACACCGGCTCTATCACGGTCAAGGCGGAACGGACCGTCCCCAACTATGGAACCGTCAGCGATACCTGGACCTTTACCGTGGAGCCGAAGCCGGTGACGGCGGTGGTGACGGTTGCGGCGAAGGACTACGACGGCACCACGACCATTGACGATGGGGATATCACGGCGACCGTGAGTGCCAGCGATCTGGTAGACCCCAGCGACACTTTCACAATCAGCGGTCTGACGGGTGCTTATACCAACGCCAACGCCGGTAAGGACAAGACGGTCACGCTGGATGCTTCCAAAGCGTCCACAACAGCGGATACCGACAAGTATTTCGTTAACTATCCCGCCACCGCCAAGGCGGATATCAACCGCAGAACGGTCACGGTAACGATCGAGCTGTCCGGCAATGATCTGGATACGGATAACACCACCACTCCCCCGACATACTCCTACGAGTACGACGGCACCGAAAAGACCCCCACCGTTACGGTAACAGGCACGGACGCAGGCGGCTACACCGCCACACTCGCGGCCAGCGATTACACGTTCGCCTATGCCAACAACAAGAATGTGGGCACAGCTTCTGTGACGGTCGAGTGCGCGGAGGGCGGCAACTACACCTTCACGAGCCAGAGCGTGACCTTTGAAATCAAGAGCACCGCCGCAAAGCTGACCTCCACCCCCCAGGCCAAGAGGCTGACCTATGACGGGACGCTTCAGGACCTGGTGACGGTGGGCACCGCCACCGGCGGCACGGTGGTGTATTTCCTGATGCCGGCGGACCCAGATGCCCCCAATGACCCAGATGACCCAAACTCCTACTCGGAAACCATTCCCCAGGGCGAGGGTGCGGGCACATACACCGTATATTATATGGTAAAGGGCGACGACAACCATGAGAATACCGGGCCCGGCTATGTGTCTGTGACCATCGCCCCGAAGGAGATTACGCCGGCAATCACGCTGGACACAAGCTCCTATGTGTACAGCGGCTCTGAGTGCAAGCCCGACGTTACCGTTGAGGACGGCACGGACACGATTCCCGCAAGCGAGTACACCGTATCCTACCGCGACAACATCAACGCCGGGACCGCGACGGTGATCGTCAGCAACAAAAACGGCGGCAACTACATCGTCAACGGCACGGCGGAGTTTACCATCACCAAGGCGGCCCCGACGGTTACAGACCCGACGGCGAACACCGGCCTGCAATACACCGGCGAGCTCCAGGAGCTGGTCACGGCGGGCGTCACCAGCCACGGCACCGTGGTCTACTCGGTGAACGGCGGGAACTATTCCGCCGCAATCCCCGCCGCTTCCGCGGTTGGCACGTACACCATTGCTTACAAGGTGCTGGGCGATGACAACCACAGCGATACGGCCCCTGCCACGTTGAATGTGAGCATTGCCAAAAACACGGTGAATACCCCCACCATCTCGCTGTCTGCGGATACCTTCAAGTACAACGGGAGCCAGCAGAAGCCCACGATTATCGTCTACGACGACAGCGGCGCTGTGATTCCCGAGCGTGAGTACGTGGTGACGATCACCGGCGTCAAGAGCAATAATATGGTGGATGTGGACACCTACACCGTCATGATCACCACGCCGTCAACCTCCAATTATGAAATTACGACCAGCAACACCCGGACCTTTAAGATCGTACCGGCGGACCAGGAGACCATTTCCATCACCGGCACCCAGGCTAAGGTCAGCTACGGCGACACGATTCAGCTGGGCACCACGGGCGGCACCGGAAGCGGGACGGTTACTTGGGAGGTCACAGGCGGCACCGACAGCGACATCACCGCAGGCGGACTGCTCACCGTGAAGGACGTGGGCGGACCCATCACGGTGAAGGCGACCCGTTCCATGGGCAGCAACTACGGCGACGTGTCCGCTACCTGGGAGTTCAGCGCGGGCAAAAAACAGGTGACGGCGGTGGTGACCGCTGCTGACCGGAACTATATCGCGGGCGACACGACCGCCACAGTGACCGCCACAGTCCCCAACAGTGAGCTGGTGTCCGGCGATTCGATCAGCATCAACGGCCTGACCGGCACGTTTGACGATGCCAACGCCGGGACGAACAAGAAGGTGACCATCAACTCCTCAAGCGCGTCTGTCAGCGGCACAAACGCGGGTAAATACGACATCACCTATCCCGCCACCACCACCGCGTCCATTCTGGCGGCGGCCGCCACGGTGGAGAGTGGCGATGAGCCGAAGGCGGTGCCTTCCCTGACCTATGACGCCAGCCAGTCCCAGGAGCTGGTCACGGCGGGGACGGCCACCGGCGGCACCATGGTCTACTCCCTGGACGGCACGAACTTTACGCCCGCCATCCCCAAGGCCAAGGACGCCGGGGATTACACGGTCTACTTCAAGGCCAAGGGCGACGGCAACCATACGGACAGTGACGTCGACACCGTGCTGGTGACCATCGGCAAGCAGCCCGTGACGCCTCAGATCGAGCTGAATCCGCCCACCGCGCCGTATGACGGCAAGGTGAAGCGGCCCGAGGTCACCGTCCTGGACAACGCAAACAACGTGATCCCGGCCAGCGAGTATAAGGCCACGTATGTCAATGACAACGGCGAGAACTGGACGGACCAGGGCACATACACCGTCAAGGTCGAGAACATCACCGGCGGCAACTATGTGGTGGACACAAAGACGGAGACCTTCACCATCAACGCCACGGCCCAGAATCCGCTGGAAATCGTCAACAAGCCCGGTCTGGTCTACTACGGCGATACCTTTACCCTGAGCGCGGTGGGTGGTTCCGGCAGCGCTGCGGTCACTTGGAGCAGTAGTGATGAGAACATTGCTCATGTTGACGCCAATGGCTTGGTCACCATCAAGGGCACAGGCTCTGCCACCATCACCGCAGAAAAGGCGGGCGGCACCAACTATGATACAGTGCAGGCCACCTATCCCCTCAACGCGCTGAAAAAGCCCATCACGGCGATTGTGACCGCTGAGGACAGAGTGTATGCCAGCGGCAATACCACTGCCACCATCCACGTCACTTGGAAGGACGGCGACCTGGTGGGGGAGGACAGTCTTGATACGTCGCGGATAGAGGGAACGTTTGCTGACGACAGCGTCGGGACCAACAAAACGGTGACTATCTCGGGCATGGTGGTCGATAATGCGACCGCGCAGAAGTACGACATCACCATTCCGGCCACCACCACCGCGTCCATTCTCAAGGCGGACGCGGCCGCGCCCAACGTGACGGCAGTGCCCAACCTGGAATACAACGGCAGTGCGCAGACTCTTGTGACCGGCGGAAATGCGGGCACTACGCTCTATTCCGACAGCCGGGACGGCGTATATTCCGCGAACGTCCCCACCGGGACCAACGCCGGGACTTACACCGTCTGGTACAAGGCGAAGGGCGACGCCGACCACAACGATTCCGAGCCGCAGTCCGTGACGGTGACCATCAGCCGGAAAACGCTGACGGTGGACGGCACCAACGCCACCCTGTCCGGCAGTGACTTGCAGACGGATGCCAACGGCACCTACTACTACGAGTACGACGGCACCGAAAAGAAACCCTCCGTTATCATCAAAGACGGCGGGGCGACGGTCCCGGCCAGCGAGTACACGGTGAGCTACAGCGACAACAAAAACGTGGGCATAGCGGCTACTGTGACCATCACGAGCAATGAGGGCGGCAACTACGATGTCAGCGGCAGTGTGACCTTTGAAATCCGCAAGGGTGCCGCCACGCTGACCGGTTCGCCCCAGGCGAAGGACCTGACCTACACCGGACAGAAGCAGGAGCTGGTGACGGTGGGCACCGCGTCCGGCGGACATATCGAGTATTCGCTGGATAAGGACGATGCAGACAGTTACAGCCAGGATATCCCCAAGGAAACCAATGCGGGCACCTACACGGTATATTATAAGGTGGTGGGCGACAGCAACCACGCGGACAGCGCCACAACCGGCTCGGTTACGGTGACCATCAAGCCCAAGGAGATCGTCAGCCCGAAGGTTACGGTGAACGGCACCTATACCTATAACGGTAATGCGCAGGAACCGACGGGTAACAGCGTTGAGGTCGTGGACGGAACCACACCCATCCCGTCCAGCGAGTACACGCTGTCCTACCGCGACAACACCGATGCCGGGACCGCGACCGTCGTGATCACCAACGCCAACGGCGGCAACTATATCGTCAACGGCACGGGCACCTTTACCATCGGCAAGGCGGAGCTGGCGGCGGCGGACATAACGGCCCCGGAGGGCATTGAAAACCTGCCCTACAACGGAACCGCCCAGGCGTTGGTCAAGGCGGGTAATGCCACCGGCGGAACCATGGTGTATTCGCTGAGCAAGGCTGGCGACTATTCCCCGGCCATTCCCACGGCGAAGGATGTGAAGGCTTACACCGTCTGGTACAAGGTCCTGGGCGACGCCAACCACAAGGACACCGAGGCGAAGTCGGTGACTGCCTCCATCGTCGTGAACAACGTGAGCAAGCCCACCATCCAGGTGGAGCCGGCAGCGGTGAAATACACCGGCGAGAAGCAGGAACCCACCATCACCGTCAAAGACGACAATGGTTTGGTGATTGACGGCAGCGAGTACACGGTGGCCTATACGAACGCCGCTGGAACCGCCGTTACGGACCTGACCAATGTTGGCAAGTACACCGTGACCATTACCGGGGTTTCGGACGGAAATTACACCTTTGATACCACAGACGGTAAGAATACCGCTACCTTTGAGATCCTTGCGGCGGACCAGGAAGCGCTGACCATCACCGGCACCCGGGAGCGCGTCTACTACGGCGACACCATCCAGCTGGACACTACGGGCGGAAACGGGACTGTGACCTGGAAGGTTAATGATGGCTCCACAGTGGCGTCTATTGACGCCGCCGGACTGCTTAAAATCACCGGCGTGGGCTCTGTGACTGTCACGGCCACCAGCACCGCTCCCGGCTACACCCCCCAGACCGCCACCTGGCGGCTCTACGCGGACCCGAAGCCGGTGACAGCCGTTGTGACTGCACAGTCAAAGGACTATGACACCACAAAGACCGCCACCGTGACCGCCGCTCTGCAAGCCAGCGACCTGGTGGGCAGTGATGTTATCAAAATCACGCTGTCCGGCGAGTTCGAGGATCCCAACGCCGGAACGGACAAGAAGGTGAAGGTTGACAGCACAAGCCCGGACTTTACCGACAGTACGGGTAATTATGGGAACTACAACATCACCTACCCCGCCACAACCACCGCGTCGATTCTCAAGGCGAACATCGACACAACAAAAGATGTGACCGCCCCGACGGCGGCAGATGCGGCTGATTTGGTGTACACCGGCAATCCCCTGGCCCTGGTCAAGGCGGGCGCTGTGACAGGCGGCACCATGGAATATTCCACGGACGGCATCAACTTCTCCGCCAGCCTGCCCACCGGCACCAACGCGGGCGATTATGACGTCTGGTACCGCGTGAAGGGCGACGGCAACCACAATGACACGACCGGCACAAAGCTGGACGATAAAGTGATCATCACCAAGCAGACAGTGACCAGCCCGACGATTGAGTTCACGCCCAGCGGCGCGTCCTACGACGGTCAGGAGCATAAGCCCACCGTCACGGTGAAAGACGCCAACGGACGTATCATCCCGGATACCGAGTACACCGTCGATTACGGCGCTTCGGATTGGAAGACAGCCAAAAATCACACCGTCACCATCACCGGTAATGAGGGCGGCAACTACGACATTACTACGAAGTCCGAAAACTTTACCATCCTCCCGATGGGCCAAAGCCCGCTGTCCATTTTGAACCAGCCCGGCAGGGTCCAGTACGGCGACACCTTTACCCTCAGCGCGACAGGCGGCTCCGGAACGGGGGCCGTGACGTGGCAGAGCGATAGTCCGACTATTGCCACCGTTGACGCCAACAGCGGCCTGGTCACAGTCGTGGGATGCGGCCGGGTGGAGATCACCGCCACAAAGGCGGCTGACGGCAACTACGGCGCAGCTACGGCCACCTGGACGTTCAGCGCGGAAAAGAAGGCCGTCACGCCCATCGTGACCGCAGATGACAAGGTGTATGATACCACTACAAACGCCACGATCCACGTTACCTGGAAAGACGGCGATCTGGTCGGGAATGACACGATCAGCGCTAATCATCTGACCGCCGCGTTTGCAAGCGCTGATGTCGGAACAAATAAGGTGGTCAATATCACCGGTACGCTTTCCCACAGCAACTATGTTATCACCCTTCCGACAGTCAGGGCGTCCATCACCCCGAAGACCGCAAGCGTGACCGGCGTGACGGCAATACTCAATCTGGTGTACGACCGCACTGCCAAAGCGCTGGTCAATGAGGGCACCGCCACCGGCGGCACCGTGGTCTATTCCCTGGACGGCGTCAACTACACCCCGAATGTCCCCACCGGGACGAACGCGGGCGCCTACACCGTATGGTACAAGGTCGAGGCTGACACCAGCGGGAACTACAAGGACAGCACACCGGCCCGTGTGGTTGTGAACATCGCGCAGAAGACGGTGAACCCCACGATTGAGCTGGACCCGGACACCTTCGAGTACGACGGCACCGCGAAAAAGCCTGATGTGACGGTCAAGGACGGTAGCAACATCATCCCGGCCAGCGAGTACACCGTCAGCTACAGCAACAACACGGCGGTGGGAACCGCCGCCAAGGTCACCATCGACGACGCCCCCGGCGGCAACTACATGGTCAGCGGCACCAAAACCTTCACCATCACAGCGGGCGCGGCCAAGCTGACCGGCGCACCCCAGGCGAAAAACCTGACCTACAACGGCAATCCTCAGGAGCTTGTGACGGATGGCACCGCAGTCAACGGCGAGGTGGTGTACTCCTTGACGGGGAATGGGTCTGATTACACTTCGACCATCCCCACAGGCACCAATGCGGGCACGTATTCCGTGTACTACAAGGTGGAAGGCGCGAACGGCGCCGCCGACACCGCCGCACGGACGATATATGTGACCATCCAGCCGAAGCCGGTCAACAATCCTGAGATCTTGCTTGACTTGGAGGAGGATACTGTCCCGTACACTGGCGCGGCGCATAAGCCTGAAGTATTGGCGGTTGTGGATGGCAATAAACCAATTCCTTCGACAGAGTATACAGTCACCTACAGAAACAACACGAAAGTGGGCACCGCGACGGTCTACGTCATAAGCAAGAGCAGCAGCAATTACTCGATCTACGCCACAACGACGTTTGAGATCGTGAAGGAGGCGGCGAAATTCACCGCAAACCCGACCGGCAAAGCACTGTCCTACGATGGTACGGCCCAGGAGCTTTTGAATGCGGGTACAGTTGAGGGCGGGACAGCCTTCTATTCGCTGGACGGCGTGACGTATTCCGGCGTGATTCCCACCGGGACCGAAACGAAACAATACACCGTTTTTGCCAAGGTGGTGGGCGATTCCACCCACGCGGACAGCGATCCTGTCACGATTACCGCTGAAATCAAGGCCAATGAGCCGAAAGCCCCGACCGTTGTGCTGACCGGCGGCAACAGCTTCAGCTACACCGGCGGCGAGATCAAGCCCACTGTCACTGTGTACGACGACAGCAACAAGGTAATCCCGGCCACGGAATACACGGTGAGCTACAGCAACAACACAAATGTGGGCAAAAATGCCGCCGTCACCGTTACGGGTAACGGGAAGAACTACAGCTTTACGGCGACCGCCAAATTTGAGATTGTTAACGCAGGCCAGCCCCAGCTGGAGATCACAGGCAAGAAGGACGCCGTATACTACGGCGATATGCTGAGCCTGGGCACCACCGGCGGCAGCGGCAGCAGCGTGGTGACATGGACGGTAGAAGCCGGGTCCGACGTAGTTAACGGTAGTGACGGGCATTACAAGATCATCAAGAGCGGTATGGTCACCATCAAGGCGACCAAGGCCGCGAGCACAGGCTACGAGGCAGTCAGCGACACATGGACGTTCCTTGCCAGCCCGAAGCCGGTGGAGGCGATTGTGACAGCCGCGGATAAGGACTATGACGGCAGGAGGGACGCCACGCTGAGCGTCGCCTATGACGGCCTGCTTTCCGGCGACAACATTTCCGGCAGTGTCACGGCAACGGGCCAATTCACGGACGCAAGGGTGGGTGCAGGCAAAACTGTTATCGTTACGCTGACCGTTCCCACGAGCGTCAGCGAAAAATACGAAATCAGCTATCCCAAAACGATAACGGCGTCCATCACCCAGGCTCCGCCCGAGGTGACCGCGCCGACAGTGGCCACAAACCTGACCTACAACGGCGCTGAGCAGGCCCTGCTGGCAAACGAGGGCTCCGCCACCGGCGGAAACATCATGTATTCCCTGGACGGCGGCGTCACCTACAGCTACACCGCCCCCAAGGCCAAGGACGCGGGCGCTTACGATGTCTGGTACAAGGTGGTGGCCAGTGACACGAATTACAGGGACACGGCCCCGGCCAAGGCGGGGACGGTGACTATCGAACCGAACAAGGGGACGCCCACCGCCAGCTGTTCGCCGGACACGCTTCAGTACAACGGCACAGCGCAGACCCCGGATGTTATTGTTCTGGACGACGCAGGCCGCCCCATCCCGGCGGAGGAGTATACTGTGACGGTGGTTGATGGCCCCGCGATTGACCCGGGCACTTACCACGTCAGCGTCACGGACAAAACGGGCGGCAACTACGAGTTCAGCGACACCCTGACCGCCAGCTTTAAGATCGTGCCGGTCAGCCAGAACCCCCTGTCCATCACCGACAAGCCCGCCAGTGTCCACTACGGGGATAAGTTCGTGCTGAGCGCGATCGGCGGCTCGGGAAGCGGCGATATCGTGTGGAAGATTGTGGAAAGCTCCATTGCCACGATTGATAAGGGTGTTGTGACCGTAACCGGCACCGGCCGGTTTACCGTGGAAGCATACCGGGCGGCCTCGGGCGGCTACGGCCAGTCCAACACGGACACCGTGACGTTCTACGCCGACCCGAAACCCATCACGCCGGTGGTGACAGCCGCCGACAAGCGCTATGACGGAAAGACAGATGCCACACTGACCGCAAAGTTTAAGGACGGCGACCTGGTGGGTGACGATGAAGTCACACTCACGGTGGACGGCTCGTTTGAGACGGCGGATGTGGGCACCAACAAGAAGGTGATAATCACATCGCCCAGCACCGCAGGGGCGGACGTGGGCAAGTACAAAATCACCTGGCCCGAAAGCACAACGGCGAACATCTCCAGGGTGAACGCCGAGTGGGAGCAGAAACCGGCGGGCGCTGAAAACCTGGCCTACACTGGAGACCCGCTGCCGCTCCTTACCGCTGGCACCACGAAGGGCGGCATCGGCAAGGTGGAGTACAGCACCAGCCAGTACAGCGGGTATTCCACGGAGATCCCCACGGGCACCAATGCCGGTATGTACACCGTCTGGTACCGGGTGGCGGACGACGTGAATTACCAGGGCCTCGCGGCGGCGTCCATTGAGGTGGAGATCAAGAAGGCGAATCCGGGCATCAACACACATCCCACGGCTACCGGTACTGCGGGGCAAAAACTGAGTGAAATTAGGCTGGAGGGCGGCGCGACAACCGCACCGGGCACGTTTGCCTGGAAAGATGGCACTATCCAGCCTGAAGCAGGAACCACTAAGCAAACTGTAATCTTCACGCCGAACGACACCGACAATTACGAGAAAGTCGAGTTCCAAATTGATGTGACCGTCACTGATCCTTCCGGCACACCCAGCACCCCCGGCAGCAGCACCGGCACCCCCAGCACCCCCCCGGTCACGCCGGGCGGCGACCCGAGCACAGTACAGACCACCGTCCAGAACGGCACGGCCAGCACCGTGGTCAGCGCGGCGGCAGGCAGCAAGCTGGTCCAGGAGGCGGTTGAGAACCAAAGCGACAGCATCGTCATCAAGCCGGAAATCACCGACAGCGTGACCAGGAACGAGGTAACCCTCCCGGCCTCCACGGTGAGCCAGATCAAGAGCCAGACCAGCGCGGCGCTCACCGTGTCCGCCCCCATCGCCGACGTGACCATCCCCAACGCGGGCCTGGATACCCTGGGCAGCGCGGGCGGCTCCGTCAGCGTGGCCACCGAGCAGGTGGAGCAGGCGGTGGTGCTCACCGTGACCGCTAACGGCGAGACCGTGAACAGCATCCCCGGCGGCGTGACCCTCACTGTTCCGGCGGAGGACGCCGGGCCCGGCACCGTGGCGGTGCTGGTCCATGAGGACGGCACCCGGGAGACCGTTCAAAAGAGCATGGTGGAGGACGGCAAAATCAGCATCCCCCTCGCCGGCTCCGGCACGGTTGAGATCGTGGACAACAGCAAGGCGTTCGACGACGTCCAGCCCACGGCCTGGGAGGCCGACGCCGTGGCCTTCGCCAGCGCCCGCGAGCTGTTCAGCGGCACCAGCGAGACCACGTTCAGCCCCACCCAGCCCATGAGCCGGGGTATGCTGGCGACGGTGCTGTACCGGCTGGAGGGATCCCCGGACCAGGACGCGCCGGCCTCCTACGGCGACGTGAGCAGCGACGCCTGGTATGCCGACGGCGTGGCCTGGGCCACGGAAAACGGCATCGCCAACGGCTACGGCGACGGCCAGTTCGGCCCCAACAACAACGTCACCCGGGAGCAGTTCGCGGTGATGCTGTGGAACTACGCGGGGCGGCCCTCGGCCAGCGGCCAGACCCTTGACTTTACGGACGCGGACCAGGCCAGCGGCTATGCCCTGGAGGCGCTGTGCTGGGCCGTGGAGAACGGCATTTTGAACGGCTACGGCAACGGGAAGCTCATCCCCGGCGGGATGGCCACCCGGGCCCAGGCGGCGCAGATGCTGAAAAACTTCATGGAGAACACCTGAGACGGGCTTGCCCCGATCAGGGTTTCCCCGCGGAAAACCGCCCTGTGCCGGAATCGGCACAGGGCGGTGGACTATTCCCTGGGACCGGGCGGAAGCAACGGCATTCCCGGCAGATGGGACGTCTGCCGGGGCAGCGATATAGTCGGCGCCAGATTTTCAAGGCGGGCAACGCCTGCCAGCCCATTAAAATGGGTTGTGTCTTGCTGCCGCAGGGTTGAAAAGAAGCATTTTGCCTCTTGACAACCGTCCCATTTGATGCTACTATACTTTTGACAATAGATAAAAAATCAGCAGAGAAAAACATAGTAGTGAAGGGAGAGGTGTTCCATGAAAAAAAGCTATATAGTCCGGCTGGAGCGCTGGGCCCGGTGGATGCTCCCCCGGCAGGAGGCGGAGGACGTCATTGCCGATTACCGGGATATTGTGGGCAGTCCGCCCCGCCCCCAGGAGGAGCTGGCCCAGGACCTGGGCAGGCCCCGGGACGTGGTAAGACAGCTCACCACCAGAAGGGCGTACCGCACCTGGCTGGCGGTGTTCGCCGTTATGTCCGTCTGCATCCTGGTACCGGGCATCAGCCCCACCCTCATCGGATATCCGATCTGGCTGCATCTTTTTGACAATGGCCCCGGCTATCCCTATGGGGCCCTTTTCACCATCCCCGGGGCCGTGCTCGCTTTGGTGTGGTTCCGCAGGCAGGGCCGGAAGGAGCAGCGGCTCCCCAGGGCCGTCCCTGTCCTGCTGGCGGTATTTCTGGCCTGCATTGGCGGGGTGCTGCTGTTCTGCTGGGCCTGCTCCCGGGATTTTGAGGGGTTTTTAGATGCGTGGGGACGGATGAAGGTCTGGCTTGGCCCCAACGAGGACGCCCCCCGTTCCTTTCACCTGTCACGGCTTGCCATGTGCTACGGCAGCCCCATCATCGCCGTCCTTGGCACGTACAGCCTGGTCAGGGCCCGGACCGGGGACCGCCGGTGGGCGGCGGTATATGTGCTGGGTGTGACCGCCATGGTAACCGCCTTGATGGTTTTGTGCTTCTCGGGCAGAATCGCGTATGACGGTGTCGAGGAAGCGTTCCGTCAAATGCTGACCCGGTGCTCCATCATTTCCGCCGCCGGCATCGTGGGCACGGGGGTGGCCCTATGCTGAAAAAGGACCTCATTGAGCTGTGCCTGCTCCACCTGCTCGCTCAGGGGGACCAGTACGGCTATGACCTCCTGCGCCGCCTCCACGACGCCTTCCCCGACACCCAGGAGAGCGCCGTCTATGCCCTGCTCCGGGGCCTGTGCCGGAACGGGTATCTGGAGCAGTACATGGGCAAGACCTCCGACGGCCCCACCCGGAAGTATTACCGCCTCACCGACCATGGAATGTCCCGGTACGGCGAACTGCTGAAGCAGTGGCGGGCCCTGCTGGCGGCGCTGGCGGCGCTGGGCGTGGCATAATTTCCCGAAAACCTCTTGACGGGCCGTTCCGCTTTCTATAAAATAGGCTTGACTAAAAAACCTGACAGGAGGACCCGCAATGAAATCCAAGGTATATTTTACCGCCGACCTCACACCCGAGGCCATGCTCCGCCTGTATGACGCGCTGGGTGTCAAGCTGGAGGGCAGGGTGGCCGTCAAGGTCCATTCCGGCGAGCCGGGCAACCAGAATTTCCTGCGCCCCGACTTCATGAAGCCCATGATCGACAAGGTGGGCGGCACCATCGTGGAGTGCAACACCGCCTACGACGGCGGGAGGAACACCACCAAGGCCCACAAAATCACCATGGAGCGCCACGGCTGGATTGCCGCCGCGGACGTGGATATTCTGGATGAGGAGGAGGATCTGGAGCTTCCCATCCCCAACGGCAAGGTGATCCGGAAGAATTACGTGGGGGCGCACCTGACCCGGTACGACTCCCTGCTGGTACTCAGCCATTTCAAGGGCCACCCCATGGGCGGCTTCGGCGGGGCGCTGAAGAATATCTCCATCGGCATCGCCTCCTCCCGGGGCAAGCAGTATATCCACGGCGCTGGGAATATGGGCAAGTTCTGGGACGCCGACCACGACGCCTTCCTGGAGTCCATGGCGGACGCGGCCAGCTCCATCCATGACCGCTTCCGGGGGAAGTCGGCCTATATCAACGTGATGAAGAATATGTCGGTGGACTGCGACTGCTGCGCGGTGGCGGAGGACCCGAAGATCGGGGACATCGGCATCCTGGCCTCCCTGGACCCGGTGGCGCTGGACCAGGCGTGCCTGGATCTGGTGTACCAGTCCGACGACCCGGGCAAGGCCGATTTGATTGAGCGCATTGAATCCCGCCACGGTGTCCATACCGTGGAGGCCGCCGCCGACCTGGGCATGGGCAGCCGGGAATATGAGCTGGTGACGCTCTAAACGCTCTGGAATGACAATAAGAAACGGCACGGCCAGATGGCCGTGCCGTTTCTTCGTGAAATATGCTGGGCTGCATCCTGCCTGTGCAGGGGAGGGGCCTGCGTCCTGTTCCGGCAGCTCAGTGCCTCGCGCCCAGCAGGCTGGCCCGCACGTCCCACAGCTTCTGGGACAGGTCCACATAATAATTGTGGGGGAACTCGAAGCGCTTCACCTCGTCCCACAGGCTGTCCACCTCCCGCTGGCAGTGGGCCCGGGATTCCTGGATGGTGGGGAGCCTGTATACCAGCGCCCCGTTCTGGAAGATGGGGACCAGCAGGGGCCGGACGGTATAGTCGGAAACGGTTTTCCGCTTCCAGGTGGCCTCCGGGTCGAACAGCTCCAGGGGCTGGGTGAAGTCCGGCTCCTCGTCGTGGACGCAGATATAGTCGGCCATGGCCTTGCCGGTGGCGCTGGCGAACAGGCGGTAGACCTTCTTGAAGTGGGGGATGGTGACCTTCCCGGCGTTCTCGCTGATCTTGATCTTGGGGGTGATGGTACCGTCCGCCTCCTCGATGGCGGATAATTTGTACACGCCGCCGAACACCGGCTCGCTTTTGGAGGTGATGAGCCGCTCGCCCACGCCGAAGGCGTCGATGCGGGCACCCTGGGTGATGAGGTCCCGGATGATGTACTCGTCCAGGGAGTTGGAGGCCACGATCTTGATGCCGGGCAGGCCCGCGTTGTCCAGCATTTCCCGGGCCTTTTTGGACAGGTAGGTCAGATCGCCGGAGTCAATGCGGATGCCGCCGCTGGTGATGCCCAGCTCCCGGAACACCTTGATGGCGTTGGGCACGCCGGAGCGCAGGACGTTGTAGGTATCCACCAGCAGGGTGGCGGCCTTGGGGTAGACCTGGCAGTAGGTTTTAAAGGCTGTGTACTCGTCGGGGAACATCTGCACCCAGGAGTGGGCCATGGTGCCGGTGGCGGGCGTGCCGAACAGCTCGTCGGCCATGGCGCAGGCGGTGCCGCTGGCCCCGGCGATGTAGCTGGCCCGTGCGCCCAGCAGGGCCCCGTCGGAGCCCTGGGCCCGGCGGGAGCCGAACTCCGACACCGGACGGCCCTCCGCCGCCCGGACGATCCGGCTGGACTTGGTGGCGATGAGGGACTGGTGGTTCAGCGCCAGCAGGAGATAGGTCTCAATGAACTGGGCCTGGATGGCGGGGGCGCGGACGGTGAGGATGGGCTCCCGGGGGAAGATGGGGGTGCCCTCGGGGACGGCCCAGATGTCGCCGGTGAAGCGGAAATCCTTCAGATAGTCCAGAAATTCCGGGGAAAAACAGCCCTTGCCCCGGAGGTATTCGATGTCCGCCTCATCGAAATGGAGATTTTCAATGTAGCGGATGACCTGCTCCAGTCCGGCGGCGATGGCGAAGCCGCCCCCGTCGGGGACGTTGCGGAAGAACACGTCGAAGTAGCACACGCGGTCTTTCAGCCCGGTCTGGAAATAGCCGTTGCCCATGGTCAGCTCGTAGAAGTCGGTAAGCATGGTGTGGTTGATATCGTGTCTCATTTGGAGAATCCCTCCCTGTCAATTGTGGTTCTCATTATAAGCTGTCTTGACAGTAAAATCAATCCTAAAATGGAAAAAGGGACCGCCCGGGGGCGGTCCCTTCCTTTATTTTCCGGACGCGTAAGGCGCCAGGTCCAGGCGGATGAAATAGTCCTGCCCGTGGCGGCACACCGGGCACACCTGGGGCGCCATGGACGCGGTGATGATCTCCCCGCAGTTCAGGCACATCCAAACCGTCTGGTTGTTGTCCTCGCCGAACAGCCTGCCCTGCTCCAGCCAATCGGCAAACTGGCCGAAGCGGTCGCCGTGGGTCTTTTCGATCTTGGCAATCAGCTCAAACTGCCCGCCGATCAGGTCGAAGCCCTCCCGGTGGGCGATCTCGGCAAAGGCGGCGTAGTCGTGCTCAAATTCCTCGTACTCGTTGTGCCGGGCGGCTTTGAGCAGGTCCACCGTCTTGTCCGACAGGTCGATGGGGTAGTTGCCGTTGATGGCGATGTTCTGCCCCGCAGAGGGCAGGAGCAGGTCGTAAAACACCTTGGCGTGGGCCTTCTCCTGGTCGGCGGTGAACTCGAACACCCGGGCAACCACCTCCAGCTTCTCCTTCCGGGCGGCGGAGGCCGCGATGGTGTAGCGGTTGCGGGCCTGGCTCTCCCCGGCGAAGGAGCGCATCAGGTTTTCCCGGGTCTTGCTTTTCATGAAATCCACATTGCCCTTGTGGTAATTCTCGTACGCGTTGGTCATAAAATTCCCTCCATGTATTTTGGTAGGGACAGTATGCCCGGTTTGAGAAAAAACTTTCATTGCCATCAGGATGAAATGACAGGTTGTTTCAGGTTATCCTCAAAACAACTGTCATTTTATTGCAAAACGAAAACCGCCGGCACAACCGGTGGTTTTCGCTTTGTGAGCAAATCTATTTTTTTGATTCCTGCCAGTCTTCCAAAGCAACGATTCCAGCGATTAAAAAACAGAGGAATGCAGCAAACGAAAGGGGATTACAGTAAAAGTGTACAGCGAAAAAATACAAATTCAAGAAATCTTGTTAACTATTTGTCATTTGGTATCCATATGCAGAGTTAAAGTGTAAAAGGCCCTGTCACCCGCCCAACCGGCGGGGAATACACTGGATTGATGACGAGAGGGCCGCCGGACGGCCCGGACAGGAGGTTTCTTATGCTGCGGGCAAAAAATATCTGGGTGGCGGGGGGCGACCCCCGGCAGGCGGCGCTGGCCGCGCTGCTGGCCGACGACGGGCACAGCGTACATACCTACGCGCTGGAGCGGGGGGCGGGGACAAAATGCGAGCCGTCCCTGGACGGGGCGGACCGGGCGGACTGCGTGGTGCTGCCCCTCCCGGCGGCGGGGGCGGACGGGAAGCTGAACACGCCGCTGTCGGCGGACAGCCATGAGCTGCCGGAGGTGCTGGACGCCCTGCGCCCCGGCCAGCTGGTGTGCGCCGGGATGGCGGGGGAGGGCTTGAAGCGGATGGCGGAGGAGCGGGATCTGGTGCTCCGGGACTATTTCGCCCGGGAGGAGCTGGCGGTGCTCAACGCCATCCCCACGGCGGAGGGCGCGATTCAGATCGCCATGGAGGAGCTGCCCATTACCCTCCACGACGCCCGGGTGCTGGTGGTGGGCTGCGGGCGGCTGGGGAAGGCGCTGGCCCCCCGGCTGAGGGCATTAGGGGCCCGGGTGTGGGTGTCCGCCCGGCGGTACGAGCAGCGGGCCGCTGCCGAGAGCATGGGCCTGGGCAGCGAGGGGGTGGACCATCTGCCCGACTGGCTGTGCAGCTACGACCTGGTATTCAACACCGTGCCCGCCCGGATCCTGGGTGTGGAGGAGCTGGCGGCGCTGAAGGAGGGCGCGCTGGTGATTGACCTGGCCTCCCGCCCCGGCGGGGTGGATATGGATGCCGCCGCGGCCCTGGGGGTGCGGGTGATCTGGGCGCTGTCCCTGCCGGGGAAGGTGGCCCCCGTCACCTCGGGGCGGTACATCAAGGACACCATTTATCATATTATGGAGGAATTGAACCTGTGAACATAGAGGAATTGAGGGTGGGCTTCGCGTTTTGCGGGTCCTTTTGCACCATGTCCAGGGCGCTGGACGCCCTGGAGCAGACTGCCGCCCGGTTCGGGCAGGTGACGCCGATTGTATCGGAGATGGTGGCGGACACCGACACCCGGTTCGGGAACGCCCACGATTTTATGCGGGAGATGGAGCGGATCTGTGACCGCCGGGTCATCCGCACCGCGGCCGGGGCGGAGCCCATCGGGCCCAAGGGGCTGCTGGACGTGCTGGTGATCTGCCCCTGCACGGGCAATACCCTGGCCAAGCTGGCCCACGGCATCACCGACAGCTCGGTGACCATGGCGGCGAAGGCCCATCTGCGCAACGGACGGCCGCTGGTGATCGCAGTGTCCACCAACGACGGGCTGGCGGGAAGCGCCCCCAACCTGGGGACCCTGCTGAACCGGAAAAATGTGTATTTTGTCCCCTTCGGGCAGGACGACTGTCAGGGCAAGCCCGCCTCGCTGGCGGCGGACTTCTCCCTGGTGCCCGAGGCCGTGGAAGCCGCCTGCCGGGGGGAACAGCTCCAGCCCCTGCTGCTGGCCGCGAAACCGGCTGGATGAAATTTTTCTTGCAATCCGAGGGGGAAAAGGCTATAATAGAAACTGCCGTGGAAGCGGAATTTGAATAAAAAGGAAGTGAGATGCGTCGTGTCAGGCGATCCTATTGGTCGAAGTTGGACAGTACAAACACGGCGCACCCGCTGAGTCAGCCACCCTGCCTCCCTGTGCGCCTGGCCGTCTGCCTGCTTTTTGCCGGCGGGACGAGTTTACGTGCGGAGCGGCAGGGGATTTTTTGCCCTTTTCCCCGCCGTTCGGGAAAGGTGTGAGAGCATATGATGACCATTCACAAGACTGTGGACGGAAAAATGACCCAGCTCAATTCAGTGGCGGACGGCTGCTGGGTCAATCTGATCAAGCCCAGCGAGGACGAGCTGAATACCGTAGCCGCCACCCTGGCGGTGGAGCCGTCCTTCCTCCGGGCGGCGCTGGACGAGGAGGAGACCTCCCGCATTGACAAGGAGGACGGCTGTACCCTGATTATCGTGGACACCCCCGCCATGGAGCAGGATGAGACCGGCGTGGTGTATTCCACCCTGCCCATGGGCATCATTGTGACGGGAAAGCACATCATTACCGTATGCCTGAAGGAGACGTCGGTGGTGCGGGACCTTCAGGCGGGGCTGGTGCGGGACGTGCGCACCGAACAGCGCACCCGGTTCATCCTGAACATCCTGCTGCTGGTGGCCAAGCGGTATCTGAACTATCTGAAGCAGATCGACAAGACCTATAACCACATGGAAAAGCAGCTCTACAAATCCCAGCGGAACAAGGAGCTGATCCAGCTGCTGGACCTGGAAAAGTCGCTGGTGTACTTCAATACGTCGCTGAAGGCCAACGAGGTGACGCTGGAAAAGATCCTCCGGGGCCGCATCGTCACCCTATATGAGGAGGACCACGACCTGCTGGAGGACGTGCTCATTGAGGTGCGCCAGGCCATCGAGATGGCCCAGATTTACTCCGACATCATCTCGGGGATGATGGATGCCTTTGCCTCCGTCATCTCCAACAATCTGAACGTGATTATGAAGCTTCTGGCCTCCGTCACCATCCTCATGACGGTGCCCAACATTGTATTCGGCTTTTACGGCATGAATGTGGGCATCCTGCCCTTCGCCGGGAGCTTCTGGCCCCCGCTGATCATCTCCGCCGTCATTATTGTGGCAGCGGGGATCATCCTGAAACGGAAAGACCTGCTTTGAGCGTTTCCCGGGTGCGGAGTGTTCCGCACCCGGTTTTTTGCAGGTCAGGACCGCCTGCGTGCAGGTCGCGCCCCCGTCCCTTGCCAAAGGGGGCGGCGTCGTGTATGCTGGAGATGCAGCTGCGGAAGGAGTGAAGCCCATGAAGGTAATTGTGGAGGAGCGGCCCGAGCTGGAGCAGACGGAGGTGGTGGTCCGCTGCAAGCGGCTGGACGGGGAGGTGTCCCGGCTGATGGAGCTGCTGCGCCTGTCCGACGCCCGGCTTACCGGGGAGAAGGACGGGGAGACCTGCATTTTGGACGGGGCCGATGTGCTGTACATCGACACCGTGGACCGAGGCACCTTTCTCTACACCGTGGACGGGGTGTACCAGACCCGCCTGCGGCTGTATGAGCTGGAGGAACAGCTCTCCGGATGGGACTTTATCCGGGTGGGCAAGTCGGCCATCGTGAATTTCGACCATGTGAAGTCCCTGCGCCCCGACTTCGGCGGGCGGATGCGGCTGACCATGAGCAACGGCGAGGTGGTGGTGGCAAACCGCCAGTATGTCCCCGCCATCAAGACAAAGCTGGGATTGTGAAAGGAGTGTCCAACATGAAAAAATTTTTCCAGGCTGTTGCGGCGGTCAAGGAGTGCGCCTGCCTGTGCTACACGGGCGCCATGTGCTTGTATATGTTCTTTTTATGGGTGTTCCGGCAGGAGGGGGCCTCCCTGCCCATGCTGTTCTCCCTGCTGATTGTGTGCGTGGCGGCGGGGGCCATGCAGGTGGTGGCATTCTCCAACCTGCTGTTCAAAAAGCTGTCCTATGGCTGGCGTATGGCGGTGTTCGCGGTGCCGTTTTTCGCGGTGCTCACCGCCTTTGCCGTGGGCTTTGAGTGGTTCCCCACAGAAAACGCCGGGGCGTGGGTGAGCTTTGCGGTTGTCTTCATCGTGATTCTCGCAGCCATCACGGCGGGCATCGAGCTCTACTACCGCCTGTCCGGGCGGAAGTGGGACGACCGGCTGGACTGGTACCGGCGGCGGAAGGAAAAATAACTGGACAATCGGGGCGATTTGCCAAACCATTGAAGTTTTTACAAAAAGGCCATTGTAATTTTCCCCAATATCGTGTACACTAAAAAGTAGCATAGAAGGAGGGGCTTTGCCTATGAAAATTGCCAGCTTTATCCTGAGGTCCACCGCGATTGCCCTGGCGGCCGCATCGGTGGCCTGCGCGGTGGTGGCGCATTTGTGCGCGTCCCTCCGGAGCGACGACGATTGATTGGAGGAAAATGAAATGAAGATCGCCCGTTTTGTGTTGAAGATCGTGGCTGCGGCCATGGCGCTGATCGCCGTCGTGTGTGCGATGGTGGCATTTTGGGACAGGATTGTGGATCTGTTCTACACTGTGGCAGACAAGATGGAGGAGAAGAAGGCGGAATGCCGCTTCGCCTCCGAGTATGACGATTACGAGGATTTTGATATGTAACAAGAAAGCCCCGCCTGGGAAACAGGCGGGGCTTTCTTTATCCTCTGGAGATATCCAGGTTGGCCCTGGCGTTCAGCTCCCAGCCGGCGGTGCGCCCAGCCAGGTACTCGTAATAGCCCTGACTGCCGATCATGGCGGCGTTGTCGCCGCACAGCGACAGCGGCGGAAGCCACAGCCTTGCCCCGGCCTGGGCGCAGGCCTGTTCCAGGCCGGCCCGGATGCGGCTGTTGGCGGCAACCCCGCCCGCTACGGCGATTTTGTTGTAACCTGTTTGCGCGTTGGCCTCCATTGTCCGGGGGATGAGGGTGTCGGACACGGCGGCGGCAAAGGACGCGGCAAGGTCATGGAGGTCCAGGGCCTCCCCCTTCTGCTGGGCGTTGTGGATGGTGTTGAGCACCGCTGTTTTCAGCCCGGAAAAGGACATATCCAGCGGGTGGCCGGCCACATGGGCCCGGGGGAACACAAATGCCTTGTCATTGCCGCCCTGGGCCATCTTGTCCATGGGGCCTCCGCCGGGGTAGCCCAGGCCCAGCACCCGGGCGGTCTTGTCGAAGCACTCCCCCACGGCGTCGTCCCGGGTGCCGCCTAAGACCTCAAAGTGGGTGTAGTCCTTCACGTCCACCAGGGCGGTGGTGCCGCCGGACACGCACAGGCACAGGAAGGGCGGCTCCAGATCGGGGTGGGCGATGTAGTTGGCGGCGATGTGCCCCCGGACGTGGTGGACGGGGATCAGCGGCACCCCCAGCCCAAAGGCGGCGGACTTGGCAAAGGACACCCCCACCAGCAGGGCCCCGATAAGTCCGGGGGCGTAGGTGACGGCAATGGCGTCGATGTCCGCCTTGGAGACACCGGCCTGCCGAAGGGCCTCGTCCGCCAGGCCGGAAATGGCCTCCACGTGCTTGCGGGAGGCGATCTCCGGCACCACGCCGCCGTAGATGGCGTGCATATCCGCCGAGGACGCGATGACCGAGGACAGCACCGCGCGGCCGTCCCGCACCACGGCGGCGGCGGTCTCGTCGCAGGAGGATTCAAAGGCCAGGATGTTCATCAAAATCACGCTTTCTCTTGGTTTAGATCGAGCTGGTAATACCGGGACGGCACGCCGTCCTCAGTCAATTCCTCCATCAGCCGGAAGCCGTTTTTCTCCAGCACCCGGATGGAGGGGAGGTTGTGGGAAAAGGTGAACGCGCCCACGGTTTTGAGCCCGTATTTCCGGGTGATTTCAGGGAGGAACATGGACAGCGCCCGGGACGCGATGCCCTGCCCCCAGAGCGCCTGCTCAAACACGCAATAGCTTACCATGGCGCCAGGCGTGTCTGCCGGATCAATGCAATAGCACCAGATGTCGCCCACATACTGTCCATCCGGCCCGCCTGTCCAGATGTTCCGCCCGTAGCTGGCTGCGCCGGGGAGCTGGGAGGCGTGGAAGTCTGCCACCGCCTCCTCCACTGTTTTTGCCTTTTGGGGAAGGAGCTTCCGAATGGCCTCGTTATTGGTCTTTTCAAAGTAGGCGGCCGCGGTTTCAGCGGTCCGGTTTGCCAGAATGATATCCATATCGATTCCTGCCCGCTCGGTTTGCTCCCCCAACGGGGGCGGGAACGCCTCCTCCACCCACTCCGGGGCGGGCTTGACGGCCTCGCCGGGGCGTAGGGGAAGCTGGATGTACCGCTCCATGTGGGCCGGGGAGAAGTACCCGGCGTATACCGCGCGGTGCATGGCCTCTACCTTCCGGTCGTCCGTCTCGGGGCCCCGGTACAGGCAGTTGAAATGCACTCCGAACAGGGCGCACTCGTAGTCCAGCACCCGGAAGCCGTTGCGCTCATAGAAGGCAATCCGGCGGCGGCGCAGGTCGTTTTCGGCGGGGTCGTCCGAATTGGGCTTTTCCGCCTCACCGAAGATCTGGCCGTAGCGCTCCGCCAGCAGGGCCAGAATCCGGGCGCCCAGCCCGCCGTTTCGCAGGCCCCGGAGCACGCCGAAATACTCCAAAAGCACACCCTTCCGGTTTTCGGGGAGCCACGCCAGGGCGTAGCCCACCGGCCTGCCGCAGTCGGTGACCAGCAGGGGGTCATACCGCCCCATGTCCATCAGCCGCAGCATGGCGCGCAGGGGCTTCAGCTCCGCGCGGGGAAAATCCGCAGTCATTTCGTTTTGATAGAGGGCGGTGAGCTCCTCTTTATTCAGCAGCTGTAATTCCATGTTTAAACTCCAATGTCATTAAAATCGCGTCCTCTTTCGGAGCGTCGTAGTAGTTTTTCCGCCGTCCCACGGCGGCAAAGCCGTGCTTTTCGTACAGGGCGATGGCGGGGGCGTTGGAGGCGCGGACCTCCAGCATGAGCACGGACAGCCTGCCCCGCCCGAAGCCCGTCAGCGCGGACAGCAGGGCGTCCGCCACCCCGTTCCGCCGTACGTCTGGGGACACGGCGATGTTGTCCAGACTGCCTTCATCTAAAACCACGGACAGCACGGCGTAGCCCAGCACCCCGCCGTCCTCCCCCTGGGCCAGCAGGGGGCACACCCGGGGGTTTTCCAGCGCGGCGCGGAACAGCTCCCCGCTCCACGGGTCGGCGGGGAAGCAGACCTGTTCCAGCGCGGCAACCTGGGACACGTGGTCGGCGGTCATGGGTATAATGCGGAAGCTCATAGCCTGGAAGCCGCCTCTAGGGCCACGCGCAGGTATGTTTCGTAGTCCGACGCGGGCACCTTCCCCATGGTGCGGGAATCCCACGCCTCCCCGTCCAGGCTGTCCTCGGCGTAGAGGAACTGGTAGACCTCCGCCCCCCGGAACTGCCCCACCGCCATAGCGGAGGCGCACTCCATGTCCACAGCGAGACAGCCGTCCGCCTTCCGCTTCTCCATGTTGTTCCGGGTCTCCCGGTAGAAAGCGTCTGTGGTCCACACCCGGCCCTTCACATAGGGGAGACGCAGTTCGTCAAAGATTTCGCCTAAGCGATCCGCCGTGGGAATATCCACGTAGTCGCCCACGGGCAGGTAGTGGTAGCTGACGCCCTCGTCCCGGTAGGCGGCGGTGGGCAGGATGAAGTGCCCCGCCACCAGGGCGGAGTCCAGCACCCCGCAGGAGCCGTACAGCAAAACCTTTTTCGCCCCCATGGCCAACGCCTCCTCCAGCAGGCCCGCCGTGCCCGCGCCGCCGATCAGGGTCTGGAAGATGCCGATGTTCCGGCCGTTCCAGTTCAGCCTGTAGATGGGCACGTCCCGGCCCTCCCGCAGGGTGGCGATGACTTCGGTGGGGCAGACGTGTTGCAGCGCCTGAAAGGTCTCCTCCTTAAAGGTCATGATGACCGTCTCCGGAAAGCCGCCCACCGGATGGAACGACCGCTGGTATTCAAATTTTACGATTTCCTCGGAATCGGGGTCGAATGTGTCGAATAAGCTCATAAAAAGCACCTCCTATCAGTTGAGCACAGCCTTCCCCCTCCAAGGGGGAAGGTGGCATTTGCGAAGCAAATGACGGATGAGGGTACGGCGCACCCCCTTGAAGCCCCCTCATCAGTCTCGCTTCGCCCGACAGCTTCCGGGGAAGCCTTTAATGGCACTCTGCCCAGGTGCGGCCCGCCTTGGCGTCCGCCACCAGCGGCACCGACAGCGCCGCCACCCCCTCCATCTCCTCCTGGAGCAGGGCCTTCACCTGCTCCGCCTCGCCCTCGGGGCACTCCACGATCAGTTCGTCGTGAACCTGGAGCACCAGGCGGGCCTCCAGCTTTTCCGCCCGCAGGCGGGCGTCCACCTTAATCATGGCCAGCTTGATGATGTCGGCGGCGGTGCCCTGGATGGGCATATTCAGCGCCACCCGCTCCCCGAACGAGCGGGTGTTGAAGTTGGAGCTTTTCAGCTCCGGAAGCCAGCGCCGCCGCCCGTACATGGTGGATACATAGCCGTCCTCCCGGCCCTGCTCCACCACCCGGTCCATATAGGAGCGTACGCCGGAATAGTGCTCAAAATATTTCTCCATATACTCCTTGGCCTGGGGGACGGACACGTGGATGTCCTCGGACAGGGAGTAGGCGGAAATGCCGTACACGATGCCGAAGTTGACGGCCTTGGCGGCGCGGCGCAGTTCCGGGGGCACCTGGTCCTGGGGAAGCCCGAATACCTGGGAGGCGGTGACGGTGTGGATGTCCACGCCGCTGTTGAAGCCGTCGATCATGGCCTGGTCCCCGGACATATGGGCCAGCAGGCGCAGTTCGATCTGGGAGTAGTCCGCGTCCACCAGCGCCTTCCCCGCCGGGGCGGTGAACATCTTCCGCATTTCCGCCCCCAGGGGGGTGCGCACAGGAATATTTTGAAGATTGGGCTCGGTGGAGCTGAGCCGCCCCGTGGCGGTGACGGTGTTCTGGAAGCTGGTGTGGATGCGCCGGTCGGCGGCAATGACCTTGCCCAGCCCCTCCACATAGGTGGAGTTCAGCTTGGTGAGCTGGCGGTAGTCCAGCACCGCCCCCACGATCTCATGCTGGGGCCGCAGCTTCTCCATCACATCCACGTTGGTGGAGTAACCGGTTTTCGTTTTCTTCACGGGGGGCAGGCCCAGCTTGTCGAACAGGATGTGGCCCAGCTGCTTGGGGGAGAGGATGTTGAACTCCTCCCCCGCCAGGCGGTAAATCTCCGCTTTCAGGGTGTCGATGCCCGTCTGAAGCTGCCTGCCGAAGTCGGACAGGGCCTGCCCGTCCACCAGCACTCCGGTCTTTTCCATCCGGGCCAGCACCGGGCACAGGGGCAGCTCAATGTCCGTCAGCACGGACAGCAGGCCGAATTCCTTTAGCTTGGGCTTGAATAAATCGTAAAGCGCATCAATCCAGGCGGTGTCCTCGTACCAGGCGGTCTGTGCCTTCAGCCCGTCGTCCAGCAGGGAGAAGGCCGCCTCGTCCTTGTAGGCGGCGTTTTGTTCTATTTCTTTTTTAAAATAGGACAGAACCAGCTTTGGCAGCTCGTAGCTGCCCGCGGTGGGGTCCAGCAGGTACGCCGCCAGCTCGGTGTCGAAGATAAAGCCCTCCGGCTCAATGCCCTCGTCCAGCAGGGCGCGGCACAGCTCCTTCACGCCGTGGGCGGCTTTCTTTACCCTGGAGCCGAACAGCGCCGAGAGCAGGGCGTGGTAATCTCCCTCGTAGCGGCCGGCGCGGATGTCGTAGAGATAAGCCTGCCCGCCATCGTCCTCGACAACGCTCACAGCCACGCCCGCCAAATCGGGCAGGGGCAGGACGGCCGCATGGGGCGCGGCCTCCCATTTGGCAAGGGCCTGTTCAAAATCCTGGACGGTGAGCACATCCATGCTGGACATCTGCACCTCCATCGGCTTCTCCCCTTGGGGCACAGCTCCGGCGGGGCCGGGGGTGAGCTTCAGCTTGTCGATCAGTTTGTTAAACTCCAGATTCAGCAGTTTTTCATACAAAACAGGCTCGTTGAAGGGCTTACGGGCGGCGTCTGACGGCTCGAAGCCCATGGGCGCGTCACAGCGGATGACGGCCAGATCCCGGCACAGAAGGGCGCTCTCCCGGCCCTCGGCCAGCTTTTTCACCAGGCCGGGCCTGGCGGGGGTGTTGGGGGCGGAGCAGATGTCCGGCATATGGTCGTAGAGGTGGTCTACGGTGTGGTAGAGCTGGATCAGGGCCATGGCGGTCTTTTCCCCCACCCCCTTCACGCCGGGGTAGTTGTCCGACGTGTCCCCCATCAGCGCTTTCAGATCAATCAGGTGGATGGGGTCGAAGCCGTACTCCTCCCGGAACTCATCGGGGGTGACATTCCGGGTGGTGGTGCGGCCCATGCGGGTGGCGACCAGTTTCACGGTGGTGTGTCCGTCGATGAGCTGGAGCGCGTCCTTGTCCCCGGTGACCACCACGGTTTCGCCCCCCTGGGCGGCATTTATCCGGGACATGGTGCCCAGCAGGTCGTCCGCCTCCCAGCCTTCCAGCTCATAGCGGCGGATGTTCATGGCGTCCAGCACATCCTTCAGTACCGGCATCTGGACCGCCAGTTCCTCCGGCATCCCTTTGCGCTGGGCCTTGTACTCGGCGAAAGCCTTGTGGCGGAAGGTGGGGGCCCGCATATCAAAGGCTACCGCCAGACCCTCGGGCTGTTCCTCGTCCAGCAGCTTGAACAGGATGTTGAGAAAGCCGAAAATGGCGTTGGTGGGCAGGCCCTCCCGGGTGGTCAGATTCTGGCTGACACCATAAAAGGCCCGGTTGACGATGGAATTGCCGTCGATGACCATGAGCTTCATAGGGGATACCTCTCAATCGTGATGCGGGGGGAGGGGCGGGCCCCTCCCCTGCGTCCATTTATTTTGAATGATATAGTATACCATGATCTGGGGGGATTAGCAAGCGGGAGCGGATTTCGCTCACTGGATTTGGCCAGCCGGAGGAATTATGCCCAGAGCCCCTTGACAGATATTACGTTTACTGATATAATTATTACAGTAAACGTAATAGGAGGGGATGCTGTGAGGGATAACACAAAGGGCGGCGCGTTGACAGAGGTGACCTTTTATATCCTGCTGGCCCTGTACACGCCCCGCCACGGCTATTCCGTCATGCAGTTCATTGAGGAAAAAACAGGCGGACGGCTGGCGCTGGGGGCGGGGACGCTGTATGGGGCGCTGAACGCCCTCCAGGAAAAGGGCTGGATTGCCCCCGTTGGAAGCGGCGGGGGGAGAAAAAAGGAGTACGCCGTCACGCCCCTGGGGCGGGAGGCTGCGGACAGGGAACTGGCGCGGATCCGCGAGCTGGCGGGCATTGCGGCGGAAATCATAGGAGGTGCGGAACATGAAGAAACGGTGTTACCGGTTTTTCGGGGGCCTGCTGGGGACACAGGGGAAGTGGCTGGACAAAATGGCGGATCGGGGCTTCCGGCTGGTGCGTACTGAAAAGCTGCTGTACGAGTTTGAACCCTGTTCCCCGGGACAGTACCGCTACTGTGTGGAGTTTGTGGGCTGCAAATCCCGGGGGGAGGCGGACAATTATGCCCGTTTTCTGGAGGACTGCGGTTACAGGGTGTTTTTTAAAAACGCCAACCTGGACTGGAACGTGGGCAAGGTGGAGGTTCGCCCCTGGGCAGATCAGGGCGGGCGGCTGGCCTCCAACGCCACCACCTACAACCGGGAGCTGCTCATTGTGGAAAAGGAGAACGACGGAAGGCCCTTTGAGCTGCACACTGCCCATGAGGACAAGGCGCAGTATTATAAGGATTGCAGGCGGCCCGCCCTGTTCCTGTTCGTGGTGATGGCGCCCATGGGGATTTTGATGCGGTCGTGGGCGGCGGGGATTTTCGCGTCGCTGGCCCTGGCGATGCTGGCGTGGTATCAGATTGCGCTGGCGCGGCTGAAGAAGCAGGATGGGCTGGAGGAATAGCGGGCGCGGCATAACAAGGGGCGGTTTCCCAAACCGGGAAGCCGCCCCTTGCGCGTTCCAATGATGATGTTACCGCAGCACCGCGCCGCAGTCCTTTTCCAGCGCCTCCAAAATGGACTTCACGTCCTCGTCGGCTTCCTCGCCGGTGAGGGAGCGGTCGTCCGCCCGGAGGGTCAGGTTGAACGCCACCGACTTTTTGCCCTCGCCGATGTTTTTGCCCCGGTAGATGTCGAACAGCGCCGCATCCTTCAGCAGGCCCTTGGCGCCCCGGCGGATGGCCGCCTCCAGCGCGCCCACGGTGACGGCTTCGTCACACACCACGGCAATATCCCGGGTGACGGCGGGGAATTTGGGCAGGGGCGCGTACTCCGGGTCGGGGCCGCAGGCCAGCAGCAGCTCGTCAAAGGACAGCTCCGCGCAGTACAGCTCGGCGTCCACGCCGAAGTTCTTCGCGGCCTGGGGATGGATCTGGCCGAACACGCCCACGATATTGCTGCCGCTGTACACGTAGGCGCAGCGGCCCGGATGGTAGCTGACGTCCTCCGCGCACACCTCGAAGTGCACGTCCTGGGCGCGGATGCCCTTTAAGAGCGCTTCCACGGCCCCCTTCATGGTGAAGAAGTCCATACCGTTCCCGTAGGCCCCCAGGGTAAGAATCTGGGCCTCCATGGCAAGGCCGTCGTTCCCGCCGTCCAGCTTGCTCACTGCGTCCGCCAGGGCCTTGCCAAGGCCGGACAGGCCCAGCTCCGCCAGCTTGTCCTCGGATACGTCCAGGGTGGGGACGGGGCCGGGGGCCTTGGGCGTATAGATGCGGCCCAGCTCGTACAGCCACGCGGCCTTGCTGCGGTTGTTGTAGTTGCGGGCCAGCACCTCCAGCATGGAGGGCAGGGTGGTGGTGCGCATGATGGAGGTGTCCTCCCCCAGGGGGTTCAGAATTTTGAACGATTTGCGGTGGAAATTGTCCTGACCCCACAGGATTTTATCGTAGGCGGCGGGGCTGATGAAGGAATAGGTGATGATCTCGCTGTATCCGCAGGTGCGGCACAGCCCGCCCAGCCGGTTCTCCAGCTTCTGCGCCGGGGACCAGCCGCCCTGGGTGGTCTGGCCCCGCATCAGGGTGCTGGGGATGTTGTTGTAGCCGTAGAACCGGGCCACCTCCTCGGCCAAATCGGCCAGACGGCGCACGTCGCCCCGCCAGGAGGGGATGACCACCTCGGCGGGCCCGTTGGGGAAGTCCTTTTCCTTGGTCAGGATGTTCACCCGCTCCAGCAGACAGTACATATCCACCGGGTCAATATCGGTGCCCAGCAGGGCGTTGACCCGCTCCGGGTCCATAGTCACGGTCCAGGGCTGAGGGACGTTATTCAAAATATCGATGACGCCGTCCACCACCTCGCCCGCGCCCAGCAGCTCCACCAGCTCACAGGCCCGGTTGACGGCGGGCAGGGTGTTCATGGGGTCCAGCCCCTTTTCGAACTTAGCCGACGCCTCGGTGCGCATACCAAGGGCCAAGGCCCCCTTGCGGATACAGGTGCCGTCAAAGCAGGCAGACTCGAATACCACGTCCACGGTGTCGGCCACGATTTCGGAGTTCAATCCGCCCATGATGCCCGCCAGGCCCACGGCCCGGCCCTCGTCGGCAATGACCAGGTGGTTGGCGGTAAGGGTGTGCTCCTTGCCGTCCAGGGTGGTGAGCTTTTCGCCCTCCTCCGCCCGGCGGACGATGATCTTCCCGCCGTTGACATAGCGGTAATCAAAGGCGTGCATGGGCTGGCCATACTCCAGCATGACGTAGTTGGTGATGTCCACGATGTTGTTGATGGGCCGGATTCCCATGGCCCGCAGGCGCTCCCGCATCCACTTGGGGGAGGGGGCGATCTTCACGTTGCGCACCATCCGGGCGGTGTACCGGGGCACCAGATCAGAGGCCGGGGTTTCCACGTCCAGCAGCTCGGGGAGCACGCCGGGGCCGCCCCCCTTCACCACTGGCTCGTGGAGGTTATAGGGCACATCAAAGGTGGCGGACACCTCCCGGACCAGGCCGATGACGGACAGGCAGTCCGGGCGGTTGGGGGTGATCTCAAACTCCACCACGTGGTCGTCCAGCCCGGTCACCGGTTTGATGTCGTCCCCGGGCTTGCAGTCCTCCTGGAGGACGAAAATGCCGTCGGGGATGCAGTGGGGGAACTCCTTCTGCTCGGCGCGGAGGTCGGCCAGGGTGCAGATGGACCGGGTTTTGGTGTTGAAGGCCACCAGATCCATAGAGTGGATGTTCTGGCAGTCTGTCTCCACCGTAGTGCCAACGGGCTCTCCGCCTTCCGTCCACATCAGTCCGCAGGCCCAGCGGCCCTCCCCGGCGGGGGTGACAGCGCCAACGCCGGCGCACACCACCGGGCCGAAAATCTTGTGTCCAGGCTGGATATCGGCGGGGATGGAGGGCTTTTCCGGGTCGATGGGCTTGTAGTCATTCAAAAGCGCGGCGGCGGTGATGACGGCGTAGGGGAAGTCCCGCTCGTCCAGGCCCAGCTCGGACAGGGAGCACAGCATCCCGTTGGACATCACACCCCTCAGCTTGCCCTTGGTGATCTTCTTCCCGCCGGGGAGGGTGGAATTGTGCAGGGCCACGGGCACCAGATCGCCCACATGGATGTTCCAGGCCCCGGTGACGATCTGGACCGGCTCGTCCTTCCCCACGTCCAGCTGGCACACCCACATATGGTCGGAGTCGGGGTGGCGCTCCATGGACTGGACGCGGCCCACCACCACGTTGGAAATCTCTGCCCCCAGGTCGGTGGTGCCCTCCACCTTGGAGCCGGACAGGGTCATGGCCTCGGCGAACTCCCGGTCGGGGATATCAATTTTTACAAACTCATTCAGCCACTTTCGGGATAAATTCATATATAAAACCCCTCTTAAAATAAAATAGTAGGAGCGAAACGCAGTTTCGCGGTCAAAGTTCTTTTTGGTTCCTTTTTCTTTCAAGAAAAAGGAACGCCGGTCCGGCGAGGACGCCCTTAAAACTGCTCCAGGAAACGAATGTCGTTCTCGAAGATCAGCCGTACGTCATCAATCTTGTAACGCAGCATGGCCAGCCGGTCCAGGCCGAAGCCGAAGGCCCAGCCCGACCACTCCTCCGGGTCGATGCCCGCCATCTCCAGCACACGGGGGTGGATCATCCCCGCGCCCAGAAGCTCAATCCAGCCCTCCCCCTTGCAGGTGGGGCAGCCCTTGCCGCCGCACTTGTGGCACTGCACGTCCATTTCGCAGGAGGGCTCGGTGAAGGGGAAGTGGTGGGGGCGGAAACGGGTCTTGGTGTCCGGGCCGTACAGCCGCTGGGCCACGGTGGCCAGGGTGCCCTTCAGATCCGCCATGGTAACGCCCTTGTCGATGACCATGCCCTCCACCTGGTGGAACATGGGGGAGTGGGTGGCGTCCACCTCGTCCTTGCGGTACACCCGGCCGGGGGCGATCATGCGGATGGGCAGGGGCATGGTGTCCATGGCCCGGACCTGCATGGGGCTGGTCTGGGAGCGCAGCATCACCCGGCTGTCCTCATCAAAGTAGAAGGTGTCCGACCAGTCCCGGCTGGGATGGCCCTCCTCGGCGTTGAGGCGGTCGAAGTTCAGCTCAGCCAGCTCCACCTCCGGGCCGTCCAGGATGGTGAAGCCCATGCCGATGAAGATCTCCTTCATCTCCTCCAGCGCGGTGTTCATGGGGTGCTGGTGACCCACCTGGACTTGCTTGCCGGGGATGGTCACGTCCACCGTCTCCGCCTTCAGCCTGGCGGACAGCGCGGCCTGGGCCAGCTTCTCCGAGGCGGTGTCCAGGGCGGTTTCCAGCGCGGCGCGCACCTCGTTGGCCAGCTGGCCCATGGCGGGGCGCTCCTCGGCGGACAGACGGCCCATCTGCTTGAGCACCGCCGTCAGCTCGCCCTTTTTGCCCAGGTATTTCACCCGGAGCTCGTCCAGGGCGGCGGCGTCCTTGACGCTCCCGAAGGCGGAGAGCGCTTCGGCGCGGATCTTTGCTAATTGTTCTTTCATGCTGTAAAACTCCTTTATTTGGATGTGGATAAACTAAAATACGTTCATTTCAAGAAGAACCTGCTTTAAAACAGCCATTTCCCCGGAGGTGATCGTCACACCTCTGCCGTACTTGCTGTGATTCTCCGTCCAGGTTCGGATGTCATAGACCGGTTCCCTGCTGTCCCAGCTGATATAGTTGAGTTCCTTGATCCAGCCGTTGTTCGGCTTGGAAATGTCCGCGATGTGTTTGCATATCTCAAATTCCAGCTTCATTGGCGCTCCCTTCTCACCGCTTGACGTGCGGCATAAGATGAAAAATGCCCTCCGCCCCCATAACTGGGGACGAAAGGCAAAACCCTCCGCGTTACCACCCGCAATTCGCACATTGTTCCAACGTGCGCACTCAAGGCCCTTTAACGGCGGCAAACCGTCCCGCTCTCGCGGGCCGCTCCCGGGCGAACAAGCGGCACGCACCAGGGCGGCTCTCAGCCGGTGACCGCCCCTCTCTTGGACTGCGCAAGCCCGCTATTTTCCCGTTCCTCACATTTCGCTGAACCTCTTTATATCATAATTATGGTTGAAATGCAAGAGGGAAAACCGTATAATGGGGAAGAAATCGGTGGGAGGCCTGAATCAGGGAGGTACCGGGATGGAACAGGATACGATCACAATGGAGCCCGGCATGATCCGCCTGCCCCAGCGGGACGCGTACAGCCATAAGGGCGATTACGGCAGGCTGTTTATCCTGGCCGGGAGCCGGGGGTATACCGGGGCGGCGGCGCTGTGCGCCCGGGCGGCGGTCCGGGGCGGCGCGGGGCTGGTGACGGCGGCTGTGCCGGAGGACATTTACCCGATCGCGGCGGTGAAATGCGACGAGGCCATGGTGTGGCCCTGGGAGGCGGACGACCAGGCGCTGCTGGACCGGGCGAAGGGGGCGGACGCGGCTTTGATCGGCCCCGGCCTGGGCCAGGGGGAGCGGGCGGAGCGGCTGGTGACGGCGCTGCTGCGGGAGCTGGAATGTCCCGTCATTTTGGACGCGGACGGTCTAAATATTGTTTCCAGGCATATAAATGTGTTGGACGAGCGGGTGGGGGAGGCCATCCTCACCCCCCACGACGGGGAGTTTGCCCGGCTGTCCGGCTGCTCCCTGCCCATCCGGGACCGGCGGGAAAGCGCGCGGCGGTTCGCCCAGGCCCACCGGTGTACGCTGGTGCTGAAGGGGCGCCGCACCATCAGCGCCCGCCCGGACGGAACGTGCGTGGTCAACTCCACCGGCAACCCCGGCATGGCCAAGGGCGGCAGCGGCGACGCGCTGGCCGGGCTGATGGCGGCGCTGGTGGTGCAGGGCATCCCCAACGCGGTCCCGGCGGCGGTGTGGCTCCACGGCCGGGCGGGGGATCTGGCGGCGGCGGATAAGGGGGAGTACGGCATGACCCCCTCTGATTTGATTGAACAGATACCATACGCGATCAAAGAGGTAATGTAAACAAGGAGGAATTGGGAACGTGCGCAGGATGCTGTCTTGTGTACTGATGATGAGCCTCCTGCTTTGCTCCTGCAAAGCGGGGGTCGGGGAGATGACCCCGGATACAGCGGCGCTGGCCGTCCGGGACACCTATGGGAATCTGGCGGGGTGGTCCTCCACCGTGGATGTGACGGCGGAGGTGGGGGACAAGGTGTTCGATTTTACGCTGGACGCCCAGTGGAGGCGGGAAGGGGAGACGGTGCTCGCCATCACCGCGCCGGAGCTGCTGGCGGGCATCACCGCCCGGACCGCCCAGGGGGAGACGGTGCTGGAGTACGACGGGGCCGGGGTGTCCCTGGGCCTGCTGGACGGGGAGGGGCTCACCGCTGTGTCCGCCCTGCCCTGGCTGATGGAGCAGGTGGACAGGGGCTATATGGCCAGATGCGCCTGGGCCGGGGAAAATCAAGGGCTTTTGCAGATCACCTTCCGGGACCCGGAGGCGGAGGCCAACGCGGGGACGGAGTGCCGGATTACCTTTGACCGGGAGAGCCTTGCCCTCACCGGGGCGGAGGTGAGCGTGGACGGGGCGTCCGTGCTGACGGCCCGGTTCAGCAATTTTACGATGGAGATGAAACAGGATGATACGGGAGATACCGCGTGACATGACGCGCACCTGGGCTGAGGTCAGCCTGGGGAATCTGGAGCATAACTACCGGGCCCTGCGCTCCTGTGCCCCGGACAGCAGGTTTTTGGGCACGGTGAAAGCCAATGCCTACGGCCACGGGGCCGTGCCGGTGGCAAGGCGGCTGGTGGAGCTGGGGACAGACTATCTGGCGGTGGCCTGCCTGGATGAGGCGGTCCGGCTCCGGCGGGCGGGGCTTGAGGCGCCTATCCTTATTTTGGGGTACACCGCGCCGGAGCTGGCGGACGAGGTGGTGGCGCTGGGGCTGACCCAGACGGTGTTCACCCAGGAGCTGGCAAAGGCGCTGTCCGACGCCGCCGGGGCGGCGGGAAAGCGGGCGAAAATTCACCTCAAGGCGGACACCGGCATGAGCCGCCTGGGGGTGCTGGACCATCGGCCCGAGGCGGCGGCGGGGGAGATAGCGGGGCTGTGCGCTCTGCCCCACCTGGAGCCGGAGGGGATCTTCACCCATTTTGCCAATGCCGACGGGGATGAGGCGTACACCATGCTCCAGTTCACCCGGTTCCTGGACGTTTTGAAAGAGCTGGAGCAGAAATACGGCCGGACTTTTGAAATCCGCCATTGCGCCGCCAGCGCGGCTGTGTTACACTATCCCTGTACCCATATGGATATGGTGCGCCCGGGCATCGCTTTGTACGGGCATTACCCCGACCCCTCCTGCGAGGGGCTGGACGGACCGGGGCTGAAGCCTGTCATGTCGCTGTACAGCCGGGTGGCGGCGGTGCGGGGCTTCCCGGGGGACACCCCGGTGAGCTACGGCTGCACCCAGCGGTTCGGGCCCGGCGGCGGGCGGACGGCGGTGCTGCCCATCGGCTACGCCGACGGGCTGCACCGGATGCTGTCCGGCCGGGGCAGCGTGTGGCTGGACGGGGCGTGCCGCCCCATTATGGGCCGGATCTGCATGGATATGTGCATGATCGGGCTGGACGGGGACGCGGACGTCCGCCCCGGCGACGCGGCGGAGATCTTCGGCGAGCACCTGCCCGTGGAGCGGCAGGCGGATATCGCGGGCACCATTTCCTATGAGCTGCTGTGCGCCGCCGCCCCCCGGGTGCCAAGGATTTACAAGGATGCATAGGATAGTCAGGGAGCCCGCTGGAGATCCGGCGGTGAGCCGCGGCGGTTTTTCCCTGCCATGACGGTATAAAAGCCGCCGCCCCGTGGGAGAATGATAGTACCCGGTCTACATAGCTGTAGCCGGGAACTATATCCGGCGGAGTGTGAGATCCTGTGGACAACAGCGTCAAACGCGGCGACATTTTTTATGCAGATTTAAGTCCGGTGGTGGGCAGCGAGCAGGGCGGCGTCCGCCCGGTGCTCATTGTACAGAACGACACCGGCAACAAGCACAGCCCCACGGTGATCGCGGCAGCGATCACCTCCCAGACGGGCAAGGCCCGCCTGCCTACCCATATCACCCTGGCCTCCCACAGCTGCGGCCTGCCCAAGGATTCCGTGGTTCTGCTGGAGCAGATCCGCACCCTGGACAAAAAGCGGCTCCGGGAACATATGGGCCGGGTGGACGACCAAGTGATGCGGCGGGTGGACAGCGCCATTGCCGTCAGCTTCGGCCTGAGCCCGCAGCGCCTGGTCTGAGGAAGCGCCGGGCGGCGGCAGAGCGCAGCAAAAACAAGACCGCGTGCCCTGCCCCGTCCCGGCTTCCGGGGCGGGCGGGGCTGTACGTCAGAGAACCATGGAGGTAACTACATATGAAAAAATGGAAGATCGCTGCGGCGGCAGTATGCGTCTGCCTGCTGTTCACCGCGGCCTACGCCGCCGGCGCAGGCAGCGCCAACGACCCGCTGGTGACGCTGAGCTACCTGAACAACACCTTTTCCCAAAAGGTGCAGACGATGGTGAACGATACGGTGGACGCCCGGAAGGCGGAGATGGAACAGGCCCTGGCCAAGGTGCTGGGCCAGGGCGGGAATGGCTCCGGCAATGTGTTCACCGTGGTCACCCTGAGCAAGGGGCAGACCCTGGTGGGGGATGTGGGGTGCGAGGTGATGCTGCGCATCGGCACCGCTGTCTGCGGAACCTCGGACAGCGTGGGGCTGATCGATACCACCAGCGGGTCCAACCTGGGCAGCGGCGGGGCGTTGGCCGCCAACCACCTGTATATGGTCACCATCAGCACCCGGTCGGTGACCGCCACGTCCAACACCGTGAAGGTGCTGGCCCGGGGGCCCTATACGGTTCGTTGATTTTTTGACGATCCGCCCAAAGGGGCTGGAATCCGACAGGGGCCGCGTCATAAATTATTAACAAATTTTTCGCAAAAAATCCATGGCTTTTTTCTCCAGCCTGTGGTACACTGTCCTTGTCAGGAAAAGCAAGCCCGACGATCCAAAACCTCCCTGCTCTCACAACCGGGGCTGCTCCGGCCGCAAGCCGGAGCCCCCCGGACAAAGCATCCCGAAGCCTGCCACAGGCTCCGTTTTCATCGCCCCGCGGGTTGGCCGCGGGGCGCTTCATTTTGCGGCGGGACGGGAGGCCGTCTGGCTGATCATTGACAGCGATCCTGGAACTATAGTATAATACCGGCGAATATGTGACCAAACGGCGAATCTATACCAGAAGGAGTTGGCTTTTGTATGAGCAAACGTGTTGCCGACGCGCTGTTCCCCCAGATCAAGATGACATACCAGGAGGCGGAGGCCCTGTATCCCCCCAGAAATCTGCCGGAGGGGGCGGTGTGCACCCGCTTCGCCCCCAGCCCCACGGGGTTCATGCACATCGGGGGGCTGTATACCGCCCTGCTGAACAGCAGCTTTACCAGGAGCCGGGGCGGGGTGTTCTTCCTGCGCATTGAGGACACCGACCAGAAGCGGCAGATTGAGAACGGCGTCACCGAGATCATCAGCGCCCTGGATGAGTTCCAGATCCGCTTTGACGAGGGCGCCGTGGGCGAGACGGAGGACAGCGGCAGCTACGGCCCCTACCGCCAGTCCCTGCGCCGGGAGATCTACCAGGCTTTTGCCAAGTACCTGGTGGAGATCGGCCGGGCCTACCCCTGCTTCTGCACCTCGGAGGAGCTGGAGGCCATCCGGGACAGGCAGGAGAAGGCGGACGCCCCGCAAAAGGGCTATTACGGCCAGTGGGCCGCCTGCCGGGAGCTGGACGAGGAGACGGTGCTGAAGCGCATCGCCAACGGCGACCGGTGGATCGTCCGGATGCGCAGCGGCGGAAAGCTGGGGGTCAGCCGGGTGTACCACGATATGATCCGGGGGGAACTGTCCATGCAGGAGAACATCCTGGACGCCGTGATCATCAAGGGGGACGGCCTGCCCACCTACCACTTCGCCCATGTGGTGGACGACCACCTGATGGGTACCACCGACGTGATCCGGGCCGACGAGTGGATCGCCTCCATCCCCCTCCACGTGGAGATGTTCGAGCTGCTGGGCTTCCCCGTGCCCCGCTATACCCACCTGAGCCCCATCATGAAGAACGAGGCCAAGGAGGATGGCGAGGGCGTCTCCCGCCGGAAGCTGAGCAAGCGGAAGGATCCGGAGGCCCGGGTGGGCTACTACGACGAGGCGGGTTACCCCATCCCCGCCGTGCTGGACTACCTGCTTACCATCGGCAGCGCGGACTACGAGCCCTGGCGGGAGGAGCATATGGACGCCTCCATCTATGACTTCCCCCTGGACCTGTCCAAGACCGGGGCGGCGGGGGCGCTGTTCGACTTTGACAAGCTGAACAATGTGGCGAAAAAGCGGATCGGCCATATGCCGGAGGAGCAGATCTTCGACGCCGTGTCCGCCTGGGCGAAGCGGTATGACGCCAAGCTGAGCCGTTACATGGAGGACAACGGGGACGCCTTCCGCCGGTCCATCGCGGTGTGGCATGAGAAGCGTCTGGACGTGGCCAAATGGTCTGACCTCATGGAGCTGTATCCTTATATGTACGACCCCGCGTTTACCGTGGACGCTGCGGCGCTGCCGGAGTCCTTCCTGCCCCACAAGGAGCGTATCCCGGAGATCCTTGCGGACTATCTCAGTGTGTTTGACTATGAGGACGGCGCCGCTGAATGGTTCGGTAAGGTGAAGGAGGTGGCGGCCCGCCACAACTACTGCGTGAAGATGGGGGCTTACAAAAAGCACCCTGAGGACTATAACGGCTCCATTGCCGACCTCTCCTCCTTCATCCGCTACGCGCTGACCGGGACCACCAATACGCCCGATCTGCACGGCATCATCCATGTGATTGGAAAGGACGCTGCCGTCGGCAGAGTGGAGGCTTTCCGGTCCAAGCTCGCAAACCGTTGATACAGGCCGACTTTCCTGACAGTCGAGTTGCTTTTTTTGCCCGGAGCCTTGACATTTTGCCGCCGGACAGGTAGGGTGGAGGCATATCCGACAGGAAGGGGAATGTACATGAACGAGAGCGATGAAAAGAAATCCTTTGGGGAATACATCCGCCGGAAGCGGCTGGAGGCGGGGCTGACCCAGAAGGAGCTGGCGGGACAGCTGTTTGTCACCGAGTCCACCGTCAGCAAGTGGGAGCGGGGGCTGTCCTATCCGGACGTGTCCATGGTCACCGCCATCTGCGCCGCCCTGCGCATCACCGAGCATGAGTTTTTTGCCGCCTGCGACGACGACCAGGCCCGCTTGCAGGAGCTGGCCGCCAAACGGTGGCGGCGGATGGTCACCGGGACGCGGCGGTTTTTCGCGGCGGGGTACGCCATCGCCCTGGTCACCTGCTTTATCTGCGACCTGGCTGTTTTTCATGCGCTGGATTGGTTCTGGATTGTACTGACCTCCATTGGGCTGGGGTTCTGCTTTACCAATCTGCCCTTTCTGGTGCGCAAAAACAAGCTGGCGGTGTGCCTGGGCGGGGCCAGCGGGTGCCTGATCCTGCTGTTGCTGTCCTGCTGGCTGTATGCGGGCGGCTGGTGGATCGGCGGCGGGATAGCCATTACGGCGGTGTGCCTGGTCCTGCCCTGGGGCTGGTGGGCGCTGTGGCGGTTTTATGGAAAGCACCTTCTGCCGCTGGGGATGGCGGCGCTCACCGTGTGGGTGTTCTTCCTGCTGACGGTGATCTGGGCCTTCACCGGCGGGGACTGGCTGCTGTCCCTGGGGTTCCCTCTGGCGGCGGCGGGAGCCGGGTTTTTGTGGGCGGGCTTCGCGGTGGTGTACTGGATGCCCGCGGGGCCGTGGCTGAAGGGCGGGGTGGCGGCGCTGCTGGCCAGCTTTGCCACCCCGGTGATCAACGGGCTGTGCAATCGCCTGCTGGAGGACACGGGCGGGCCCCGGTTCCTGGACTATTTCTCCGTGGGCGCTATGCTGGCCCGGCGGGACGCCGGGGAGCTGTCCTGGGTGAACGTCCTGATCTTCCAGCTGATGCTGGCGTGTTCCTTGGCTGCGATTGCGGTGGGCGCGGCGGCTGAGATCCGCAGGCGGAACAAATGAGATTGCGGCGGCGCTTCCATCCCGGGCTGGGGCGGAAGCAGCCCGTTTTTTTGGAGAAAATGGGAAATCTTTGTTTTCCTTATTGGCAAACTGCCTGGAGGTGTGGTACAATGGCTTATGAGAAAAATACAAAGGAGCTGCCGCTATGAATGAGAAGGTTCATGTTGTAGACCACCCCCTTGTCGCCCACAAGCTGACCATCCTCCGGGATAAGGACACCTCCACCAAGGACTTCCGGGAGATTGTCTCCGAGATCGGGATGCTGCTCACCTATGAGGCCACCCGGGATCTGCCCCTCACCACAAAAGAGATTGAAACCCCCATCTGCAAAATGGAGGCCCCTATCCTGGCGGGCAAGAAATTCGCCGTGGTGCCTATACTCCGGGCGGGCCTGGGGCTGGTGGACGGCGTGCTGCGCATGGTGCCCTCCGCCCGGGTGGGACATCTGGGGATGTACCGCAACGAGGAGACCATGGAGCCGGTGCAGTATTTCTGCAAAATGCCCCGGGATATCGCCGAGCGGGACGTGCTGATCGTGGATCCCATGCTGGCGACCGGCGGCAGCGCCGTGGCGGCGATTCAGATTATGAAGGGGTACGGCTGTAAGAACATCAAGCTGATGGTTCTGGTAGCCGCGCCCAAGGGCATCGAGGTGGTCACCTCCAAGCACCCGGATGTGGAGGTCTACTGCGGCGCGGTGGACCAGGGACTGAACGAGAACAGCTACATCGTGCCTGGACTGGGCGACGCGGGGGACCGCATTTTCGGAACGAAGTGAATCAGGAAAGCCCGCCTCCGGCTGGAGGCGGGCTTTTTGCGTTATTCGTCGTCTTTTTTCAACAGGATGGTGACGGCCACGCACAGGAGGGCGGCTACGGGATAGATGATCCACGCCTGGCCCCACCAGTCCATGGCCAGGCCAAGACCTAGGTACACCGCCGTGGCGGACAGCATCCCGAAGCCCCAGATGCGGCCTGCGCGGCGCTCCGCCGGGGTCTGTTTTTCCTCGGGGAAGCCGTATTTGGAGTGCTGGATGCCCGCCCAGGTGAGGGCGGAGGCGGTGACGGCGACGCACAGCAGAAACAGGGTCCCGCACAGGGCGTCCCACTGGTCCTGGCTGAACTGGGCGGGGGCCAGGGACTCCAGGGTGATCATGGCGGTGAGCCCCAGCAGCAGAAGGACGATGGGGATGGCGATGAGGGCGGGGAAGCGGCGCTCGAAGCGGTCCATTTCCTCCTTGGTGTAGCAGGGGCCGATGCCGGGATGCTGGCGCAGGAAGGTGTCGTGGCCCATGCCGGAGAGGATGAAGGTGGTGACAGTGGCGGTGAGGATTAGGAAAAAGAGCACCCCGGCGGTCATCTCCCGGCCGAAAAACTCGCCCACGAACAGCAGGAGGGTGACGCCCAGCAGCACCAGGGCCACCCCTGCCGCCATGGCGGCGGCGAAGGCGTTCATGTGCTTGTTCCAGGCGGCGGCATCCTCCCCGAAGCGGCGGGATACGTCCCCCCGCAGAAGCGTGTCCATGTCGCAGGAGAACAGGCCGCACAGGCGCAGGATGGCGTCCATCTCCGGATAGGCGGAGTTGGATTCCCATTTGCTCACCGACTGGCGGGAGACTTCCATCTGTTCCGCAAGGTCCTCCTGGGTCATGCCCCGGCGCTTGCGGAGGAATTGCAGGTTTTCACCAAATGTCATTGAAATGACCTCCTTTCAAGGTGTCTCCATTTTACGGGGGAGCGTCCGTTCAGGCCACCAATTTGCTGTTGCGTTTGGGTTGCGGGGTGTAAATTTGTGGTTGCATAGGGTAGTTTGCCCTGTTTTCAGCCGGAAATGATGGCTTCCGCCACCTTGATGCCGTCCACGGCGGCGGAGGTGATGCCCCCGGCGTAGCCCGCCCCCTCGCCGCAGGGATACAGGCCGGGGAGGGCGGGGGACTGGAATGTGCTGTCCCGTAAAATCCGCACCGGGGAGGACGAGCGGGTCTCCACCCCGGTGAGTACCGCGTCGGGATGGGCGAAGCCGTGGAGCTTGCGGTCGAAAATGGGCAGGGCCTCTTTTAATGCTGCAAGGACGTAAGGGGGGAGGACGCCGTCCAGGGTCGTCCAGGTGACGCCGGGGCGGTAGGTGGGCAGAATCGAGCGGGGGCCGGCGGAGGGGCGGTCCGCGAGGAAATCCCCCACAAGCTGGGCGGGGGCGCGGAACGTCCCGCCGCCCTTTTCAAAGGCCGCGCGCTCCCACTGCTCCTGGAAGCGCACCCCGGCTAAGGGGTCGTCCCCGCCGAAGTCCTCCGGGTTTACGCCCACAAGAAATCCGCCGTTGATGTTGGCCCCGTCCCGGGAACGCAGGCTCATGCCGTTGGTGACCACCTGGCCATGATCGCTGGCGGCGGCCACCACCTGCCCGCCGGGGCAGACGCAGAAGGTAAATGCCGAGCGGCCTGACGGCAGATGGCAGGCCAGCTTGTAGTCGGCGGCGGGAAGTCTGTCCCAGAACTGGCCGAACTGGGCGCGGCTCACCGCCTCCTGGCTGTGCTCGATGCGCACGCCGATGGCGAAGGGCTTGCGCTCCATGGGCAGGCCCAGCTGGTACAGCATTTGGAAGGTGTCCCGGGCGGAGTGGCCGGGGGCCAGCGCCAGCGCGTCGCAGGGGAGAAAATACGCGCCCGTGTCTGCTTGGACGCGGAGGCCGGCCAGCCGTCCGTCGGCCTGGGCCAGGCCGATGAGCTGGTGGCCGAAGCGAACGTCCACACCCAGGGAGAGAAGCTCACCCCGGATGGATTTCACCACGTCCCGCAGGACGTCGGTGCCGATGTGGGGCTTGTGGGACCACTTGATATCCTCTGGAGCGCCGTGGGAGACGAAAATGTCGAAGATATGGGAGATGCGGGGATCGTTGACCCCGGTGGTGAGCTTGCCGTCAGAAAAAGTTCCCGCGCCGCCCTCGCCGAACTGGACGTTGGAGGAGGTGGAGAGCTGGCCCGTCTGCCAGAAGCGCTCTACATCGGCGGTGCGGCGGTCTGCGTCCTGCCCGCGCTCCAGTACGATGGGGCGCAGGCCCGCCCGGGCCAGGGTCAGCGCGGCGAACAGGCCCGCAGGGCCCATTCCAACCACCACGGGGGGGACGGAAAAAGTGCGGCCCACTGGCGGTATTATATAAGGTGTATCGGATACGTGGGCCACGCCCTTGGGGGTGCGGCGGAGGATGGATGCTTCATCCGCCAGGGAGGCGCGGACGGTGCAGACCAGGTGGATGTCGCTCTTTTTCCGGGCGTCGATGGATTGGCGGTGGAGGGAGAGGCTTATGATGTCGCCGGGGCGGACGCCCAGGGCCTTTGCCGTGCGGCGGAGAAGCAGGGCCTCGTCCGCGCCCACGGGGAGGTTGAGGTGGTTGACTTGAAGCATGGCTGGCTCCTTTGCGTGTATACTATAATAATAGGTATGTCTAAGGGTAACACAGAGGGGGATTTTTCGCAAGAGAAAGGGTCTTGAAAAAGGGAGTCAAAAAAAGTTGAAAAAGGGGGTTGACAAGGGGGGAGGAATCTGTTATCATAACTGAGCGCTCAACGAGAGGGCAGGAGCTTGAAAGGCTGGCAGAAGAAAATCTGAAAAAAGTCGAAAAAAGCACTTGACAAACCTCCGAGAGTGTGGTAAGATATCAAAGTTCTCGAGAGCGAGGCTTGGATGAGGGTCCGGAACTTGAGCAAAAAGATTTGCAAAAAAGTTTAAAAAAGGGCTTGACAAGCGGCCGACAGTGTGCTAAAAT
>CAJTGJ010000026.1:43028-62348 GCA_910575695.1 Oscillospiraceae bacterium | reverse complement strand
AATATGTGGTCTGTCCATTTTAAGAAACTTACAGTGTATTATACCAGCAGTTCCCTGGAAATGCAATAGGCAGTTTCAAGCGGTCTCTTGGACAAAATATGTGATTTGCCCCCTGTATATCAAGTTTTCATGGATCATTTTGGCCCAAAAAGCTGAAATAGGGAGGATCATGCCGGTCTAACTATGCTTTTACGGGTAAAAATGGTGTGCAAAGACAGAGCCGGCTTGCTTAAGGGAAAACCGGCTCTGTTCAATTATGATAAATTTCGACAGTTTCTTCCTGGAATCGGGTTTTCTACCAAAAAACGGAATACATATTTCCGTCCGCAAATATGATATATCAAGGGAACTGCTTGAGATTGCGTATTGCATTTAGAGAAAACTGTTGATATAATAGGTTCAAGCTTCTTGAAATGGACAGACCACATATTTTGTCCAAGAGACCGCTTGAAACTGCCTATTGCATTTCCAGGGAACTGCTGGTATAATACACTGTAAGTTTCTTAAAATGGACAGACCACATATTTTGTCCTATTGCACCAGACGCAGGCGTTCCAGGTATTTCGCGTGCTCCGAAACGCTGGCCAGCAGGTAAATCCGCGTCGTCTCCACGGACGAGTGGCCCAGCATATCGGCCAGCCGCACCAGATCCCGGCTGACCCGGTAGAAGACCTGGGCAAAAAGATGGCGCAGGTTGTGGGGGAACACCTTGGAGGGCTCCACCCCCGCCCGGGCGCACAGGGACTTCATCTCCTGCCAGATTTGCTTGCGTGACAGGCTGCCCCCGCTTTTGGTGAGAAAGATCTCGCCGGAAGCGGTTTTTTCTTTCCGCGCGTATTTCAGCAGCTTGACGCACAGCTTGCGGGGGANCACATATTTTGTCCAAGAGACCGCTTGAAACTGCCTATTGCATTTCCAGGGAACTGCTGGTATAATACACTGTAAGTTTCTTAAAATGGACAGACCACATATTCTGTCCACCGTGCAGATGCCGCCCCTGGAAGATCGCGGCGGAATCTGTTGCTGCATCCGCGCACGGGGCAGATTGTTTGAACAGGCAGGTGGGAACGAAGAAGAAAATGGAGATTTTATTGATCGGTACCGGGCGGCTGGCGGAAGCGTTGATCGACCGGTTTCATAAAAATAACGAGCGGGTTTACCTGCTCACCGGCCGCAGAGAGCACCTCCCGGTGCGGCGGCACGTGTTTGAACAGTACAATTTCGCCTACGACGACGACAGTGTCAAGGATATTTTTGACAGCGTCAAGCCGGATATCACCATCTTCACCGGCGCATGGGACAGCCATTTCGATTGGGATCGGGCCCGTCAGGAGTCCGTGCGGTATACGGCGGCGCTCATCAATATTCTGACCGTCTACTCCATGCATGGCAAGGGACGGTTTATTTATTTGTCCTCCCAGGAGGTGTTTGGCGGCTCCTTCCCCAAGAATATCCCGGAGGGCCAGGAGAAGGCCCCGAAGGGGTTCCGGGGCATGGCTGTTTCCCAGGGGGAGGATATCTGCGCCAACTACCGTCAGAACCAGGGGCTGGACATCCGCGTGCTGCGCCTGGACCATCTGTACTGCGTGCCCCAAAAGGGGCGGCCGCACCTGGACCCCTGCTGCGCCATGTGCCTGGAGGCGCTGAAAAGCGGAAAGATATTCGCCAGCGACCGGGATGTGTTCTCTATGCTGTTCGTCAAGGACGCGGCGGAGCTGGCCTGCAAGGCCATCATGGCCCCGGAGCTGCCGCAGCCGGTCTACCACATCTCCTCCATGGAGGAGATTAACGGCCTGGAGCTGGCCCGGCTGATCCAAACGTCCATGGGCAGCGGCATCGAGGTGATTGACGAATCGGTGGGCGAGCGCCACCGGGTGGTGCTGGACGGCGGCGCCTTCTCCGGGGAACTGGGGCAGAAGATCTTTACCCACTATCCCGAGGGCGTCAAGCAGGTGGTCCAGTTCATGAAGCGCAACCGGGAAGCCTTCATCCGGGCGGAGGACACAGGCGGGAGCCGTCTGGCCCGGTTCCTTCACGGCAGCCGGATTTTTATCGCGACGCTGGTGCCCTATGTGGAAAATGTGATCTGCGGCGTGCTGTTTTTCCTCCTGAACGGGTATGCGGCCGGAAACGGATTTTTCGACCGGGTGGACCTGTTCCTGTTGTATGTGCTGCTGTTTGCCGTGGCCATGGGCCAGCGGCAGGCGGTGCTGTCCGGCCTGCTGGCGTCGGCGGGGTACTGCCTCCAGCAGATGTATACCCGCAGCGGCTTTGCGGTGCTGCTGGACTACAACACCTATGTGTGGATGGCCCAGCTGTTCATCGTGGGCATGGTGGTGGGCTACATAAAGGACCGGCTGCGCTCGCTGAAGCAGGAAAGCGAGGACCAGATTTCCTACCTGGAGGGCAGGCTCAACGACCTGGCGGAGATCAACGAGAGCAACGTGCGGATGAAGGAGAACTTTGAGATCCAGCTGGTGAACCAGAAGGACAGCCTGGGAAAGATCTACGAGATCGCCTCCACCCTGGAGCGTCAGGCCCCGGAGGAGGTGCTGTTTACCGCCGTGCGGGTGCTCTCCCGGCTGATGGACTGCGGCGCGTCCATCTACACCGTGGCCAACGGCAGCTATGCCCGCCTGTTTTCCTCTACCTCCAAGGAGGCAAAGGAGCTGGGATATTCCATTGACTATACCGCCATGCCAGGGCTGTACAGCGAGCTGAAGGAACGGCGGGTGTTTATCAACAAGTCCATGCAGGAAAAGCTGCCGCAGATGGCCTGCGCGGTGTACAGCGAGGAGGGCATGGAGCTGATTTTCATGCTCTGGGGCATCCCCTGGCAGCGCATGACCATGGCGGAGGCCAACCGCCTGGCGGTGATCGGGCAGATGGTCCAGACCGCCGTGCTGCGGGCAAACCGCTATTTGGACGCCCTGAGCAGCCAGCGGTATGTGGACGGCTCCCGGCTGATGGCCGGGGACGCGTTCGTTCAGCTGACCAGGGCTTTCCTGCGGGCCCAGGACCAGGGGCTTACGGAGTGCGCCCTGCTGGAGGTCCCGGCGCCGGATGGGGACTGCGTCGCCGCGGCCACCGCCCTCAGCGGGAGCACCCGGCAGTCGGACTATATGGGATCGGTCCGGGACGGCGTTTTGTGTGTGCTTCTGTCCAACACCAGCGCTGAAAACGCCGGGTTTGTCCAGAACCGGTTCCGCGCGGCGGGGTACGAGAGCCGCCTGGTGGAAGGGGTGGAGCTGTGAGCGGGCTGCTGAGTGAACGGGATTTTGTGATCCTGTGGCTGGTGAATCTGGTGGCGGCTGTGCTCTACCTGCTGGTGGGGGCCCTGGTGGTGTCCCCCCTGCGGATGCGGAAGGAGAAAAAGGCCAAAGTGGAGGTGCGCCACGACAACCGGCGGACCTATCTGCTGCGGTTCCTGGTGATGGCGCTCTGCCCGGTGGTGGGGCCGCTGTTTTTCCTGCTTTCTTACCTGCTGTTCCGGCTTCCGCTGTGGCTGACGCCCAATCTGGCGGACGTGGTGTTCAGCAAGGAACGTGCCAAGACATACCTGAAGGCCGACGAGGAGCGGGAGCGGGACATGATCCCCCTGGAGGAAGCCCTGTTCATGAACAAGAGCAAGGATCTTCGCCTGGTGATGATGAACACCATCCGGGGGGATGTGCGTTCCGCCCTGGGGGTGATCCTGCTGGCGCTGGACAGCGAGGATTCCGAGACCGCCCACTACGCCGCCTCCGTCCTCAGCGGGGAGCTGGACGGCTTCCGCACGAAGGTCCGGCAGCTCCGCCGGGCCATCGCCGGGGAGGAGGAGGGGGAGTCCGGCGTAGAGCTGGAGCTGCTGCCCTATATGGACAGCTTTCTCAAGCAGCGGGTTTTTTCGGCGCTTGAGCAGAAGAAGCAGGTGGGTATTATGGCCGATACGGCCCAGAGCCTGTTTGACAAGGCGCCCGCCCAGCTGACCGAGGCCATTTACGAGAGCGTGTGCCTGCGGCTGCTGGAGGTGGGGGAATTTGCCCGGTCGGAGGTTTGGTGCGGGCGGCTGTCCGCCCAGTACCCGGACAGCCTGGCGGCGTATACCTGCAGGCTGAAGCTGTATTTCTCCACCAAAAACCGGGAGGCCTTTTTTGACACCCTGGCCGAGCTGAAGCGATCCCCGGTGGTGATTGACGGCGAGACCTTAGAGCTGATTAAGGTATTCAGTTAGGCGCCCACAGTATGGGGGAGTGATCCGGATGATATCTCGGCGCAGTTATCTTGCCATCGCAGCGGTGATGCTGGTGGTATTATTTATGTTCCAGTTTACCAACGTGGCTCTGGAGCTATGGAACGATTATGAGGAAAATGAACACGCTCTGGATGTGTCGTCCCTTATGGACAGGGACGACGCATTTACGCCAGGGGACGCTTCCCCCCTGGGGGCGGCCCGGCCCGGCGTGGCCTTTATCGGCAGCAGCGGCAGCGCCATGGAACAGGTGACGGCCGCCTGGGCCGCCTACACAAAGCGGGACTATACCGCCAGCACCAGTCTGGCGGCATTCGCTCCGGGATCCCAGGTCCCGGAGCTGATTGTGCTGGATGGGGCCGGGATGGACTGGAGGGGCGGCAAAGCCTGCCGGACGCTGCTGGAATACGCCGGCAGAGGGGCCAACCTGGTGTTTGCCAGCCTGCCGGAGGCGGCTGTCATCGAGGGCAGCCAGGATTTAAAGGAGCTGCTGGGCATCTATGAGGTGCGCAGCCGGCGCACCAGGGTGCAGGGCATCCACCTGTATGAGGGGTTCCTGCTGGGCGGCGAGGCCATCTACAAGGCGGAGAAGAAGCAGGACGAGGAGCGCCAGGACCTGGAGCTGGAAATGCCCTGGTACATTCTGGATTCAGGCACAAAGGTGTATATGAACGGGATTCCTGCCGGCGAGGAAAAGGTGGAGGACTACCCGGCGGTGATCTGGCGGAGGAGCCTGGGGGGCGCCTGGGTCTTTGCGGTCAACGGGGACTATATGGAAGACGCCGCGGGGCTGGGCCTGCTGTCCGCCATGGTCTCGGAAACCGCGGACTGCACCGTCTACCCGGTGGTGAACGCCCAGAATCTGGTTGCGGCCAACTACCCCTGTCTGGCCTCGGAAAACGGCCCGGTGCTCACCAGGTACTACAGCCTGTCCATGCGGGGGCTGTACCGGGATGTGCTGTGGCCGGAGCTGACGGCCGTATACCACCGGGGCGGGCTGGGGCTGTCCTGCATGATGTCCATGCAGTTTGACTACAGCGACAGCCATGAGCCCGACCAGATGCAGTTCGTCTACTACATGAAGCTGCTCAATGAGCTGAGCGCGGAGCCGGGGCTGTCGCTGTACAGCGTGTCGGACACGCCGGTGACCAAGCAGCTGACGGAGGACTTCGGCTTCACGCGGCAGGCCCAGATGGAGTACCAGTTTACCTCCCTCTACGGCGGGGGGCTGGAGGAGCAGGAGCTGAACAACGCGTTGGGTTGGGACGACCTGGCCGGGGTGCGTACGGTGGTCTTTCCCTACGACGGCGGCGGCGATCTGGTGGGCTACCAGACCGACGATGTGACCCGGCAGATGGCGGTGACCAGCGGCTATGACCACACCTACCGCAGCGACCTGCGGATGCGGGGCGTGCAGACGGCCCTGGCCTACACCAGCGTGCTGGTGGACGCGGCCCGGGCGGTATACCCGGAGAGCAAAAACGATACCTGGGACGTGCTGTCCCAGCGGCTGACCTCGGATGTCCCCAGCGGGTGGGAGAACTTCGAGGCCTTTGACCCCACCACGGTCTCCCAATGCGATGGGCGCATCCGGGACTTTCTGGCCCTGGACTATACCTACAGCCGGGACGGGATGGTGGTGACGGTCCAGCACACCGGCAGCGGTACGTCCTGGTTCCTCCTGCGGGCCAGGGGTGAGGAAGTGGCGTCGGTGGAGGGCGGAAGCGCCCGGCTGGTGGAGGAGGGCGTATACCTGATCCAGGCCGACGAGAACGAGGTAAAGGCTGTCCTGCGCCCGGTGCTCCCGGGCTGACAGCCCGCGGCAAATGAGAGGAGGAGCTTGCTTATATGCGGATCTGCATGGTGGTAGAGGGGTGTTATCCCTATGCCGTGGGCGGCGTCTCCAGCTGGGTGCACAGTATGATCCAGTCCTTTCCGGAGCATGAATTTGTCATATTGGCCATCGTATCCAGCCGCGCCATGCGGGGGAAATTTGTCTACACCCTGCCTGACAACGTAACGGAGGTCTGCGAACTCTATTTGCAGGATATGGATTGGGGCGGCAGGGGAAAGGTCCGGATGAACCGCACCGAGTACAACGCCCTGCGCAGCCTGCTGCTGGACCAGCGGATCGACTGGGAGACGCTCATTCACTATTTCCAGAAAAAGCGGCCCTCCCTCAACGGCCTGCTCATGGGGGAGGATTTCCTCCACGCGGTGTCCGAGTTTTACCAGCTCCATTACAGCCAGGTGGCCTTTGCGGATTTTCTGTGGATGATGCGCTCCATCTACCTGCCCCTGTTTTTCACGCTGAAGATGAAGCTGCCCAAGGCGGACCTGTACCACTGCCTGTGCACCGGTTACGCCGGTGTGCTGGGCAGCATGGCCAAGTATATGTACGGCAGCCCGCTGATTATCTCCGAGCACGGCATCTACACCCGGGAGCGGGAGGAGGAGCTGGTGAAGGCCAAGTGGGTGCAGGGGCTGTATAAAAACGTGTGGATCAACCAGTTCCGGAAGATGTCCCGCCTGGCCTATGAGCGGGCGGACCTGGTGACCAGCCTGTATGAACACGCCCGGGTCCTTCAGATCGAACTGGACTGTCCGGAGCAGAAGACCCAGGTGACGCCTAACGGCATCCGGGTGGAGGACTTCCAGGACCTGCCCGGGAAGACGGAGGAGGACGAGGGCCGGATCAATGTGGGGGCTGTGCTCCGGGTCAGCCCGATCAAGGATGTAAAATCCCTGCTCCAGGCCTTCGGCTTTGCCAAGGAGCGGGAGCCCGCGCTGAAGCTGTGGGTCATGGGGCCCTGGGAGGAGGATGAGGAGTACGCCCAGGACTGCTTTGAGCTGGTGGAGGACATGGCGCTCCAGGATGTGGTCTTTACCGGCAGAATCAATGTGAAGGAGTACCTGGGGCGGATGGATATGACCATCCTTACCAGCATCAGCGAGGGTCAGCCGCTGACCATTCTGGAGAGCTTCGCCGCCCGCAAGCCTGCCATCGCCACGGATGTGGGCAACTGCCGCGGCCTGATTATGGGGGAGGGGGACGGCCTGGGCGCGGCGGGTATTGTCACCCATATTATGAACCTGGAGGAGATATCCCAGGCCATCCTTTACCTGGCCCGCCATCCGGAGGAGCGCCAGAGGATGGGGGAAGTGGGATACCAGCGGGTGTGCGCCCGCTACCGCATCGATCAGATGCACAGTGCCTACCAGCGCATTTACCAGGATTTTGCCCAGGCGGGGCAGAGAGATAAGGTCCCCCAGGAGGCTGCGCGGTAAGAGCCTGATTAACATCTCAGCGTGTGTGGAAAATCCGCCGTCAGGACGGGCACGGGGAGATGTTAAACAGGCTCCAAGGAAAATGGAAGGAGGTATAGCGGATGGCCGGCATTGGCGCAAGGCTGAACAGTTTCTTTCAAAAGAAGTCCATTGCGGCCAGCTTGGCGGGTGTGGCCTACGGCTCCTGCCTGACGGTGGCGCCGATGGTGCTGGTGATCGGGGTTCTGCTGCTGCTGGAGTGGATATTGGGGTTTGACACCCTGGATTACTACACCAGGGAGCTCTTTTCCTGCACCATTTTATACATTTTTATCTTTTCCCTTCTGACCGCGTCGCCCTTTAACTCCCTGCTCTCCAAGTATATGCAGGACGCTATCTTTGAGGAGCGGTACCAGGATATACTGCCCTGCTACTATTTTGGGCTGGTGCTGAATATCTGCCTCAGCTGCCTGCTGGCGATTCCCTTCTGCCTGTGGGAGCACTTTGTGGGGGGCGTACCGGTGGCCTATGTGTTTACCAGCTTCTGCGGGTTCATTGCCCTGGTGCTGGTGTTTTATTCCCAGCTCTACCTGTCGATCTGCAAGGACTATGGGAGGATTTCCCTTTTCTTCCTGGTGGGCCTGCTGGTTACTGTCATCCTGTCCCTGGTGCTCTGCTGGCGGGTGGGATGGGGGATTACGGAGAGTATGCTCATGGGATTCACGGTGGGCTTCTTCCTGACGGCGGTGCTGGAGTATGGCTCGGTGCGGCGGTATTTTGTGGGGAACAGCAACCGGTTCCGCCCGGTGCTCAGCTGCTTCCGGCGGAATTGGCACCTGGTCGCCATCAATTTCTTCTATACCCTGGGGCTGTACATCCATAACTTTGTCTTCTGGACGACGGATATGCGCATGGTGGTGGCGGAATCCTTTGTCTGCGCCCAGCCCTACGATATGGCGTCATGTCTGGCTATGTTCACCAATATTTCCGCCACGGTGATCTTTATCTCACGGGTGGAGATGTTCTTCCACGAGCGGTACAAGGCATATTCCGAATCGGTTATCGGCGGCAGGCTGTCGGATATCCAGAATAACAAGCGGGAGATGTTCCGGGAGATCGCCGACCAGCTGATGGACCTGGCCCGGATCCAGTTCATCATCTCCGTGGCGGTGTACCTGGTCTTTGTGGTGGTGCTGCCCCGCTTCGGGTTCGCGGGGCTGACCATGCGCATCTACCCCTGTCTGGCGGCGGGGTATTTCATCCTGTTCCAGATGTACGCGGAAATCCTGTTCCTGTACTATTTCAAGGATATGTGGGGGGCGGTGTTCACGGCCCTGAGCTTCTGCGTTGTCACGCTGCTGGGCGCCATCGCGGCCACCCGGCTGCCGGATATCTGGTATGGCGTCGGCGTTGTGATCGGTTCCTTTGTGGGCTGGACCATTGGATACTTCCGGCTGCGCTGGGTGGAGCGGCACATGGATACCCAGGTATTCTGCCAGGGGCGGCTGCTCCAGCGGGGCAGCGGGGCGCGGCCCCAGGACCAGGTATACCAGAGAGTACAGGAAGAAGGACGGTGAGGAGGAGCTATGGGAGTCACAGCTTTCATGCGGGGTGCGATTGTGGTGACGGGACTGTTCCTGGTTGCGGGCAGCATCTGGTTCCACGCCAAAAAGAAAATGACGCTGGATCTGGCGGTGGCCTGGTGCCTGCTGGGCATAGCCATCACGCTGGTGGGGGCCGTCCCGCTGCTGTCCAGATGGCTTGGCCTCATCTCCATCTGGACGGGAGCCGCGCTGCTGTGCGTGGGCGTGGCCTGCCTGCTGGGGGCTTTCCGGATCTGCCTGCTGATTTCGCGGCTCATTACACAGAACCAGGAGCTGGCCATGATGGTGGCCATCCTGCTGGCGGAGCGGCAGGGGGATGCCGCCGCCGAGAGAAAACCGGATCATGAAAAAAATCCTGTTTGTCGTTAACACCCTGGGCGTCGGGGGGGCGGAGCGGACCCTTCTGGACCTGCTGGACAGCCTGGACCGCGGGCTGTATGCCATCGACCTGTATGTGCTGCTGGGCAGGGGGCAGCTGATGGACCAGGTGCCGGAGGGCGTGCGGCTGCTCAACAACCGGGCAGACGGCGGCTCGGTGCTGGACGGCGCGGGGCGCAGGGCTCTGGTCCGGACGGTGGCCGCCAGCTTTTTCCGGAACGGCGGCTGCGCGGGCAAGCTGGCCGGCATCCTGCGGGCCCTGCCGCCCATGGTCCGGAACCGCCGGATTCAGCTGGATAAGCTGCTGTGGCGGGTGGTGTCCGACGGGGCGGTCCGCCCGGAGGGGTGTTATGACACGGCGGTGGCCTGGATTGAGGGCGGTTCGGCCTATTTCGTGGCGGACCACGTCCGGGCGGGCAAAAAGCTGGCTGTGGTCCACATCGACTATGAGCAGAGCGGGTATACCCGGGCTCTGGACCAGGACTGCTGGTCCCAATTTGAGCGGATTTTTGTGGTTTCAAAGGAAATCCAGGCGCCCTTCCTCCGGGTCTATCCGGAGCACGGCGGCAAGCTCCAGGAACTGCCGAACCTGGTCAACCAGGATAAAATCCGCCGTCTAGCCCAGGGGCCGGGCGGCTTTTCCGATTGCTGGGATGGCCTGCGGCTGCTCAGTGTTGGCCGGCTTACCTACCAGAAGGCGTTCGAGGTCTCCATTGAGGCCATGAAGCTGCTCAAGGACGCCGGCTTCCGGGTGCGGTGGTATGTGCTTGGGGAAGGGGACCAGCGGGGGGCGCTGGAGAAAAAAATCGCGGCCCTGGGGCTCCAGGAGGATTTTTTCCTGCTGGGGACGGTGGAAAACCCTTACCCCTACTATGCCCAGTCGGACATATACGTCCATGCCACCCGGTTCGAGGGCCGGAGCATCGCCATTCAGGAGGCGCAGACCTTGGGCTGTGCCATGGTGGTGTCCGACACCAGCGGCAACCGCATCCAGGTGACCCAGGACCAGGACGGGCTGCTGTGCAGCCTGTCCCCCATGGATGTGGCCCGGACTGTGGGGCTCCTGCTGAGCGACAGGGACCGGCGCAGGCGCCTGGGTGACGCCGCCGCCAGGCGGAAGGAGAAGACAGTGGACCGGGAGACTATACAGACGATTCTGGGGCTTTGAGCTGGAAAGCGGAGGAAGCGAAGATGGAGAAAAAGGAACTTCTGATTATCATGCCTGCCCATAATGAAGAGAAGAACCTCCCCGGGCTTTTGGCCCAGCTGGAGGAGGCGGATGTTTCCCGGATGGCGGATATACTGATTATCAATGACGCTTCTACCGACGGCACGCCGCGCATTATCAAGGAATGGGGCTGCCGGATGGTCACCAATGTATTCTGCCTGGGATACGGCGGGGCCGTACAGGTGGGGTACAAGTATGCTGTCCGGGAGGGCTACCAATATGTGATCCAGATGGATTCCGACGGCCAGCACGACCCCAGCAACATCCCGGTAATCTATGAGCGGCTGCTGCACCGGGATGGGGAGGGCAGGAGTCCAGATATTGTGCTGGGCTCTCGTTACCTGGAGGGGAGCAGGAGCTTCCCCCTCTCCCCGGCCAAGCGGCTGGCCCACCGGATGTTCCGCCGCTTGATTCAGATGGTGACGGGGCAGGTGGTCACCGACCCTACCAGCGGCCTGCAGGGGCTGAGCCGCCGGGCCTTTTCCCGCTATGCCCAATATGACAACTTCGACACGACGTATCCGGACGCCAATATGATTTTGCAGATGCTGCTTCTGGGATTCCGGCTGGTGGAGGTTCCAGCCTTTATGCACTCACGTACGGCGGGCGTCAGCATCCACTCCGGCCTGAAGCCCCTGTGGTATATGCCTCGGATGTTTTTCAGCACCCTGGCCATTGCGTTCCGCATCAAGGTACTGCGCATGGACATCAGGAACGGACAGGCATGACCGCTGGGAAGGAGGAAGCTTCATGGACATCATAAATACCCCCTACTGGATTTTGGAATTTCTCAAGGTCCTGTTCGGCTTCCTGCTGCTGGGGTTCGCGTGGCCCCGGTTCGTATTTGCCGGACATTTGAGGGGGAAATCCTTGATTTACCAGTTCGGCTTCTGCGTCACGACCCAGGTGGTGCTGGTCAACACGGTGGTGCTGTGTCTGGGCCTGTTCCACATTCTGAATGTCTGGACGGTTCGGGCCATCTTTTACGGCATCCCGTTGGCGCTGCTGGTCAAGCGGCTGAACCTCACGGAAGAACAGGCTGTGGCAGCGGCCCGGGCGGAGGTGTTCACCCGGCCCAGGCTGATGCTCAAGCGGCTGCGCCACACCCTTGCCGGGAAGCTGCGGGAGGCGTGGCGGAGGGTGCGGCCCCATTGGCTGGAGTTCCTGGCGCTGGCGGCTGTGGCGGTGTATGCGCTGGTCTATTTCTCCTGGGGATCGTTTCAGACCGCTGTGTATGGGTATGGAGATTTGTATGTCCACCATTCCTGGATCTATGGATTGATTCAGGGCGAAATCTTTGCTGATGGTATCTACCCGGAGGGGATGCACTGCTTTTTGTATGCAATCAACGTGCTTTTGGGAACAGAGGTATACAGCCTGGTTCTGTTCTTTGGCGGCATACAATGCGTTCTGTTTCTGGCTGCCGCCTACTGCCTGCTGCGGGAGTTTTTCCATTGGCGGTTTACGCCTGTTTTTGTTTTGGCCGCATATGTGCTCTACCGCTGGGGAAGCGTACATGAGATGCGAGGTCTGGCCCGTTTGCAGTGGACGCTCCCCCTGGAATTTGCGCTGGCCCCGCAGATGCTTTGTGTATTGTATCTGCTCCGCTATTTGAGATCGGATAAACAGCCCGTTGAAAAGGGGATATTTTCCGGGTATGTTATTGGAGATGAGCTGCTTGTCTTTATGATGGCGCTGGCATCCCTGCTGGTGATTCATTTTCATCCAGTTATGAAGGCATTTTTTATGTGCCTTGTGGTGGTGATATTCCACATCAAAAAGATATTTTCTAAAAAGCGGTTTTTGCCGCTGGTGGGAGCACTGCTTTGCGGGGTACTGATTGCAGTTGCGCCTATGCTGGCAGGACTGGCTTCCGGGATACCGCCTCAGGCTTCGATTGACTGGGCCATAGGCATTATTGATGGAAAAGACGATACTGAACGGCGTGAAGCGCTGGACATGGCCGAGGATGAGGATGCCCTGAGTTTTACCATTAATGTATTGCAAACAAGCTGTTCCGAGGTGACCGACGGAAGCATCAGCACAGTTGCTTTTTGTGTGCTGAACACTCTGATAGCGGTTGGCCTGATGCTCAGGCTGGGACTATGGTTTCTTCCGTCCAAAATGAGGGAGCGGCTTAAAAACACGGAACTGGTCCAAACCTGGCTGAGAAAGTATTTATTAGTGGCGGCAACCGCGCTTTCCATGCTGGCCATATACGCCGCGCCGTATCTGGGGTTGCCAGAGCTGATTGTTGCCGCGCGCGTAGTGGCCACCGTGCGTATGCTGCTGTTTGCCGTGCTGGCGGTTCCTCTGGATGTCCTGTTTTATCTTTTCGGCCTTCGGGCCCGGAGACCCGTCCTGTATGCCGCTTCGGCGGTGTGCTTTGCGGCGCTCTGTGGCTGGGTGGTCAAAACGCATTACCATGGATACCTGTATTGTGAGCTGACCCGCTACCGTGCGGAAATAGAGACAATGAACAGCATTGTGCAGGATTATCCCAAGTTTTCTTATACGGTTGTGTCCCCCACCGACGGGCTTTACCACGTGATTGAACACGGCCGGCATGAGGAGCTCCTGGACTTTATCAAGTGCACAGAGGAAGACCGGTACTTTATTCCAACAGAATATGTGTTTATTTTTGTGGAAAAAAAGCCCCTAGAATATGCCCAGAATCATTTTTCACAGGGGCCTTCCTGGATTGCGGAGCCGACGGGGCAGGAGCAGCATGCCTTGCATGCGTTGGGGTGGAGCACCGCTCCCGAGATTCTAGCGACCCAGATTTCCCTGGAGGCCGCCCGTCAAGAGCTTGAGGAGTTCACAAAGCCCTTTGACTGCTACCGGTTTAGTCGGACGGAGGTAGAATCCAGGGTCTATTACTGGTGCCAGCGCTTCAAGGAACTCTACCCCGGTGAAATCAAGGTTTATTATGAGGATGAGGAATTTGTCTGTTATTACTTCCAGCAGGAGCCGGAGGCGCCCTATGACCTGTCCATCGGGGAATATGTGCCGTAACCTGAAGCGGGGGCTCAGATTTGCGGCGGTGTGGGTGCTGATGCTGGTATGTTTGTTTCTCTATGGAGGATGGATGGAATTGGGCAGGCTGAAGATGGAAGCGGCGGTTTTTGAAGAATCCGCAAGGCCGCTGCATAACCCCAACCGGGGGTTTTACCGCCTCTACGCTTTTCAGATCACCGACAGCGCGGTGGATTACGCGGCCCAGGTTGACAGCCTTTACAGCCAGGACCAGGACACCACCCTGGCCCTTATTGAAATCAACCTGCTGGAATACCGGGCCGGGGAGATCAGCCGGGCGGGGCTGGAGAACATTGACGCCCTGTTCCATGCCCTGTCCAACGGGGGCAAGCGGCTGATTGTGCGGTTTCTCTATGACTGGGAATCAAACAACCTCCACACGGAGCCGGAGGAGCTGGACATCATTCTCCGGCACATGGAGCAGCTGAAAGACATCCTCCGGCGGTATTCGGACGATATTTTTATCCTCCAGGGCCTGTTTATCGGGGACTGGGGGGAGATGCACCACACCCGGTATGAATCGGCCCAGGATCTGCGCGGGCTGGCCCAAAAACTGGCGGAGGCCAGCGGGGCCTATCTCGCGGTGCGCACGCCGGCCCAGTGGCGGCTGGCCACCCAGGACGGCGCCGACGCCGCCCTGGCCGCCCGGCTGGGGCTGTTCAACGACGGCATTTTGGGCAGCGAGACCGACCTGGGCACCTACGATATGGCTTCCCAGGGGGAGCAGCGGCGGAGCCGGACGGAGGAGCTGGCGTTCCAGGAGGAGCTGTGCCGCAGCGTCCCCAACGGCGGCGAGGTGGTGGTGGAAAACCCGCTGAATGACTTTGAGGCCGCGGTGCGGGATTTATCGGCCATGCACGTGACATATCTGAACCAGGGCTATGATCCGGCGGTGATGGAAAAGTGGGCGGATACCGTGGTGTCCCAGGACGGCTGCTTTGACGGCATGGACGGCCTGTCCTATATGGAGCGCCACTTGGGCTACCGCCTGCTGATCGGCGGTGTGACGATGGAGCGCAGGGCTTTTCGGCAGCAGGCTTTGGTGGAGGCCTCCTTCCGGAATGAGGGCTTTGCCCCGCTGTACCTGGAGCCGGAGCTGACACTGTCCCTGCGGGGGACGGACGGCGGTCTGGCGGGCGAGTACCCGGCGGCGCACAACCTGTGCGGGCTTGCCGGCGGGGCGGAGGCGGAAAAAAGCCAGACAATTCAATGGGTCATCCCGACGGAGGGGCTGGCTGCCGGCCATTATGAGGTGTACCTGCGGCTGGAGGACCCGGTCTCGGGCCAGGAGATTCTTCTGGCCAACTCCCAGGACAGCGGGCCTTACGGGTACTGCCTGGGGGAAATTGAGGTGTGCCGGTGACAGGAAAGGTGGATGGCATGGGCGGGAAACAGGACGGGCGGCAAAAGAACCGGCTGGAGTATTCCGCCATCAACGCCGGCGTGGCAATGGTGGCGCAGGCGCTGATCATCGTGGCGGGCTATATCAGCCGGGTGGTATTTACCCGCACCCTGAGCGCCAGCTACGCCGGGGTAAACGGGCTGTTTGCGGGTATCCTGGGGGTTTTGTCCCTGTCGGAGCTGGGCATTGCCTCAGCCATGAGCTATGCGCTGTACCGGCCCATCGCCGAAAACGACATCCCCAAGATCCAGGCCGTCATGAAACTCTACAAGCGGCTGTACATCTGTGTGGCGGCCTTTGTGGGCACTGCGGGGCTGGGGATGCTGCCGTTCCTGGGCTGGCTGGCGGGCGACCTGTCCGCCATTGGGCATTTGGAGCTGATTTACCTGCTGTACCTGGGGAATTCAGTGGCTTCCTACCTGCTGATGTACAGGGGCGCCCTTATCACGGCCCACCAGAAGGCCTATATTGTGTCCATTTACTCCACTGCCTTTTCCCTGGCGCAGATTATCCTCCAGATCATCCTCCTGCTGACCACCAGGAACTACATTGCCTATCTGCTGGTTTCCATTGTGGGCTCCCTGCTGTGCAATTTCTGTATTTCCAGGCTGGCGGGGCGTATGTACCCCTACCTGGGGGAGAAAAACGACCACGAGCTGCCCCCGGAGGAAAAACAGGAGATCCGGCGGAACATATGGGCGCTGGCCATGCACCGGCTGGGGGCCGTGGTCATCAACAATACGGATAATATGCTTCTTTCCCGCTTTGCGGGGCTTGTCAGCGCGGGGGTCTATTCCAACTACTACCTGGTAATCAACTCCGTCCGGCAGGTGCTGACCCGTGTCTTCCAGGGGATGGCCGCCAGCGTGGGCAACCTGGGGGCTACAGAGGACAGGGAGGCTATGGAGCGGGTGTTCTATAACGCCTTTTTCATAGGCCAGTGGATATACGCCCTGGCGGCGATCTGCCTGTATGAGCTGCTGCAGCCCTTCATTGAGCTGAGCTTTGGAGCGCACTATCTGTTTGACCGGTCCGTCGTGTTGATTTTATGCGTGCTTTTGTTCCTCCAGGGCATGAGGAATGCGGTGGCCACGTTTTGGTATGCCCTGGGGAAGTTCTGGCTGGACCGGTACAAGGCCCTTGCGGAGGCGGTGCTGAACCTGGTGATTTCCATCTTCCTGGGCTCCCGGTATGGGGTGGCCGGGATATTTATGGGCACCATCCTGAGTATGCTGCTGGTGCCGGTGTGGGTGGATCCGTATATGTTCTTCCACCACTGTCTGAACAAGTCCCCGGTCGCTTTTGCCAAAAAATACGCCGGCTATCTGCTGGTGATCGGCCTGACCTGGTGGCTGGTGGACGTGGTGTGCGGGCAGGTCACGGGCAGTCTGGTGAGGGTCCTGCTTGTGCGGATGGCGATCTGCGCCGTAATGCCAAACGTCCTCTTTCTGGCCGCCCATTTCCGGCGGAAGGAGTTCAGGAACGCGGTATCACTGGCCATGTCCCTGTTGAAGAAAAGGAATGGAGCGCCCCGGCATATGCGGGCAGCAGACGTCGTTGGAGCCGACACCCATGAAAATAAACAAGAGAAGCATTGAAGGTACGCCGTCAGGCCGTACGCCTCAAAAAGATGGGGAAAACCGGGAAAGAGATTGCGTAATTAACCGGAGGAGCAGGCAGAAATACGAGAAACGGCCATATAATCAAAACACTTGAAAATCGGCGCCCGATTTTCAAGACGGGCTTTGCCTATGAAGTCCACCGCATTCTGTCATCACAACCAGATTTCCTATGTTCTGATTCGGGAGTAATATCGCGCCTTGGATGTTTGATATAGTGTATAGGCTGATAAGGTGAATCCGTCGCTGATTTTTCCACCGGCAATCTGGCGCTCCAATTCCGTCTGGGTTAGACAGACGACCCTCTGTATTGCCTCGTAATGGGGTACAGGCTTTGGCTCAGTGATATCGCACAGGATCGCACAAGCCTCCCCCGCAGTTAAGCCGCTGTCAGGCGCAATGCGTCCTAAAGGCCGTTGGGCCAGCACCTCGGATTGCAGTTCTTCCTGAATTTCTTTGCAGATGTTTTTCTCTGCGGATAATTTACCTTCTCCAAAGCCTCTGGGAAAGGCAATCTGACACCGGCGCAGCGCGTGCCGGAACTGCTCCAGCAGGACAAATTTCCCATCCCAGATGGGGACGGCCACAACGGCATCGCCTTGGGCGGCAGGCAGTACCCGTTCATAAGCAAACAGTCCTTCCGGGCCCCGCACCAAATCTACCACCATGATCTGATAGCGGCTTTCATAGACCACACCTATGGCTTGCCCAGTGCGGGCAGTGAAATCGGCAACCGTTTGGGAATCGGTTTCAATTGGAAGGAGAGGGCTGGGAGCAAATGCCTGGGGACGCTCCTCCATTAAGCGCAGATAGCGGCACCAAGGCGATTCCAGCCCGGTATTATGATTCATAGTGATCCACGCTTTCCTTTGAAATGTACCGTGTGGCGGGGAAAAAACAGAAGCTGTACTCCGTCACAGGCAGCAGTGGCAAATGCTTTCATGTTTTCCAAAATGTCAGGCAGTCCAAACATAACGGACACCAGGGAACCCAGCAGCCCGAACAGGACGATATTGAGCAGAGAGAGGAAGAGGCCGCTTAATTGCACTTGCGCTCCCTGCTCTGACAGCCAGCCTTCCATCAGATCCAGGATATAGGAGGTCCCCAGGAAAAGGGCAGAATAGACTGTCGCTGTCCAAAGTTGTTTCAGCAGGCTGCATCCGATGCGGAAATACTACCCCCGCTGTCCCCTGGGATGGGCCGTGGCCTCCCCCAATACGGCTGCCGCACCCCCCCTTGGGCGCTGTGGCCTTGAGCAAGCGCAACCCCGCACCCCACGGAGGCAGCTTTTGGGCTTCATGGGCGGTCAGTGTGCAAAGGTCTCCCTTCTGAAATTGATGAATCCCCTGTTTGCCATCCTTCCAGTAAAGTCTCAAACGGCAGAGAAAATCCTCCCAGAAGGACGCAGTATCCAGGCGGCGGTCGATCCCTGAGATGCTTGCCTCCATGGTATAGTTATAACATAGGTCTACCACGGCCTCTGCCAGCAAAACCGGTGGTTCCGGCCCCATTTGGATCAGTTCGTCATACCAGTTGCTTCGGTTGTTGATGGAGTGGTTGGCGCCAAACATGGTTTGCCGCAGTGTAATGAGCAGCGCGTGCGCTTGCGGGAGGATCATTTCCACATAGCGTTTTACGTAATCCCGCAGTTTTTGAGCCTGGTGTTCCCCCTCGAAGCCATCCTCACCGGGGAAGCGGAATGTCTTCCAATACGCGTCCAGCACGGACGGATCGCTGTATTGGAGCGAATAGGACAGGACGGTAAGAAGTTTCTTATCTTGAGACTGAAAAGGAAGCGCAGAAAACAGAAAGGAGGCATTGCTGTCGTTCAGGCAGCGCTCCACCGCGTTTTGCACGTAGTGGGAAGCCGTGCGCAAGACGCGCTTGGGTGAGTCGGCGAAAGCTCCGTCGGGACAGGGCGGAGCAAACCGTGAGACTTTCAGCACACCCAATCGGAATAGTTCTAGCATATGGGGATAAGTGGCCGGATCACTGATGGCGCAGAGAAACGCCAAGGAATTGGTAAGCTGATTAAAGGTAAGCACTACCTGATTCTCATTTATTACAATTTCTCTGAAAAGGGCCTGCTGTCCCCGGACAATCTCCTCGGGAGAGGTGCGCGTTGAATCCAATTCGAAAAGATAAACCAGTTTGCTCATTTCTAATATAGGGTCTGCTGAAAAACTTTAAGGCTGCTAAAAAAGTGAGAAATAGGAATCAGTCAAAGAGAAGCAGCGAAGAAACAGCTGAAAAAGATTCAAAAGTGTGGTATCATAAGGGGGCCAAAAAGAAGGTTTTTTTGGAAAAAACCTTGAATATGGGGGTAAGCGAGGATGTATCACCGGGACGATAGCGGGCAGCTGACGATGGAAGAGTTTTTTCAGCCGTTTGGCGGCAGACTGCGCAAAGACAATCGGTGGGTGTGTCTGGCGGGCATTATGCCCTGGGAGTACATCGAAGATATCTACGCAAAGAATCTGAGCAAGGAAACGGGCCGCCCGGCCATCTCATCCCGAATCGCTTTTGGCGCGATCTTCATCAAAGAGTTCTGCCGC
>CAJTGJ010000026.1:0-43007 GCA_910575695.1 Oscillospiraceae bacterium | reverse complement strand
AAATGGACAGACCACATATTTTGTCCTATTGCACCAGACGCAGGCGTTCCAGGTATTTCGCGTGCTCCGAAACGCTGGCCAGCAGGTAAATCCGCGTCGTCTCCACGGACGAGTGGCCCAGCATATCGGCCAGCCGCACCAGATCCCGGCTGACCCGGTAGAAGACCTGGGCAAAAAGATGGCGCAGGTTGTGGGGGAACACCTTGGAGGGCTCCACCCCCGCCCGGGCGCACAGGGACTTCATCTCCTGCCAGATTTGCTTGCGTGACAGGCTGCCCCCGCTTTTGGTGAGAAAGATCTCGCCGGAAGCGGTTTTTTCTTTCCGCGCGTATTTCAGCAGCTTGACGCACAGCTTGCGGGGGAGGAGAATGGTCCGGATCTTCCCCTTCAGGCGGATCACCGCCTGGCCCGCCTGGACGGCCTCCACCGTAATGGCCCGCACCTCGCTGACCCGGATGCCTGTGGAGCAGATCGTCTCCATCAGGAGCGCAAGGCGGTCCCGGCCCAGGTCCCGGGCTGTCTCCACCAGCCGCTCATACTCCTGCCGCGTCAGCTCCCGGCCCTGAGCCCGGAACAGCTGGCGCTGGACCCGCAGGAACCTGACCCGGCACTCCGTCCAGCCCAGGAACTGGAACAGGCCGTTGATGGCGGAAATCTTCGAGTTGACCGTGACCGGGGCCAGCCCCTCCGCCAGCAGATGGTTTTTCCACTGGGACGCCAGCTCTTTGGTCACCGGCTCCCCCGCCAGCCATACGGCGAAGGCGGCGGCGTCACGGCGGTATTTCTCCACGGTGGCCGGGGCCCGCTCCTCCCTCCGCAGGCTTTCCGCGTAAGCGGCAACTTTCCTGGCCGTCAGCTTCCTCATGTCCATGCATCTCGTCCCCTTTGCTGAATAATCGGGTTATTATACACGATTTTCAGGGGATTTTCCAGCCCCTGCCCGCCGCAGGAACGCCCCGGCCTCCGCCGCCATCCGCTGGTAATGGGCCGCGCAGTCCTGCCAGTGGCCGTCCACCAGCTCCCGCTCCAGCCGCCGTATGGCCCCCCAGTGGCGCGCGCACAGCCCCAGCATGATGGCAAAGTAGGGGGAGAAAAACCGGAAAAACCGCACCAGCCCGCTGGAGCTCACGCGGAAAGCGGCGGATTTCTCCTGCGCCAGCAGCAGGAGCCGGAACAGGGGGGAGCGCTCCGACTCCCGCTGGACCCGGCACAGCCGCGCGATCTCCCGGTTGTGCAGCTGGCGGCTGGGGCTGCTGAAGCTGGACAGGGACGAATCCGACATACGGTATAAGATGACAGGCCGGTTTACATAGCAGGTCCTGATTCCCCGGTTGTCCGTGATGATTTTCTGGAAGCAGGCCCGGTCGTTCACCGTCCGGAACCGCAGGATAAACTCATATACCTCCGGGGTCAGCAGGGACTTCCGGTATATGGCCGTGCCCGCCAGCGGACAGCCCAGCTTCACCGACCGGCGCAGCACGCCCCCCCTGATAAACCGCTGCAAGACCACCTCTAGGTACGCGCGGCAGTCCCTGACCAGCTCCCCGGCGCCGCGGAAGCGCAGAAACGCGGGGCAGACCATGTCGTATTCCGAGAGCAGCTCCGTCAGCTCAAACACATTGTAAGGGGCCAGCAGGTCGTCGCCGTCCACCTTCACAAACCGCTCCCCCTCCACGGCCCGCAGCGCGTCCACGTAATTCCGGCAGATACCGGCGTTCTCCTCCCGGAACAGCAGGTCGGTTTTCACGAACAGCCCCCGGTTTTCCTCCACCCACGACCGGATCACCTCCTGGCTGCCGTCGGTGGAGCCGTCGTCGGCGGCGATGAGCTGGAACTCCCTGCCCTGCCCGTAGCGCTGGATCTGGTATTTGACGCTCTCCAGGGCCAGCGGCGCCACCGCCGCCTGCTGGTAACACACAACGATAAATGTAAACAGTTGAACACACCTCCCTTGGATACTGCCGTTGAAATCCCTTGCTTTTCTCCCGGACCTGTATTATACTGCAATCCAAATCATACCGGAAAAGGGGCAAAGGCTGTGATCTCTGTTGTCATCCCTGTTTATAACGCGGAACCGTACCTGCGCGGCTGTCTGGATTCGGTCCTGCGCTCCGTATACCAGGATTTTGAGGTGATCCTGGTCAACGACGGTTCCGCCGACGGAAGCCTCGCGGTCTGTCGGGAATACGCGTCCAGGGACGACCGCGTCCATCTGATTTCCCAGCGGAACCAGGGGGTATCCGCCGCCCGCAACCGGGGGCTGGAGGCCTGCCGGGGGGAATGGGTGGTGTTCGTGGACGCCGACGACCCCATCTCCCCGGATTTCCTGGGCCTGATTGCCCGGGAGGAATACCAGGATCAGGACCTGCTCCTGTTTGACTTCGCCCGGAAGGAGGCGGACCTGACGGCGGAAGACCCCGCCCCGGAGGCGCTGCGCTGCGGGCCGGAGGACGTGCCCGGGCTGATGCGCAGCCTGATCCTGCGGCTTCAGCTGGCGGAGGGCGGGAACCTGAACTTTGTCTCCCCCTGCGCCAAGGCGTACCGGAAGGACCTCATCGACCGGCACGCCATCCGCTTTTCCCCGGAGCTCTTTTACGGGGAGGATAAGCTGTTCAACGCGGAATATCTGGCGCACACCGTCCGCTGTGTCTATCTGCCCGCGCCGGTTTACTACTATAATATCCACCTGGATTCCTCCTCCCGGCGCTTCAACCCAGGGCTCCCGTATAACCTGGCGCGGCTGCTGGAGCAGCTTCGGGATACCTTGGAGACCGGACAAATGCTCGCCCCGCTGGAACAGGATTTCTATTCCTACGCCTTGGAAAACCTGAGCTATTCCATGGTCTGGGCCATTTTCTGCCCGGAAAACCCCCAGACATACCGGGAACGGCTGGAGGTCTGCCGCACCCTGCGGGAAAACCCGCTGTACCGCCGGGCGATGGAATTCAACCACTCCTGCGGCCACTGGGTGCGAAAAACCCTTGTCTGGCTGTTCCGCCTGCGCTGGTATCTTCCCGCTGGCCTGCTGTCCAGGATGTGGTATTACTATTTGTCGTGGAAAAACCGCCGGTAAAGGGGATACAGCTTCCTCCAGACCCAGGTGCTGGAGCAAAACGCCCAAGCCAGCTCCTGGAGCGCCTGACCGGTCTTGAATCCCCCGCACCGCCGCATCTGCGCCAGCGCCCGGAACGCCTCCCCCCAGCGGCGGTATTTCAGCGAGATGTGATACCGCCGCCCCGCTTTCCAGCGGGTGACGCGGTCCAGTTCCTCCTGGCTGTCCATGCCGCAGATCCCGGCAATCTCATCCACCAGCCGCTCATAATCCGCGTATTTTTTCTCCTCCTGGGCCTGGGTCAGCGCCGTCCGGGAATGGCTCCCGGCCCGGACGGCCACGCCGTACAGCTCCTCCCGCAGGGTGGGGCATCTGTGCCGGTACAGGAAGGGCAGCAGCATCTGGAAATTCTGCCCCACGTCATACTCCGGGATGCGGCGTCCGGGGTAGATGGCGAAGAACGGCTCCGAGCGCAGCATATAGCACCCGCAGCAGACAAAGGTGCGCGCCTCCAGCACATCCCAGAACAGCTCCTCCCGGGACAGGTCGCCCCGCCGCTCGTCCGCCCGCTCCGCCCGCGCCCCCGTCTCCCCGTCGAAGTACCAGGACAGCGAGCGCACGCACTGGTACCCGGGGCGCTCCCGGAGGAAGCGCACCCGCTTTTCCACCGATTCCGGCGCCAGCACATCGTCGCTGTCCGGCCAGATCAGAAATTCTCCGGCCACATAGGGCAGGCCCCGGCTGATGGCCGCTGAGGCGTTTTTGTGAGGCCCCTTCACAATGCGGAAGCCATATCCCCGGGCCTCAAACCGCCCCCGGCAGCCCTCCGCCACCTCCAGTGTGCCGTCGGTGGAGCCGTCGTCCACCAGGATCATTTCAATTTGGGGCCAACTCTGGGCCAGCACCGAGTCCAGCATCCCCGGCAAATGCTCCTCCCCGTTGTATACCGGGGTTACAATGGAGACCAGGCCCTCACAAAAGGGGGCCTTCTGCTGGTCCATTTGTTCCCACTCCTTCCAAACCCGTTGTGGGCACCGTCCCGTTCAGGAACGACACGTAGTCAAACTCATCCAGATACCGCCGTTTTAACATCTGGGGCCGGTAGCTCAGCACATTACCCAACGTTGGCTTCTCCTCAAAGCCTGTGATGTAAACCGCCGACGGGAATTCCGGATAATCCTTATGGGTAAACAATAACTTGTTGGGCCAGGGGAGACGGTCAAACGCTTGCAGCACCTCATCATCACATTCATCCCTATCCGCGCCCACCAGGACAATCCGGTCCCAGTTGATCCGGCGGCGGCGCTCCTCCCACTTTTTCTTTCCCTCCGCGAAGGAGTCGTAGTGGACGAAGTTCACCCGGATATCGCCCAAAAGGCCGGTCGGACAGCTTCCCTGGGCGGTACACTCAACCAGCTCCTGCTCCATGTACCACCTCAGATTTCCGGCCATTTTCACCAGATCCGGCATACCGATGGTGAGGTTCACCGTGGGCGTTTTGAATTCCAACCCCATATCGTGGTACATAATCGTTCCAATGCAGTTGGAGGCAATGATGGTAAAATCCGTCGCTTTCAGACGCCGGCGTCTCTTTCTACAATAGCAGGAGTGTTCTATCCACAGCATTTTCTCCCATAACTGTGATGCAAATTTCATTATCTTCCCCCTTTGAGCCGCCGCAGCAGGCCCGCCGCCTGCCGGACCCATTCAAACAATCCGAACACCGCCCCCGCCGGCAGCACCCGCCGCAGGGCCATAAACGCCCCCCGGCCCCTTGCCGCCGGGGTGGGCCCCGTCAGCCGGGGCTGGAGCACCGCTTCCCTCCTGCAGGGAAACCAGTCCAGTTCCCCCGCAATCTCCGCCCAGACCTCCCGGGCCTTTTCCGAGCGGAGAATCACCAGGGAATTGCCCATGCCGTCGTCCGGCCGGAGCTTCTCGATCCCCCAGAAGTCGCCCAGAGTGAAGTCGCTCCCCCGGTCCACCGTGCAGTACGGGCAGGCGTGGCAGGAGGGCCGGATGATATAATTGGCAAAGTACAGCCCGCAGTAGGGGTCCGCGTTCAGCGCCCCGGCGTACTCCCTGCCGCCGCACACATAGGCCCGGGTGTGGCCGCTGTCCCGGTTCCGCTTGTCCCGGAAGGAGAAGGCCGTCAGCCTCCCACCGTGCCTGCGCTCCAGCACACGGACGTAATCCGCCCAGACCCCGGGCGACGGCGCGCCGTAGCACACCAGGTCCGCCGTAACCAGCGTGGGGCAGGGACGCCCCAGGAACCGCCGCAGGGCGTGGGCCTGACAGGGCGTCCCGCAGAACAGCACCCATGTCCCGCCGTCCAGCAGCGCCCTGATCCGGCGGTACACGCCGTCCATGCGGCTCTGGATATATTTGGTGGTTTTCAGGGCTTCCAGCCCCTCCGGGGTACGGGCCTCCCGGTGGGACAGTTCCATCCCCTCCCCGAAGGCCGCGCCGAACACCGCGCCCCGCCGCCGCAGGACATATCCCGCCAGCGCCGGGAACACCCCGCCGGAGGAGCTGGCAAACCGCGCGGCGTCCTCCCGGGCCCGTGCGCCGAAATACCGGTTTTCCGGGGCGCCCTCCTCCCGTCCCATGGGGCACACCGCCCCGCACCGGCCGCAGCCCACGCAGGCCGCCCCGTCCACCCGGGGATAGAGGAACCCCTCCCCGTCCGGCTCCATTCGGATGGCGTCCACCGGGCACCCATCCGCGCACGCGCCGCAGCCGCAGCAGCGCGCCTTATCTTCATACAGCTTCATCCTGTCCCCCCGCCACGTTTTTCATCAGAAAGTTCAGGGACGCCTCCGCCGCCGCAGCCGTCCGCACCCGGACCGCCGCCCAGTCGATTGGCGCGTCAATCTCCCCGCCCTCCCGGCACAGGCGGCCCTCCAGGCCGTGGAGCGCCAGCACCGACACCAGCCGCTCGTTGACCTGGCTGTGGGCAAAAACCAGGAACCGCTTTTCAAAGAGGATGGAAAAGGCGGCGGCGTGGAAGGAGTTGGTCACCACATACTCCGCGTGGTGGACATATCCCAGAAATTCCGCCGGACCCGCCTCCCTGTCCACCTCCGCGCCCCCATCCTCCGCGGCCTGAAGCCCCACCACCGCCAGGCCCTTCCTTTGGGCAAGGGCCCGGGCATACCCGTCCATCCGCCGGTTCGGCTCCGTGGTGTAGAGCAGGATGTATTTTCCCCGGTCCGGGGCGCGCTCTACCTTCTCCCACTCCTCTTTCCCAAGCAAAAACACCGGGTCCAGCACCGATTCCACCCTGCCGGGGAAAAACTGCCGGACGTAGGGGACCGCCCCCGTCTCCCGCAGGGACACGGCGTCCACGTTCCGGAGCAGGGCGGCAAACTCCTGCCCATACCGGTCGGGCAGGGACGCCCCCCCAAGGCTGGCCGCGTAAGCCACCACCCGTTCCTTCCGTACGCCCTCAAAGGCCCCGAAGTAGGCCCTGCGCAGCCCGCAGGTGATATTGGGATTCCAGATCTGGTCGCTGCCCACCACATAGCAGCGGTAGGGCAGCTTCTTCAGGCCGGGGAGGAACAGGGCCCTGGGCTGGGACCGCTCAGTCAAGCACGCCTTCCGGAACCGGTCCATGCTCTCCCGCCTGCGGCGGAACGCCCCCCCGGCCCGCAGGTTGCGCAGGAAGCCATACCCTGCAGCCATAAGGCCCTTGACGCCCCGCCCTGGGACATAGGGGAGCCACCAGTGGCGGCCGGTCAGGAACGGCGGCTCATACCGGACAATGTCCGCCGCCACCCCATTGGAGCGCAGGCACTGCTTCAGGGCATAGGCCTGGAGCATCGCCCCGTAATTGTCGGAGCAGTGGAAGGTCAGGATCCCCACCTCCCCCGCCTGCCAGCTATTCCCTTCCCTGCGATCCATAAACAGCTCCCCTTTCTACAGCGTCACAGCGTGTGGTCCCGCCCCTGCCGCGCCAACGGCGGACGGCCGCAGACCGGTCCCTCTCTGTATAGGCCAGTATAGCAGACTGCGGGAAGAATGTCACGCCGAAAGTTTCGGGGGGCGCGGGGCCCGGCCCCACAGCAAAAAGAGGTACACCGCCATGAGAACCATGGACGAAATCCGGAACGACGCGCGGCTGTTGTATGCCTTCCTCTCAGACACGCCGGACGCCTCCGGCGCGGTGGACCTTGTGCTGGACATGGGCGGCAAAAGTCTCATTTCTGAACCCGCGCCGTAACTCTTTCCATATCTGCTCAAATTGGATTCATTTCCGGTGTATATGGAGGAATCAGGAAGCAGCTCTCACCGGTGGCCGCTCGACAGTTCCGTGGAGATAACGATATTCCTGGATTAGGATGGCAGGGGACCGACGGACGAATACCCTTTGGGCACTAACAGGCCTTGGGCTTGTTGATCCGCCCAAAGCCTGCTTCATCCTGGAACATCAGGCGCACGTTTCCACTGCGATTGTGGATCTCTTCTTCCGATTCGCCTGCTTTTTCATTCGTTTTTTAGGCCGCTAAGAAAATAACCGGGACAGCCCCTGCGGTGCTGGGCTGTCCCGGTTTGCATCAAATTATGCCTGGTTCAAAATATCCATAACCTGCTCCAAGGACATTTTAAAACGCTCGGCAATCACCGACGGGTCAACAATGCCCTTTAAGGAGATAATGGCCATCCGTAAGCCTTTTTCCATGCCCTTTTCCATGCCCTTTTCCATGCCTTCTTGTACGCCGTCCAAATAGCCGATTCTGCGTTCATCCAGCATCTTTTGCGCGATAGTCATATACGACACCTCCAATTCCTTGTCGCTGCGTACCTCTTGCATCCGCTCCTTCGCCTTCCGGCCCAGGGACGTATTATATGGCTTTTCCACATCATTTGTCCTTACCAGGTCCAAAAACTCCAGGATAGCTGTGCTGGCGTTCGCCTCCTGATACCGGCTGTTCAGGAAAAATACATGAGAGCCGTCCTCATATGGCATATCCGTCCCCTTCAGGAACGAAACACGCTCCCCTACGGCCTTTCCGATATGAAAGCAGTCAAAATTGCAGACAAAAATGATATAGCTTTCAGACAGGATGGCATAATCTGCGCCCTTGGGCAGTTCACCCCGGTCAATCCCGCTTTGATAGAACCGTACCCGCCGGGGCAGGTCATCCCGGCGCTCCGCCTGGATCTCTACGTTGAATACCGTCCCCTTTTCGTCCTTCAGGTATACGTCAAGCCGGATCCCGTGGTATTCATAGCTGTCGGAAAGATCCCTTTGCCGGTCGATGAACTCAATGCGCTGGATCTTCACGCCCAGCAGTTCCTCCAGGAACAGCTGGCAGATCTCCTCCGAGCGCATGACCTGGCTGAACATAAAGTCATTGTGCAGGGGCAGCTCGCTGAGAGGGGTGATGGTGTATTTTTCAGCCACTCGGCATCGCTCCACTTCCTGTTTATAATTAAGTATACCATGAAATTTGGGTTCGGTCAATTTGCTGTTCCGCGTATTTCCAATCATTTTCTGGCCTGACGCTGTTTTTTACAGCATCGGGCCTTTTTCGTACCCCAGAGGTGGAGCGGTCCGAGGGCGCACCCTAACAGCGAACATGGATTCCTCTGTTTTTTTACCGGGCCGTCTTGACAAAGCCCCGCCGCAGGAGTATACTGCCCTTGTAATTGAATAACGATCTTCAGGGCGGGGTGCAATTCCCCACCGGTGGTAAAGCCCACGGGCCGCAAGGCAGATTCGGTGCGATTCCGAAGCCGACAGTAACAGTCTGGATAAAGGGAGGATCTGTGTGACACGGGGAGTTTGTCCGCCGTGCCTGCGGTGTTGCTCTGGAATTATTGATTCCAGAGTTTTTTTGTCCGCGGGCAGGGGGGTCCCGTCCATATCCAATGCCTTGAACGATGTTGTTCAAGGCATTCTGCGTTTTTCGAGGTGATTTTGTGAACGATCAGGACTATATGCGCCTGGCTCTGGAGCTGGCGGAGCGGGGCCGGGGCCGGACCTCTCCCAACCCCATGGTGGGGGCGGTGGTGGTGAAGGACGGGCGGATCATCGGCCAGGGCTGGCACGAGAAGTGCGGCCAGCCCCATGCGGAGCGCAACGCGCTGGCCTCCTGCACGGAGGACCCCAGGGGCGGGGATATGTACGTCACCCTGGAGCCCTGCTGTCACCACGGGCGCCAGCCGCCCTGCACCGACGCCATTCTGGAGGCGGGCATACGCCGGGTGGCGGCGGGCTCCGGAGACCCCAATCCCCTTGTGGCGGGCAAGGGCGTCCGAATCCTGCGGGAGCACGGCGTGGAAGTGGTGGAGGGCGTTCTCCGGGACGAATGTGACAAATTGAACGAGGTCTTTTTCCACTACATCCGGACCAAGCGCCCCTTTGTGGTGATGAAATACGCCATGACCATGGATGGGAAAATCGCGGCCTGTACCGGAGCATCCAAATGGGTGACGGGGGAGGAGGCCCGTGCCCATGTCCAGGAACAGCGCAATGCCTGCGCCGCCATCATGGCGGGGGTGGGGACGGTGCTGGCGGACGACCCCCTGCTGACCTGCCGCCTGCCCGGGGGAAGGAACCCTGTCCGGGTGATCTGCGACACCCATCTGCGCACCCCGCCGACGGCCCGGGTGGTCGCTGACGCGAGGGAAGCCCCCACCATCCTGGCCACCTGCTCCACTGACGCGGAAAAACGGGCCGTCTGCGAAAACGCCGGATGCCGCGTCCTGGTCCTGGACGAAAAAGACGGCCATGTGGATCTGGCCCAGCTCATGGAGCGGCTGGGGCAGGAGCAGATCGACAGCGTCCTGCTGGAGGGCGGCGGTACGCTGAACTGGGCGGCGCTGGAAAGCGGCATTGTGCAGAGGGTGCAGGCGTACATCGCCCCCAAGCTGTTCGGGGGCCGGGACGCCAAAACACCGGTGGAAGGCCAGGGCGTACCCGCCCCCGCCCAGGCGTTCCGCCTGAAAAATACCGCCGTCACCCAGCTGGGGGAGGATTTTCTGATGGAAAGCGAGGTGGAGTATGTTCACCGGGATCATTGAGGAGATCGGCGCCGTGGAGCGGGTACAGCGGGGCGCTCACTCCGCCGTGCTTACCGTCCGGGCGGAAATGGTGCTGGAGGGGACGAGAATCGGGGACAGCATCGCCGTCAACGGCATCTGCCTCACCGTCACGTCCCTGGGGGGCGGGCGCTTTTCCGCCGACGTCATGCACGAGACCCTGAACCGCTCCGCCCTGGCGGGGCTGTCCGTCGGGGCCCGGGTGAACCTGGAGCGGGCCATGCCGGCCAACGGCCGCTTCGGCGGGCACATCGTGGCTGGCCATGTGGACGGGGTGGGAAAGATCACCCGCGTCCGCCGGGACGACACCGCCGTGTGGTACACGGTGGAGGCCCCGCCCGAGGTTTTGCGCTATGTGGTGGAGAAGGGCTCCATCACCATCGACGGCATCAGCCTCACTGTGGCGGCGGTGGCGGAAGGGGGCTTTTCCGTCTCCATCATCCCCCACACGGCCGCCCAGACCGTCCTGGGAGAGCGCCGGGAGGGGGACCTGGTGAACCTGGAGACGGATATCATCGGAAAATATGTGGAAAAGCTGCTGTCCCCCGGCCCGGGGCCGAAGGCGGGCGGCGCCATCACCCGGGAATTTCTCACCCGGTACGGATTTTAGGAGGTCAGACCATGGCAGCATTCAACACAATCGAGGAAGCTCTGGACGATCTGCGCCAGGGAAAAATCATCCTGGTGACAGACGACCCGGACCGGGAAAACGAAGGGGATTTCATCTGCGCCGCCCAGTTCGCCACCACGGAGAACATCAACTTTATGGCCACCCACGGCAAGGGGCTGATCTGTATGCCCATGTCGGAGGAATACGTGGAGCGGCTGAACATCCCCCAGATGGTGCGCGCCAACACCGACAACCACGAGACGGCCTTCACCGTCTCCATCGACCACGCCTCCACCTCCACCGGCATATCCGCCGCCGAGCGGTCCGTCACCGCCATGGCCTGCGCGGCGGAGGGGGCAAGGCCGGAGGACTTCCGCCGCCCGGGGCATATGTTCCCCCTGCTGGCGAAGAAAAACGGCGTGCTGGAACGGGAGGGCCACACCGAGGCCACGGTGGACCTGTGCCGTCTGGCGGGTCTGAAGGAGTGCGGGCTGTGCTGTGAGATCATGCGCGAGGACGGGACTATGATGCGCACCCCCGAGCTGACAGGGCTGGCAAAGCGCTGGGGGCTGACGTTCATCACCATCAAGGACCTGCAAAACTACCGGAAGTGCCGCGAGCGGCTGGTGGACCGGGTGGCCACGGTGAAGCTGCCCACCGGGTACGGCGAATTTATTGCCCACGGCTTTGTCAACCGCCTGAACGGCGAGCATCATGTGGCGCTGGTAAAGGGGGACATCGGGGACGGGCGGGACGTGCTGTGCCGGGTCCACTCCGAGTGCCTCACCGGGGACGCCTTCGGCTCCCTGCGGTGCGACTGCGGGCAGCAGCTGGCAGCCGCCATGGCCCGGATCGAGCGGGAGGGCCGGGGGATCCTGCTGTATATGCGCCAGGAGGGCCGGGGCATCGGCTTGATCAACAAGCTGCGGGCCTACGAGCTCCAGGAGCAGGGCATGGACACCCTGGAGGCCAATCTGGCCCTGGGCTTTGCCGGGGACGAGCGGGAGTATTACATCGGCGCCCAGATCCTGCGGGAGCTGGGGGTGAAAAGCCTGCGGCTGCTGACAAACAACCCGGATAAAGTGTATCAGCTGTCCGGGTTCGGACTGGAGATCACCCGGCGGGAGCCCATCCAGGTGGCGGCCACCGCCCACGACCTGTTTTACCTGCGGACCAAGCAGGCCCGCATGGGACATATTTTGAGCTATTAAGCGGGGAAAGGAAGCATTATCATGAAAACATTTGAAGGAAAACTGGTATCCGGCGAAATCAAGGTGGGCATTGTAGCGGCCCGGTTCAATGAGTTCATCACCTCCAGGCTGCTCAGCGGGGCCGTGGACGGTCTGACCCGACACGGCGTGCGGGAGGAGGACATTCACACGGCCTGGGTGCCCGGGGCATTTGAAATCCCGCTCATCGCCTCCAGGATGGCGAAAAGCGGGAAATATGACGCGGTGATCTGCCTGGGCGCGGTGATCCGGGGGGCCACCACCCACTATGACTACGTGTGCAATGAAGCGGCCAAGGGCATCGCTATGGTGTCGCTGGAGACCGGGGTGCCGGTGATGTTCGGGGTGCTTACCACTGAGAACATCGAGCAGGCCATTGAGCGGGCGGGCTCCAAGGCCGGGAACAAGGGCTATGACTGCGCTGTGGGGGCCATTGAGATGGTAAACCTGATCCGGGAGATCGGGTGACCGGCCCGGCGGCGGGCAGGCGAAACAGAAACCCCCTGGAACCGTGCGGTTCCAGGGGGCGAAGTGGCAGCGGATGAAGGATTCGAACCCTCACAAACAGAGTCAGAGTCTGGTGTGCTACCATTACACTAATCCGCTGTATGCGGCTTTCTTGCGAAGCCAAATGTTATTATAACAGAACACGGGATTTTGTCAAGAGGTTTTTTGCGGGGATTGCAAAGTTTTGCGAAAAAATCCGCGGAAAAAATTCCGCCGCCCCGCTTGACTTGCGGGCTATTGTGTGATATAGTACAGCATTGTAAAGCCCGTATGCTTTACAGTACAGGCTGTGGAGGCGAGGCCCCATGAAAAATCAGGCATACCGTATGGCCATGCTGTTTGATTTTTACGGCGATCTGCTCACAGAGCGCCAGCGGGAATTTTACGACCTCTATTATAATGAGGACCTCTCCCTGGCCGAAATCGCGGAAAATTACGGCATCTCCCGCCAGGGCGTGCGGGATGTCATCGTCCGGGCCGAGGCCGCCATGTCGGAGGTGGAGGAAAAAACCCACATCATCCGCCGCTTCCACCAGTCCCAGGCGGCCATCGCCGCCATCGACGCCGCCGCGGACAAGCTGCTCCAGGCCGTCAACAACCGCAGCTACAACGACGCCATGCTGGACGAGCTGGCCCGCACCATCAAGGAAAACACCGCCCGGCTGAATCAGGAGTAATCATATGGCATTTGAAAGTCTCACCGAAAAACTGTCCGCAACCTTTAAGCGCCTGCGCGGCAAGGGCCGTCTTTCCGAGGCCGACGTGAAGGAGGCCATGAAGGAGATCAAAATGGCCCTTCTGGAGGCGGACGTCAACTTCAAGGTGGTCAAGAGCTTCGTGGCCTCGGTCACGGAGCGGGCCGTGGGCCAGGACGTGATGGAATCCCTCACCCCCGCCCAGATGATCGTCAAGATCGTCAACGAGGAGCTGACCTCCCTCATGGGGGGCGGCGACAGCAAGCTGTCCATTTCCCCCGCCCCGCCCACTGTGGTGATGCTGGTGGGCCTCCAGGGCGCGGGCAAAACCACCAACGGCGCCAAGCTGGCGGGCCTGATGAAAAAGCAGGGCAAACGGCCCCTGCTGTGCGCCTGCGACGTGTACCGCCCCGCTGCCATCAGGCAATTGGAAGTGGTGGGCGGACAGCTGGACATACCCGTGTTCCAGATGGGCCAGATCGACCCGGTGGACATCGCCAGGGCCGCCGTGGAGCACGCCCGCCGCCACGGCAGCGACATGGTGTTCCTGGACACCGCCGGACGGCTCCACGTGGACGAGGCGCTGATGGACGAGCTGAAGCGGATCAAAGAGGCCGTCTCCCCCACGGAGATCCTGCTGGTGGTGGACGCCATGATCGGCCAGGACGCCGTCACCGCCGCCAAGGCCTTTGACGATGCGCTGGATATCGACGGCGTGATGCTCACCAAGCTGGACGGCGACGCCCGGGGCGGCGCGGCCCTGTCCATCCGGGCGGTCACCGGAAAGCCCATCAAGTTCGCGGGCATCGGCGAAAAGCTGGACGCGGTGGAGGTGTTCCACCCCGACCGCATGGCGGGCCGCATCCTGGGCATGGGCGACGTGCTCTCCCTCATCGAAAAGGCGGAGCAGAACCTGGACGAGAAAAAAGCCGCCGAACAGATGGAGCGCCTGCGGAAAAACAAGTTCACCCTGTCCGACTTCTACGACCAGCTCATCCAGCTCAAGAGCATGGGCAGTCTGGAGGACATCGCCGGGATGATCCCCGGCATGGGGGGCAAAAAGCTGGACCTGTCCGCGGACGAGGGCAACCTCAAGCGCATTGAGGCCATCATCCAGTCCATGACCCCCTATGAGCGGGAAAATCCCAATGTGCTCAACTCCAGCCGGAAAAAACGCATCGCCGCCGGGTCCGGCGTCCAGGTGGTGGACGTGAACCGCCTGCTGAAGCAGTTCGACATGATCCAGCAGCTCACCCGGCAGTTCGCCAACCCCAGGAAGTCCAAGGGCCTGTTCAGCAGGTTCAAAGGGATGGGCCTGCCCTTCTGACGAAAGGATGGTTATGCCATGAAACGGCAGCTCAAGGGCATCGCGCTTATTCTGACCGGCATCCAGCTCTCGATTTTTTCTCTGATCCCGCTTCCCTGGTTCCCAATCGTCACGCCTTTGGCGGAGGTGCTGCTTCCTGTATTCGCAGTTGCCTTCAGCGCCGCTGGCCTGGCGCTGGTATTCGGAAACACGGATGATTAAAACCGTTGGTTTCTGTCTCTTTCGGGACGTTTACCATAATTGAACAAATCACTTTGGAGGTGAAGATACAATGGTCAAGATTCGTCTGCGCCGCATGGGCGCCAAGAAGGCCCCCTTCTACCGCGTGGTGGTCGCCGACTCCCGCTATCCCCGGGACGGCCGCTTCATCGAGGAGATCGGTACCTATGACCCCCGGCAGAATCCCGCCGCCGTCAACATCGACGTGGAACGGGCCCAGGCATGGATCCGCACCGGCGCCCAGCCCACCGACACGGTGCGCGACCTGCTGAAAAAGGCCGGCCTGTAAGCAGGATCGGAGGACACATGAAGGAATTGCTCACGTATATCGCCCGCAGTCTGGTGGACGACCCCGACGCGGTGTCCGTCACCCAGTCCGAGACCCCCGCCGAGACGGTGCTGGAGCTTCGGGTCGCCCCCAGCGACATGGGCAAGGTGATCGGCCGCCAGGGCCGCATCGCCAAGGAAATCCGGGCGCTGATGCGCTCGGTGGCCCAGCGCCAGGGCAAAAAGATTTCGGTCGATATTGTTGACTGACGCTGAAAAGCAGGCGGGACTGTCCCGCCTGTTTTTTCTTTTGGAGGTATCGCAATGAAGGAATTGTTAGACTGCGGCCAGATCGTCAACACCCACGGCATCCGGGGGGAGGTGCGCGTCGTCCCCTGGGCGGACAGCCCGGAGTTCCTGTGCCGCCTGCCCGCCCTGTATATCGGCGGCGCGGCGGTCAGGGTGCTGTCCAGCCGGGTGCACAAGGGGAGCGTCATCGCCAGACTGGACGGGGTGGATACGGTGGAGAAGGCCATGGCCCTCAAGGGCAAAACCGTCCAGCTCCACCGGAAGGACGCCAAACTGCCCGACGGCGCGTTCTTCCTGGAGGACATCATCGGCCTGGACGTGGTGGACGGGGACGGGCGCAGGCTGGGCGTACTGCGGGAGGTCCTCTCCCCATCCCTTCAGCAGGTGTATGTGGTGGAGGGGGAGCGGGAGATCATGATCCCCGCCGTGCCGGAATTTATCCTGGAGACGAACATTGAGGGCGGCTTCATCAAGGTCCGGCTGATCGAGGGGATGTGACCATGTACCGCATCGATATCATGACGCTGTTCCCCGACACCGTGGGGGACGTCTTGTCGGAATCCATCCTGGGCCGCGCCCAGGAGCGGGACTTCCTGCGCATTGAAACCCACCAGATCCGGGACTATACCCTGAACAGGCAGAAGCAGGTGGATGACTACCCCTATGGCGGAGGCCGGGGGGCGGTGCTCCAGGCGGACCCCCTGTTCCGGTGCTGGGAGCACATCCGCAGCCAGGCGGCGGGGACGCCCCGCACCATCTTCCTGTCCCCCTGCGGGAAGACCTTCACCCAGGCGGACGCCAGACGGCTGGCCTGGGAGCATGACCATCTGATTCTGGTGTGCGGCCACTACGAGGGCGTCGACCAGCGGTTCATCGACGAGTGTGTGGATGAGGAGATCTCCCTGGGGGATTTCGTCCTCACCGGGGGGGAGATTGCCGCCATGGCGGTGGCGGACGCGGTGTGCCGCCTGACGCCGGGGGTGCTGGCGGACGCCGAGTGCTTTGAGAACGAGAGCCATTGGGACGGCCTGCTGGAGTACCCCCAGTATTCCCGCCCGGAGGTGTGGCACGGACGAACGGTGCCGGAGGTGCTCACCACCGGCGACCACGGCAAAATTGAGCGCTGGCGGCGGAAGCAGTCCCTTCTGCGCACCCGGGAGCGGCGTCCCGACCTGTATGAGCGTCTGGACCTGTCCTCCAGGGCGGACCAGAAGCTGCTGGCGGAGCTGGAGCGGGAGCTGTCCCGCCCCGTTCTGCCCCAGCCCGCGGCCTGCCGCCCCGCCCGGGAGGAGGACCTGGACGCCATGCTGGACATTGCGGCCCAGGCCCAGCGCTTCCTGGCCTCCTGCGGGGTGGACCAGTGGCAGGACGGCTACCCGGAGCGGCAGCACCTTCTGTATGATATTGACCGCGGAGAGAGCTACGTCCTCACCTGCGGAGGCGAGGTGTGCGCCTTTTTCGCCCTGTCCCCCCGCCCCGAGCCCTGCTACGACGCCATCACCGACGGAAAATGGTCGTCGGACGGGGATTACGCCGTCCTCCACCGCTGCGCTGTTGCCGATAAGTACCGGGGCGCGGGGCTGGGCGACCGGATGCTCGCGGAATGCCGGCGGCTGGCGCTGGAGCAGGGCCGGGGCTGGCTCCGGGTGGACACACACAAGAAAAACAAAACCATGCAGGGCCTTCTGCGCCGGAACAAATTCCAATACCGGGGCAATGTCACCGTATCGGTGAACGGCGGGCACGACCCCCGCCGGGTGGCCTACGAAAAGCGCCTGAGCGGAGGGAACACATGAATCTCACGGACATACGGGACATCAAGGCCCTGCTGGCCCGGCACGGGTTCCGCTTCTCCAGATCCATGGGGCAGAATTTCCTCATCGCGGACTGGGTGCCCCGGGATATCGCTGATGCCGCCGGACTGGACGGGGACTGCGGGGTGCTGGAGATCGGCCCCGGCATCGGCCCCCTCACGGTGGAGCTGGCCCGCCGGGCGGGCCGGGTGGCGGCGGTGGAGCTGGACGGCTCCCTCCTGCCCATTTTGCGGGAGACCCTGGCGGACTGCCCCAACGTGGAGGTCATCCCCGGGGACGTGATGAAGCTGGACCTGGCACAGCTGGCGTCGGACCGGTTTTCCGGCCTTGCCGTCAAGGCCTGCGCCAATCTGCCCTACAACATCACCACGCCGGTGATCACAAAGCTGCTGGAGGCGGGGTGCTTCCGGACCATCACCCTGATGATCCAGCGGGAGGTGGCCAGGCGCGTCTGCGCCGCCCCCGGCGATTCGGACTGCGGGGCGTTCTCCCTGTTCTGCCAGTACCACGCCCGGTGTGAGCTGCTGTTTGAGGTGCCGCCGGACTGCTTCCTGCCCGCCCCCAAGGTCACCTCCGCCGTGGTGCGGCTGACGCCCCGGGAGGCCCCGCCGGTGGAGGGGGACAAGGCCGCCATGTTCGCGGTGGTGCGGGCCGCATTCGCCCAGCGGCGGAAAACCCTGCTCAACGGGCTGGCCTCCGCCTATGGAAGCCGCTTTTCCAAGGAGGAGTTGCGGCGGATCATCGCGGACTGCGGCCTGCCGGAGCAGGTGCGGGGGGAACGGCTGGGGCTGGAGGACTTCGCCGCGCTGGCCCGGGCCCTGGAGGGAGGGGCTTTTCCCGAAAAAGGCTTGCCGCAGGGGCCGGAACATGATATAATCTCCCCAAACCAGAGGGAAACAAAAGGGGAGAGGATCACATGACTTACCGCGAGGAATTTATTCACTTTATGGTGCGCTCCGGTGTGCTCACCTTCGGGGATTTCACCACCAAGTCGGGCCGCAGGACCCCATATTTTGTCAACACCGGGAATTATAAGACCGGGGCGCAGGCCGCCCGGCTGGGGGATTACTACGCCGCCTGCATCCAGGAGCATATGCCGGAGGGCATCGACGCCCTGTTCGGCCCCGCTTACAAGGGGATCCCCCTGGCGGTGTCCGCCGCGTCGTCCCTGTACCGGGAGTACGGGCGGGACCTGCCTTACTGCTTCAACCGCAAGGAGGCCAAGGACCACGGCGAGGGCGGCTCCATGGTGGGCTATAAGCCCCAGAACGGCGACCGCGTCGCCATCATCGAGGACGTGGTGACGGCGGGCACCGCCGTGCGGGAGACCATCGAGCTGTTCAAGTCCGTGGCGGACGTCACCTTTGCCGCTCTGTTTGTCAGCGTGGACCGCATGGAGCGGGGCACCCGGGACTGCACCACCCTGGACGAGCTGCGGCAGGACTACGGGATCCAGGTGTGCCCCATCGTCACCATACGGGATATTATGGACTGCCTCCACAACCGGGAGGTGGATGGCAGGGTGTACATCGACGACGCGATGCTGGGCCGTATGGAGGACTATCTGACCCAGTACGGCCCGAGGGACTGAGCGGCTTTATGGCGGACGGGAAGGGCAGAAAGAAAACGCCCAGCGTCCACACCGGACACCGCAAGCGCACCAAGGATGAGTTTCTGGCCAACGGGCTCAATGGCCTGCCCGACCACAAGGTGCTGGAGCTGCTGCTGTTTTACGGCATCCCCCAGGGTGACGTGAACGGCCTGGGCCACGAGCTGATTGAGGAATTCGGCTCGCTGGCGGGGGTGTTCCATGCCACGCCGGAGCAGCTGATGGCGGTCAGCGGCGTGGGGTACAACACAGCGGTGCTGATCAAACTGATTCCTGCCGTTGCCGCCCGGTATATGCAGTCCAACAACACGTTTGACGGGCTGCTGGAGAGCACCTGGCACTTCAAGGAGCTTTTGATGCCCCTGTTCCTGGGCCAGCGGAACGAGCTGGTCTATCTGGTGTGCATGGACGGCAAGAACCAGCTCATCGTCACCAAAAAGCTGGGGGAGGGCATTGCGGACACGGTGAAGATCACCACCCGGAAGGTGCTGGAAGCGGCCCTGGCCGCCAATGCCACCAGGGTGGCGCTGGCCCACAACCATGTGTCCGGGATCGCCCTGTGGTCGGACGCGGATCTGGACACCACCCTGAAGCTCAAGCCGCTGCTCCGGGCGGCGGGGATCGAGCTGGTGGACCACTTCATCATTGCCGACGACGAAATGATCTCCATGGCGGCTTCCGGAGTGCTGAAGGATTGATCAGAAGAGCGCCTGACGGCCCGTCAGGCGCTCTTTCCGCGTACCAGCACCCCGCTTACGTGTAAGCGCGGTACAGGAAGGTGACGATCTCCCCCCGGCTGCAGATTTTGCCGGGGGAGAAGGTAGTATCCGTGGTGCCGGTGGTGACGCCGTTCTCCAGCGCCCACAGCACCGACTGGGTGCCCAGTGTGTTACCGGCCACATCAGTAAAGGGATTCCCGATAGAGGGGGGTTGCTCACCCAACGCCTCCCAGATGTAAAATACGGCATAGAGGCGGGTGCAGGGGGCGTTGGGGTCAAAGTTCGATCCGACCACATTCAGATCCGCCCCCCATCTCACCGCGTCATAATAGAACTCGCTGCCGTTCATGGGGATGGGCGGCTGGGCGCTGGGCGTCTGCTTCCCCGCCGCCCGCCACAGGAAGGTGAGGATCTCCCCGTGGGTGCAGGTCTTGCCGGGGGAGAAGGTGGTGGCGGTGGTGCCGGTGGTGACGCCGTTGGCCACGGCCCAGTTCACCGCGTTCTCATAGAACGCGCCGGAGGCCACGTCGGTGAATTTCGGCGCCGGGGTGGACGGGGAGGAGGCGGGGTCATAGCTGGAGCGGGCCAGGGTCAGGATGGAGGCGGGATACAGCTGCTTTGTCCCGTCCTCATACGTGTAGCTGACATCGTGGGCTTTCACGTAATACCCGCCGCCGACATCGTACTGCGGGACGTTGATCGTGTACCCGTTGGCCGTCCCGTTGGGGGCGCCGGCCAGGAACAGCGCGTCCAGGGGCTTTACGTTGTCCCGGTCCGTGTCGCAGGCGGTGATGTCCGCCATGTAGCTCTGGCCGTTGATCCGGACGATGTTCCACATATGCGGTCCGGTGGTCTTGCCGCTGACGGTGTAGCAGGCCACGTCGTTGGAAAAGACGGACAGGTCGCACAGATATTTGAACGCCTTGGCGTAGCCCTCGCACACCACGTTGGTGCCGGAGTTGTTGTCAAACACATAGATCAGCTGCCAGGGGTTGCCGCCGGCATGGTCAGAGCCCGCCTCCGCCGCGCTATAATCGTATTTGACCTGGGTGCAGATGTAGTCCCGGTAGGCGGCGAGCTTGTTATAATCGGACAGGCCGCTGTAATTGTTCACCACCGTCTGGGCGTTTTTGGCGGCGGCTGTGGCCGCGCCGGTCCTGGCTGTGTCGGGCTGGTAGATGTAATACTGCTTCCCGGTTTCGTCATGGACGGCGTAGTCCGGGTAGACGTGCATCTTGAAGGTGAGCTTCGACACCTTCCCGGTGCTGGTGTTGTAGCTGCAGGAGTAGCTCCACCCCTTCGCCTTGTGGAACCAGTACAGCTCGTAGGGAAGGTCGGCCAGCAGCGCGTCCATAATGGCAGAGGTATTCAGGCCATAGTAGGCCCCATTTTTCAAGATGATGTTCAGTCCGGAGACGTCAAACTCAAAGACAGAACTGCCCAGCTTGCCGTTGGCCACCTGGATGCTCTTTTCCTTCAGCCAGTTGTAGATCTGGAGGTTGGCGCCGCTCAGGGTGGTAACGCCGTAGGCCGCAAGCCGGTCCTCGTCATAATCCGTGCCCCGGCAGAGCGTCCGCTCCACGTAACCGGCAAACAGCGCTTCCGCCTCCGGCCCGGCCGGTTCGCTGGGGATGGGGGCCGTCTCGTCCGCTGGACGGGACGGGGCTGCCCAGCCCTGCGCCGGGAGCGCTCCCAGCAGAAGTGCCAGCGCCAGCAGGACCGTCAATATGCGTTTTTTCATGTTCATGCTCCCTTCCTGTGGATGGAATAAGTCTATTTTAACAAAAATGACAGCTGTTGGCAAGGGAGCTTTTCATCCCGCCCCGCTTATGATATAATCAAGCAGCTTGAAACGGGCCAAAATCCCGTTTGCCGGAATGATTTGACGCAGCAGCGGCAGACAGCACAGACAAAGAGAGGGGGCCGTCCCATGTCCGCAGGCCGTCAATTCCAAATGGTCTACCTCCTGCTGGAGCGGGGGCGCATGACCGCCAATGAGCTGGCCGAACGGCTGGAGGTGTCCCCCCGCACGGTGCTGCGGGATGTGGACGCCCTGTCCGCCGCCGGGGTGCCGGTGTACACCACCCAGGGGGCCGGGGGCGGGGTGGCCCTGCTGGACGGCTACGTGCTGGACCGGGCCGCTTTCTCCGACGAGGAACAGCGCCAGATCCTCGCCGCTCTGCAAAGCCTCCCCGGCCAGGAGGGGGAGCAGGCGCTGTCCAAGCTGTCCGCCCTGTTCCGCCGGGGGCAGGAGGACTGGCTCCGGGTGAACCTGTCCCGCTGGGGGGCGGGGGAGGCGGACAACGAAAAGTTCCGCCTGCTGAAACGGGCGGTGCTGGAACGGCAGACTTTGGCCTTCGAATATGCCAGCTCCTACGGCTCCACCCGTCCGCGCAGGGCGCTTCCCGCCCGGCTGGTGTTCAAGGGGCAGGGGTGGTATCTGCAGGCGTTCGACCTGGAGCGGGAGGCGTACCGCACCTTCCGGCTGTCCCGCATCCTGTCCCCGGCCTTTACCGGGGAGGTGTTCCACCGCCGCCTGGCCCCGCCGGACATCGACTTTCCCGGCGAGATCCCGCCCCTGTTCCGGGTGGAGGCCCGCCTGCGCTTTGCCTCCTGTCTGGCCTACCGGGTGTACGACGAGTTCGACCAGAGCTGTGTCACCCGGCGGGAGGAGGACGGATCCCTGGTGGTGGAGGCGGTGTTCCCCGAGGACCAGTGGCTGTACGGCTACCTGCTCAGCTTTGGCGCGGGGGTGGAGGTGCTGGCCCCCGACACCCTCCGCCGCCGCCTGGCCGCGCTGGGGCAGGAAATTTTCCGGGCCCATTCCGGGAAACCTGACACACCCTGTCAGGTTTCGGATGCTATGATGGAACCATCCCAAACAAAGGAGGTTCCAGTCATGGAACAGTACAAAGACATGAAATTCTGCCAGTCCTGCGGAATGCCCCTCGCCCCCGGCGTGGCGATGGGCACCGAGGCGGACGGCGGGGAAAGCCCCGATTACTGCGGCTACTGCTACAAGGGCGGGCAGTTTACCGGGGAGATGACCATGGAGGAGATGATCGACTTCTGCACCCCCATGATGGTCCAGGGCAACCCCGGCATGACCGCCGAACAGGCTAAGGCCCAGATGCACCAGTTCTTCCCGATGCTCAAGCGGTGGAAAAAATGAGAAGGAAAGCCCCCGGATAACATCCGGGGGCTTTCCTTTTCTGGTTTCATGTGGTACAATAAATTCCACTTTCGTAAGACAGCGAGGGAAAGCGTATGAGGATTGTGGTCAAAGTGGGCACCTCCACCCTGGCCCACGCCGCCGGACTGCTGAACATCCGGCGGGTGGAGGGGCTGGTCAAGGTGCTGTCTGATTTGAAAAATGAGGGCCATCAGCTGGTGCTGGTGTCCTCCGGGGCCATCGGCATGGGGGTGGGCAAGCTGAACCTCCCCGGCCGTCCGGCGGATATGCCCACCAAGCAGGCCGCCGCCGCTGTGGGCCAGTGCGAGCTGATGTACACCTATGACAAGCTGTTCGGGGCGTACAATCACACCGTGGCCCAGCTCCTGCTGACGGCGGAGGACGTGAATTTCCCCCGGCGGCGGCAGAATTTCGAGAATACCATCAACCGCCTGCTGGAGCTGAACGCCCTGCCCATCGTCAACGAGAACGACGCGGTGGCCACCGACGAGGTGGGGATGTCCACCACCATCGGGGAGAACGACACCCTGTCCGCCATCGTGTCAGAGTGCGTGGGGGCGGACCTGCTGATCCTGCTCAGCGACATCGACGGGCTGTACACCGCCGACCCCAGGAAGGACGAGCACGCCGCCCTGATCCCCGAGGTGCGGGAGATCACGCCGGAGCTGAAGGCGCTGGCGGGGGAGCCGGGCTCCGCCCTGGGCACCGGGGGGATGGCGACCAAATTAAAGGCGGCGGAGATCGCCATGGCCTGCGGCTGTGACATGGTGATCGCCAACGGCCAGCGGCCGGAACAGTTATATGACATCGCGGCGGGCCGTCATACCGGCACCCGCTTCGTAGGAAGGAGAGAGGGACAATGACCACACAGGAACTGCTTCACCGGGCCAGGCAGGCCAAAGGGGCCATGGCGCTGGCGGGCACGGAGGCCAAAAACCGGGCGCTGCGGGCCATGGCGGACGCGCTGGCGGACAGCATCCAGTCTGTGCTCACCGCCAACGGGCTTGATCTGATTGAGGCCAAGGGCACGGTGTCCACCGTGATGCTGGACCGCCTCGCCCTCAGCGAGGAGCGTATTTTGAGCATGGCCCAGGGGGTGCGGGACGTGGCGGGCCTCCCCGACCCGGTGGGCCAGGTGCTCACCCGCCGCAAGCGCCCCAACGGGCTGGTGATTGACAAAACCGCCGTCCCCATGGGCGTCATCGCCATCATCTATGAGAGCCGCCCCAACGTCACGTCGGACGCGGCGGCGCTGGCGCTGAAGGCGGGCTCCGCCTGCGTCCTGCGGTGCGGCAAGGAGGCCCACCGCTCCGCCGCCGCCATCGTCAGCGCCCTGCGGCAGGGGCTTGCCGCCGCCGGACTGCCCCAGGACGCCCTGGGCCTGGTGGAGGATATCTCCCGGCAGTCCGCCCGGGAGCTGATGACCGCCTCCGGGCTGGTGGACCTGCTGATCCCCCGGGGGGGCGCGGGGCTGATCCGGGCCTGCGTGGACAACGCCACCGTCCCCGTCATCGAGACGGGCACCGGCATCTGCCACATCTACGTGGACCGGGACGCGGACCTGGACATGGCGCTGGACATCGTGGAGAACGCCAAGTGCTCCCGGCCCAGCGTGTGCAACGCCGCCGAGGTCTGTCTGGTGCACCGGGAGATCGCCGGGGAATTTCTGCCCCGTCTGGCGGAGCGGCTCACCGTCCGCCGGAACAAGGAGGGCCTGCCCCCGGTGGAGCTTCGGCTGGACGAGGCCGCTGGGGCCATTATCCGCGGCGTTCCCGCCGGGCCGGAGGATTTCGACACGGAATTTCTGGACTACATCCTGGCGGTGGGGGTGGTGGACGGCGTGGACGGGGCCTGCGCCCACATCGCCGCCCATTCCACCGGGCACAGCGAGGCCATCATCACCGAAAACGCCGGGGCGGCGAAGCGGTTCACCGCCGCCGTGGACAGCGCGGCGGTGTACTGGAACGCCTCCACCCGGTTCACCGACGGCGGCGAGTTCGGGCTGGGGTGCGAGATGGGCATATCCACCCAGCGGCTTCATGCCCGGGGGCCCATGGGGCTGGCGGAGCTGTGCGCCTACAAGTATATCATCCGGGGAACGGGGCAGGTGCGGTGACGCGGAATAGATCACACCGGAATGGTCAAAAATGTGCGCAGGGCGTTGCTCATATCCGCGAACAGCGCGGTATTGAGCGGGAAGAAGGTGAACCAGACGATGAGCGCCCCCAGCAGGGCGGTGAGCGCCCACGCGGCCTTCTCCACCGCCGGCGGCCCGCACAGCGGCCACAGCGTCCGGGGAAGCAGGAAGCCCAGGGCGATCATCAGAACGTACAGAATCAGGTCCACCGCCATGGCCTCGCCCCGGAAAATCACATGGTACACGTAGCCCACCCCCAGCATCACCACGCAGGCCACGATCATGCTCAGCAGCCAGGGGGCGCGGGCGCCCTGTCCGCCCCGGCCCATCACCAGGGAGACCAGCAGCAGGGGAAAGCAGATCAGCTTGACGTGCTCCCAGATGCTCTCCCGCACCGGGGAGATCAGGGCCAGCGCCGGGATGGGGAACCACTCATACAGAAAATGGAGCAGCACCCCCAGCACGGCGGCGGCGAGAAACCAGACCAGCATTTTTTTGTTACCTTTTTCCATAAACACACCTCGCTTTTTTTATAAAGGTATGCCCCATATGGGGCAAACTATGTTTGTCCACAAAAATTCGTTTGTCCGAAAAAAACGGGAAATTCCGGGCTTTATCCGGAATTTCCCAGTATGATTTGAAAAACAGGCGGTTTCAAGCGGCGCGCCCCGCCGCCGCTGTCAAACCCGCCTTACTTTGCCACGGTGAAAATCCGTCTCCGCCGCCATATTAATAGGGCGGGCGTCGGGGCGCCTGCGGGATTTTTCCGCAGCCGCCCGGATCCCCGCCAGCTTCAAACGACGGTCCCGGTTTGGCGTTCCGCCGGACCGGGCCGGAAGATTCCAAAAGGCGGTGAATGGATTTGAATGAAGAAGTCAGACCATTTGGAGGGGCGGCGGTCCTGCGGGGGCTGGGACTGCTGCTGGCGGCGGTGCTGACGCTGTGGCCCGCGGTGGCCCGGGCGAGCGCGGCCACGGTGGTGCCCGTAGGACGGGCCGTAGGCATCAAGCTGTTTTCCGACGGCGTGGTGGTGGTGGGTATGTCCGATATCGCCACCGACGGGGGCAGCGTGAACCCGGCCAAGGACTGCGGGCTGAAGGAGGGCGACATCATCACCCACATCAACTCCACAGAGGTGGACACCATTGAGGAGGTGTCCGCCGTGCTCCAGGAGCTGGAGGGTGAGACCATGAGCATCCGGGCCATCCGGGACGAAAAGCAGGTGCAGCTCACCGCCACGCCGGTGTTCTGCCCGACGGACGGGGCCTATAAGCTGGGGGCGTGGATTCGCGATTCCATGGCGGGCATCGGGACGGTGACCTTCTACTGCCCGGACACCGGGGCTTTCGGGGCGCTGGGCCACGGCATCAACGACGTGGACACCGCCCTGCTCATGCCGCTGGAGAGCGGCTCCATCCTGCCCGCCACCGTGGCCGGGGTGGAGAAGGGGCAGGCCGGCGCGCCGGGGCAGCTCAAGGGCATTTTTGACACCTCCGTCACCCTGGGCCTGCTCAGCGCCAACACCACCGGCGGCGTGTTCGGCACCATGACCGACAGCCGCTGGGCGGACGGCGCCCCGGTGGAGGTGGCTGAGCGCGGCGAGGTGGAGACGGGGGACGCTGTGATTTTGTGCAGCATCTCCGGCGACCAGGCGGAGCAGTATCAGGTGCAGATCGTGAAGGTGTTTCCCGAGAGCGCCGACGACTGCCGGGACTATCTGATCCGAGTGACCGACCAGCGTTTGCTGGACGCCACCGGGGGCATTGTCCAGGGCATGAGCGGCAGTCCCATCCTGCAAAACGGTAAAATTGTGGGCGCGGTGACCCACGTGATGGTGGACGACCCCACCAGCGGCTACGGCATCTATGTGGGCCGGATGCTCCGGCAGACCGGGGCGGCGTAAGGCTTGACAAGGCCGGGCAATGGGTATATGATTCCTCCAATACCAAAATATAAAGGAGAGATTCCACATGATACCCACCCCGGAACAGGCATGGGAGCTTTTATGCGAATACAATGAGGGCGAATTTCACCGCAAGCACGGCCGCACGGTAGGGGACGTCCTGCGCTGGTTTGCCCAGGAGGAGGGCTTCGGCGGCGAGGCCGACTTCTGGGAGGCGGTGGGCATCCTCCACGACCTGGACTTTGAACAGTGGCCCGACGAGCACTGTATCAAGTGCCAGGAGCTGATGCGGGAGCGGGGCATAGACGAAGCCCTCATCCGCGCCGCTGCCAGCCACGGCTACGGCCTGACGGTGGACATCAAGCCGGAACACCAGATGGAAAAGGTGCTGTTCGCCGTGGACGAGCTCACCGGGCTCATCGGCGCGGCGGCCCTCATGCGGCCCTCCAAGAGCGTGAGCGACCTGGAGGTCAAGTCGGTGAAGAAAAAGTTCAAGGACAAAAAATTTGCCGCCGGATGTTCCCGGGACGTGATCAATCAGGGCGCGGAACTGCTGGGCTGGGAGCTGGACGACCTCATCGGCCGCACCATCCTGGCCATGCGGGCCAGCCCCAACGTGGACTGATGGATCCCATTGCCCATATCCGCTCCCAGTTCCCCACCAAGTTCGGCGTGCCCCGGCAGGCGGGGCTGGTGGAGGGCCTGCGGGCCGCGGTGGTTTTCGAGCCGGAATACCGCGTACCCGACGCCCTGCGGGGCATTGAGGGCTTTTCCCACCTGTGGCTGATCTGGGAGTTCTCGGAAAACAAGCGGGCGGGGTGGTCGCCTACGGTGCGGCCTCCCCGCCTGGGCGGCAACCAGCGCCTGGGCGTGTTTGCCACCCGCTCCCCCTTCCGGCCCAACCCCATCGGGCTGTCCTGCGTCAGATTGGAACGGGTGGAGCTGTCCACCCCGGACGGTCCGGCGCTGTATGTGTCCGGGGCGGATCTGGTGGACGGCACCCCCATCCTGGATATCAAGCCCTACGTGCCCTACGCCGACTGCCATTCCGAGGCGGTGGGGGGCTTTGCCGGGGAGGCCCCGGAGGGCCGCCTGAAGGTGGAGTTCCCGCCCGGGCTTCTGGCGCGGGTGCCGGAGCATTGCCGGGAGGCTCTGGCCGGCGTGCTGGCCCAGGACCCCAGGCCGTCCTACCAGAACGACCCGGACCGGGTGTACGGCTTTGGGTTTGCGGGGCTGGAGGTCAGGTTCCGCGTCCGGGACGGCGTACTTGCCGTGACAGAAATTTTAAGCGAATAAAACGGCCCCGCACATGACTGGTATCCGGTCTTGTGCGGGGCTGCTTTCAGGCCTGTGAAATGTCAAAGGCTGAATTGAGGGGGAACGCAATTGATGAGATTAACGACCGGGAAGCGTTTGGGCACTGGGAAATGGACTGCGTAGTGGGTACGGTAGGTTCCAAGCGGACGAAGCTCTGCTATTGCCATATGTTACAAATCATTTTGTATTCCACATAGGCAGATATACCCTTCCGCTGCCGTGCTTGTTCGATCTTGCTCAACAATTTCCCAACCAACCAACGGGGAGAATGGATCTCCATTCCCGGGCCTCTCTTTCCCTGCAAAACGGTCGACATATCATAACTTTCTCCCGGGGGACTGTCTTACTCTTCCGGGTGGCAGATCCCTCTGGACGGGCAGTCACAGCAGCTTCCGCCGCAGCCGGACTTCTTTTTCCGGCGGGCGCTGAGCAGTATGCCCGCCGCAGCGGCGGCGATCAGGGCCAGCACCAGAATATTGCCCCAGTTTTCGCTGAAAAATTCCAACATGGCGTTACACCTTGCCGACCTCGGTGCTGCGCACCGAAACGGTATCGGACAGCTTGGGCGCGGGCCGGAACAGCAGGTACGCCAGCCCGGCCAGCAGCAGGACGGCCACGATGGTGAACAGGTTGAAGGACAACACGCCGGTGATCAGCCCGCCAAGCTGGTAGACGATCAGGGAGGTGACATAGGCAAACAGGCACATATAGCCGATGGCGGCAAACGTCCATTTGGCGTTGTTCATCTCGCGCTTGATGGCTCCCATGGCGGCAAAGCAGGGAGCGCACAGCAGGTTGAAAATCATGAAGGAGTAGGCGGAGATGCCGGTGAACGCCACGGCGATGTTGGCGGACAGGTTGCCCGGATAGAGCACTGGGAAGGTTCCCACTACCTCCTCCTTGGCAATCAAACCGGTGACGGTGGCTACGGTGGCCTGCCAGCTGCCGAAACCCAGGGGGGTGAAGATCCAGGCAACCAAGCGGCCAATGCTGGCCAACAGGGAATAGTTGTTGTCCTCCACGGAACCAAAGGCCCCATTCTCAAAGCCAAAGCCCTGGAGGAACCACAGCACGATGGACGACAGCAGAATCACAGTGCCAGCCCGCTTGATGAAGGACCAGCCGCGCTCCCACATGGCCCGCAGGACGTTGCCCACAGAGGGGGCATGGTAGGCGGGCAGCTCCATGACGAAGGGAGCGGGCTCCCCGGCGAAGGCCTTGAACTTCTTCAAGATGATGCCCGAGACGACCACGGCAGCCACGCCGATGAAGAAAGCGGAGGTGGTCACCAGGGGGGAGCCGCCGAACAGCGCCCCGGCAAACATGATCATGATGGGCATTTTCGCGCCGCAGGGAATAAAGCCGGTGGTCATGATGGTCATCTTACGATCCCGATCCTGCTCAATGGTACGGGAGGCCATGATGCCGGGCACGCCGCAGCCGGTGGCCACCAGCATGGGGATAAAGGACTTGCCGCTCAGTCCGAACCGGCGGAAGATCCGATCCATAATGAACGCCACGCGGGCCATGTAGCCCACATCCTCCAGGATGGCCAGCAGCAGGAACAGCACCAGCATCTGGGGCACAAAGCCCAGCACCGCGCCCACGCCGCCCACGATGCCGTCCAGCACCAGGGACATGACAATATCGCTGCAGTTGATAGCCAGAAGCGCATTTTCGATGACAACGGGGATGCCGGGTACCCACACGCCGTAGTCAGCGGGGTCAGGCTCCTCCACGGCGAGGGCCTCGTTGTAGAGCGCCTCGGTCACCTCCACGGTGTCGGTGCTGCCGGTCTCGTTGTCGTAGAAGTAGACCTCGCTCTCGCCGCTCTCGTAGGCCGCGATGATGGTTTCAGCGTTCTCGAACTCGCCGGAGGCGTCCTCCCAGCCCTCCACGTCGGACACGAAGGGCACCAGCCAGCCGTCGCCGAACAGTCCGTCGTTGGCCCAGTCGGTGAGGTGGGTGCCGATGGACACCTTCCAGGGGCCCATGGCGATGGAATACATCAGGAACATGACCACCACAAAGATGGGCAGGGCCGCAATGCGGTTGGTGACCACCTGGTCGATCCTGTCCGAGGTGGACAGGGAATTTTTCGCCGCCTTCTTCACCACCGCCTTATGTACCACGCCGCTGATGTAGGCGTACCGCTGGTTGGTGATGATGGATTCCGCGTCGTCGTCCAGCTCTGTTTCGCAGTCGGTGATGTGCTCCTCGATATGGGCCTTCAGTCCGGCGTCAAAGGCCAGCTCCTCCAGCACCTTTTCGTCCCGCTCGAACACCTTGATGGCGTACCAGCGCAGATAGCGGCCGCTGACCCTGCCCTGGATGGATTCCTCGATGTGGGCCAGGGCGTGCTCCACGCTTCCGGTGAACACGTGGGGCAGTTCCCCGGCCTGATGCTTCTGGGCCAGAGCCATGGCCTTTTCCGCCGCCTCTGCACCGCCCTCGCCCTTCAGCGCGGACATCTCCACCACTTCACAGCCCAGAGCCTTGCCCAGCTTGCCCAGGTCGATTTTGTCCCCGTTTTTGCGTACCAGGTCGATCATATTCACCGCCACCACCACGGGCAGGCCCAGCTCAATGAGCTGGGTGGTCAGGTACAGGTTGCGCTCGATATTGGTGCCGTCCACGATGTTCAAAATGGCGTCAGGCTGTTCCTTCACCAGGTAATTCCGGGCCACCACTTCCTCCAGCGTGTAGGGGGACAGGGAGTAGATGCCGGGCAGGTCCTGGATGACCACGTCCTTGTAGCCCTTCAGCCTGCCCTCCTTCTTCTCCACGGTGACGCCGGGCCAGTTGCCCACGTATTGGTTGGAGCCGGTCAGGGCATTGAACAGGGTGGTTTTGCCGCAGTTCGGGTTGCCCGCCAGCGCAATTTTAACATCCATGCTGTCTCTCTCCTTTCTGGTTTTGATTTTACAGGGGAGGGCAAGTCCCTCCCCTCTGCATTAGGCTATGCTAACCGTTGGTCAAAAAACTCAGACGATCTCGATCATCCCGGCGTCCGCCTTGCGCACAGACAGCTCGTAGCCCCGCACGGTGAGCTCCATGGGGTCCCCCAGGGGGGCCACCTTGCGCACGTAAATTTCCACGCCCTTTGTGATGCCCATGTCCATAATGCGGCGCTTTACCGCGCCCTCCCCATGGAGCCGGGCCACTGTAACGCTCTCGCCCACCCTGGCGTCCTGCAACGTTTTCATACCCTCTTTTCTCCTTCCTAAATCATGATACGGTTTGCCATGGACCTGTCCAGCGCCACGCGGCTGGCCTTCACCTGCACGATGAGATTGCCCGCCATCTCGCTGATCACAGTGACCATGCCACCCACAACAAAGCCCAGCTCCGCCAGATGCTGGCGCACCTCGTCCTTTCCAGTGATCTTGAGGATTGTGGCCTCCTCGCCAGGCTTTGCCATCGTCAGCGGCATCATAACGCACTCCTCCCATAGTCAGTATGCATTGGCTTATTATCGGTGAAATGTAGTTTACCACCGCTAACCAAAGTTGTCAATAGCTAACCTGGAAAATCTCCAAAAAAAATTAAGGTTTTCCTTATTTACACCGCCGAAGCAAAAGTATATAATAGAATCCGCATGAACTTTTGCCGCCCCGCCAGGGGCTTCGGGAAAGGGAGGACAGGTATGGCGGATGAATACCGTTATGATCCCGACAACAGGGGGACACAGGGCAGTTCCGGCCCGGGGTCCGGCCAGCAGGGACCAAACCAGCAGGGCTACAACTACCGCTATAATTACAAATACAGCTATAACGCAGGGAAGGGCACAGCGCCCTTCGGCGGGGGCAGACAGCCTAAGCCGCCCCAGCAGGACAACGGCTCCGGGGACTGGATCGGCATCGCGGTGCTGTTCCTGCTGCCCACCGGCGGCATCACTCAGATCATCGCCGTGATCTGGCTGATCCGCAAGCTGATGGCCATGGACAACAGGCAGAAGCAGCGCTACCGCCAGGAGGCCCAGAAAGCCGCCTCCACCGCCAGGAGCACCGTGGCCGATCTGCTCAACCTGGGCAGTCAGATGATGGGCGGTGCGGACCGTCCCCAGGGCTCCCAGCCGGGGCAGAACAGCCAGAGGTCCGCAGCCAGTTCCTATCAGGACGGCCGGCAGCAGGCCGCCCAGCCCCAGCAGGAAAAGAAGCAGCCCAAGGCCGAGCCCTGGACGCAGAAGGCCCAGCCCGACAGCTGGAACGTCCGGGACCCGTCGGAGGCCCGCCGGCAGAAGGCCCATCGGCAGGCAATGAAGGATTCCGTCGAGGGCAAGGGCTTCATCATCGGCGGCGGCATTATGAGCGCCATCTTCGCCCTGGGTACTGCGGCTTTGTCGATAGAGGTGTTCAGGGGTATGCTTTATGGCTACTTCTGGTCGGATGAGCTCATCGGCGTGCTGGCGTGCATGATGTTCCTGGCCGGTGGTTTGGGGATGCTGTTCTCCGGCATCAACATGAACCGCCGCAGTGAGCGTTACATGAATTACCTGGCCTACATCGGCGCCAACCGGGAGGTGCCTTTGGCCCATATGGCCGCCACCTTCGGCGTGTCCGTAAGCCGGCTGTGCAAGGACCTGCGCCGGATGCTGGCCAAGGGCATCCTGCCCACGGGGTATCTGGATCTGGCGGAGGGCAAGCTGTTCCTCACCGAGATGGGCTACCACACCCCCGAGCCAAAGCGGGAGGCGCCCCCCGAGGAGACGCCCCAGGAGGCCGCCGCCCGGGAGGACGATATCCTCCGGGAGATCCGGCAGGTGAACGACCAGATCCCCGACGCGGTGATGAGCGCCAAGATCGACCGCATCGAGGAGATCACGGGGAAGATTCTGAAGTACCAGAAGTCCCACCCCAACAAGGAGGGCCAGCTGCGCTCCTTCCTGAACTACTACCTGCCCACCACCCTGAAAATCCTGCGGGCCTACGCCCAGCTGGACGCCCAGGGAATCGAGGGGGAGAACATCTCCGCCGCCAAGAAGCGCATCGAAGATATGATGGACCAGGTGGTGTACGGGTTCGAGAAGCAGCTCGACAAGCTGTTCCAGGACGACGCCATGGATATCACGTCGGACGTGGAGGTGCTGGAGAATATGCTCAAGAAGGATGGGCTGTCCGACGAGGGCGGGATTACCATGACGCTGTAAGGTTGGGGAAGTTTATATGCCCAAAAAAGAAACGATTGCTACCTGGTGCTTGCTGGCTGGTACGATTATAGGCGGTTTCTCAAGGCTGTATGTAATCGCCGCGATTTTCTTTCTGATCGCGCTGGCGATTGATATTCCGATTCTTATCGGGGAATACAAGAAATGGAAGCATAAAAAGAGGCAATAACATAAGGAGCGGCAGGGCCTGTGGCCCTGCCGCTCCTCTTTTATTACGCTTTTCCGCCCTTCAGAGCTTTCATGCGCTTCTCGTGGTTCAAAATCCGCTTGCGCAGGCGCAGGTTTTCCGGCGTGACCTCCAAAAGCTCGTCGTCCGCCAGGAACTCCAGGCACTGCTCCAGGCTGAGCTGCTTGGGGGGCACCAGCCGCAGGGCTTCGTCGCTGCCGCTGGCCCGCATATTGGTGAGCTGCTTCTTCTTGCACACGTTGACGGAGATGTCCTCCATCTTGGGGCACACGCCCACCACCATGCCCTCGTACACAGGCACGCCCGGGCCGATGAACAGCGCGCCCCGCTCCTGGGCGGCGAACAGGCCGTAGGTCACGGACTCGCCCGTCTCGTGGGCCACCAGGGAGCCGGTATTCCGGCGCTGGATATCCCCCTTGAAGGGGGCGTATTTCTCGAACACGGAGGCCATGATGCCCTCGCCCTTGGTGTCCGTCAAAAACTCGTTGCGGTAGCCGAACAGGCCCCGGGAGGGCACCAAAAACTCCAGCTTGGTGCGGCTGCCGATGGGGTCCATGGAAAGGAACTCGCCCTTCCGGCTGCCCAGCTTCTCCATGACGGCCCCCACGCAGTCGGCGGGCACGTCGATGACCACCCGTTCCACCGGCTCGCACTTCTGGCCCTCCACCTCCTGGTACACCACCCGGGGGGGAGACACCTGGAACTCGTAGCCCTCCCGGCGCATGGTCTCGATGAGGATGGACAGGGACATTTCCCCGCGGCCAGCCACGTTGAAGGCGTCGGTGGAGGCGTCCATCTCGGTGACCCGCAGAGACACGTCCTTGAGGGTCTCCCGGAACAGGCGGTCCCGGAGCTGGCGGCTGGTGACGTATTTGCCCTCCCTCCCGGCGAAGGGGGAGTCGTTGACGGAGAAGGTCATCTCCAGGGTGGGGGCGGAAATCTTCACAAACTCGATGGGCTCGGGATTGGAGGGAATACAGACGGTGTCGCCGATGGTGATATCCCCGATACCGCTCATGGCGATGATCTCACCGGCCCTGGCCTCGGTGACGGGGGTGCGGGCCAGGCCGTCAAAGGTGTACAGGGTGGTGGCTTTGGCCTTTTTAGGGGCCTCGTCCTGCTTGTGGTAGTTGCACACCGCGATCTCCTGGTTCTGCTTCACCGTGCCCCGCTCAATGCGGCCCACGGCGATGCGGCCCACGAACTCGTTGTAGTCGATGGAGGACACCAGCATCTGAAAGGGGGCCTCTGGGTCGCAGTCCGGGGCGGGGATATAGTCCAGAATCGTCTCGAACAGGGGCACCAGATCCGTCCCCGGATGGTCGGGGGAGTAGCTGGCGGTGCCCTGACGTCCGGAGCAGAACAGGGTGGGGGACTCGAACTGCTCGTCAGTGGCGTTCAGATCCAGCAGGAGCTCCAGCACCTCGTCCATGACCTCGTGGATGCGCTGGTCGGGGCGGTCGATCTTGTTCACCACCACGATGACCCTGTGGCCCAGCTCCAGAGCCTTGCTGAGCACGAACCGGGTCTGGGGCATGGGGCCCTCGGCGGCGTCCACCAGCAGGATGACGCCGTTGACCATTTTCAGGATGCGCTCCACCTCGCCGCCGAAATCGGCGTGGCCCGGGGTGTCCACGATGTTGATCTTGGTGTCCTTGTAGTGGACGGCGGTATTTTTGGCCAGGATGGTAATGCCCCGCTCCCGCTCCAAATCGTTTGAATCCATGACCCGCTCCACGGTGGCCTGGTTCTCCCGGTAGATGCCGCCCTGCTTCAGCATTTCGTCCACCAGGGTAGTCTTGCCATGGTCTACGTGGGCGATGATGGCGATGTTGCGTAATTTTTCGTTCTGCATATTTGTACCTTCTATCTGAAATATAGAATCTTTTTTCCAAGCACGGGATAATATTATAGCCTCACTTTCCACCGATTGCAACAGTCGGAAAGGCGGAATTATGAGACTTTTCGGAAAATTTCTTGTATTGCATTGACAGAAGGCGGGAAATTGGTTACAATAGGTTCTGCTTCACGGCGCATACGCCCCGGCAGCTCAGGGGATAGAGCGTCCGCCTCCTAAGTGATAGGTGACCTTTCACCTGGCAAGACAAAATTCCATACACGCCCCGATAGCTCAGATGGATAGAGCGACCGCCTCCTAAGCGGTAGGCCGCTGGTTCGACTCCAGTTCGGGGTGCCAAAACGCCGTTATCCTGTGGATTTCGGCGTTTTTTATTGCTAAAAGCTCTTTTTGCATTTTGCGTTCAGCGTCTGCATTTTTTAACACTTCCAGGCCCGTTCCCCGGGAGGATTAGAACGATTTTTGCCCCACTTGCTAATGAAAACCGGCATTCTGCTAATTTGCGTTTTCGCACCGTTTTATGTCGCCTCGTGCCCTCCTGCTATTTGGCGTTCAAAAGTGCTTTGAGCTGAGCTGCCAGCTCCGGGTTCTCTTGAAGCTGGGCCAACAGTTTTTGGAGGTCTGTCCCCTTGTCCTTTGGTGTGCTCAGTTCCTTCTCCACCTGCCTCATATCCGGGTTGGCGTAAAAGGCAATCTCGAACTTTTGCGCGTTGATCTTGCGCTCCTCGTCCAGGATGTGGGCATAAACCTCCGTCACCATCTGGGCCTGGGCGTGGCCGGTGTCTCCCTGGGTTGCCTTGATGTCACCGTGGTTCAGCTTCAGCTTATAGGTCGTGCTACTGTGGCGGAGCGAGTGGAACACCACGTCGGGCAGCCCGGCAGATTTCTTCAACCGCTCAAACTGATTTCCAATGACCCGATCTTCACAAGGACGCCCTGTCTCCAGGGCCAGGACAAGGTTGTAATCTGTATATTCGTCCCCCATGAACTCTTTCAGTTTGTCTTGACGCTCCTTCCAATCCCGGAGGATATAGGCGAGTGTCTTGGGCAGCCAAACCTTTCGGACGCTCGTTTCAGTCTTGGGCTTTTTCAACACCAGCCGGGTGGTAGATCTTCCCCTAATCATCCGGGGGAACATAAACAGGATATCCTTTTCCCCTATGGCATTGATCGCCTTCTGATCGACCCGGGCCAATTCCTTGTTCACGATAATGTAGGCGTCATCTTTCGCGATATCCGTATCGGAAATATGGACACAGTCCCAAGTCAGCCCTGTGATTTCACCCAACCGCAACGAGCAGGCAAACGCAAGGTTAATGGCAATGAACAGCTTACCCTCCGAGCAGTTATCCAGTGCCTGCCGGATCACTTCCACCGTCCAGATGTCCCGTACTTTCTTCTCTTTTTTGGGGAGCAGGACATCATCAAAGGGGTTCTTTGGCACCATGTCCCACCGGACAGCCTGCCGGAACGCACAGTGCATCACCTTACAGATTTTCTCAATCGTACATGGCGGCAGTGCATCTGTCTTGGCTTTCCGATACAGGGTGCTGACGGGCGGCGTTTTTTGGAGCTTTAGGACAAACCCATCAACGACTCGGCGGCTGACATCTTGGACATAGCATTCGCCAATCAGAGGGTTAATATAGTTCTCAATCAGGCCAACATTGCCGGTATAGGCAGACAGCCCCCAGCGTTTCGATCCATAGAGCTCAACAAAGTCTTTCAAAAACTCGGCCACGGTAACATTGGACGGGGGAATAAACGTACCCTTATTCTGCTCGTTTTCAATCTGCGCTTTTCGGATGAGCGCCTCTTTTTTTTGTAGAAAATGTCTCCCATTTTTGACGTTTGACGTGCGAGTCGTCTTCATATGCGTATACTACGGCATATTTTTTCCCTCGCTTTTGGATAGAAGCCATAATCCTGTGGACTCCTTTCAACGAATGTCCTCACCATCAAGCCATTCATCAAAGGTTTTCTTGGAAATTCTTAATTTTGTGCCAATTTTTACGCTTTTTATCACACCATTGGCGCAAAGATTATACACGGACCGTTTACTGACATTTAAGATTTCCGCAACCTCAGCAACGGAATAACTTCGCTTCTCTGAAACGGCTTTTGAGTGAGTAGAAACAATATCAGCCACAGTATTCCTCCTTTCGTCGTGGCTGAAGAAGAACCCACAGTATCCTTACAATAATACTTGTACAATTCTTCTCCATAAAAGTCAACAAAACATCACGTTCGATTCTAAATTTTCTTTTCCTTTCCCGGCCCACTTCCTGCGCTCTCGTTCAGACCGCGTATTTTCAGGCCGCGCTATGCGCTGATTCTGCGGCGGGTGCGCAAAGGCACACTATCCGCCGCTCCTGTATGACTGCCGGGACAGGGTATGGGCTCGCGCCGTTTGTCAAGGTGCAATGTATAGCCTCCTAAATAATAAATAGCAAGCGGCTCCCATTTTTTTGCAGGGAACGAAATATTTTTCAAAATTTTTCTAAAACGCAAAATATGGTTGGATGTGATTGGCAAACACTAAATGTTGTGGTAGTATCTTTTCGTAATTGATTCTATGTGCGTTTTCTCTTTTTAAGAGGGCAGGCTGGCTTTGTCAGCCTGGGAGCGATAGGTTTCGCATTGCACACGTTACGGGAACTGGCGGCCCTTTCTCATGAGGCAGAGAGGGTGTCGTACGCCGCTCCCGGGTTTGTATGTATCGTCAGCGGGAGCAGTCTGCCCATTTGCGGCGGCGTCCGCTGGCGATTTTGATTTCAACATAGGGAGACACACCCCGACGCGTAAAGCGGGAATGACTGAAGCCCACCTGTAAGGGGGCGGAGCCGGCAAAGCCGGTATTTCAGTCATTCCCGCTTTTTTTCTGCCCAAACGCCGGAAGGCTTTGAGGATAAATCAAAAAACGAAAGGAGTACAGGAAATGAAGTATCACGCAGTATGGAAGCCTGGAGGCCGCCCGCGCCGTGGGATGGGCTCCAGGAAGCCGGGTCGGAGGCAGCTCCAGGCCCTCAAGCCCAAGGGGACAATTCCCAGGAAGGGGGTGGCGAGCCATGGCGGAGCCGCAGCAAAAGCGGCCTAACGTAGTCACCGCAACCGCCGGCCTGTCCCGCGAGGAATGGCTGGCCTACCGCCGCCAGGGGATTGGCGGCAGCGATGCGGCGGCGGTCATGGGCATCTCGCCCTTCCGCACCGGGGTGGATCTCTACTACGACAAGCTGGGCCTTCCCGTTGAGGACAGCGCGGAAAACTGGGTGGCCATGGAGGTGGGCACCCTGCTGGAAGACCTGGTGGCCCGCATCTTTACAAAAAAGACGGGGCTGGAGGTCTGCCCCATGCCGGTCATGTTCCAACACCCGGACCACCCGTGGATGCTGGCCGACGTGGACCGCCTGGTGACCCTGCCGGACGGCGGGACAGCCATTTTGGAGTGCAAGACTACCAACTACAATGCCCGGGACAAGTGGGCGTACGACGGCAAGCCCATCGTGCCGGAATACTACGAAGCCCAGGGCCGGCACTACATGGCGGTCATGAATCTGAATCGGGTCTATTTCTGCTGCCTCTACGGCAACAACGAGGACGAGGCCATGATCCGGCAAATAGACCGGGACCCGAAGTATGAGGCGGAGCTGATCGCCTTAGAGGAGAACTTCTGGGTGAATCATGTCCAGGCAAAGGTGCTACCCCCTATGTGGAGCGGGACGGCGGGCTTATCCTGGACAGCCTGCGCCGCCGCCTGGGGCCGTCCTGCAAGGAAATGCCCCCGGTAACGCTCACTGAAACGCAGTCCGAAAGGGTGCGGCGGTATGTGGAGCTCCGGGAGCAAAGGAGCCTCCTGAATGCGGACGTGAAAAAGCTGGGGGACGAAATGGAGCGGCTGAAGGCCCTCATCGTGGCCGACATGGGCGGGAGCTGGTCGGCGGCCTGTGAGGACGAGAGCGGCAGCTATACTGTTACCTTCAAGCCCAGCTACTCCGAGGGCATTTTGAAGGACAACCTGCTGCGGCTGAAGACCGCCCACCCGGACATCTACGCGCAGTATGCCACCGCGTCCGAGAGCCGGCGGTTCCATGTCAAATTCGCCGCTGCCGAAGCGGCGGCATAGGAGGAGTGGTTATGAACATTGTTGCGGCGTATGACAAAACGCTGTTCTACAACGAGGCGAGCAAATACTGCGTCCTGCGGCTGAAAACCGCCGCCCCCATGGTGCCGGAGAACGCCCGGGACAAGTACCGGTTTGCGGATCACCTGATCCGCTTTGTGGCCGTGGGCTACGACCTGCCCCGGACGAGCGCCATCAAAATGGAGCTGGACGGGGAATGGGCAGACGGCAAATACGGCCCACACAGCTCCAGGTGGACGGCTGGCAGGAGCTGGTGCCGCCCACCATTGAGGGCGTCCTAGGCTACCTGTCCTCCGGGCTGCTGAAGGGCATCGGCCCCAAGACCGCCGAGGCTATCGTCCAGCGGTTTGGCACGGATTCTCTCGATGTGATCGAACATCACCCGGAAAAGCTGCTGGAGATCAAAGGCATCACCGGGGAGAAGCTGGAGGAGATCAAGGCGGGCTACGCTGAGAGCAAGGCGGTCCGGGATCTGATGACGGTGCTGGCCCCCTTCAAGCTGACGCCCAAGACGGCCATGAAGATCTACGAACACTTCGGCCCGGATGGCGCCGCCCTGCTGCGCAAGAGCTTCTACCAGCTGTGCCAGATCCCCGGGTTTGGGTTCAAAAAAGTGGACGCCATCGTGATCAAGTCCGGCGGCAACCTCCACGACCCTATGCGGGTGCAGGGGGCCCTGTTCTATGCCATAGAGAAGTCCCGCACCGAGGGCGGCCACCTCTATGTGGAGGCGGAAAAGCTGCTGGGCGAGGGCCTGGCGCTGCTGAACGAGAAAATCCCCCAGCTGGAACAGCGCCTGCAAAGGCCCCAGCTTGAGCAGGAGCTGCGCACCATGGTGATGACCAACGTAGTGGTGTCCAAGAAGGGCAATATTTACCTGCCCCATGTGTTCAACCAGGAGAGCGAAACCGCCCGCACGGTGGTGGAGCTACTGCTGGAGCGGCCAGAGCCGGTCCTGCTGGGCCCGGTGATGGAGCGCATCAAGGGCAAGCTGGGCATCACCCTCTCCCCCAGGCAATACGAGGGGGTGGAAATGGCCTTCCGGCACAACCTGTCCATCATCACGGGCGGCCCCGGCACCGGCAAGAGCACCATTTTGAAGGCGGTGATCGAGGCGTACCAGGTGCTTTACCCAGGCAAGATCATCGCCCTGGGCGCGCCCACCGGCAAGGCCAGCCGCCGCATGGCGGAGACCACCGGGATGGGCAATGCCGCCACCCTCCACAGCCTGCTGGGCCTCCAGGGGGAGGACGCGGGCTGGCAGGAAAAAAAGGAGCTGGAAGCGGACTTCCTTATTGTGGACGAGGCGTCCATGGTGGATATGTGGCTGGCCCACCAGATGTTTGCCCGGCTGAAAAAGGGGACGAAGCTGCTGATCGTGGGCGACGCCGACCAGCTGGAGAGCGTGGGCGCGGGCAGCGTGTTCCGGGAGCTGATCCAGAGCGGCCTTGTGCCTGTGACGGTGCTGGACCAGATCTTCCGTCAGGCGGAAGACAGCCTCATTGCCTACAACGCCAAGTTCATCAAGGAGGGTATGGGCCAGCTGTACTATGGCCGGGACTTTGCCTTTACTGAGGCATTATCCCAGGAAGAAACCGCGGCGCTGATCCGGGTACTGTACCGGGGCACTCTGCGGCACACCGCCATGGAGCAGATGCAGATCCTCACCCCGTTCCGCGCTACAGGGGACGCGTCGGCCAACAGCCTGAACGCGGCCATCCAGGCGGAGATCAACCCGCCGGCGGCCGACAAGCCTGAGATATCCAACGGCGGGCGTCTGTTCTGCCTGGGCAACCGGGTGATGCAGGTGAAGAACGATTACGACATTGCGCTGTTCAATGAGGACGGCGAGTAGGTGGCCGCTGGCGTGTTCAACGGCGAAGTGGGCATCGTGTCCAACATCAGGCCGGGGACGCTCACCGTTTCTTTTGACGGACGATTTGCGGATTATCCGCCGGAGAGCCTGGGGGAGCTGGAGCTGGCCTACGCCACCACCATCCACAAGTCCCAGGGCAACGAGTACGACACGGTGATCGTGCCCATGCTCCCGGCCCACAAAATCCTGCTTTCCCGGAACCTGTTCTACACGACCATTACCCGCGCCAAGCGGCGGGTGGTGCTGGTTGGGATGAAAAAGGCCATTTTCATGGCGGTGAGCAAATGCGGTACGGGCAAGCGCAACACCCTGCTGGGGGAGCGCATCCGGCTGTACCACCAGGCGCTGATCCGGCGGAGCGCCCCGGCCAGCGGGGACGAATTGAAAAATGCCAGTTAATTGTGAGATGACGTGCAAAAAAACGCGCGGCCATCTCCTATTTATTTATGGAAAGGAGTTTGTCACATGAACAACAAGAAGAACACGGCGGCGGGCGAAGCCTACGCCCCCTGGGACCTGCGGAGGCTTCCGGGCTTTGACTTTACCAAGTTTACCCGTGCGGCGGACAAGAAGGACGGCCCGGGGCAGACGCTGGAAATGACCCTTGAGGGCAGGAAAACCTGGTTCCGGCTGGCCTGCCCCAAGGGCGGGCTGGTGCTGAACCCCCTGCGGGTGGCGGATACCATGGCCATCTTTGAAGCCCGGGTGTTCGCCGACGCGGATGACCGCAGCCCCCTGGCCAGCTTCACCGCCACCAGAAAGGCGGACAAGGCCAAGGGGGATGCGTACATCCGCGCCACCCAGGAGGCCGCGTTGGAAGAGGCGCTGAAAATGGCCGGGTTTGACCTGGACGTTTCGACCCTGGCCCCCATCGTAAGTGGTGGGGCGCCAACACCGCCCACCCAGGCGGCTGATGCCGGACAGCCCGCAAAAGCGCCGCTGGAGGAACCCAAGTCCTCCCCCGCCCCGGCTGAGGCCGATCCCCCTGAGCAGAAAGCCGAACACAGCACCCCGCCTGTGGAGAAGGCAGCCCAGCCTGCACCGCGTCCGGCCCCTGTGGGCCCGCCGCCCCATGCGGCGACGGCCCCTCGCCCCGCGCCGGTGGCCCCCCAGCCCCATGCCGCCCCGAGTCAGAAAAAAGAGAAGCCTGCTCCGGCTGTGGTGAACATCGGCGATGCCCGCCAGACTGTGGCAGCGCAGAACAAGCCTGACGGTCAGGAGGGGACGGACACCCCGCCCGCAGCCAAGGATGCTCCGGCGGCTGATCCCGCCCCGGAGGCTTCCGCCGGGTCAGACGCGCCCGCTCCGGCTGCCTACACGGCGGACATGACTGTGGAGGAGATCTGCGGGCTCATGACGCTGGAGCAGGCCCGGAGCTTCAAGGTGCTGGACGGCATCTGCAAGGGCTGGACGCTGGAGCAGGTGGCCAAAGACAGGCCCACCAGCCTGAAGTGGCTCCAAAGCGTCTGCCCCTTCGCGGACAACGCGCTCAAAGCGGCGGCCACCATCGTACTGAACGACCTGGAATTGAAGATGGCCGGATGAGCTGTCCCCGGCCTGCCATGGAAGGAGCTGACCCCCTGTGTATAAGCAGTCAAGTAAAAAGGGCCAAATTACGCCACAAAGTACACCAGTTTTGGGGAGGGGTTTCGCCACAAAGTATACCAGCGGAAAAGTTAGATGGTGTCGTCAATAAACGAGGAGCCAAATGGCAATACAACGAATTTGGACAGCAGCGACGAAGGAAGCGACATTTTTGGCGTAGCGCGCAGCAATGCCGCGCCAGCGCTTGAGAAGAAGAAAAGCGTTCTCAACGAGATGGCGAAG